>NZ_DATGEX010000001.1:0-68375 GCF_035309685.1 Phenylobacterium sp.
CCCGGCGAGATCGGCTTCATCACCGCCCAGATCAAGGAAGTCGCCCAGGCCGCGGTCGGCGACACCATCACCGACGAGAAGCGCCCCGCCGAGGCCGCCCTGCCCGGCTTCCGCGACGTGCAGCCGGTGGTGTTCTGCGGCCTCTTCCCGGTGGACGCCGCCGACTTCGAGGACCTGCGCGCCGCGATCGGGCGGCTGCGCCTGAACGACGCCTCGTTCAGCTACGAGATGGAGACCAGCGCGGCGCTGGGCTTCGGCTTCCGCTGCGGGTTCTTAGGGTTGCTGCACCTGGAGATCATCCAGGAGCGTCTGAGCCGCGAGTTCGACCTCGACCTGATCGCGACCGCGCCCAGCGTCATCTACAAGATCGGCCTGACCGACGGCTCGGAGGTGGAGCTGCACAACCCCGCCGACATGCCCGACCCGGTGAAGATCGCCACCATCGCCGAGCCCTGGATCAAGGCGACGATCCTGACCCCGGACGAGTACCTGGGCAGCGTCATCAAGCTCTGCCAGGACCGGCGGGGCTCGCAGCGTGAGCTGAGCTACGTCGGCAGCCGCGCGCTGGTGGTCTACGACCTGCCGCTGAACGAGGTGGTGTTCGACTTCTACGACCGGCTGAAGAGCGTTTCCAAGGGCTACGCCTCCTTCGACTACGCCATCGAGGACTACCGGGTCGGCGACCTGGTGAAGATGTCGATCCTGGTCAATTCCGAGCCGGTGGACGCGCTCTCCATGCTGGTGCACCGCGACCGGGCGGAGGCGCGGGGGCGCGGCATGGTCGAGAAGATGAAGGAGCTGATCACCCCGCACATGTTCCAGATCCCGATCCAGGCGGCGATCGGCGGGCGGATCATCGCGCGCGAGACGGTGCGGGCGCTGCGCAAGGACGTGACCGCCAAATGCTATGGCGGGGACATGAGCCGCAAGCGTAAGCTCCTGGACAAGCAGAAGGCGGGCAAGAAGCGCATGCGCCAGTTCGGCAAGGTGGAGATTCCGCAGGAAGCCTTCATCGCCGCGCTGAAAATGGACGCCGACTAGTGCGTGGGCGGGGCCTCGCCGGCGCCGCCCTGGCGGCCGCGCTCGCCACGGCGTCCGCCGCGCCGGCGCAGGCGCCCGCGGCCAAGCCTGCCCCGCTGCACACCGTCATCTTCGAGACCGAGACCCTGCGAACGGGCCCGATTCCGGCCGAACTCCTTCAAAAGATGGGGCCGATCCACACCCTGCAGGGCGTCGAAGATCTCCTGAAGCAGAACCGCATCAGCTTCGGGTGGCAGCACCAGGATGTGGATACGGCCACCCTGCCCGTCGACCTCGCCATGCAGATCAACAACCTGCCGCCGCACGAGGTCTTCGTGCTCAAGCAGGGCGAAGGCTGGCTGATCGGCGTGGTGCTCGGCAAGCACTGAGCCCTCGCCGTCAGGCGCCTCGCCACACCGGGACCAGCCACCACATGGCTGCGACCAGGGCGAACAGCGCCAGGTAGATCGCGGCGAACGCCCAGATCGGCAGGGGCCAGTAGATGGCGTTCTCCACCCAGCGCTCGATCAGCGGCGGGTGGGCCTGGGCGCCGGTCAGTTCGTCCTGCCAGAGCGTCAGGAAGCACGCTCGGCCGAGCACCGCCTGCACCGCGACGACCGCCCAGGAGGCCAGGTGCGCGAGCCGCCACCACCGCACGCGCACCCAGCGCCACCCCAGGGCCGCGCCCAGCGGGATGGCGGCCAGGCCCAGCACATTGAAGGCGATCACGCCTAGGTGGACCGCCAGGATCGCCTGGGCGAGCGCGCCGCCGCTCACACCACCCCGAACGCCGCCCAGGCCGCCATGGCCAGGCCGAAGGCGCGCATGTCGCCGGTGGTTGTGCCGGCCATCTTGTTCATGGCGTAGGAGAGCGTGGTGCGGGCCTTCATGTCGATCATGATGATCGAGCCGCCGTAGCCGCCCCAGTACATACTGTCCTGCGGGTTCGGCAGAGGGACCGTTCCACCGGCCAGGCCAAAGCCCATGCCGAAGCGGGCGGGCATACCCAGCACCAGGTCGGGGCCTTCGATCTGCAGCTCGAGCGCCTTGCGGCAGCCGGCCTCGGACATGAAGCGCTTGCCCTTGGCGACGCCGCCATTGGCCAGGATCGTGTGGATCTCGGCGACCGAGCGGGCGTTGCCCGTGCCGCCGGCGGCCGGGATCTCGGCGCCGCGCCAGCCGCGCGTCCTGGTGGCGGAGACGTCGACGGTCGGATTGTTGAAGCTGATCTTCTGGATCTCGGTCTGCTGGCCTTCACCGGCCCCCTGCCCGGGCGGCGGCGGGATCAGTTCGGCGACCCGCGCGTCCTCCGACGCCGGCAGGCCGATCCAGAAATCCGCGCCCAGGGGCTCGGCGATCTCTTCGCGGAACACGGTCCCGAGCGACTTGCCGGTGATGCGGCGGACCACCTCGCCCACCAGATAGCCCTGGGTGATGGCGTGATAGCCCGACGCCGTGCCGGGCTCCCACAGGGGCGCCTGGGCCGCCAGCAGGGCGCAGACCTTGTCCCAGTCGTAGAGGTCTTCGGTGGTGACCCGTTCCCGCCAGCCGGAGAGGCCCGCGGAATGCGCCATCAGGTGGCTGACCTTGATGTCCGCCTTCCCGTTGGCGGCGAACTCCGGCCAGTAGCGGGCGACCGGCGCATCGAAGTCGAGCTCGCCACGGTCGGCGATCAACAGCGCGGTCAGGAAGGTCATGGTCTTGGTCGTCGAGTAGACGTTGACGATGGTGTCCTTCTCCCAGGGCCTCGTCTTGGCCGCGTCGGCGAACCCGCCCCAAAGGTCGACCACCGTCTCGCCGTCCTGCGTCGCGCAGAACGAGGCGCCGACGTCGGCGCCGCTGGCGAAATTGGCCGCGAAGGCCTCGCGGACCGGTGCGAATTTGTCCTGGGTGAAACCCGCGACGGAACCGTCGGCCATGGTCGTCCTCCTGTTGATTGCGCCACCCTAGCGGGGCGCGGCCGGCTGGTCATCCGCGGCCTCTCGCCCTTCGCCGCAAAGGCCGACGCGTCGCAAAACATTCACAAGCTTGACCTCAGGCCGCGCATCGTGGAGATGGCGTCCTGAAGTCTGGGGAGTTCTCTATGCGCAAACTGATCGTGCTCGCCGCGGCTGCGTCCGCCCTGCTGGTGGCCAGCTGCAACACCGTCGCTGGGGTGGGCAAGGACGTGCAGGCCGCCGGCCACGCCGTCACCAAGACCGCCGACGACGTCAAGAAGTAGCGGACCGCGCGAGGCGGCCGAAAACTCACAGACGCGGCGCCAAAATAGCCTGCGGCGGATGCGCCGGGCCACCTTCCCAACGGGGACGTTCGGGCCCATATCGGCGCCATGGCTGAGATCATCCATCCGTTGCGGCGTTCGGTCTTCCGGGGCCTCGCGGGCCATTGCCCGGCCTGCGGCAAGGGCGCGCTCTTCTGGAAATACCTGAAGGTCAACGGCCGCTGCGAAACCTGCGACACCGATCTGGCGCGCTATCCGGCCGATGACGGCCCGGCCTATCTGACCATCGTCGTCATCGGGCACCTGGTGGTGGCGCCGATGCTGCTGTTCCCGATCGTCTGGCGCTCGAACCCGGCCTATTCCCTGCCGCTGATCCTGATCCCGCTGGCGGCGCTGACGCTCACCCTGCTGCCGCGCATCAAGGGCGGCTGGATCGGGCTGATGTATTCGCTGGGCGTGCGCGACACCGACGCCCACCTGCACACCGCCGACGCGGCCGACTAGGCCCTCTCAGACCCGCACCCTGCCGGAACCTCCGCCGTGACCGTCCGTTGGCTTGGCCTTGGACAACAGACGGAGGAGAGACGCTGTGGGCCTGATCCTGATCATCATCCTGGTGCTGCTTTTGCTGGGCGCGCTGCCCACCTGGGGCCACTCGCGCAGCTGGGGCTACTATCCGAGCGGCGGCCTGGGCCTGATCCTGGTGATCATCGTCGTCCTGGTCCTGCTCGGGAAAATCTAGCGAGCCTGACGCGGCGCTAAATCTCGCCTAGCATCCCCCTGAGCAATTTCCGGGGGGATGCATGGCGACGGGCGCGTTGACGGCGGAGCGACCGAGATCAGCCTTCTCGCGGATCAAGGCGATCCTGGGCGGGTCGGCGGGCAACCTCGTCGAGTGGTACGACTGGTTCGCCTATTCCTCGACCAGCCTCTATTTCGCCGCCCAGTTCTTCCCCAAGGGCGACGCCACTGCCCAGCAGCTGCAGACGGCCGCCATCTTCGCCGCGGGCTTCGTCATGCGTCCGATCGGCGCCTGGCTGATGGGCATCTACGCCGACCGGGCCGGGCGGCGCACGGCGCTGACGCTGGCGGTGGCGCTGATGTGCCTGGGCTCCTTCGCCATCGCCATCCTGCCGACCTACGGCCAGATCGGCGCGCTGGCGCAGTACGGCCTGCTGGCCGCGCGCCTGGTGCAGGGCCTCTCGCTCGGCGGCGAGTATGGCGCCAGCGCCACCTACATGTCGGAGATGGCCGGCAAGACCCACCGGGGGTTCTGGTCGTCCTTCCAGTACACCACCCTGATCGGCGGCCAGGTCACCGCGCTCCTGGTTCTGGTGGTGCTGCAGAACACGCTCTCGCCGCAGGACCTGAACGCCTGGGGCTGGCGCATCCCCTTCGCCATCGGCGGCCTGCTGGCGATCGTGGTCTTCTGGATGCAGACGCGGCTGGAGGAGACCAGCGCCTTCCTCACCGAGACCACAGCGGCCACCGAGCGCGGCCGCACCGGGACGCTGGTGCGCGAGCATCCGCGCGAAGTGGCGATCATCATGGTGCTGACCGCCGCCGGCTCGCTCAGCTTCTATGCCTACACCACCTACATGCAGAAATTCCTGGTCAACACCGCTGGCTTCTCCAAGGCGACCGGGACCTCGATCATGGCCGGCGTGCTGGTGCTCTACATGCTGATCCAGCCGCTGGTCGGCTGGCTGTCCGACAAGGTGGGGCGCAAGACCACCATGGCCGTCGGCCTGGCGGCGGGCGGTTTCGCGACCTATCCGGTGATGACCGCGATCAGCCACGCCCATGCCGCGGCCGCCGCCTTCGGCCTGATCATGATCCTGGTGCTCTGCCACTCGGGCTACGCGGCGGTGAACGCGGTGGTGAAGGCCGAGCTGTTCCCCGCCCGGGTGCGCGCGCTCGGCGTCTCGCTGCCCTACGCTCTGGCCAATGTGCTGTTCGGCGGGACGGCGGAATATGTCGCCGAGTGGCTGAAGAAGAGCCACGTGGAGAGCCGGTTCTACATCTACGTCGGCGTGGTCATGCTGGCCGGCGCGGTGGTGGCGGCGCGGCTACGCAACACCAACGTCACGAGCCTGATCGAACATGATTGAACTCGACCCCCTGAACATCGCCGCCTTCGCGCTGTTCGCGGTGTGCTGGCTGTTCTATCAGCCGCTGCTCGCCCTGCTGGGCCAGCGCGGCGGGGCGGTGATCAACGCCGACCTGACCGTCCTGCGCGTCGCCTGGATGCGCAACATGGCCAGGCGAGAGAACCGTCTGATGGACGGCCAGCTGCTGGGCCAGACGCTCAGCTCATCGTCGTTCTTCGCGTCCTCCAACCTGCTGCTGATCGCCGCCTCCTCCGGCGCCCTGTTCGGCGGCCAGGCGTACCAACACGTCTCGAGCCTGGGCGTGGTGCAGACCTCCTCGCGGTTGCTGTTCGAGGGTCAGTTGGCCCTGGTCGTGATCACCCTGGCGCGCGGCCTGCTCGACTTCATCTGGGCGATCCGCCAACTGAACTATGCGCTCGCCGCGGTCGGCGCGACGCCGCCGCACGTGGATGAAGAGACCAGCCGCGCGTTCGGCGAGCTGGTCGGCCGCCTGTTGAACCCGGCGCTCAGCTCGTTCAGCAGCGGGGTGCGCGGCTACTATTTCGCGCTCGCCGCGGCCGCCTGGCTGTTCGGGCCGATCCCGTTCATCGGCGCGACGCTGGGCGCCATGGCGCTGATGGTCTGGCGCCAACGCAGCTCGCCGGCCGCCGCCGCCATCGCCCAATTGCGCCGCCTGGTCGAAAACTACGTCCCGCCCGAGAGCCGCTGAATCTCGCGAGGGCCTGTCGAATGCGCCGGGTTCCGCACGTCTCTCCCGTGACGCGGCCATTCGCGTCGGCCAAGCTGGCGCAACCGAGCAAGGACGAGGACCATGCAATATCTGCTGATCATCTATAGCGACGAGACGTTCCGGGGAGACGAGGCGGCGATGCAGGAGATCACCGCCGCGCATATGCGCCTGGGCGCCGAGCTGCAGGAGAAGGGCGCCATGGTCGGCGGCAACCGCCTGAAGCCCTCGGACACGGCCACCACCATCCGAACCTCGGGCGGGGTCCAGACCCTGCACGACGGCCCCTACGCCGAGACCCGCGAGCAGCTCGCCGGCTACTATCTGGTGGAGGCCGCCGACCTGGACGCGGCGATCGCCTGGGGCAAGAAGATCCCCGGCCCGCCCAACTACGCCATCGAGGTCCGGCCGGTCTGGCCGTTGGGCTGAACGCCAAACACGCGGAGACCTGCGATGAACGCGGAGGCGGTCCTGGCCCAGACGGTGCGCGAGGCGGGCGACCGCATCCGCTCCGCGCTGGCCATCCGCTTCCGCGACCTCGACATGGCCGAGGAAGCCTTCGGCTTCGCGAGCCTCAGGGCGCTCGAGACCTGGGGCCGCGACGGCGCGCCGCGCGACCCCGCCGCCTGGCTCTATGCGGTGGGCCGCCGCCGGGCCTTCGACCTGGGCCGCCGCGCCAAGGTGCGCGCCGAGGCGGTGCATGACGCCCCGGAGCCGACGCCCGACCCGGAGACCATCGCCATGGCGGCCTTCGAGCCGATCCCTGACGAGCGGCTGCGGCTGATCTTCGTCTGCTGCCACCCGGCGCTGGCGCCGGAGGCGCGTATCGCGCTGACGCTTAGGACCCTGTGCGGCCTCTCGGTGGAGCGGATCGCCCGCGCCTGGCTGACCAGCGAGGTCGCCATGCAGCAGCGGCTGACCCGCGCCAAGGGCAAGATCCGCGACGCACGCATCCGCTTCGAGATCCCCGAGCCCGACGCCTGGCCTGAGCGGCTGGACGCGGTGCTGGCCACGCTGGAGATCGCCTACGGCCAGGCCTATGAGGACGCCGCCGGGGCCACCGAGGCCGCCGACCTCGCCGGCGAGACGCTCCGGCTCTCCGGCCTGCTCGTCGACCTGCTGCCCGATGAGCCGGAGGTGCTGGGTCTCGCCGCCCTGATCCGGCTCGCCGAGTCGCGGCGCCCGGCAAGGCTGGATGCGAGCGGGGCCATGATCCCGCTCTCCGAACAGGACGTGGGCCTGTGGGACGCGCGGCTGATCGGCGAGGCGGCCGCCCTGATGCGCCGGGCCGCGAGCCTGGGCCACAGCGGGCCCTATCAGCTGATGGCGGCGATCCACGCGGCCCACGCGGCGCGCCGCGAGACCGGCTTTGTCGCCTGGGGCGATATCGCCACGCTCTACGACTATCTGCTCAGCGTGCGGCCTTCGCCGGTCGCCGAGGTCAACCGCGCCGTGGCGCTGGCCGAGGCGCTCGGCGCCGAGGCGGGCTTAGACGCGCTCGCCGCCATCCAGGGCCCGGCGCGCTTCACCGAATGGCTGCCCTACCAGGCCGCCCGCGCCGGCCTCTGCGCCAAGGCCGGCCGCGCGCAGGAGGCGGCCGAAGCCCTGCGCCGTGCGCTGGCCCTGGATCCCGCGCCGGCCGAGCGGCTGTTCCTGGCCCGTCGCCTGGCCGAACTCAGCGCCTAGCTCTCGGTCTGAGCCGTCCCTTCCGCGCTTCCCTTCTGTGTTGGGGCTTGGAATAAGGCTCTGGCCATGAACGCCGAGCTCAATCTCGCCACCGCCCCGTTCCGCGACGCCCGCTATGCGCCGCGGCGCCTCGACATCGAGCATCGCGCCGGCGGCGAGATGGTGCTGAGCAATCCGACGCCCTACTCCACCCGCTTCCAGACCATGACCGCGGCGCTCGCGCACTGGGCGATGAAGACGCCCAGCCGGGTGTGGCTGGCCGAACGGTCGGGCGAGGGCTGGCGCACGCTCACCTACCGCGAGGCGCACGAGCAGGTGGAGGCGATCGCCGGCGCGCTGGCGGCCATGGGCGTGGTGCGGCTGGAGCCCCTGCTGATCCTGGCCAACAACGGCATCGACCACGCGCTGATCAGCTATGCGGCCATGAGCCAGCGGATGCCGATCGCGCCGGTCTCGCCACAATACGGACTGAGAGGCGCGAACCCGGCGCGGCTGGCCATGGCGTGCCGCGTGCTGAAGCCGGCGTGCATCTATACCGACGACGCCGAGCTGTTCGCCGAGGGCCTGCTGCAGCCGGGGCTGTCCGGCCTGCCGGTGGTGACCTCGAAGAACCCCGGGCCGCGCCATGTCCTCTTCGAGGAGATGCTGAAGGGCCGCCGCGAGGTCGCCAACGCCCGGCCCGCCGACCCGGCGAAGTACCTGCTGACCTCGGGCTCGACGGGCCACCCCAAGGCGGTGATCTGCAGCCATGGCAACATTAGCCTGAACTCGGCCCAGATCGACGCCTGCTTCGACGATCCCGAGCCGCCGGTGATGGTCAATTCCGCGCCCTGGAGCCACAGCCTGGGCGCCAATTCGATCCTGCACATGTCGGTCCACCGGGGCGGCACGCTCTACATCGACCACGGCCAGCCGACCGCGGCGCGGTTCGGCGAGACGGTGCGCAACCTTGGGGACATCTCGCCCACCTATCAGAACATGGTCCCGGCCGGCTGGATGCTGTTCGTCGACGAACTGGAGAAGGATCGGAAGCTCGCGCGGCGGTTCTTCGAGAAGGTGCGCGTGCTGCAATATGGCGGGGCGGCGCTCGGCCAGGCGGTCGCCGACCGCATCCAGGCCGTGGCCGTCCGCACGGTGGGCGAGAAGATCAGCTTCGCCTCCGGCTATGGCGCGACCGAGACCGGGCCCACCGCCTGCAACGTCCACTGGCCCAACGAGGTCATGGGCCTGATCGGCCTGCCGGCGCCGGGAACCTCGGTGCGGCTGGTCCCGACCGCCGGCAAGTTCGATTTCCGGGTCAAGGGGCCGCAGATCACCAAGGGCTACCTTGGCCAGCCGGAACGCTCGGCCCAGGCCTTCGACGACGAGGGGTTCTACATCCTGGGCGACGCGGCGCGGTTCGTGGACCCTAACGATCCGCAGCAAGGCATGATCTTCGACGGCCGGCTCTCGGAGAACTTCAAGCTCGCGTCTGGGACCTTCGTCGGCGTCGGCGACCTGCGCATCGCGGCGATCTCGGCGATCGGCGGGGCGGTGACCGACGCGGTGGTCTGCGGCGAGGGCGAGGCGTCGGTGGGCCTGCTGCTCTATCCCAACCCGCGCCTCTCGCCGCCGGCCATCGCCGACGCCGTGCGCAAGGGCCTGGAGGCCTACAACGCCCAGGCCCGCGGCTCCGGCGGCAAGGTCGCCCGCGCCCTGGTGCTGCCCGACGCGCCCGACGCGCCGAGCGGCGAGATCACCGACAAGGGCTACATCGCCCAGGCGCTCGCCCGCCAGAGGCGCGCCGGCGCCATCCTGCGGCTGTTCGCCGATCCGCCCGCTCCAGATGTGATGGTGTTCTCATGAACGGCGCCGACGCCCTGCTCTCGACCCTGGTGGCCAACGAGGTCACCGCCTGCTTCGCCAACCCCGGCACGAGCGAGATGCAGTTCGTCGCCGCGCTGGACCGCAAGCCCGAAATGCGGCCGGTGCTCTGCCTGTTCGAGGGCGTGGCGACCGGGGCGGCGGACGGCTATGGCCGCATTGCCGACAAGCCCGCCTGCACCCTGCTGCACCTGGGTCCCGGCTACGCCAACGGGGCCGCGAACCTGCACAATGCGCGCCGCGCCTTCACGCCGATCGTCAATGTGATCGGCGACCATGCGACCTATCACCGGCAGTACGACGCGCCGCTGAACTCCGACATCCCGGCGCTCGCCGCGCCCAACTCGGTGTGGGTGAAGTCGGCCGACAGCCCGGACGACGTCGCGGGCCTCGCCGCCGAGGCGGTGGCCGCGAGCTTCGGCCCGCCGGGTGGCCCAGCCAGCCTGATCCTGCCGGCGGACTCCGCCTGGCTGGAGACCGAGACGCAGATCGTGATGGCCCAGAAGCCGGTCCGGCCCGCGCCCTCCGGCGCGGCGATCGACGCGGCGGCCAAGGCTTTGCGGGCCGCCGCCAAGCCGGTGATCCTGCTCGGCGGCCAGGCCTGCCGCGCCGAGGCCCTGGCCCAGGCCGCGCGCCTGCAGGCGGCCGGCGTCACGGTCTATAGCGACACCTTCGTCGCGCGCCAGCCGCGGGGCGCCGGCGCCTTCCAGCCGAAGAAGATGCAGTACTTCGGCGAGATGGCGCTGGCGGAGCTTGAGGGCGTCGACCTGATGGTCTTCGCCGGCACGACCCAGCCGGTGGCGTTCTTCGCCTATCCGAACCGCCCCAGCGTCCTGGTCCCCGAAGGCTGCGCGACCCTGACGCTCGCCGCGCGGGCGGAGGACGCTGTGGCCGGCCTGGCGGCGCTGGCCGACGCCTTGGGCGCGCCCAAGGCCGGGCCCAGCCAGCCGCTGACCCTTCCGGACGCCGCGCCCAGCGGCAAGCAGACGGCCTACACGGTCGGCGCCTCGATCGCCCGGCACATGCCGGAAGGCGCCATCGTCTGCGACGACGCGGTGACCTCGGGCGCCGGCGTCGCCGCGGCGGGCATGACCGCGCGGCCGCACGAGGTGCTGGCGCTGACCGGCGGAGCCATCGGCATCGGCCTGCCGCTGGCGGTCGGCGCCGCGGTCGCGGCCCCCGAGCGCAAGGTGATCTCGCTGAACGGCGATGGGGCGGCGATGTACACCATCCAGGCGCTCTGGACGCTGGCGCGCGAGAACCTCGACGTCACCGTCGTGGTCTTCGCCAACAACAGCTACCGCATCCTCAACATCGAGATGATGCGCACCGGCGCGGGCGAGGCCGGGCCGCAGGCCGCCAAGCTGCTGGGCCTGGGCGAGCCCTCGCTCGACTGGATCCCGCTGGCCAAGGGCCTGGGCCTGCCGGCCGTGCGCTGCACGACCGCCGAAGAATTCGAGGGGGCCTTCGCCGGCGCCATGGCCCAGCGCGGCCCGATGTTCATCGAAGCGGCGATCTAGTCTCCCCTCCCCGTTTCGGGGAGTGACAGGCCGTGAAACGGCCAGGGTGGGGAACTATGGGTCAGGGCGCCGACTCAGCACGCCGGCCCACTGTTCCCCACCCGTCTCGCGTTCGCTCGCCACCCTCCCCAGGCGGGGAGGGAAAGCGCCTAGCCCTTCTTCTTGTTGGTCGGCAGGACGCAGTTGCCGGCGAAGCTGCAGGCGGTCACGTCCTTGGGCGTCTGGGCGTCGGTGAACTGGATCATGTAGCCCGGCAGGCCGTCGGAGCAGGCGACTTCCAGGCGGATCGTGCCATCGGGCGCCTTCAGCGGCTGGCCGGTGGACGACACCACGCATTCCTTCTTGTCGAACTTCTTCAGGTCGTTGGTCAGGCCCGTGTAGTCGACCTTGCCCAGGGTGCACTTGAAGCCGGCGATCAGCGCGTGGCCGCAGTCCAGCACCATGCCCTTGCCGGTGGCTGGGAAGATGCCGATGGCGCCGTTGCCGTCGCCGCAGACCATTTCGACGGTCTCCTTGTCGCCCTGCGCCGGGAAGACGGCGTACTTGGTGACCGCGCAGTTGGAACCCGCGGCCTTGGCGAGCTTGGTGTAGAGACCGGCCTGCTCGGCGGTGGCCGCGCGGGTGTCGGTGAGCGTGCAGCCGCCGCCCGACAGCTTGGCGCAGTCCAGCGTTTCGGCCAGCGTGCCCTTGCTGGTGATCTTGGCGATGAAGCCCTTGCCGCTCTGGCAGGCGAACTCATAGCCGTCGGTGCCGTCGGCCAGCGGGCCGATGTAGCGGCGGTCCTTCACCACACAGGAGGCGTCGGAAAGCTTGGCCAGCCCATCCTCGGCCGCCAGGCGTGCGGCGGCGTCGGTGAACAGGCATTTGGCCGACGCCGAGGTCTCGGTCTGCAGGCAGTTGATGATGGTCGCCGGCTTGGTGGCGTCCAGCGGAACGCTGCCGCTCATGACGAAGTCGTGCCCGTCGGCGCAGGCCACCTCGAACAGGGTGTTGGACGAGGTCTGCCCGATGGCGCGCACCTTGTTGGGCGCGCAGGGCGCGTTGGACTTGGCGGCCAGCGCGTCGATCGCCGGGATCAGGTCGATGTTGGCCGGCAGGATGCAGGGGCTCGTCGGCTTGCTCATGTCGGCGGGGTAGTTGGAGCCGATGCAGCTGAACACCTGGGGCGCGGCGGCGCCGTTGGTCTGGATCAGGAAGCCCAGCGAATTGGGGCCGCAGGCGACCTCGTAGACGGTGGCGCCCAGCGATCCGGTCTTCTTGTCGGGCTGGGTCTTGCCGGCCAGGCGGGCGTCGGAGACCTGGCAGGTCATGCCGGCGGCCGAAACCAGGGCCGGAGCGTCGGCCATGCCTTGCTTGCGCGCCTCGGAACTGACGCTGGGCGCGGCGGCGGCGGCGTGCGCCATCGCGGGCGCCATCACGGCGACGATAAGGGCGGCGAGAAGCCCCAATCTCATTGGCCTCATGACTTCGGTATCTCCCAGACGTTGCTCAGGCGCTTTAGCCCGTTCGGCGCACATAAGCGCCAGATACGTCTCGGGGGTCAAGATGACCGTGCGAAACCGCGAAACTTCAACGCACTTCCAAGGGCTTAGCGAACGGCGTTGGGCATCGGATAATGCAGCCGATGATTGAAACTCAGGCGGCGCGGACCTTCAGGCGCGCACCGGCGACGCCGGTGACCTCGACGCGCGCGCCGGCGTTCAAAGCCTGGGCGTCGTCGGCCTCGGCCGCCCATTCCTTGCCGTCGACGAACACCCGGCCGCTGCGGTCGTGAAAGGCGGTGACGACGCGCCCCTGGTGACCGACCAGGCGGGCGACATTGTCGTTGATGTCGTTGTCGGCGCGGCGCAGCAGCGACTTGGGCAGATAGCGCCGGGCCAGCAGCACCGAGGAGATGGTGAGCAGCGCGAAGACCAGCACGGCCTGGCCGGGGCTCAAGCCGCCGTAGGCCGCGGCGAAGGCCACCACCGCCGCGCAGCCCGCCGGCCACAGCATCCAGCCGGAGCCCGTCAGCACCTCGATGACCAGCAGCACGCCGGCGAGCGCCAGCCAGGCCCAGAGGGGATGGGCGAGATAGAGGCTCATCGGGTCTCCCATGGCTTAGCCTCCCGCCGGCGGGACGGTCGTGCCACCGCGCGTCGCGGGCCGGGCCGAACCGCCACGGTTCGCCTGGCCCGCGGGCGGGACCGGCGGCTGCTCGGACTGGGCGATCTTCACCATCTCGCCGATGCCGGCGATGGAACCGACCAGAGCGGCCATCTCGGCGGGCACGATCACCGTCCGCTGCTGCGGGCTCTCGGCCAGCTTGCCGAAGGCCTCCACATATTTCTGGGCGATGAAGTAGTTGATGGCGTTGACGTCGCCGGCGGCGATGGCGTTGGAGACCATCTCGGTGGCCTTGGCCTCGGCCTGGGCGGAGCGTTCGCGGGCCTCGGCGTCGCGGAAGGCGGCTTCCTTGCGGCCCTCGGCCTGGAGGATCGCCGACTGCTTGGAGCCCTCGGCGCGGGCGATGGCGGCGGCCTTCTCGCCCTCCGCCTCGGTGATCACCGCGCGCCGCTCGCGCTCGGCCTTCATCTGCCGCGCCATGGAATTGGTGATGTCCGGCGGCGGCTGCAGGTCCTTGATCTCGATCCGCGCCACCTTGACGCCCCAGGGGTTGGTGGCCGCGTCGATCACCTCCAACAGGCGCGAGTTGATGTGGTCGCGCTGCGACAGGACCTCGTCCAGCTCCATGTTGCCGACCACGGTCCGCAGGTTGGTCATGGTCAGCTGGGTGATCGCGAAGTGCAGGTTGGTGACCCGGTAGGCGGCGGCCGCGGCGTCCATCACCTGGATGAACACGATGGCGTCGACCTGGACGGTGACGTTGTCCTTGGTGATCACCTCCTGCTGCGGGACCTCGAGCACCTCTTCCATCAGGTTGATCTTCTGGCCGATGCTCTCGACGAACGGCGTCAGGAAGCTGATGCCGGGCTTGAGCGTGCGGGTGTAGCGGCCGAACCGCTCGACGGTGTATTCGCGCCCCTGCGGCACGATCTTGATAGCCCCGAGCGCGACCACCAGGGCCAGCACCACAAACACGCCTGCAACGATGGCGAACGCCATGAAATCCTCCCCGACCTTCGGTCGAGCTTAGTCATCCGCATATGGGAACGCCACGGAAACCGGCCAAGGCCACGCTCGCGCGAGACGGCGAGGTCTGCTAGCCCTCAGCCATGCCGTTTAAGACTCCGGCCCTGCTGGCCTGCGCCCTGCTGATCCCGGTCTCGGCCGCCGCCGCCACGCCGAAGCCGAAGGCCGCTGCGGCGCCCGCGGCCGCTGCGCCCGCCCCGGCCAAGGCCGCCCCCATCCCGTCGCCGGTGGCCAACTTCGACGCGCGCAATCCATCCAGCGTCATGGCGATCTTCAACCTGGCCGGCGGCAAGGCGACCCTGGTGGACAAGGACAGCGAGGCGGTCTTGCTGAACGTCACCTCGGTGGCGGCGAACTTCACCGTGTTCTTCGCCTCCTGCGACGCCCAGGGACGCGCCTGCAAAGCGCTGCAGTTCGACTATCCGGACGACAAGCCGGGCCCGACCTTCGCCCAGATCAACGCCTTCAATCAGACCTCGGCCCTATGCCGCGCCTACGAGGACAAGACCGGCAAGGCGCACGTGGTGCTCTCGACCCTGCTGTTCGCCGACGACCCCTACGAGCACTTCCGCGGTCAGACCCAGGCCTGGTTCGGCTGCATCGACGACTTCCGCCATTTCCTGCGGGACCCCAACGGCTACCTGGCGTCGGCGCCGTAGTCAGTTGGGCGTCGGCTCCGCGTACTTCAGCGGGTCGGTCACCTTCGGCTGGGTCGGGAGCACGTTGCGCGGCAGGGGTTTGTCGGTGTCGGCGGCGTCCAGCAGCATGGTCGCCAGGATCACGGCGGCCTGGCGCAGATCCTCGGGCCTGGCGTGGTCGAAGGTGTCCAGGTTGGTGTGGTGGGTGACCGAGCCGTAGTCCAGCGGGTCCTGGATGAACTGGAACGCCGGCAGGCCCAGCTTGACCATGAACACGTGGTCGGTGGAGCCGGTGGGCTCGGCCACCACCGTCGTCGCGCCCAGGCTCGCGAAGGGCGCCAGCCAATCCTTCAGGATCGGGGCGGCGGCGAAATTGCCCTCAGCATAGACCCCGCGGATCTTGCCGGAGCCATTGTCGAGGTTGAAATAGCCCTGCAGCTCGTTGAAGCCCGGCAGCGGCGTGATCGGGAAGGCGCTGTCCGAGGCGAAATAGGGACCCAGCGTCGCGTACTTCGGATCCACCGGCGGCCGGTGCGCCAGGTACTGGTCCACATAGGCGAAGGAGCCCAGCAGCCCTTCTTCCTCGCCGGCCCAGAGCGCGAAGCGGATGGTCCGCTTGGGCTTCACGTGCAGGGCGGCGAGGATCCGCGCGGCCTCCATCACCACCGCAGAGCCCGCGCCGTTGTCGGTCGCCCCGTCGCCGGCCACCCAGCTGTCCAGGTGCGCGCCGGCCATCACGTAGCCGGCCTTGGGGTCGCTGCCCGAGATCTCGGCGAGCACGTTGTTGGCCTTGGTGTCGCTGTCGTCGAAGTGGACCTTGCTGTCGATCTCCAGCCGCACCTCGCCGACCTTGGCCAGCCTGGCCAGGCGGCGGTAGTCCTGCGAGGCGATCTCGACGCTCGGCAGCTTCGGCGTCTGGCCGACCTGGTAGCCGGAGCCTTCGCCGTGGACCAGGCCGTCATCGCTGCGCGACATGGACGCCGAGGCCACCGCGCCCTCCTCGGCCAGGAAGGAGTCGACCTGACTGCGGAACAGGCGGCGCTCGGCGTTGCGCGTGGAGGCCTCCGGATCGTAGCTCGGCTCTTGATAGACGTTCATCTTGCCGAGGTCGGCGTCGGTCAAACGGCTGAACGGCGCCCGCGTCGCGTCGGCCACCGGCGTCGGCAGGGACGTCAGCACGATCTTGCCCCTGAGCTTGCCGCGCCAGGCGGCGAAGTCGCGGGGCGTGCGCAGCGGCGCCACGATCACCGGCGCGGAGAGCGGCCCGCTGGTGGGCGGCGTCCAGGCGATCGGGATGGCGTGCAGCATCACCGGACGCGGCGCGACCATGCGCACGCTGGAGGATTCGATCCACCAGCCGCGTCCGAACTCAAACGGCTGCAGATGCACGTTGCTGAGGCCCCAGGCCTTGTAGCGGCCTTGCGTCCAGGCCTCGGCCTTGCGCATGGCCGGCGAATTGGTCATCCGCCCGCCGATCTCGTCGGAGAGGTAGGCCAGGGTGTCGGCGACTTCGCCGTGATTGAAGCCCTGGTCGGCGATCTGGTTGATGACCTGCGGCTCGACCGGCGGAGCGGCCAAGGCGGGCGCCGCGACGAGGCCCATCGAGAGGGCCAGCGCGCCCCACTGAAACCGGATCATCTGCCGCCCTCCCCGCCAAATCACCGCGTCAGGGCTAGGGCGAAGCCGCGCGAAAAACAAGCGCGGCCCCCGGTTTCTTGGGCGCAGCAAAAAGGCGCCGCGGGAACCCGCGGCGCCTCTCGCCATCGGATCTAGGGCCTAGAATCTGACCCAAACGCCATCGCGCCAGTAGCCCCGGCCGCGGTGTTCGCGCCAGCGGTAGTGCTCGTCGTGGTTCCACCGCCAGTTGTCGGGGTGCACGACGATGTTCCATTCAGGCTTGTACTCGGGTTGCGGGCCGCGGACGTGCCAGCATTCGTTCTGGGCGTTGCAGACCACGGCCGCCGAGGCGGAGGTGGCCGCGAGGCCCGCGCCGCTCAAGGCAATCGCGGCGGCGAGCGCGCATTTCACAGTCAGTTTCATGGATCGTCTCCGTTACGTCCTGGGGGGCGAAACGACTACGAAGGCTTCGGGTTTCACGCCCGGCTCACGAAATTCGTGCGGTCAGGCGCTCGCCTTGGCCCGCAACGCCGAGACCCGCTCAATGGCGGCTTCCGCCTCGGCCATGATCCGCGCCACGATCTCGCCGGCCGGCAGCACGTCGCGCACCCCGCCCGCCGACTGGCCCATGGCGAAGGCGGACTTGTCGATGTCGAGGTTCTCGATCTGGCCGCCGATGCCACCCATGGCCCCGGCCCGGCTGGAGAGGATGGCCTGCTGTGGGAAGGGCTGGATATCCGCGGCTCGGCTCTCCCAGTCCTCGACCCAGAGGTTCTTCTTCACCCGCATCGGCTTGCCGGAATAGGAGCGGGTGCGGACGGTGTCCTCGTCGGAGGCCTCGACGATCACGTCGCGGTACATCTGACCCGCGTGGGCTTCCTGGCTGGCGATGAACCGCGTCCCCATCCAGACGCCGACCGCGCCGAGGCTCAGCGCGGCCGCCAGGCCTCGGCCGTCATAGAGCCCGCCCGCCGCCACCACCGGGATCTTCACCGCTTCCACCGCCTGGGCCACCAGCGGGAGCGTGCCAACCAGGCCCGTGTGCCCGCCGCCCTCGCCGCCCTGGCAGATCACCGCGTCGCAGCCGGCCTGCTCGGCCTTCACCGCGTGCTTCACCGCCCCGCACACCACCATGACCTTGAGCCCACCCTTCTTGAGCTTCTCCATAATCGGCATCGGCACGCCCAGCCCGGCCACGAAGGACGAGGCGCCCTCCTCGATGATGATCTCGACCGACGCGGTCAGGCTGTCGGGGCTGGCCGCCAGCAGGTCGACGCCGAACGGCTTGTCGGTCAGGGCCTTTACCTTACGCATCTCCTCGCGGATGAAGTCCGGCGAGCGGCCGGCCATGCCCAGCACGCCATAGCCGCCGGCGTTCGACACCGCCGCCACCAGCTCTGCGTAGGAAACGCCGCCCATGCCCGCCAGCATGATCGGGCGCCTCACGCCCAGGAGGTCACAGAGCTTGGTATGAATGGTCATGGGCGCGTTCCTCGATTTTGCGCCACGATGGCGCCGCCGGCGGACGAAGCAAACCTTGACGTGGAGGCAGGCGGGGCGATGGCGGATGAAACGGCGAACCTGGCGACGGCCAGGGCCTATCTGAAGGCGCTGGAAGAGGGCCGACCTGGCGACGCCCAGGCCCTGTTCGACCCGGACATCGTGCAGATCGAGCACCCCAATTCGTTGAAGCCGAACGGGGACCGGCGCACCGCCGCCATGATGGCCGCCGACGGCCAGCGGGGCCTGACGATCCTGCAGCGGCAGACCTATGAGGTCGTGAACGCGATCGCCCAGGGCGACCGGGTCAGCCTGGAGGTCCTCTGGACCGGCGTGCTGGCCATCCCGCTGCGCGACCTCAAGCCCGGCGACGAGATGCGCTGCTTTTCGGGCATCTTCCTCGACTTCAAGGACGGCAGGATCGTCGGCCAGCGCAACTACGACTGTTTCCCGCCGTTCTGAGCGCCGAACGGCTTGCAAGGACGCGGCCGGCGCCCGATCAGAAGCGCCGCCATGACCGAAACCCTTGCCATCCGCATCGACGACCTTTCGGGCGAACCCACGCGTCGCCTGCTTGCCCTGCACCTGGCCGGCATGCAGGCCAACACGCCGCCAGAACATGTCCGCGCGCTGGACCTATCCGGCCTCCAGAAGCCGCAGATCACCGTCTGGACCGCCTGGCGCGGCGAGGCGATCGCCGGGGTCGCCGCGCTCAACCAGTTCGCCGCCGATCAGGGGGAGCTGAAGTCCTTCCGCACCCATCCGGACCATCTGCGCAGCGGCGTCGCCGCGGCCCTGCTGGACCACATCATCGGCGAGGCGCGCACGCGGGGCCTGGCGCGCCTGAGCCTGGAGACCGGCCGGGGCGAGGCCTTCGAACCGGCGCTCGCCCTCTACCGCACCCACGGCTTCACGGACGGCGAAGCCTTCAGCGACTACGACGCCTCGTACTTCAACCAGTTCCTGCACCTCGACCTCTAGGCGTCAGAAGATCGCGTAGCCGCCGTCGATCAGGAAGCTGTCGCCCGTGTGGAAGCGGGACGCGTCCGACGCCAGGTAGACGGCTATACCGCCGAAGTCCTCCGGCTCGCCCCAGCGGCGGAACGGCACGCGTTTGATCACCGCGTCGTTGAACTTGTCGTTCCCCTGCGCGCCCGCGGTCATGTCGGTAGCGATCCAGCCCGGCAGAACGGCGTTGGCGCGCACGCCATAGCGGGCGTGCTCGACCGCGATGGCGCGGATCATCGAGATCACCGCGCCCTTGGTCGAGGCATAGGCCTCATTGCGCGCGGCGCCGTCGATGGCGCTCAGCGAAGAGGTGACGATCAGCGAGCCGCCGGCCTTGTCGCCGCTCCCGGCGCGCTCGACCATGTGCTTGCAGGCCTCGCGGAAGGTGAAGAAGACCCCGTCCAGATTCACCGCCAGCACGCGCCGGTAGGTCTCGGTGGAGAACTCCGAAAACGACGGCGCGCCGCCGCCGACGCCGGCGTTGGCGATGACCGTGTCGACCCGGCCGAATTCGGCCACGGCCTGCGCCATCCCGGCCTTGACCGCGGCCTCGTCGGATACGTCGATCTTGGCCGTCATGACCTTGCGACCGTGCGCCTTGAGGCTGGCCTCGGCCGCGGCGTTCTTTGTGGCGTTGGTGCCCCAGATCACCACGTCGGCGCCGGCCTGGGCCATGGCGTCGGCCATGCCCAGGCCGATGCCGCTATTGCCGCCGGTGACCAGCGCCACCTTCCCCGTCAGGTCGAACGGCTTGTAGGCCATGCCCGGAGCCTCCTTCTCTCGTCTTTCAAACAGGCGTTGGGTGTTCAAAGGCCCGGATCGTCTCCACGCGTCAAGGGGCCCGTAAACAGCGCCGTCAAGCGGGCGGCAGCGTAACCTTTGACCGCCGCATGCGAATGGAAGGCGGGGTGTCCGTGCGCGACGCCGCATTCTCCGGAGACCGTGATGAAGCTGACCGCCGCCTTCGTCCTTGCCATGACCCTAGTGGCGCCGCTGGCCGCCGCCGCCGCGGCTTGGGACGTGGGTCCGCCCGTGGGCGAAAAGGTCCCGGCGATCCACGCCACCGACCTGAAGGGCGCGCCGGTCGGGCTTAAGGACCTTTCCGGAAAGAACGGCGTGGTGCTGATCTTCTTCCGCTCGGCGAAATGGTGCCCCTATTGCCAGAAGCAGTTGATGGACATGAAGGACGCGCCCGGCCCTCTGGCCCAGCGCGGCTACAAGCTGGCGGCCCTCAGCTACGATCCGACCGACGTGCTGGACGGCTTCACCGAGAAGCGCGGCATCACCTACCCGCTGCTCTCCGACCTGGGGTCGGTGACCATCGACCGCTGGAAGCTGCGCGACGTCCGCTACAAGCCCGACAGTTTCGCCTGGGGCGTGCCCTACGCCTCCATCTATGTGATCTCGCCCAAGGGCGTGCTGCAGGCCAAGCTCGCCGAGGAGGACTACAAGGTCCGCCCGGAGCTCAGTGTCCTGCTGGCCACGATCGACGGCCTTCCGCAGAAGCGCTGAGGGCGGGCGCCGATCAGTTGGCCGTCCAGCCGCCGTCGACGCTGAGCGCGGCGCCGGTCGCCGAGGCGCCGACGTCCGACACCAGATAGAGCAGCATGCCGGCCAGGTGGCTGTAGTCCACGAAGGTCTTGTTGGGCTGGGCCGCCAGGATCACGTCCTCGATCACCCGCTCCTCCGGGATGCCGCGGGTCTTGGCTTGATCGACCACCTGGGCCTCGATCAGCGGCGTGCGGACGTAGCCCGGGCAGATGGCGTTGACCGTGATGCCGGTGCGGGCGAGCTCGACCGCGCAGGACTTGGTGAAGCCGACGACGCCGAACTTGGCGGCGCAATAGGGCGCCTTGAACGCCGAGGCGACCAGGCCGTGGGCGGAAGCGATGTTGACGATCCGTCCGCGGCCCTGGCCCTTCATGATCGGGATCGCCGCCTTGGTGGCGTGGAAGGTCGACGACAGGATCACCGCGATCAGCGCGTCCCACTTTTCCTCAGGATATTCGTCGACCGGGGCGACGTGCTGGATGCCGGCGTTGTTCACCAGGATGTCCAGGCGGCCGAACTCCTTGTGCGCATAAGCGATCAGGTCGCGGATCTCGGCCGGCTTGGTCATGTCGGCGCCGTGGTAGCGCACCGCCGCATTGGTCTTCTGCTGGATCGCCAGCCGGTCGGCCTCGATCTTCGCCGGATCGCCAAAGCCGTTCAGGATGACATTGACGCCCTGTTCGGCGAGCGCGGTCGCCAGCGCCTGGCCGATGCCGGAGGTGGAGCCGGTGATCACGGCCACCTGGCCCTCAAGCTTATAGTCCACGGCCATGGTCAGGCCTCCTCTTTCAGCCGGGCTTTCGCGGCGGCGCGGGTTTGGGCCCGAATCTGGGCGATGGGCGGCGGCTGCGGCCGGGCGAAGGTGAATTCCTCGTCGCTGGAGAGCGAGGGCTGGAACCGGTAGCCGTCCAGGTCGAAGGCCTTCAGGTCGGCGGCGCGTTCGAGGCGGTTGTCGATGGCGAAGCGGGCCATGGCGCCGCGGGCCCGCTTGGCGAAGAAGGACATGATGCGGGCCTCGCCGTCCTTCTCTTCCAGGAACCGGCAGCTGACCACCGGGGCCTTCAGGGCCGCGCGGTCGACGGCGCCGAAATATTCCTGGCTGGCGCAGTTCACGACCGTGCGCTCCTTGTGGCCGACCAGCGCCGCGTCGAGCGTCTGCGAGACCTTGGGACCCCAGAAATCGTAGAGGCTCATGCCCCGCCTGGTCTTGATCCGCACGCCCATCTCCAGGCGGTAGGGCTGGATGGCGTCGAGCGGCCGCAGCACGCCATAGAGCCCCGACAGGATGCGGACGTTCGCCTGCGCCCAGCTGAGCGCCTTCTTGTCCAGCTCGCGGGCGCGCAGGCCCAGATAGACGTCGCCGTTGAAGGCGAAGGCCGCTTGCAGGCCGTCCTCGCTGTCGGGATCGAAGGCCTGGAACCGCTCGCGGTTCAGCTTCGCCAGCTCATCGGAGATATCCATCATCCGCTTCAGGTCGCTGGCCCTAAGCTTTTTGGCCGCCTTGGCGAGTTCGGCGGTGTCGGCGGTCAACTGCGGCGCGGTCAGCGGCGCGGCGGCCGGTGCGGCGGTGAAGTCGAGCGATTTGGCGGGAGACAGCACGATGAGCATCGAGCGATGCTTTGCCGCGTCTCGCGGGGCAAGCCAAGACCTTACGAGGCTTGAGGGCCGGGCGGTTGTGAGCCATCACAGACCCATGCTGTTTCGCCGCGCCGCCTGGACGCCATTCATCGGTCTCGTGGCGGCGCTGGCGGTCGGCGGCGGGGCGCGCGCCGGCACGCTCGGCGCCTGCGTCTGGGCCAAGCTCTCGCCGGCCGAGCAGACGCGGGTCCTCGCCGCCTATCAGGGCGATATGGCCGCCGGCGCCGCGGCGCTGGAGCGGCTCAGCCGCAAGCTGCAGCCCGCGGCCGCAACCTGCGCCAAGCGCGCTGACGTCTCGGCGGATTGGGTGCAGACCATCGCCGGATCCGAGGCCGTGCAGACCTATGCCGCCGAGGCGCTGGCGGTCAGACGGCTTGACCGGGGCAAGCTCGACGCCGCCTGGGCCGCGGCGCCGCCCGACGTGGCGGCCTGCGTGCGCGCCAACGGGCGGCTGGCGTTCTTCTCCAACGGCCTGGGCTGCAGCAATCCGACCGCCTCGGCCTGGCTGCTGAAACGGCTCGGCCTGGATCAGAACCAGCAGCCGGCGGCGCGCCAGGCGCTCTACTATTTCAACGCCAAGGCGATCGGCGAGTGGGGCGACAGGCTGGTGGCCGATCTGGCCAACCGGCCCAAGGGCTAGAACAGCACCCGTGGGTTCATGATCCGCAAGGGGTCGAGCGCCCTGCGAATGGCCTCCAGCGCCTCGATCTCCACCGGCGACTTATAGCGCCTGGCTTCTTCGGTTTTCATCGAGCCCAGGCCGTGTTCGGCGCTGATCGAGCCGCCCATGGAGGCCACGATGTCGTGGACGATGCGGCTGCCTTCGTCGCGCCGCGCGGCATGCGGGGCATCTGGGGCGCCGTCGCCGCGCAGGACGTCGTAGTGGATGTTGCCGTCGCCCATGTGGCCGAAGGCGGCGATGCGGCAACCGGGGACGAAGGCGCGCATGGCGGCGTCCGCCTCGCTGAGGAAATCGGCGACGCGGCTGACCGGCACCGAGACGTCGTGCTTCCAGGTGGCGCCCTCGGGCTTCTGGGCCGGCGACTGGTTCTCGCGGATCGCCCAGAGCGCCTTGGCCTGGGTGTCGGTCTGGGCGACCACGGCGTCGCGGATCAGGCCCGCCTCCAGGCCGGCGCCAAGGAACCGCTCCATCGAAGCCTCAGCGGAACCCGGCTCGCCGGACGAGAACTCGGCCAGCACGTACCAGGGATGGGCCTCGCTCAGCGGATCGCGCGTGCCGGCGATGTTCTTCAGCGCGAACTCGACACCCAGCCGGCCCATCAGTTCGAAGGCCTCGACCGCGCCGCCGGTCTCGTCCTTGGCGCGGACCAGCAGTTTCAGCGCCGCGTCCGGGCTCTCGACCCCGATCATGGCGACGGCGCGCGACGCCATCACCGGGAACAGCTTCAGCGCCGCGGCGGTGACGACGCCCAGCGTGCCCTCGGCGCCGATCAGGAGCTGCTTCAGGTCATAGCCGGTGTTGTCCTTGCGCAGGCGCTTGAGGCCGTTCCATATCTCGCCATTGGGCAGCACCCCCTCCAGGCCCAGCACCAGATTGCGGGTCATGCCGTAGCGCAGCACCTGGGTGCCGCCGGCGTTGGTGGAGACGACCCCGCCCACCGTCGCCGAACCCTCCGAGGCCAGGCCCAGCGGGAAGCGGCGGCGCATGTCGGCCGCAGCCTCGTGCACGGCGGAGAGCGTCACCCCGGCCTCGGCCACCAGCACGTCATCGAACGCGTCGGTCTCGCGGATCGCGCGCATCCGTTCGGTGGAGAGCAGGACCTCGCCCTGCGGGATCTGACCGCCGACCAGGCCGGTGTTGCCGCCCTGGGTGGTGATCGGCGTGGCGGATTCCCGGCAAATGCCGACGATGGCGGCCACGTCGGCCGTGGTCTTCGGCAGCGCCAGGAACGGCGTCTCGCCGCTCCAGCGGTCGCGCCATTCCAGCAGCTTGGGCGCCAGCCGCTCGGGGTCCTGGCTCCAGCCGCCCTCGCCCAGCACGGCCTTCAGGCGGGAGAGCACATCGGCGGGAACGGGCGCGGTCATGGGGCCAATGTAGCGCCGAGCGCCTAGCCGACAAACCCCGCCGCACGCCTAAGCCGGTCGTTGATGGCCTCGCCGAGGCCGATGTCCGGGATCGGGGCGACGGCGATACCGGTGGCGCCGTCGGCAAGATCGGCGGCGCGGAGATAGGCGAAGAGGTTGGCGGCGGCCTCGGCGAGGTCGCCATCGGGGCTGAGGTTCAGGCTTCCCGCGCCGCCCCGGCCAAAGCCCAGCCAGACCTCGCCGGCCCGGGGTTCTTCGACATTGAGCCGCAGCGGCAGGTTCGGGGCGTAGTGACGGGCGAGCCGGCCGGGCGAGCGCCGGGCGTCGGCGTCGGCTTCGGAGAGTGGCCCGATCAGGGCCTCGATCTCCGCGCGGGTGACGGCGCCGGGCCTGAGCAGGCGTGGTTCGTCGAGCAGCGCCACCACCGTCGACTCCAGGCCGATCCGGCAGGGTCCGCCGTCGAGCGCGGCCGCCGCCGAAGCGCCGGTCTCCGCCACCGCGTCGGCGAGGGTCGTGGGGCTGGGCCGGCCGGAGCGGTTGGCCGAGGGCGCCACCAGCGGGCCTCCGAAGGCCTGCAGCAGCGCCTGGGCGATGGGATGGGCAGGGCTGCGGACCGCCACCGTGTCCAAGCCCGCACGCGCCAGGTCGCACACCGCCGCCTCATCGCCGATCGGCAGCACCAGGGTCAGCGGCCCGGGCCAGAACGCCGCCGCCAGCCGCTCGGCGCGCTCGTCGAAGACCGCGATCCGCCGCGCCACGGCGACGTCGGCCACATGCGCGATCAGCGGATTGAAGGCCGGCCGGCCCTTGGCCTCGTAGACCTTGGCGACGGCCCGCGCATCGCCCGCGTCCGCCGCCAGGCCATAGACCGTCTCGGTGGGCAGGATGACTAGGCCGCCGGCCCGGAGCGCGGCGGCGGCGTCTTCGATGTCGGCGGTCTTGTCCACGGCGGCTGGTTACACCGCCGGGGCCACGCCTCCTACCTCGGCTTGCGGAACTTGTAGATGAACTGGTCGGTGTGGCCGCGGATCGCCTTGTCGAACACCACCTTCTTCAGGTCGTCGGCGGGGTTCTTCAGCGCCTTGCTCTCGCCCTCGAACTTGAAGCCGGCTTCCTCGACCTCCTTCCTGACGATGGCCGGGTCGATCCGGTGCAGGGTGTCGGTGTCCCGCAGGCCCGAGCCCGCCTCGGCGGTGTGGTCGACCACCAAGAAGACGCCGCCGGGTTTGAGGGCGTTGTAGACCTGTTTCGAGAAGGCCACCGGGTCCAGCTTGCCCATGAACTTGTCCGGATAGTCGTGATAATTCTGGACCGTGAACACCAGGTCCACCGGCTCGGGGGTGCTGAACGCCGCGCCCGGCTGCAGGATCACCGAGGTGTTGGGATAGCCGGTGCGCGCCAGGCCCTGGTTCTTGACCGGGTCGGGCTGGGCCTCCTTGGCGTACTCGTTCGGCCAGATCATGAAGACGTGGCCCTTGGGCCCGACGATCTTCGAGAACACCTTGGTGAAGTAGCCGGAGCCCGGGATCAGGTCGACCACCTTGTCTCCCGGCTTGACGCCGGAGAAGGCCACGACTTCGGCGATGTGGCGGCGCGCGTCATCGACGGTATCGTCGGCGCGGCCCTTGTCGGCCACCGCAGCGGTGACGTAGGCGGGAATGGCCGGCGCCGCGGCCGCGGAGACCGTGACAAGACCGGCCACGGCGCAGGCGGCCAGGAACAGGTTTTTCATGGGACGTCCCAGGTTGTTGCGAAGCTTGCGGCAAGCTCCGGCTGACCCGTCCGCCTGTCAATCGGCCAAGCCTACCGCTTGTCGCTTACAGCATTCACTTGGACGCGGATCGCGACCTTCGCCGGCACCTGGTCGGTGGCGGTGAACTCGCCCTGGCCGACGCCGAACAGGGTGCGGTCGAGGCTGGTCTCGCCGCTCATCTGCGCCTTGTCGCCGACGATCTTCAGCTTGAACGGCAGGTCGACGGGCTTCTTGACGCCGCGCATCTCCAGCGCGCCGTGGGCCACATAGGCGCCCTCACCCGTCTTCTCGAACTTCGTGGCGGTGAAGACGGCCTTGGGATGGGTCGCGGCGTCGAACCAGTCGCCGGAGGGCAAGGAGGCGTCGCGCTGCTCGTCGCCGGTCTTGGCCGAGGTCATGTCGATGGTGACCGTCACCTTGGATTTGTCGAGCGCGTCCGGGCCGAACAGGATGTCGGCCTTCCAGCTGTTGAAGCGGCCCTGCACGGCGTCGCCGCTCCACTTGGTCTCGAAGTTGAGGCTCGAGCCCGGCGCGACCTTCCAGGCCACGGCGCCGGTGGCGGCCGGCGCGGGCGCGGCGGCGGTTGTCGGCGCGGCAGCGCTGGGGGCCGGCGCGGCCGGCGTTTCGGGCAGGAAGGCCTGGGCGGGCGCCGCCTCCGCCGGCGGCGGGCCGCTCGCGGGATGCGGCGGGTTCACCAGTTGGCCGAACGCGAACACACCAAGGACCGCCAGTCCGATCAGCAGGAGCCTGGGGTCCCACCAGCGCCCGGGAACGGCGCCCGGCGCCATGCGCGGCAGGATCGGAACGCTGCGGTCGAAGAACTGATGCTTCAGCGCCCCGCCCACGTGCAGGACGAAGAGCCCGTAGAATCCGAACGCCAAGGCGCTGTGGCCTGTGTGGCCGATGGTGTCCCACATGTGCTTGGCCGGCGCGGCCAGCCCACCGATGCCGGGGATGTTCGGCCAGGGGATCACGCCGTAGAGCAGGGTCGGGATCTGGGTCTTGCTGGCCGAGACCATCAGCCAGCCGGTCAGAGGCATGCCGATCATGATCGCGTAGAAGGCCCAGTGGACGACCTGCGAGGCGACCTTCTCCCAGGCCGCCAGGCCGGCCGGCTCCGGCGGCGGCGGATTGATCAGCCGCCAGCCCAGCCGGATCAGGCTGAGCAGCAGGACCGTGATCCCGATCGACTTGTGCAGCTGCGTCAGAGCGAACGCGGTCGGGCTATGGTCGTCGCCGAACCGCCAGGCGAGGCTCACCTGGGTCACGATGGCCAGCGCGATGATCCAGTGGAGCAGGATCGCGCCGGTGGCGTAGCGGTTGCGGCCAACAGGCGCGAAACGGACGGAGGTCATGCGGGGCCTTCCTGGCTGCAGTCTATTTCTTCTCGAACTCGACCTCGAAGATCACCTCGACGTCGTCGCTGGTGAACTGATTGAGGATCACGCTACTGACTCCGAAATCGGACCTCTTAATCCTGGCCGAGCCGGAAAATCCGAGCCGCGTGCCCAGGGGCGTGATCCCGTGGCCCGCGCCGTCGAAGGTGACGTCCAGCGTCACCGGCTTGGTGACCCCGTGCAAGCTCAGATCCCCGGTGACGGTTCCCTTGCCGTCTTCCCCGCCGGCGAGCGCGGTGGAGACGAAGGTGATGGCCGGGAACTTGTCGGCGTCGAGATAGCCCGCGATCTGCTTGTTGAAGGCCGGATCGTTGGTGTCGACCGACTTCGGATCCACTGTGAACGTGAGCTTGGTCTGCTGCCAGTTGGCCGGGTCGTAGGTGAAGGACCCGTCCAGTCCGTCGAGCCGCAGGGTGTAGTGCGAGAAGCCCATGTGGACGATCTTCACCGTCAGGCTCGCGTGGCGCTTGTCGAGGACATAGGCGCCCGCCGGAACCTTGGCCGGATCGGTGGTCGAGGGATTGGCCAGCGCCGCCCCGCCCCAGGCAAGCGTCGCGGTCAGGGCGAGGACAGCGGTACGGATCATTGGCGAAGCTCCACTTTGCCGGGGCAAGATGGTGGGCGCGGAACCTAGCCGAAAGAGTGGCCGGGCCGATTTACGGCGTATGGGGGCTGATGGGCCCTGACGCTTGCCGGGCCGCCGCCTGCGACCTATCGCTTACGGCGTCAGCGGGAGGGTGATTTGATCCGGATCGGCTTGAGCGTCGCGGCGATTGCGGGGGCCTCATTGCTGGCGGCGGGCGCGGTCCGCGCCGCCGATGCGCCGGCGCCGCCGACGCTCTATCGCCACGCGACCCTGATCGACGGAACCGGCGGGCCGGCGCGGGCGGACATGTCCGTTCTGGTCGAGGGCGAGCGGATCAAGGCGGTGGCGCCGGACGCTGGGCTTGCCGCGCCGCCCGGCGCCACGGTCGTCGACCTCACGGGCAAATACCTCGCGCCCGGCCTGATCGATTCCCACGAGCACCTGGCGACGCCGCCCAACCGCCACGCCGCCGAGGCCAACATGCGCCGCGACCTCTATGGCGGGGTCACCGCCATCCGCGACATGGCCGACGACCTGCGCTCGGTGGGCGAACTGGCCCGCGAGAGCCGCGCCGGCGAGGTCCCGGCGCCGGACATCTACTACGCCGCCCTGATGGCCGGCCCGAGCTTCTTCGTCGACCCGCGCACCCATGCCGCCAACTTCGGGGTCGAGCCCGGCAAGGCGCCCTGGATGCAGTCGATCGACGCCAAGACCGACATCCGCAACGCCGTCACCCTGGCCAAGGGCACCTCGGCGACCGCCATCAAGATCTACGCCAACCTGCCGGGCGATCTGGTGAAGAAGATCGCCGCCGAGGCGCACCGCCAGGGGATGCTGGTCTGGGCTCACACCACCGTCTATCCGGCCACGGCGGCCGAGGTCCTGGCCGCCAGGGTCGACGTGGTCTCCCACGCCTGCGGCCTGGGCCATGCGGTGGCCGGCACGCCGGCGACCTACCAAGCTCGCACGCCGATGGACCCCACGCCGTTCCTGGCCGCCGACAACCCGACGATCGGCCGGCTCTACGAAACGATGAAGGCGCAGGGCACGATCCTCGACGCCACGGTCAGCATCTATGCCGAGCAGGATCGCCAGCGCGCCGCCAATCCGAAGCTGAAACCCGCGCTCTGCAGCGGCGCCATGGCCGCGGCGCTGACCCGCCAGGCCTGGCGCGCGGGGGCGCCGATCACCACCGGCACCGACTGGCAGGCGCCCTGGGACGATCCGTGGCCGACCGTCAGCCATGAGTTCGCGGCGCTGGCCAGGCTCGGCATGTCGCCCGGCGAGATCCTGCATTCCGCCACCGAGGTCGGCGCCCGCGCCGCCGGCCAGGCCGCCGACATGGGGACGGTCGCGCCCGGCAAGCTGGCGAACCTGATCGTGCTGACCCGCGATCCGACGGCCGACATCGAGAACCTGAAGAGCCTGGAGCTCACCATCAAGCGCGGCCGGGCCTATCCCCGCAGCGCCTTCAAGCCGCTCGCCAAGGGCGATATCGAGGACGACGAATGACGCTCTCCCGCCGCACCGCGCTCGCCCTGGGCGCCGCCGCCCTCGCGAGCCCCGCCCTCGCCGCGTCCGCCGACCCCATCGCCGGATGGACGGTGATCAATGCGCTGGGCGGCCTGAACGACCCCAACCATCCGGACGCCAAGGGGGTGACGCCGCGCATGCTGGCCGACGCGCACGCTTCGGGCCAGACGGCGGTGAACATCACGCTCCCCTACGTTTTCGGTCCGGGCGATCCCTACCAGGAGACCCTGAAAGGCATCGCACAGGGCGACGCCGACATCGCCGCCCATCCGAAGGATCTGCTGAAGATTCTGACCGTCGCCGACATCGCCCGCGCCAAGGCGGAAAAGAAGATCGGCCTGATCTGGGGCTTCCAGAACTGCGCCATGGTGGGCCAGGACGCCCACCGCGTGGACCAGTTCGCCAAGGCCGGCGTCAGGGTCTTCCAGCTGACCTACAACAACGAAAACCAGCTCGGCGGCGGGTCGATGGCCGACGAGCACCTGGGGCTGACGCCGTTCGGCCGCGAGGTCGTGGACCGCATCAACGCCAACCGTTGCATGGTCGACCTTTCCCATTCCGGACGGCAGATCTGCCTGGACGCGGCGCGGACCTCGAAACAGCCGATCTCGATCAACCACACCGGCTGCCGCGCGCTGACCGACCTGCCGCGCAACAAGACCGACGAGGAGCTGCGGCTGGTGGCCGACAAGGGCGGCTTCGTCGGCATCTATTTCATGCCGTTCCTGAACCTGTCGGGCCACGCCAGCGCCGCCGACGTGGTGGCACATATCGAGCATGCGCTGAAGGTCTGCGGCGAGGACCATGTCGGCATCGGCACCGACGGCGGCACGACCCAGATCGACGACCTGGAGGCCTACAAGGCGGCGCTGACCAAGGAGCATGAGGACCGGGTCAAGGCCGGCATCTCGGCGCCCGGCGAGCGGGCCGACACCCACCCGTTCGTCGACGACCTGCGGGGCCCCGACCAGTTCCGCAAGCTGGCCCGGCTGCTTGGCCAGCGCGGCCACAAGCCGGCGCGCATCGAGAAGATCCTCGGCGGCAACTTCGTCCGCTACGCCCGCGACATCTGGGGCGCTTCGGCCTAAGAGACGCGTCGATCTGATCGGAGAGCCGTCCATGACCTTCCGCGCGCCCGTCCGGGACCTCGCCTTCGCGCTTTCGGCCGTCGGCCATGACGCCCTGATCGCCCGCGCCTATCCTGATCTCGACGCGGAGACGGTGGCCGCCGTGCTGGAGGCCGCGGGCGCCTTCACCGCCGACGTCCTGGCCCCGCTCAACCGCAAGGGGGACACCGAGGGCGCGCGCTACGAGAACGGAACAGTCACCGCCGCTCCGGGCTTCGCCGACGCCTACGCTCAGTTCGTCGAGGGCGGCTGGAACTCGCTTTCCGCCGATCCCGAGCACGGCGGCCAGGGCCTCTCCAAGGCCATGGAACTGGCCGTCTTCGAGATGGTCCACGCCGCCAACATGGCGTTTGGCCTCTGCCCCATGCTGACCCAGGGCGCGATCGAGGCGCTGGACCTGCACGGGACCGAACGCCAGAAGCGCCTCGTGCTGCCGAAGCTGGTCAGCGGCGAATGGACCGGCGCCATGTGCCTGACCGAGCCGCAGGCCGGCTCCGATCTCGCCGCCCTGACCTCGATCGCCCGGCCGGACGGCAAGGGCGGCTGGCTCCTGTCCGGCCAGAAGATCTTCATCACCTGGGGCGACCACGACGCGGCCGAGAACATCTGCCACCTGATCATCGCCCGCACCCCCGACGCGCCGCCCGGGGTGAAGGGCATCAGCCTGTTCCTGGCCAACAAGTTCGAGGTCAGGGACGACGGCAGTCTCGGCCACCGCAACAGCTTCCGGGCCGGCTCCATCGAGCACAAGCTCGGCATCCACGGCTCGCCCACCTGCGTCATGCTCTATGAGGACGCGCAGGCCGAACTGGTCGGCGAGTTGGGCCAAGGCCTGCCGCATATGTTCGTGATGATGAACGCCGCGCGCCTGCAGGTCGGCGTCCAGGGCGTCGCCATCGCCGAGCGCGCCTTCCAGCAGGCGCTGGCCTTCGCTCAGGAGCGCAAGCAGGGCCGCACGGTCTGGGAGGCGGACGGGACGATCTACGGCCATCCGGACGTGCGCCGGATGCTGATGCTGATGAAGGCCAGGATAGAGGCCGCCCGCGCCATCTGCCTGACCACCGGCGTGCTCTCCGACCTCGCCAAGCTCGCCGACAGCGAGGAGGAGCGCGCCGCGGCCAAGGCGCGCCAGGAGCTGCTGACCCCCATCGCCAAGGCCTGGTCCACCGACGTCGGCGTGGAGGTGGCGTCGATGGGCGTGCAGGTGCACGGCGGCATGGGCTTCATCGAGGAGACCGGGGCGGCCCAGCACTACCGCGACGCCCGCATCGCCCCGATCTACGAGGGCACCAACGGCATCCAGGCCATCGACCTGGTCGGCCGCAAGGTGCGTATGGCCGACGGCGCGGTGATGCGGAGCCTCTGCGCCGAGCTGGCGCTGACCGCCGAAAGCCTCACGGAAGTCCCCGACCTCGCGGTCGTGGGCCGCCGCCTGGCCGCCGGCGTCGCGGCCCTGGAGCGGGCCACCGACTGGGTGCTGGCCAACGGCGGGCCGGCCAGCCTCGCCGCCGCCACGCCGTACCTGAAGCTGGCCGGCGACGTGATCGGCGGGGCCATGCTGGGCCGCCAGGCGCTCGCCGCCGCCGGCTCGGATGACCCCTGGCTGAAGGGCAAGGCCGCCCTCGCGCGGGTCTTCGCCGGCCAGGTGCTGACCCAGGCGCCGGGAATCGCCGACGGCCTGATGGACGGGGGGGACGACCTGGAGGCCACGACCGCGGCGGCGCTGGCGCCCACCTAGACCCACGTAGATTCACGTAGTGGATTCTCCGAAGATTCACATTTGACGGCCATCCTCGCCGGCGGGTGAGGGGCAGATGAAGAAGCCGGTCTGGGAATTCGCGCGGGCGCGCGCCGCCGGTGAGGCGGCCGACGAAGGGGTCAGCCTCTATCACCTGACCCTGCACGGGATGTCCCATCCGCTCAGCTTCTTCGCGACGTTCAACGCGGTCGCGGGGGTCGGGCTGGCGCTGCTGGGCCATCCCCTGACCGGCCTGGCCGCCTTTGTCGGCTATTGCGCCATCGACGCGGTCAACCAGCACTTCATCCGCCGCTGGCTGGCGGTCGCGGCTGGGGCCGACGAGGTCCGCGGGTTCCGCAAACTGGCGGTGCTGAGCGCGCTGCGCATTTCAGGCTATCTGGTCCCGACCACCCTCATCGCCATGAGCGGCCATCTGGGCGACGTCCTGTTCTTCAGCCTGCAGGCCTGCACCCTGCTGGCGGTGGCGATCTCCACCGGCACCCTGTCGCGCCGGGTGTTCTGGGGGTTCGCGATCCCGGTTTTCGTGGCCATCGCCGTGCTGGCGGTCAGCTCGCTCAGCCCGATCCACGCCGCCGCCGTGCTGCTGAACCTGACAATCCTCGTCGTCCTCGTCGCGCTGATGGCCGAGAGCACCTTCCGCACGATCCGCGTGCTGCACGACGCCTTCAACGACAACGTCGCCCTGATCCCGGAGCTGGAAAAGGCCCGCGACCAGGCGCTGGCCGAACGCGCCGCGGCCAACGACGCGCGCGAGGAGGCCCGCCAGGCGAGCCGCGCCAAGGCCAACTTCCTGGCGACCATGAGCCACGAGATCCGCACCCCGATGAACGGCGTGCTGGGCATGGCGCAACTGCTGCAGCGCGACGAGACCGACGCCGGCCAGAAGGCGCGGCTGGAAGTGCTGATAGACAGCGGCGAATATCTGCTGGGCATCCTCAACGACATCCTCGACGTCTCCAAGATCGACGCCGGGCGGCTCGACATCGTGCCCGCCGCCGAGGACATGAGCCTGCTCCTGGAACGGCTGGTGAGCTTCTGGGGCCCGCGCGCCGACGAGAAGGGCGTGGCGCTGATCCTCGACATCAAGCCCAGCGCCCCGGCCTTCGCCCTGGTGGATGCGCTGCGCCTGCGCCAGGTGCTGTTCAACCTGGTCGGCAACGCCCTGAAGTTCACCGATCAGGGCTCGGTCACGGTGACCGCGCAGGCGACCCCCAACGGCGAGGGCGCGACTCTGCTGCACATCGCGGTCGCCGACACCGGCATGGGGATCGCGCCGGACCTGCTGCCGCAGCTCTTCACGCGCTTCACCCAGGGCGACGAGACCGAGGTGCGCCGGTTCGGCGGCACGGGTCTTGGGCTTTCCATCGCCAAGCAGCTCGTCGAGCTGATGGGCGGGCGGATCTGGGCGGAGAGCGAGGTGGGCCAAGGCTCGGCCTTCCACATCAAACTGCCGCTGGCGCTGGCCGCCGGCCCGGCCCGGCCCAAGGCCGTCAGCCGCGGCGATGAGCCCGTCCCGGCCGCCACCGCCCTGCAGATCCTGGCGGTGGACGACAACGCCGTGAACCTGCTGGTCCTCGACCAGTTGCTCTCCAGCTTCGGCCACGAGGTCGCCAAGGCGGCGAGCGGCGCCGAGGCGCTGGAGCTGATGGGCGAGCGCCCCTTCGACCTGGTGCTGCTGGACATCCAGATGCCCGGCATGACCGGCGTCGAGGTGCTGCAGCAGCTGCGCGGCGCCGACGGCCCCAACCGGACCGCGCCCGTGGTGGCGCTCACCGCCGACGTGACCTCAGGCGGCCGCCAGCGCTACCTCGACCTCGGCTTCACCGAGCACAGCCCCAAGCCGATCCAGATCGAGGCGCTGATGGAATCGATCACCCGCGCCATGGCCGCCTCCCCCGAGGCCCGCAAGGCGGTCGCAGCAGCTTGAATTCACGATCCTCCTCCCCTTGTGGGCGGAGGAACATTTGAGCCTAGGCCGCCTGCAGCGACGGAATATCGTGCAGGGCCAGGTCGAGGCCCTTGCCCATCAGGTCGATGAAGTTGTCGCGGAAGAACGCGCGGCGGGCCTGATCGGAGACCCCCTGCAGGCTGTCGTTGAACCGCTTCAACGGATTGCGCCCGCCTTCCACGTGCGGGAAGTCCGAGGAGAACAGGCACATCTCCTCGCCCGAATTCTCGATGATCCAGCGGGCGTTCTCGTGCGGATAGGGCGTGGCGCGGAACTGGCGGCGCAGGATCTCGCTGGGCCTGCCTGAGAGCTTCTGCAGCCGCTCCTCCTTGCCGAAGGCCGCGGTCCCGGAATCCAGGAACTGCATCAGGCTCGGCAGCCATGAGGCGCCCAGCTCGATCGCGCCCCACTTCAGCCGCGGGAAGCGGTCGAAGACCCCGTCGATGACCAGGGCCGACAGCGTCTGCCAGATCGACAGCGGAATGGTCATGAAGGTCAGCGAGGTGAAGTTCTCGTCGCCGCCGTGGAAATCCTTCACGTAGGGCAGGCCGTTCTCCAGATAGGCCTTGGCCATCTTCTCCTCGCCGCCCACGTGGAACAGGATCGGCAGGCCGGCCTCCTGCGCCAGCGCCCACAGCGGGTCGAGCTCGACGTGGCTGGGCGAGAAGCCCGGCGGATGGCGGGACGCGATCACCAGCGCCTTGGCGCCCATCTCGATCGCCTCGCGGGCGATCTGCGGCGCCTTCTGCCGGTCGACGAGCGGCACGTAGCCGGTCGCCAGCAGGCGGCGGTCGACCGAGCAGAACTCGGTCATCATCCGGTTGTGGGCGCGGGCGGTCTCCAGCGCCAGTTCGACCTCGCCCATCTGCTCCAGGCCGAAGTTGGAGAGGCAGGCGGTGGTGAACACCAGCTGGCTCGCGAAGCCGAAGTGGTCGAGCGCCTTGGGTCGGTCGGCCGAGCGGAAGGCGCCCAGGGCCTCGTAATTCTTGCGCAGCAGCAGGTTCGCCTCGTCGCCGGCGCGGAACTCGGGATCGTCCTGCTTGGCCTCGAACTTCGCCGACCATTCCGGCAGCAGCGCCTTGGGGCCGGCCAGCTCGATGAACCGGTCGCGGAATTTCGGGGCGACGTAGGGGTTGAGCGTGCCCGGCAGCTCCATGATGTGGCTGTCGGCGTCGTGGATGGTTTGGCCCTCGACGTATGGCATGCGAAATCCTCCCGAATGAATGACGCCATTTCGCGCCCCGAGACCCTGCGGCGTCAAGCCGAGCTGTTCGCCATGCATTCGTCGCGGGCGGCGCCGGCCCTGATCGGCTGGACGCTCACCTTCGACGGCGTCGGCGGCCGCATCGTCGAGACCGAGGCCTATGACCACGAGGACCCGGCCTCGCACAGCTTCTCCGGCCCCACGGCGCGCAACGCGGTGATGTTCGGCCCGGCGGGCGCGATCTACGTCTACCGCTCCTACGGCATCCACTGGTGCATGAACCTGGTCTGCGCGGGGCCGGCCAGCGCGGTGCTGATCCGCGCGATCGAGCCCACCGAGGGCCTCGACGCGATGATCGCGCGGCGCGGCCTGGAGGATCCGCGGCTCCTGTGCTCGGGCCCGGGCAAGCTCTGTCAGGCGATGGGCGTGACCCATGCCCAGAACGGCGCGCGCATCGACCGGCCGCCCTTCGACCTCGTCCCCGGGCCCCCGGCGCAGGTGGCGGTCGGGCCGCGCATCGGCATCACCAAGGCGGTCGAGGCGCCCTGGCGGTTCGGGGAAAAGGGCTCGCGCTTCGTCAGCAGGCCGTTCCCGAACGCCTAGGCCAGGCGGAAGAACAGCAGGGCGATGTAGGCGGCCATGACCAGGGCGCCGATCGGCGTGACGATCTCGTGGAAGCGCGGCTTGCGGATCAGCGCCGCCAACAGCGAGAAGGTGGCGAAGACGCCGTGGAAGGCCAGGTTCTCCGGCGCGGGCAGGTGGCCATCGAGCACGAAGTCCTTGCTGACGCTGACCGCCAGCAGCAGCAGGAAGGCCAGGTAGAAGGGCCGGCGCTCGCGGTAGTAGTGCGCCTTGAGGTCCACCGGCGCGTCGGCCGGGATATCCGGCAGCACCAGGCCGGCCATCATGTAGAGCAGCGCCATCTGCAGCAGCACCACGCTGAACTGCAGGAAGGTCCAGTCGCGGTGGCGCGCCAGGCCGAAGCTCGACCACCAGTTCTGGGCGGCGATCACCAACAGGAGCGCCGACCAGGTGATCGCCGGCGCGTAGAACCGCACCCGGCCGCGCGCCAGCAGCAGGCCGCGATAGCCCATCAGCACCTGGGTGATCGCCAGCCCCAGGATGATCGAGAGCAGAACCGAGAGGTAGGAAAACGCGTCCACGCCAAACCCCCGACCGCGGAACTCGCCACCCTGTTAGCGGATCGCGAAGGCCCTGGCGATCAGGGCCGGTCGCCGCCGCCCGCCTTGGCCATTGGCCAAATGCCCGCCCCACTTGCCACCTAGGGTTACCCGGCGGAACATCTGGCGGTTGAGTCGGGTTCTCGCCGGTTTCTCTGGGAGTTCGCCATGGCCTCCGTTCAGCAAGGCACCCTGCGCGCCGAGGGCGCGTCGATCTTCTACCGCAGCTGCGGGCGCGGCAGTCCGGTGCTGATCCTGGCGGGCGGCGACAAGGACGCCGACGGCGCCGACCCGCTGCGCGACGCGCTCGCCGAGCACCACCGGGTGATCACCCTGGATCGCCGCGGCCTGTCGCGCAGCCGGCCGGACCCGGGCGCGGCGCCGCCGACCATCGCCACCCACGCCGAAGACGCCCATGTGCTGCTGGCCGCGCTTACCGACGAGCCCGCCTATGTGTTCGGAACCAGCATCGGCGGCCTGATCGGCCTGGAGCTGATCACCCGCCACCCGGAGCAGGTGAAGATGCTGGTGGTCCACGAGGCGCCCACCGGCGAACTGCTGCCCGAGGCCGAGCGTGACGCCCTCAGCGACGCGCAGCAGGCCATGCTGGACGCGTTCCACAACGAGGGGCTCGCGGCCGCGGCGAAGAAGAGCGCCGAACTCGCCGGCATCGACCCGGAGGACCGCGAGCCCGATCTCCCCCCGCCGCCGAAGACCCCCGAGCCCGAGCGGAACATGACCGTCCTGCTGGAGTCCGACGTGCCGCAGGCGATCGCCTACCGGCTGGACGTCCCGCACCTCGATGTCCAGGCGCACAAGATCACGCCGGCGGCCGGAACCTCGACGCGCCGCACCCTGCTGCACAAGTCCGCCGAGGCGCTCGCCGAGATCCTGGAGCGGCCGTTGGTGGAATTCCCGGGCGGGCACACCGGTTGGCTGCTGCGGCCCAGGGCGTTCGCCGCCCAGCTGGTCCAGACCTTCGCCCAGGCCGACCGCCGCGACTGGCGGCTGCGCGACGGCGCGAGCCCGCGGCCTGGCGGGCGCGCCTAGGCCCGGTCAGCGGCGGTTGTCGGCGGCGGCGCGCGCCCGGGCGTTGGACGCCGCCAGCACCGCGTCCGGAATCTCGGCCAGCTGGCTGGGGTCGAGCTTGGGCGGCGGCGCGTCGGGATCGCGGGGAGCCGGCGGCGCGATGCGGGCCGCGGCGATATCGCCAAGCGCCTGCTGGGTGCGCTGGGCCGCCTGCATCACCGCCAGCTGATTGGTCAGCGCAATGTCGCGGTCGCGGGCGGCGCGGGCCTCGGCGGCGCGCCCCGCGTCCTGGGCATAGGTCAGGTCGCGGAAGGGCTGCGCCGCGGCCGGAGCGGCGGCGCTGAACGCCAGCAGGATGAGGAGGCTGCGCATCCCGACAGAACGCCCGGCTTACGCTTTGCGCTCCACCTACTCTTTCCGCTCCACATGGAAGCGGGCCAGTTCGGTCTTCGGCGCGGCCCAGTCCGGGCTGAGCTCGACGGCCTTCTGGTAGTCGAAATAGGCCGACTTCTCGTCGTCCATGCCCTCATAGGCCAGCGCCCGGTTGAAATAGACCTTGGCCGGCTCCTCGACGCCCAGCTGCAGGCCCTTGTTCAGGTCGGTCAGGCTCTCGGCGTAGTGGTGCTGGCCGATCAGCACGGCGCCGCGGTTGACATAGGCCTCGCCCATGTCCGGCCGCACCCGCACGGCTTCGTCGAAGTCCTTGGTGGCGCCCGCCCAGTTCAGGCGGCGCATCTTCAGGACGCCGCGGTTCACCAGCGTGCCGGCGCGGTCGCGGCTGGTCAGCACTTCCATCTCCAGCGCCTTGGTGCAGGTCTCCTCCAGGCGCGCGTCGACCTTGCCGGAGAGCGCGCCCTTGGAGCAGTCCTCCGCCAGCCCGCCGCCGATCACCGTCACCGAGGCGCGCGCCGCCCCGCTCGTCAGCAGACCGCCCGCCAGCAGGGCGACCGCGATCGCCGCCACACCCGCCGCACCCACCGTCAGCCGCTTCATCTGGATCGCTCCCTAAGCTCTCTGCCGCGGGCGAGGCCCGCGTACCGGCGTTCTGGGTGCAAGACTCCTCCTGCAACCGCAGCCTGTCAACGCGAAGCTGACGCCGCGTCAGCCCACACAGGCCGGGAGATCAGGCGGCCACCGTGGCGCGCCGGAAGCGCACGAGCTCGCGGTGCAGGATGTAGATGCCGCTGGCGGCGACGACCAGGGCGCCGGCCAGCGTCGCGGCGTGCGGCAGTTCCCCCCAAACCAGATAGCCCAGCCCCGTCGCCCAGATCAGCTGGGAATAGTCGAAGGGCGCGACGACACCCACCGGCGCCACCCGGATCGCCTCGGTCAGGAAGAGCTGCCCGACCCCGCCGACCAGGCCGCCGGCGATCAGCACCACGAGCGTCATCGGGTCCGGCGTCACCCAGTTGAACAGGGAAACCGCCCCGCCCAGCACCGTGCCGGCCAGGGTGAAGTAGAAGACGATGGTCGGCCCCTTCTCGGTGACCGCGATCTGGCGGATCTGCACCATGGCCAAGGCGGACCCAAGCGCCGCCGTCAGGCCGAAGCCGACGCCGGCGACGTTCATGTGGCCGGGTTCCGGCCGCACCATGATCAGGACGCCGACGAAGCCGACCACCACCGCGCCCCAGCGGTGCCAGCCCACCGGCTCGCGCAGCATCAGCGCCGAGAGCGCGGTCATGAACAGCGGGGCGCAGAAGGTGAAGGCGGTGGCCTCGGTCAAGGCCAGATGCTGCAGGGCCGAGAACGAGCAGGTCATGCCGATCAGCCCGACCACCGAGCGGTGCAGGTGGCCGAGCGGAAGCTTGGTCTTCAGCACCGAGAAGCCGGTGGTGCGGGCGATGTAGGCGAGGATCGGGACGAAGGCGAAGGCGTTCCGGAAGAACACCATCTCGAACACCGGCACGCCCCGGTGGCCCGACCACTTCACCGCCGCCGACAACAGGGCGACGCAGACCATCGCCGCCATCCGATAAGCGATGCCGAGTCCGTTGCGGTGGTGGGCGGCGTGGGTGGGCGCGATCACGCCCCGGCCTATCGGGGAGAGTGACGGCCGGTCAACCGCTCAAGCTCAGCTATTTCCCGTCCACCGAGAAGGCCAGCAGCAGGTTCGACGCCCCGGCGCTGCCGTTGTAGCCGGAGTGCACGAACATCATGCCGCCGGCCACGGTCGGCCCGCCCATGTCCAGCGACCCGCCGGGCGCCGCCTTGATCCCGTTCACCGTGTCCTGCGGCGTGGTGGTGTCCCATTCCCACAGGACCTTGCCGTCGGCGGCGGAATAGGCGCGCAGCCGCCCGTCCTGGGCGCCCGCGAACACCGCGCCCGGCACCGCCGTCACCGCCTGCGAGAAGCTGGGGGAGCAGCGGCCGGAGGGCACGTTGCAGGGCAGGCCCTTGGGCGCGTCTGCGCGCCAGAGCTCCTTGCCGTCGGCGATGTTGAGCGCCACCAGGCCGGGCCGGCCGCGGCCGGGCGGGTCGGCGAGCGCGGCGTAGAAGGTCTTGCCGTCGTTGGCCGGACCCCATTCGACCCCGCCCAGCGCGCTGCCCTGGCCGAGCTTCGGCGTCTGCCACACCGTCTTCCCGGTGGCCGGATCCATTGCGTAGACGATCGAGGACTTGTTGCCGGTGATCACCAGGGACTTGCCGTCCGGCAGGGTCACCAGGTTGGGCGAGGAGCCGAAGTCGAAGTCCGGCCCGCGCGTCCCCAGCGGGCCGTTGACCGTGCCGGACATGAAGTTGTCTTCGGCCAGCACCTGGTTCGCCCAGCGGATCTTGCCGGTCTTCAGGTCCATGGCGAGCACGGCGTCCGACGTCGGGTGCTCGACCTCGGTGTAGCTGTCGCCGGTGGCCACATAGAGCTGGCCGGCCTTGGCGTCGATGGTCGGCGCCGACCAGATGGCGCCGCCCGCCGGCCCGTACATCTGGGTCCCGGCCGGGTTCTTGCGCGTCGCGTGCGGCTTCTCGTCGAGGATCGGCCGGGTCCAGAGGATCTTGCCGTCCGTGGCGCTCACCGCCACCACCGTGCCGATGAAGGTGCAGCAGCTGTAGGCCGCCACATTGCCCTGGCTCTCCTCCGAGGCCGAGAGCGGCACATAGAGCACGCCCTGATAAAGCGCCGGAGAGCCGGTGATCCGGCCCACCTTGTGGTCGCCGACCACGACCTTCCAGAGCTCCTTGCCGGAGGCGGCGTCGAAGGCGTGGACGAACATGCGGTCGTCGCCGAGGTAGAGCGCCCAGCCGCTGGGCGCGGCCTTCAAGGGGCCGATGCTCATGGAGGCGCGCGCGCTGCCGCGCCAGTCGTAGCGCCAGTGGACGCAGCCGGTCTTGGCGTCGAGCGAATAGAGCTTGCCGCTCATCGAGGCCACGAACACCCGGTCGCCGAACACCAGGGGCTCGGTGTTCTTGGTGCCGGGATAGGCGAAGGCCCACTTCACCTTTAGCTTCGGGATATCGGCCGCGGCGAAGCCGGGCTTCGGCTGATAGCGGCTGTTGGCGACGTCGCGGCCCCAGCCGTTCCACTGCGGCCCGTTCGGCTGCAGCGGGCCGTTCGCCTTGCAGAGGTTCGCATCGGCGACCGGCGGCGCGTTGGGCACCGGCGACTTGCCGGTGATGAAGCGCGTCACGCCATAGAGCTCGGCCTCGCTGAGGCCCGCCGCCATGGGCTTCATCGCGCCGATGGTGAGCGCGTCATAGACCTCTTCCGGCGCGCGCGCGGCGAGCAGTTCCTTAGGCGGCGCGCGGCCCACCGCCGGCTCGTGGCACTGGGCGCATCTGGCCTTGAAGATCGGCTCGCCGGCCACCGGATAGAGGCCCGCGGAGTTCTCCGGCGGCACCACGTAGCCGGGCTTGGGTGTCGGTCTTGCCTGTCCTTGGGCAGGCGCACCGCCGGCTGGAGGTTGCGCCAGAACCGTGGACGCGGCGAGCAGGAGCCCCGCCGCCGCTGCGAGAACCCCTGTGAGCCGCATGTCCGCCGAGCCCCCTACTTGCCGTCGACCGAATAGGCCAACAGCACGTTGACCCCGTTGGAGCCTACCCGGGCTGCGCCGTTGTTGCCGCTGGTGATGAACACCATGCCGCCGGCGATGGTCGGACCCATGCCGTCGATGCCGCCGCCGGGCTGGCCCTTGATGCCGTTGACCGTGTCGTAGGTCCGCGCGGTCGTGGAGTCGGCCCAGACGATCTTGCCGGTCTTGGAATCGTAGGCCCGGAACCAGCCGTCCTCACCGCCTTGGAACACCAGCCCGGGGATCACCGCGGGCGCCGCCGGCTGGGCCTTGGCGCAGCGGCTGGGCCGGCCCTTGTCGCTGGCGTAGACGCAGGGCGCGTCGGGCGCCGGCGCCGACCAGACGAACTTTCCGTCCGCCGGGTTCAGGGCGTAGATGCCCGCCTTGCCCTTCGACGCCGTCGCCGGGTTGAACAGGTAGACGAGGTCGGAGATCGGCACGTAGACGTATGAGTCGTCGGCGCCGATGCCCCACTCGATGCCGCCCAGCGCCGAGCCCGCGCCGACGATGGTCTTCCAGATCAGTTCGCCGTTGTCCGGGTTCACGCCGTACATGATCCCCGACTTCTGGCCGGCCAGCAGCACCTGCTTGCCGCCCTTGAGCGTGAACAGCACAGGGGCCGCGCCAAAGTCGTAGTCGGGGCCGAGCGGCGTCGGGCAGTTGCCCGAAGGCCCCGTCGGGCCGCAGCCCATGACGAAGTTGTCGTGCTCGGTCACCTGGCGGCGCCACTTCATCGCGCCGGTCTTGAGGTCCAGGGCGACGATGGCGTCGTCGCCGTTGGTGTCGACGTCGGTGTAGCTGTCGCCGGTCACCGCGTAGACGAGGCCGCGCTTCATATCGACCGTGGGCGCGGCCCAGACCGCGGCGCCCGCCGGACCCTGGACCTTGCCGCCGGCGTCCTTGTCGCGGATCGTCTTCATCGGCCCGTCGATCATCGACGTCTTCCACAGAAGCTTGCCGGTCTTCAGGTCCAGCGCCGCCAGCGAGCCCCGGAAGGTGCAGCAGCTGTAGGCCTTGCCCATGGCCGCGGCCTCCTCGATCGAGGAGATCGGCACGATCAGCCGGTCACCGGCGACCATCGGCGTGCCGGTGAGCGTCGAATAGGGGTGCTCGTCGAGCTGCGGCGACCGCCAGATTTCCTTGCCCGTCTGGGCGTCGAAGGCGCGGACCTTGCGGTCGTTCTGGGCGATGAAGGTCGCCCAGCCTGACGGCGCGAGCGGCGACTTGACGATCATCGGGGTGGTGCGCGAAACGACGTCGCCCAGCGCCCAGTGGACGCAGCCGGTCCTGGTGTCGAGCGCATAGAGCTTGCCGGACCGGTTGGTCACCCACAGCCAGTCGCCGACCACCGCCGGCTGGCCGCCGCCGGTCATCGAGAAGGCCCACTTCACCTTCAGCTTCGGCACGTCGGCCGCGGTCAGGCCCGGATGGCGCTGGAAGCGGTCGTTGTTCGGATTGACCCCCATGTTGGACCAGTCGGTGGGACCGGCCTTGATCGGGGCGTTGACCGCGCACATCGGGTCGATGCCGACCACGCCGTTCTTGATCTCGACCTGCGGCATCTCCGCGCCGGTGGGCCGCGCGGCGCGCGCGGGAGCGGCGGCGGCTTCGGCCGGCGCGGCGGTGAGGAACTTGGCCACAGCCTGCTTGTCGGCGTCGCTGAGGCCCTGGGCCATCGGCTGCATCAGGCCGCTGGTGAGCGCGGTGACGATGTCGGCGGGCGCCCGTTGCGCCAGGTCGGCGCGGCTGGGCGCGCGCGGGTTGCCGCCGTCATGGCAGGCCTTGCAGCGGGTGTCGTAGATCGCCGCGCCATCCGGCGCGCCCTGGGCGTGCGCGGCGACAGCAACGGTGGAGGCGGCGGCCAGCGCGGCGCCGAACAGCCAGGAACGAATGGACACCTTGGAAATCCCCCCGAACTTATCTTGGTCTCTTACGGACTATCTTGGTCTTTTGAATCGAACGCGCCGCATCATGCCTGTTGACGCGGCGCGGGTCACCTGTCCTCCGCTGGGCCGGCGGCGTCGCCACCGGCCCTTTGGAGGTGTTCGATCGTCAGCCTAGCGCGAGGCCGGCGAGGCCGCCCCGACCGACGCCACCGGCGTCGGCTTCGCCTCAGCGGTCTTCGGCGCTGGGCCGCGGCTGCGCTGCAGCAGCTTCGTGGCCGCCGCCAGCTCCTGCGCGTCGAGGGCGCCGTCATGGTTGGTGTCGATCATGTCGAAGTACTTCAGCAGCATGGTGGCCGGGCCCTGCGGGCCGCCCTTCAGCTCAGCCTTCTCGATCTTGCCGTCCATGTTGTCGTCGAGGATGCCCATCATCAGGTTGGCCTGGAGCAGCTTCTCGTATTCCGGCGTCTGGTGCGCGACCGTCTCGTCCACCCAGCGGTAGTGCAGGTAGGTGGCCATCATTTCCGACGAGGTTTGCTCGCCTTCATAGACGGTCTTGGTCGGGTCCGGGTTGCCGGGGTTACGCGCCGAGTTGTCGTAGGTCCACTTGGCGAGGATCTTCGAGCCCGCCGGCACCTTCAGCGGCGTCTTGAGGAAGTACTCGTACTGCCAGTTGAAGTTGTAGCGCGGCAGGGCGAGCAGCATCTCCTGCTTGCCGTTGGGATAGATGATCGAGACCTGGGTCGAGCCGCCGCGCACGTGGGCGTGCGGCGTGATGCCGTAGAGGATCGCGTCCTTCGGGAACTCGATGTAGCTGGTTTCCTTGTGCCACTCCTCGCCCGGCGGGATCTCGATCGAGAAATCGAAGATCAGGAAGGTGCGCAGGACGTACTTCGGCTCCTCGCCTTTCGGATAGAAGTAGAGGCCCATCTGGGTCTTCTCTTCCGTCTCCTTGCCGTAGGGCGTGTAGTGGTTCTGGAAGCCCACGCCGCCGGCGGCCGGCACCCAGACGCCGGTGTCGATCGGCTGGATGTTGGAGCCGCGGCCGGGACCGTAGCCGCCCAGCGAGGCGCCCCACTGGGATTCGGAGAAGGTGTCGCCCTTGTGATCGGTGGCGACCGTGCCGGAAAGAATGTGGTGCACCACCTGGCGGTCGGTGACGCGGAAGGTCGTGGCCTTCAGCCAGCGTCCCTCCGGTAGCGTCATCGGCACCACCGGGTGGGTGTAATCGAGCACGCCGGAGGCCGGAACCTTCACCGCGGGGATGTTCAGCGTCACGTCGGGCTTGCCGAGCGGCCATTCGGGGGCCTGGAACTTGATCTTCTGCAGCGGGTCCTCGCCCGCGCCGCGCGGCGCGCCGGCGTCGATCCAGTGGACCAGGGTCTTCATCTGGTCGGGCGTCAGGCGGTCGTCGTCCTGGAAGGCGCCGACGGTCTCGTCAGCCAGGTAGGGCGGCATCCGGTGCGTGCGGATCACCTCGCGGATCATCGGCGAGAAGCCCTTGATCTGCTCGTAGTTGGTGAGCGGCATCGGGCCGATCCCGCCCGGCTGGTGGCAGGTGGCGCACTTGGCCTGGATGATCGGGGCGACCGTGTGGGAATAGGAGATCTGGGCGTAGGTGTTGGCCTTGGCCCGGTCCGGGAAGGCGATCATCTGGCCCTTGGCCTCACGGGTGGTCAGCGCCACCTTCTCGCCGGCCATCAGGGCGTCGACCGCCGCCTTGGCGCCGTCCACCGGCCCGCGGTAGGCGATGGTCCAGGTCTTCGGGTCGATGACGATGACCTCGGCGGCGCGGGTCACGCCCAGCTCCTCGCCGACCAGTTGCTCGTAGTCGAACAGGATCGGCATATCGAGGCCGGCCGCCTTGGCGTCGGCGATCACCGGATCGCGCTTGTCGCCGATGCGGCTGTCGACGGCCATCATGTCGAACTTCTTGCCGGCGTAGGCGGCTTTCAGCGCCATCAGGGCGTGGGCGTCGGCATGCACTTGCTTGTCGGCGCTGGCGTAGGTGACGAGCACTACGGCCTTGTCGTCGCTCATCCGATAGAGTTCGCGGCCCAGGAGGTCCTGGTCGGCCAGCAGGAAGTCGTCGACGCGGGCCGGGCCGGCGACCTTGGTCGCCTCGGCCCTGGCGGCGGTCACGCCGTGCGGCGAGGCCATCAGGGCGAGCGCGCTGGCGGCGGTCGCCAGGGCGCCCAGGCCGATCGCGGTCTTGCGTGAAATGCTCATTCGCCTCTCCCTACCGCCGGTTTCCGGCGTCCCTTGCGTGCCGATCGTCGCGTCGTCTGCGGAATCAGCGTTCGGTCAATAGTCCGACAATATTGCCGGAGCGTGTCTGGTCTGGCCTCACCGCGGCAGCCTCACCTTGCGGAAGGCTTTCGCGCGGTTCACAACAGCCCTCCGGCCGAAGTTACGATACACAGTGGATCATAGTGGATTCTGACGCCCAAATGTCAATGGTTTCCGACGCGCGCGTGGTGCGCACCCGCGATGCGCTGCGCCGGGCGATGACCGAGCTCGCCGAGGAGAGCCCGCTGGATTCCATCACCGTGCGCGCCATCGCGTCGCGGGCCGGCGTCGGCTACGCCACCTTCTTCCGCCACTACGCCGATAAGGACGCCCTGCTGGCCGACGTGATCGACGCGCTGGTGCGGGAGTTCCTGGCGCAGGCCGCGCCGTGGCTGCAGCAGCGCGACCGGCTCGGGTCGGCCAAGTTCATGTGCGATTTCGTCCTCGCCCGCCTGCCGATCTACAAGGCGCTGATCGCTGGCGGCTCGGGCGAGACGGTCCGCGGCGAGATGCTGCGCCAGACCATGGCCACCATGGCCCAGACCCGCGAGCGCCGGCCGCAAGGGGTCCGCGACGACCTGGTCCTGTTCCAGATGGTCTCCGGCATCCTGAACCTGCTCGCCTGGTGGCTGCGCAATCTCGACACCGTCAGCGCCGAGACCATGGCCGAGATCATCGACCGCCTGGTGCTGACCCCGGTCAGCACGGTGCGCCACGAGCCGCCCGCCGGGCTGTAGCACCGGATATTTTGCGGAGCGCTGTCGGAGGCGGCTAGGCTGGGGCGTCCTAGGCCCGACCAGGAAAGCCCCGCGCCATGCTCTACGCCCTGCTCTGCTACAATTCCGAAGAGGCCGTCTTCGCCTGGAGCAAGGCCGAGGACGACGCGGTGATGACCCGCCTCCTCGCCGTGCAGGACAAACTGTCCGCCCAGCGCAAGCTCGGCCCCTCGCTGCGGCTGATGCCGACGACGGCGGCCACCACGCTGCGCAAGACCGATCCGCCGATGGTCATCGACGGCCCCTACGCCGAGACCAAGGAACAGCTGCTGGGCCTCTATATCCTGGACCTGGCGAGCCTCGACGAGGCGCTGGACGTCGCCCGCGAGCTCGGCCGCGCCAATCCCGGCGGCGCCTATGAGGTCCGCCCGCTGATGCTCTATATGCCGGGCGTGCTGTCGCCCGATGAGCTGCTGGCGGCGGCGGGGTGAGCGACCTCGCCTGGATAGACGCGGCGCTGACCTCGGCGCGGCCCCAGGCGATCGGCGCCCTGCTGCGCTATTTCCGCGACCTGGACACCGCCGAGGAGGCCTTTCAGGAGGCCTGTCTGCGGGCGCTCAAGACCTGGCCCGACAAGGGCCCGCCGCGCGACGCGGCCTCCTGGCTGATCATGGTCGGGCGCAACGCCGCCCTCGACGGCGTGCGCCGAAAGAGCCGGCTGACCGAACTGCCGGACGAGGACCAGATCTCCGACGTGGACGACGTCGAGACGCCCATGGCCGAGCGGCTGGACGGGGCGCACTACCGCGACGACATCCTGCGGCTGATGTTCATCTGCTGCCACCCGGACCTGCCGGCGACCCAGCAGATCGCGCTGGCGCTCCGCATCGTCTCGGGCCTCACGGTGAAGCAGATCGCCAAGGCCTTCCTGGTCGGCGAGGCGGCCATGGAGCAGCGGATCACCCGCGCCAAGGCGCGCATCGCCAGGGCCGAAGTCCCCTTCGAGGCGCCGGGCGCGGTCGAGCGGTCGCAGCGGATCGCGGCGGTGGCGGCCATGGTCTACCTGGTGTTCAACGAGGGCTATTCGGCCGGCTCCGACGCCGCCGAGGCCCGCGCGCGCCTCTCGGAAGAGGCGATCCGGCTCGCCCGCCTGCTGCTGCGGCTCTTCCAGGCCGAGCCGGAGATCATGGGGCTGACGGCGCTGTTCCTGCTGCAGCACGCCCGCGCCGCCGCCCGCTTCGACGCCGACGGCGCGATCATCCTCTTAGAGGACCAGGACCGGACCCTGTGGAACCGAGACATGATCGGCGAGGGCCTGGCGCTGATCGACAAGGCCATGCGCCACCGGCGGCCCGGGCCCTATCAGATCCAGGCGGCGATCGCCGCCCTGCACGCCCGCGCCGCGACGCCCGCCGACACCGACTGGGCGCAGATCGAGGCGCTCTACATCGGGCTGGAGCAGCTGACGCCCTCGCCGGTGATCACGCTCAACCGCGCCGTCGCCGCCAGCAAGGCGCGCGGGCCCGCCGAGGCGCTGGCGCTGATCGAGCCCCTGGAGGCCCAGCTTGGCGGCTATTTCTATTTCTTCGGCGCGCGCGGCGCCTTCCTCCTGCAGCTCGGCCGCGACGACGAGGCGCGCCAGGCCTTCGACCGCGCCATCTCGCTCGCCAACACCGCCGCCGAGGCCGCCCACATCCGCGGCCAGATCGACCGCCTGCAGGCGGACGCCCGCGCCCGGCGGGGCTGAGCAGACCCCAGGCCTAGCGGATCTTGATCTGCACCGACCCCTGCGGGCTATCGAGCGTGAAGGTGTCGCCGGACTTCTTGTCCTTGGGATAGGCGATGCAGGTGACGTTGGGATCGAAGTTGGAGCTGGTGCACAGCTTGTCGCCGTCGATCTTCCACGTGCCGGTGACCTGGCCGTCGGCGGCGGTGAACTTGCCGTCCGGCGTGTAGCTGACCTCGATGTTCATATCGCCCAGCATCAGGACGATGCCGTGGGACGTGACCTCGGTCAGGGTGTCGGCGAAGGCCGGGGTGGCGAGCGCGGCGGCGGCCGCGGCGACAATCAGCAGGTTTCGCATCTGGGTCTCCTTGGCGGACGGGCTCTCACAAGGTTTATGATGTAGACTTGTTTATCCAGAAGCGTCAAGCACGCCTTCTCGATGGTCGAGGCGGGATCACCGGCAGCAGCACCCGGCTGGGCCGGCTCGCATCCACGAACACCGTGTTCCTGGCCACCCGCCGGGTCAGGCCCGTCCCTTCCGGCGCGCCGGTGTTCGGGTTGACGTCGAAGTGCGGAAAGTTGCTGGACGAGACATCGAGCCGGATGCGGTGGCCGGCCTTGAACAGGTTCGACGTCGGAAACGCCGCGACCTTGATCCTGTAGGCCTGGCCCGGCGTCATCATCGCCGGATGCTCCCAGCTGTCGCGGTAGCGGCAGCGCAGGATGCCGTCTGTGAGGTTGAGCGCATAGCCGTCGGGGTAGTCGGCGCTCGGGGGATAGACGTCGATCAGCTTGATGGTGAAGTCGGTGTCCGGCCCGTCGGATGCGATCCACAGCTCGGCCTCGACGGCGCCGGTGACCTCGACGTCGGCCTTCAGCGGCTCGGTCTGGAACACCAGCACATCGGGCCGCGCCTCCAGCGGCAGATAGGGTTGGCGCGAGCCGTAGACGCTCGGCCCCTCGCGCTGGTCATAGCCGCCGCCGCGCATCAGCGGCTCACCCGACGTGATCGTCCCGCCGATGCTCGGGACCGGATGGTTCGGGTCGAAATCGTAGGCGATCGGCTCGGCCCTCTCGACCGGTTGGGCCGTTGAAAGCGCGCCGTCGCCGTGCAGGTGGAAGGCGGTGAGCCTGGCGTCGGCGATCGGCCAGGCGGCCTCCGTGCGCCAGGCGCCGCCGTGCATCAGCCGGCCCTCCGGCGTCTTGCGCCCAGACCCGCCGCCCATCACGAAGATCCTGACCGGCGGGTCGGGATCGGCGAGGCTGGAGCCCTTCAGGTGACGGTCGAACCAGGCCAGCCGCTGGGCGTCGTAGTCGCCGTGGCCGAGCGCATCCAGGGTCGCGCCCGGCCCGAACTCGATGTCGCCGGAATAGGTGGTCGAGCGCGCGCCATGGGTCCACGGCCCCATGATCAGCCGCACAGGCCCCTTCTTCAGCTTCGACAGCGCCACGTAGTTGTCGGTCGTGGAGCGCGAATAGGCGTCGTACCAGCCGCTCATGTGGATCATCGCCGCATCGGCGTATTGGCCATAGGAGCCCTCGGCGTAGATGCCGACCTGCTTCCAATAGGCGTCGAAATTCCCGTGCCGCCACTGGTCCAGCACATAGGCCTCGTAGTCGGGGATCAGCGACAGCGGCGTGTGCCCGGGCTTCCACGGCATGGAGGCGAACCAGGCCTTCAGGTCGACGCCCTTCAGCGCCGCCATCAGCCGCGGATCCTTCTGCGCCTCGGGACTCTCCAGGCCCAGGTTGTAGGCCCAGGTTACCTGCTTCAGCTCGAAGGCGCCGCCCTGGCGGATGCCGTCCTGGTAGGCGTTGGAAAAGCCGCCGCAGTCCAGCACCATCGCCTTCAGCCCCGGCGGGTTGAGGCAGGCCAGCGCCCCCTGCGTGTGGGCGGCGTAGCTGAGGCCCATGGTCCCGATCCGCCCGTCGCTCCAGGGCTGCGCGACCAGCCAGCGGCAGGTGTCGAAGCCATCGGCGCCCTCGCTCAGATATTTGACGAACTGGCCTTCGGAATCGTAGCGCCCGCGGCAGTCCTGGAAGACCACCACATAGCCCGCTCGCACATAGGTCGCGGCGACCTCGGCGCGGGTCTTGGGCGTCTTCGGATTGGCCTGGGTGATGTCGCGGAAGCTGGTGACGTTCCGCCCATAGGGCGTGCGCTCCATGATCGCCGGGAAGCGTCCAGGGACCGCCTTGCCGCCGCGCGCCGGGCGGTAGACGTCGGTCGCGAGCTTCACGCCGTCGCGCATGGAAACGCGGACGTTGCTCTCGAGCACGACCTCGTAGGGGCCCTCGGCGGATCGGGCCGCGCCGGCGGAAAGCGCGAAGGCGGCGGCCAGTTGCGACAGCGCGCGGCGGGTCAGTGAGTCCGTCATGCGAAAAGAGTTCGCACGCGGCGCCGGCGCCGCCTAGACCCTGGCCGTATTGGACCAGGCGGCGGTCACCAGCTCCTCGAGCACGCGCGCGTCCACGTCGGCGAGCTTGTTGATGTAGAGGCAGCCCTTGCCGGTGGCGTGTTTTCCGAGGCGGCGCAGACGCTCATCCCAGCCTTCGGCGTGCTTGATGTAGAAGACCAGCGACGGCTTCCGCGGCGAGAAGCCGATCGCCATGATGCGGCCCGTCCTGCCGCCGGCCAGCTCGTATTCCCGCTCGCCGAAGCCGACCAGGGTCGGCCCCCACATCTTCGGCTCAAGCCCGGTCACCTTGCGCATCATGGCGCAGACCACGGCCCCGTCGGCGGGCTTCGGCGAGCCGGCGATGAAAGCGTCGACGTCGACGTCCGTCGCCTTGGTCTTCGCTTCGTAGGCCATGGCTGCGCCCCGCCGCTACTTGCCCCCGACGGAGAAGGCCAATAGCACATTGTCCGGCCCGCTGGAGCCCGAGGCGCCGTTGAAACCGGCCATCACGAAGCCCATGCCGCCGGCGAAGCTCATGCCGGTGGCGTCGAGGTTGCCGCCGCGCTGGTTCTTCACGCCATTGACGGTTTCGTAGTGACGCCCGGCAGTGTCGTAGTCCCAGATTTCCTCGCCGGTCTTGGCCACGAAGGCGCGGATGTGGCCGTCCTGGTTGACCGTGAAGAGGACCCCGTTGGCGATGCTGGAGGGGCCGGAATAGCCGTTGCCGCAGCGGCCTTCGAAGCTGCACTTCGGCTCGGGCGCGCGATGGCGCCAGACCAGCGCCCCATCGGTGAGCCGCAGCGCCGAGATCGAGGGCAGGCTGCGGTCAGCGATGCCGACGTAGAGATTGTCGTTGTCGGCGCTCATGCCCCATTCGACGCCGCCCAGCGCGCTGCCCTTGCCGATCCGGGTCTGCCAGATGATCTTTCCGTCATCGGGATCGAGGCCGTAGACCTGGCCCGACTTCTGGCCGGCGAACAGCATGTCCTTGCCGCCCTTTCCACCCTTTCCTGGCATATGCTTCAGGATCGGCGAGGAGCCGAAGTCGAAGTCCGGCCCGTTGGGGGTCGGGCAGTTGACGCCCGGCCGCTGTTGCGGACAGCCGACCAGGAAGTGGTCCAGCTCGGTCATCTGGTGCGCCCATCTGATTTTGCCCGTTTTCAGGTCCATCGCCTCGACGGCGTCGGAGTAGTGCTCCTCGACGTCGGTGTAGCTGTCGCCGGTGGCGACGTAGAGCACGCCGCGCTTGGGATCTATGGTCGGCGATGACCAGATCGCCGCGCCCGCCGGCCCGTACATCTGAGTGCCCACGGCGTTCTTCTTGAACGGCGCCGGCGCGGTCGGGATCGCGTAGGACTTCCACTTGATCTTGCCGGTGGCCACGTCGATCGCCGCCACCGCGCCGCGCTGCTTGCAGCACTCATAGGCGGCCAGGCCCGCGACGCCCTCCTCGAAGGACGAGAGCGGCACGTAGAGGGTGTCACCCCAGAGCGAGGGCGCGCCGGTCAGGATGCCGCGGCCGCCGGAATCGATCAGGACGTTCCACAGCTCCTTGCCGCTGTTCGCGTCGACGGCCACCTGGTTGCGGCTCATGTCGCCGAAGTAGGCCGCCCAGCCGGAGGGCGCCTTGGGGTTCTTGCCCACCGAGACGGTCACGCGGACGCTGCCGCGCGCCTTGTAGCTCCAGGCGACGCAGCCGGTCTGTTTGTCCAGCGCATAGACCTGGCCGGAGGACGAGGTCACGAAGACCCGGTTGCCGACCACCGTCGGCTGGCCGTAGCGGCCGCCCTGGTAGGCGAAGGCCCACTTCACGGCGAGCTTCGGCGCATTGGCCGCGGTGATCGTCGTCGAGGCCGCGACGCGGGTGTTCTGCTTGTCCGGACTCCAGCCGTTCCACGACGGGCCGGCGGGATTGAATTTCGCGCCCGCCGGGCAGGCGTTGCGGGATTCCCCGGTCAGGTCGAAGTGGGCGTCCGGCGCCTGGCCGGTGACGAACACCGCGATCGAGGCGATGTCGTTGTCGGAGAGGCCGCTCGCCATGGCCTGCATCTTGCCCGTCTTCAGCGCGTCAATGATCACATTGGGGAACTGGGCGGCGAGCTCGGCGCGCGACGGCGCGTGCTCCACCGGGGGCATGTGGCAGCTCTTGCAGCGCTGGCCGAACAGCTCCTCGCCGTGGGCGGCCATCTTCGCCTGGGCGGCGGCCTGCGCCTGGCGGGCGGCCAGCGCATTGCCCGCGGCGGCGGCCGGCGGCCGGTCGTTCTCGCCGGCGACCGACTGCCCGGCGGCCGGACCGCCCCACAGGCCCGCGGCGCCCGCAGCCACGATGATCGCCGCCGCGACGGCTCCGCCCCATGTCGTCGTCATATTCGCTCCCGCATTTCCTCGCGCGCCGACTGTCGCGGCGCTTCGTAGGGCCACCATAGTCGCGTATTAAATTTCAGTCAGATTTCGCGGCTCGCGCGCCGCCAAAGACCTCTCCGACCCTCGTCGGCATAAGAAATCCATAACGCTCGCGTTGCGGCGCGGTCATGCAGTTGCAGTCCGGGAAGGTTCCGACGCAGGCCAGAAAGACGCCTGTCATGGGGAGGCCTTAGTAAGCGACCAGCTAGCTTGGCAAATGCTACCCATTCAGCGATGAGCGGGGAACAGCGTTCGCTGCGTGATCGTTATTGTAGAGCTTGCGGCCTTGTGCAGTTGCGCGGGGGCGCGCCCGGTCCGCAGGTGACCTCGGAGGAATGATGGATAACCGCGACCGCCTGGGGGCGACCAGCCAAGGCCACCCGCTTCGGCGCCTTCTGATCATCGGCGTCGTCCTGGCCGCCCTGGTGGGTCTGGTCTGGTTCGCGGTCCACACCGCCAACAGCAGCAAGGCCGGCGGACGCGGCGGCCCGGGCGGCCCGCCCGGCGCGGCCGGCGGTGGCGGCGGCGGCGGCGGTTTTGGCGGCTTCGGCGGCGGCGGCGGGCGCAGGCCTCCGACCACGGTCGGCGTGGCCACGGCCTTCCCGTCCGACATCCCGATCACGCTGGACGGCCTGGGCACGGTGACGCCCGCCGCGACCGTGACGGTGACGCCGCAGGTCTCCGGCGTGATCACCCAGATCCTCTTCAAGGAAGGCCAGCTGGTCAAAAAGGGCCAGGCGATCGCGGTGATCGACCCGCGCCCGCTGCAGATGGCGCTGCTCCAGGCGCAAGGCAATCAGCTGCGCGACGAGGCCCAGCTCGACAACGCCCGGCTGACGCTCAAGCGCGACCAGACCCTGCTCAGCGAGGATTCCATCGCCCGCCAGGACGTCGACACCCAGGCCGCGCTGGTGAAACAGCTCGAAGGCACGGTGAAGACCGACCAGGCCGCCGTCGGCACGGCGAAGCTGAACCTCGGCTACAGCCGCGTCGTCTCGCCGGTCGCGGGGCGCATCGGCCTGCGCGCCGTGGACCTTGGCAACTTCATCCAGGCGGGCAGCGCCACGGGCCTGGCGGTGGTCACCGAGATCACCCCGATCGACGTGCAGTTCACCATTCCCCAGGACTCGGTCCCCAACGTCCAGCAGCAGGCCGCGCACGGCAAGCTGCCGGTGACGGCCTATGACCGCACCAAGACCGTGGTCCTCGACCAGGGAACCTTCTCGACCCTGGACAATCAGGTCGATCCGACCACCGGCACGGTGAAGGCCAAGGCGCGCTTCCCGAACGCCGGCGGCAATCTGTTCCCGAGCCAGTTCGTCAACGTCCGCGTGGCGCTGCAGAGCCTTCACAACGTGATCGTGGTGCCGGTGACCGCGGTGCGCACCGGACCGCAGGGCGATTTCGTCTGGATCCTGAAGCCGGACAAGACGGTGACCAAGCGCAACGTGACGCGCGGCCCGGCGACCCCGACCATGACCAGCATCACCCAGGGCCTAAACCCGGGCGAGCGGGTGATCACCGAAGGCGGCGACCGCCTGACCGAAGGCGGCAAGGTCAACCTGCCGACCGACCGGCCGAGCCCGATGATCGCCTGCATGGCCGACATACAGAAGCTGTGCAAAGGCAAGCAGGGCCGCGACGCCTTCATGTGCCTGCGCGAGAACAAGGCCAAGGCCAGCGCCGGCTGCCAGGCGGCGCTGAACGCTCCGCGCGGCGGCGGCTCCGGCGGCGGCGGTGACTCCAGTGGTGGTGGCGGCGGCGGTGGCGGCTACGGCGGCCAGAGCGCCGGCGGCTACGGCGGCGGCGCTGGTGGCGGGGGTGGCGGCGGCGGCTTCCAGATGCCGCCTGAAATGCAGGCCGCGCGCGACGCCCGCGACAAGGCCTGCGCCGCCGACAGCAAGAAGCTGTGCCCCGGTCAGGAGGGCCGTGAGGCCGCGATGTGCCTGCGCGAGAACGTGGCCAAGACCAGCAAGGCCTGCCAGGACGCCTCGGCCAAGGTCCGCAGCATCATGAGCAGCATGGGCGGCGGCGGCTTCGGCGGCGGCCAGGGCGGCGGTGGCGGCGGCGGCTTTGGCGCGAGCCAGGGCGGCGGGGGCCAGGTCGCCGCTCCGGGCGCGGGCGCCCAGGGCCGCAGTGGCCAGGGCGGCGGTGGCCAGGGCGGCGGTGGCCAGGGCGGCGGCAATCGCGGCGCTGGCGGCGGTGGCCAAGGTGGCGGTCAGGGCGGTGGCGGCGGCTTCCAGATGCCGCCGGAGATGCAGGCCGCGCGCGACGCCATGCGCAAGGCCTGCGACGCCGACATGAAGAAACTCTGCCCGGGCCAGGAGGGCCGCGAGGCCTTCATGTGCCTGCGCCAGAACGAGGATAAGCAGTCCGCAGCCTGCAAGGCGGCCACGGCCAAGATGCGCGCCCTGCGTCCGCCTGGCGGCGGCGGCGGCGGCGGTCAGTAAGCGTCAGAACAGAGAACCGGTCCCGATCGGATGAACCCCTCACGCCCCTTTATCTTGCGACCCGTCGCGACCGCGCTGCTGATGGTGGCGATCGTGCTGGCGGGGCTTGTGGGCTTCAAGCTGCTGCCGCTCTCCGCCCTGCCGGAGGTGGACTATCCGACCATCCAGGTCTCGACCCTCTATCCGGGCGCGAGCCCGGAGGTGATGGCCCAGACCGTGACCGCGCCGCTGGAACGCCAGTTCGGCGCCATGTCCGGCCTGGAGCGGATGACCTCGACCTCCTCGGCCGGGGCCTCGGTGATCACCCTGCAGTTCACGTTGAAGGAAAGCCTCGACGTCGCCGAACAGGAAGTTCAGGCGGCGATCAACGGCGCCCAGACGCTGCTGCCCGCCGACCTGCCGGCGCCGCCGATCTACGCCAAGGTGAACCCGGCCGACGCCCCGGTCCTGACGCTGGCGGTGACCTCCGACACCCTGCCGCTGACCGACGTGCAGAACCTGGTCTATACGCGGCTCGCCCAGAAGGTCAGCCAGGTCTCCGGCGTGGGTTTGGTGACCCTCAGCGGCGGCCAGCGGCCGGCGGTGCGCATCCAGATCGACACCGACGCGCTCGCCGCCAACGGCCTGACCCTGACGACGGTGCGCAACGCCATCAGCGCGGCCAACGCCAACGCCGCCAAGGGCAGTTTCGAAGGCCCGACCCGCAGCTACACCATCAACTCCGACGACCAGCTTGAGACGGTCGCCGACTACCAGAACCTGATCATCGCCACCCGCAACGGCGCCTCGGTGCGGATGAGCGACATCGCGACCGTTGTGCAGGGGCCGGAGAACGTCAATCTGGGCGCCTGGTCGGGCAAGACCCCGGCGATCATCGTCAACGTCCAGCGCCAGCCAGGCGCCAACGTCATCAAGACCGTCGACGCCATCAAGGCCCAGCTGCCCGACCTCACCAGCTCCCTGCCGCCGTCCATCAAGGTCGCGGTGCTGGCCGACCGCACCAACGGCATCCGCTCCTCGGTGCATGACGTGGAGATGGAGCTGCTGCTCGCCATCGTCCTGGTGGTGCTGGTGATCTTCTTCGTCCTGCACTCGATCCGCGCCACGATCATCGCGGGCCTGGCGGTGCCGATCTCGCTGATCGGCACCTGCGGGGTGACCTATCTGCTGGGCTTCTCGCTCAACAACCTGAGCCTGATGGCGCTCACCATCGCCACCGGCTTCGTGGTCGACGACGCCATCGTGATGCTCGAGAACATCTCGCGCCACGTGGAGGACGGCGAGCCGCCGTTCGAGGCGGCGCTGAACGGCGCCAAGCAGATCGGCTTCACCATCATCAGCCTGACGGTCTCGCTGCTGGCGGTGCTGATCCCGCTCCTGTTCATGGGCGACGTGGTGGGCCGCCTGTTCCGCGAGTTCGCCATCACGCTGGCGATCACCATCCTGATCTCGGCGGTGGTGTCGCTGACGCTGACCCCGATGATGGCCGCCCGCTGGCTGCGCGAAAACGAAGGCAATGAACCCGGCAGCTTCGGCGAGAAGACGCAGAAGTGGTTCGACAAGGTGGTCGGGCGCTACGACAAGGCCCTGCAGTGGGTGCTCGACCGCCAGGCCGCGACCCTGATGGTGGCCATCGGCACCTTCCTGCTCACCGTCGTGCTCTACATCGTGATCCCCAAGGGCCTGTTCCCGGTGCAGGACACCGCCCAGCTGCAGGCCCGCATCCAGGCGCCGGAGACCGTCTCCTACGCGCGCATGGCGCAGATGACCCGCGACGTCACCGCCGCGGTGATGCAGGACGAGGCGGTGGAGAATGTTTCGTCCTTCGTGGGCGTCGACGGCGCCACCAATTCGACCATCAACAACGCCGAGCTGCTGATCAACCTCAAGGAAAAGCACGGCTCGCAGACGAAGGTCATGCAGCGCCTGCGCGAGGCCGTCGCCAAGGTCGCGGGCGTCCAGCTCTACATGCAGCCGACCCAGGACCTGACGGTGGACGCCGAGAGCGGGCCCACGCAGTACCGGGTGTCGGTGGAAGGCGCCAACACCCAGCAGGTCAACGACTGGGCCATGAAGCTGTCCACGGCGCTGACCGAGGAGAAAAAGCTCCAGAACGTCACCACCGACGCCGGCGACAAGGGTCTGTCGGCCTATGTCGACCTCGACCGCGACACCGCCGCGCGCCTGGGTATCACGCCCGCCTCGGTGGATGACTCGCTCTATTCGGCGTTCGGTCAGCGGATCGTCTCGAACATCTTCACCGAGACCAACCAGTACCGGGTGATCCTCGAAGCGCGGCCCACGGACGCGACGCCCCAGGGCCTGAGCGGCGTGCAGCTGCAGTCCACCGGCGGCTCGACCCCGCTCTCGGCTGTCGCCACGATCAAGGAGCAGACCGCGCCCCTTCAGGTGCACCATGTGGCGCAATTCCCCGCGGCCACCGTGGGCTTCGACACCGGCAAGGGTGCGTCGCTGGGCGCCTCGGTCGCGCAGATCCGCAAGACCGCCGACAAGATCGGCAAGCCGGCGGGGATCACGCTTACCTTCCTGGGCGCGGCCGGCGCCTACGAGAACTCGCTGAACAACGAGCTGTGGCTGATCCTGGCCGCGGTGGTCTGCGTCTACATCGTGCTGGGCGTGCTCTACGAGAGCTACATCCACCCGCTGACCATCCTGTCGACCCTGCCCTCGGCCGGCGTCGGCGCGCTCCTGGCCCTGATGCTCACCGGCAACGACCTGGGCGTGATCGGGATCATCGGCATAATCCTCTTGATCGGCATCGTGAAGAAGAACGCGATCATGATGATCGACTTCGCGCTGGACGCGGAGCGCGAGCAGGGGATGTCCCCGCGCGACGCCATCCACCAGGCGGCCCTGCTGCGCTTCCGCCCGATCCTGATGACCACCATGGCGGCCCTGTTCGCCGCGGTGCCGCTGATGCTGGGGATCGGCATGGGCGCGGAGCTGCGCCGCCCGCTCGGCATCGCCATCTTCGGCGGCCTGATCCTCAGCCAGCTGCTGACGATCTTCACCACCCCGGTGGTCTATCTCTACTTCGACCGGCTGGTCCCCAAGCAGCGGAAGACGCCGACCCGCGCCGCCGAGGGCGAGCCGCCCGCGCCGGAGCCGGCGGAATGAACCTCTCGGCCCCATTCATCAAGCGCCCGATCGCCACGGTCCTGTTGACCATCGGCCTGGTGCTGTCGGGGGTCGCCGGCTACCTGGTGCTGCCGGTGGCGCCGCTGCCGATGGTCGACTTCCCGTTCATCGGGGTGCAGGCGAGGCTGGCCGGCGCCAGCCCGCAGACCATGGCGTCGGACGTGGCGACGCCGCTTGAGCGACGCCTCGGCGTGATCGCCGGCGTCAATGAGATCACCTCCCAGAGCTCGACGGGCTCGTCCAACATCAACCTGCAGTTCGATGTGTCCCGCAACGTCGACGCGGCCGCGCGCGACGTGATGGCGGCGATCAACGCCGCCCGCGCCGACCTGCCGACGACGCTTCGCCAGAACCCCAGCTACCGCAAGGCCAATCCCGCCCAGCAGCCGGTGATCATCCTGGCGCTGCAGTCCGACACGCGCACGCCCGGCCAGATCTACGACGCGGTGAACAACATCGTCTCGCAGCGGCTCAGCCAGGTGACCGGCGTGGGCGACGTGAGCATCGGCGGCTCGTCCCAGCCGGCGGTGCGGGTCGAGGTCTCGCCCTTCGCGCTGAACCGTTTCGGCATCAGCCTGGAGGACGTGCGTACCGCCATCCAGTCGGCCAACGCCAATCGCCCCAAGGGCACGGTCACCGACGGGGCCGGTCGGCGCTTCCAGATCTACACCTCGACCGGCGGCATCCACGCGGCCGACTATGCGCCGCTGATCATCGCCTACCGCAACGGCGCCGCGGTGCGCCTCGCCGACGTCGCCGACGTGACCGACAGCGTGGCCGACGTTCACACCATGGGCCTGTTCAACGGCCAGCCGGCGATCAACGTACTGGTCACCCAGCAACCGAACGCCAACATCATCGCCACGGTGGACGCGGTGAAGCAGGTCCTGCCGCTGCTCGCGGCTCAGATCCCGCCCGACATCCGCATCACCGTGGCGTCCGACGCCACCACCTCGATCCGCGCCTCCCTGCGGGAAATCCAGATCACGCTGGCCATCGCCATCGTCCTGGTGGTGCTGGTGGTCGCCATCTTCGTGCGGCGGGTGAAGGCGACCCTGATCCCGGCGGTGGCCACGGTGGTCTCCCTGATGGGCACCTTCGGGATCATGTACCTGATGGGGTTCTCGCTGAACAACCTGAGCCTCATGGCGCTCACCGTCGCTTCGGGCTTCGTGGTCGACGACGCCATCGTGGTGCTGGAGAACACCAACCGCCTGCTCGAGCGCGGCATGGGGCGCATGGAGGCGGCGCTGGCCGGCGCCAAGCAGGTGGGCTTCACCGTCGTCTCCATGAGCCTGTCGCTGGTGGCGGTGTTCATCCCGCTGCTGTTCATGGGCGGCCAGGTCGGCCTGCTGTTCCGCGAGTTCGCCGTCACCCTCTCGGGCGCAGTGATGATCTCGCTGGTGGTCTCGCTCACCACCACCCCGATGATGTGCGCCTACCTGCTGCGCGCGAAGGAAGAGGAGAAGCCGGAGGGCCCGATCGGCCGCGCCTTCGCCAAGGGCTTCGACTGGATCCACAGGTCCTACGAGCACAGCCTGGATTTCGCGCTCTCGGCCAAGCCGCTGATCATCCTGGTGCTGATCGCGATCATCGGGATGAACGTCTATCTCTACATGGCCATCCCCAAGGGTTTCTTCCCGCAGCAGGACTCCGGGCGCCTCCAGGGCGGCCTGCGCGCCGACCAGTCGATCTCTTCGGCCGAGATGGGCCGCAAGCTGCAGCAGATCGTCGGCATCATAATGAAGGACCCGGCCGTCAAGACGGTGACCGCGTTCACGGGCGGCGGACGCGCCGGCGGCGGCTTCCTGGGGGTTGACCTGAAGCCGCGCGGCGAGCGCGCCGACAGCGGCATGATGGTGATCGCGAGGCTGCGGCCGCAGATGGCCAAGGTCACGGGCCTCACCGTCTTCCTCAATCCGCAGCAGGACGTTCGCGCCGGCGGGCGGCAGTCCAACGCCACCTACCAGTACACGCTGAAGGCCGACAACACGGCCGATCTGAAGACCTGGGCCCAGAAGCTGAACGACGCCATGTCCGAGCACACCGACGTGCTGGTCGACGTCCAGACCGATCAGCAGGACAACGGCGTCGAGGCCTACGTGGACGTCGACAAGGACTCGGCCTCGCGCCTCGGCGTGAACCTGCGCGACGTCGACAACGCCCTCTACGACAGCTTCGGCCAGCGGCCGGTGGCCAACATCTACGAGGACCTGAACCAGTACTCGGTGATCCTGGAGACGGCGCCGGCCTACAGCTACGGGCCCGACTCGCTGAACAACATCTATGTGCCGGCCTCCAGCCCGGTGAACGCGCCCACGCCCAACACCAACGTGCCAGAAGCCACCGCCCGCGCCGCCGCCGGCCGGCTGAGCGCCGCCCAGGTCGCCGCCGCCAACGCCGCCGCCACCCAGGCCAGCGCGTCGACCACCGGCTTCAGCTCCGGCTCCGGCGGCTCCAGCGGGGCCAACGGAACGGCCCAGGCCCAGGCCGCCAACCCGGGCGCCCGCGACCCCGGCACCGGCAGCGCCTTGAACACGGTCGCGCGCAAGATGGTGCCGCTCTCGGCGATCGCGAAGTTCTACAACCGCTCGACCCCGTCGGCGATCAACCACCAGGACGGCGAGCTGGCGACCACGATCTCGTTCAACCTGGTGGACGGCAAATCGCTGTCCGACGCCACCGTGGCGATCCAGCAGGCCGAGGCCGACATCGGCATGCCCACCAATGTGCGCGGCGCCTTCGCCGGCACCGCCAAGAGCTTCGCCGACAACCTGAAGCAGGAGCCGGTGCTGATCCTGGCCGCCCTGATCACCATCTACATCGTGCTGGGCATCCTCTACGAAAGCCTGATCCACCCGATCACCGTGATCTCCACCCTGCCCTCGGCGGGCTTTGGGGCGTTGCTCATGCTGATGATCTTCAAGATGGAGTTCTCGGTGATCGCGCTGATCGGCATCTTCCTGCTGATCGGCCTGGTGAAGAAGAACGCCATCCTGATCATCGACTTCGCGCTGGACGCCCAGCGGAGCCGCGGACTTTCGGCCGAGGAGGCGATCCGCGAGGCCTGCCTGCTGCGCTTCCGTCCGATCCTGATGACCACGCTCGCCGCGGGCCTGGGCGCGCTGCCGCTGGCCATCGGCTTCGGCGAAGGCTCGGAGCTGCGCCAGCCGCTGGGCATCGCCATCATCGGCGGCCTGATCGCCAGCCAGCTGCTCACCCTTCTGACCACGCCCGTGGTCTACATCTATCTCGACCGGTTGCGGCGTCAGCGCGACGAACGCCACCTCAGCCGCCTGAGCGGCCAACAGGGCGGCGGCGACCGCGGCCCAGGCCAGGTCCAGCCCGCATGAAGCATCTCCCCTCCAAGCTTACCGCCGTCCTGATGGCCTCCGCCGCCCTTGCCGGCTGCGCCGTCGGGCCCAACTATGTGCGGCCCTCAGCCCCATTGTCGCCGACCTTCAAGGAGGCGTCCGGCTGGTCGCCGGCGGCGCCCGCCGACGCGCTCGACCGCGGCGACTGGTGGTCGCTGTTCGGCGACCCGATCCTGAACGGCCTCGAGGCCAGGGTGCAGGTCAACAACCAGAACGTCATCGCCGCCGAGGCGGCATATCGCCAGGCCCGCGCCATCGTGGCCGAAGACCGCGGCCAACTGTTCCCGACCATCACCCTGAACGGCAGTGGGACGCAATCCGGCAGCGGCGGCGGCGGCAAGGGCAGCGTGGTCACCGGCGCTGACGGCACGCCGATCATCACCGGCGGCGGCGGCGGCACTTCCGCCAGCTCCTACCGCGCCAACGTCGGCGCCTCCTGGCAGCCGGACGTCTGGGGCCGTATCCGCCGCACCATCGAAGGGGCCAAGTCCAACGCCCAGGCCAGCGCCGCCGATCTGGAGTCGGCCAAGCTGTCCGCTCAGGGCGAACTCGCCACCGACTACTTCGGCCTGCGCGAGGCGGACGCGGAGATGGCCATCGACCGGGCGACGGCTGCGGACTACCAGCGCGCGCTGACCATCGCCCAGAACCGCTACAACGCTGGCGTCACCGTGCGTAGCGACGTCTACCAGGCCCAGACCCAGCTCGCGAACGCCCAGGCCGATCTGGCCGGGACCGAGCAGACCCGCGCCAACTTCGAGCACGCCATCGCCGTGCTGGTGGGCGAGGCGCCGGGCAATTTCACGCTCTCAGCCGCGGCTTGGGTCGCCACCGTGCCCGGCCTGCCCGCCACCGTGCCCTCGGCGCTGCTGCAGCGCCGCCCCGACATCGCCGGCGCCGAGCGTCGGGCTCAGGCGGCCAACGCCCAGATCGGGGTGCAGGTCTCCACCTTCTTCCCGAACATCACGCTGACGGGGTCCTACGGCTATGCCTCCAACCAACTCGCCAACCTGATCAGCACCCCGAACTCGCTGTGGAGCTATGGTCTCGCGGCCGCCGAGACGCTGTTCAACGGCGGCGCCCGCGTCGCCGCGGTGAGGAGCGCCAAGTCGGCGCGCGATCAGGCGGTCGCCAAGTACCGCGAGACCGTGTTGGAGGCGATGCAGGACGTGGAGAACCAGCTCTCGGCGACCGACGTGCTCGGCCGCCAGGCCGATCTGCGCCGCCAGGCCTCCGCTGCGGCCGATGCCGCCGCGACCATCGTCTTCAACCAGTACAAGTCCGGCCAGGTGGCCTACACCGACGTCGTCACCGCCCAGACCGCGGCTTACACCGCCCGCCGCGCGGTGGTGCAGACCGCCGCCCAGCGGCAGACCACGGCCGTGGCGCTGATCCAATCGCTGGGCGGCGGCTGGAAGGCCGGCAGCGACCCTAAAGCTTCTCGCTGATCTTGATCGCCGCGCGGCAGCCGGTGCGGATCACCGCCGACAGCAGGGCGTAGCCCGGGGCCTCGCGCGCGCCTTCCTCGACCGCCAGGTCGCGGTGGGCCAGTTCCTCGTCGCGGAACGCCGAGAGTTCGGCGGCGAGCTCCGGCTCGCGGACCGAGAGTTCGGCGATCTGCTGGGCGTAGTGCTCTTCGATCACCGTCTCGACCGCGTCGGTGCAGGCGTGCGCGGCCTTGTCGCCCATGAGCGCCGTGCCCGCCCCCAGCGCGAAGGCCGCCGCGCGCCAGACCGGGGCCAGCGCCGTGGGCCGCACCCGGCGCTCGGTCAGGAGCTTGTCGAAGCGGGCCAGATGGACGGCCTCCTGAGCCTCCAGCTCGGCCATCTGGCCGGCGATGCGCTCATGGCCCTTGGCCTCGCCCAGCACGACCCGCTGGCCGCGGTAGATGGCCACGGCGGCCATTTCGCCCGCATGGTCGACGCGCAGGATCTCAGCCATCCGCGCGGCCTGGGCGCCGCGCCCGGGGCGCGCGGGAATGGGCTTGGGCGGCATCGGTTGGTCGCTCATGTCTTGCGCCGCTCCCGGAGCGCGGCGGCCACGCTCAAGGCCGTGAACACCACGGAAGCCAACGCATTCCAGCCGGCCATGGAGACGCCCAGGAACACCCAGGCGGGCTTGTCGCAGTCCGGCATCTTCACCCCGCCGCCGTTCAGCAGCGCCTTGAGGTCGGCCATGGAGACGTGGCCGCCGCCGGAGCAGCTCGCGGGGCCGGGCCAGAACTTCCATTCCACCCCGGCGTGGTAGCCCGCGATCCCGACGCTAGCTGCGAACACCAGGGCCAGCAGCCAGCAGGTCGCCTCGCGCCAGCGCGGGCCGCCCGGCAGGCGCACCACGATCATGGCCGCAGCGCTCACGCCCATCGCCACCCAGTAGACCGTCCGCTGCTTCAGGCAGAGCTCGCACGGCGCCAGCCCGCCGAAGGTCTGGAAGGCGTGGGCCGTGGCCAGCATGGCGCCGGAGATCAGGAGGGCGACGAACCGCCAGCGGTCGAGGAAGGGGCGCAGGAGGCCGGACATCGCGGTTCTATAGCCCGGCTTCGAGGCCGCAGCCTAGTGAACGAACTTCAACGCCAGGACCAAACCGACGATCACCAACGCCACGGCGCTCGCCACCAGGGCCAGGCGCCGTTCGACGAAGGCGCGGATCGGTTCGCCGTAGACTTTCAGCAGCAGGGCCTCGCCGCCGAAGCGCAGACCCCGGACCAGCAGCGAGACCAGCAGGAACTGCCAGTAGACCACCTGGCCGAAGCCGGACGCGATGGCGGTCAGCTTGTAGGGGATCGGCACCGCGATCAGCACCAGGCCGTACTGGCTGTACCAGCGCTGGAAGGCGTGCAGGTCGCCCCCGGTCAGGGACAGGATCCAGGCGCCGACCGGCTGCAGGAAATGGCCCACCGCAAAGCCGCAGGAGCCGCCGGCCAGCGAACAAACGACGGTGATCGCCGCGTAGCGCAGCGCCCGGCTGCGGTTGCCCAACACCACCGGCATCAGCAGCACGTCCGGCGGAATCGGGAAGAACAGTCCCTCGCAGAAGGCCAGCAGGCCCAGCGCGGCGGGCGCCTGCGGCCGCGCGGCCAGCGACATCACCCAGTCATAGGTCTTGCGGAGCATCGGGGTCCTGAACGCGGCTTACGACGTTCAGCTATCAGGCTGGCCGAGTCTTGTCTTCCCGCTACCGGGAACTAGTTTCATATGATACCAACTCATCCGAACAGGAGATTCCGCCGATGACCGTGCAGACCCAGGCGCCAGGCCGCGACCTTTTCGAGAATCCGCTGGGCACCGACGGCTTCGAGTTCGTGGAGTTCACCTCGCCGGAGCCGGAGCGGCTGAAGGGCCTCTTCGAGTTGATGGGCTTCACGGCGGTCTCGAAGCACCGCTCCAAGAACGTGCTGCGCTTCCGCCAGGGCGACATCAACTTCATCCTCAACATGGAGGCCTCCGGCCAGCCGGCCGACTTCCGCCAGGCGCATGGCCCCTCGGCCAACGCCATGGCGTTCCGGGTGAAGGACGCCGCCAAGGCCCTGCAACTCGCCGTCGAGCGCGGCGCCAAGGCGGTCAGCGGCCCCGTCGGCCCCATGGAGCTGAACATCCCGGCGATCGAAGGGATCGGCGGCACGAACCTCTACCTCGTCGACCGCTACGGGGCGCAGGAGATCTATGACGTCGACTTCGTCGCCATCCCGGGCGCCGCGGAGGCGGAGGCCGCCAACGGCGTCGGCCTCACCTACCTCGATCACCTGACCCACAACGTCCACCGCGGCCAGATGGCCAGGTGGGCGGAGTTCTACGAGCGCATCTTCAATTTCCGCGAGATCCGCTACTTCGACATCGAGGGCAAGCAGACCGCGCTGATTTCCAAGGCCATGACCAGCCCGGACGGCAAGATCCGCATCCCGCTGAACGAAAGCCAGGACGAGCACTCGCAGATCGAGGAGTTCCTGAAGGACTACAAGGGCGAGGGCATCCAGCACATCGCGCTGGGGACCGGTGACATCTTCGAGTCGGTCGAGACCATGCGCGAGCGCGGCGTGGCCTTCCAGGACACCATCGACACCTATTTCGACGGCATCGATGAGCGGCTGCCCGGCCACGGCGAGAATGTGAACCGGCTGCGCGCCGACCGCATCCTGATCGACGGCGCGCCGACCGAGGGCCAGGGCCTGCTGCTGCAGATCTTCACCGAAAACATGATCGGCCCGATCTTCTTCGAGCTGATCCAGCGCAAGGGCAACGAGGGCTTCGGCGAGGGGAACTTCAAGGCGCTCTTCGAATCCATCGAACTGGACCAGATGCGCCGCGGCGTGCTTCCGCCTAAGTAGGGGAGATGAGCACTCCCACCTGGTCCCTGGTCCTGCACGGCGGCTCCGGCGTCATCGACCGCGCCGACCTGACGCCTGAGCAGGACAAGGCCTATCGGGGCGTGCTGGCCCAGGCGGCGGAGACCGGCGCGGCGGTGCTGCGCGGCGGCGGCGCGGCGCTCGATGCGGTCGAGGCCGCGATCCACGTGCTGGAGGACGACCCGCTGTTCAACGCCGGGCGCGGCGCGGTCTTCACCGCCGAAGGCTGCGTGGAGCTGGACGCGGCGATCATGGACGGGGCGACGCTGGAGGCCGGCGCGGTGGCCGGCGTCACCCATGTGAAGAATCCGATCACCGCGGCGCGCCGGGTGATGGAGGCCTCGCCGCACGTGCTCCTGATCGGCCGCGGGGCCGACGCGTTCGCCCAGGGCCAGGGGCTGACGAGCGTTCCGACCGGCTACTTCTTCGTCGAGCGCCGCTGGCGGGCGCTGGAGAAGCAGCTCGCCCGCGAAGGCAAGCCGATCCCGCCCAGGCCGGCCGGCGCCGATACCGACGAGCGCCAGGCGGCGCTGGCCCATGACGAGGGCAAGCGCGGCACGGTCGGCGTGGTGGCCCGCGACGCGCGCGGCCATGTGGCGGCCGGCACCTCCACCGGCGGAGTGACCGCCAAGTCCTGGGGCCGGGTCGGCGACAGCCCGCTGATCGGCGCCGGCACCTATGCGTCCGACCGCTCCTGCGCCGTCTCGGGCACAGGCGACGGGGAGTATTTTATCCGCCTCTCGGTCGCGCGCGCCATCGCCGCGTTGGTCGAACTGAAGGGCCTCTCCCTGCAGGCCGCGGTCGACGAAGTGATCCAGACCGACCTCGAAGCGTTGGGCGGCAAGGGCGGCGTGATCGCCGTCACCCCGGACGGTCAGATGGCCTGGAGCTTCAACACGTCGGGCATGTACCGCGCCCGCATCGCCGACGGCGGCCCGCTGGAGGTGGCGATCTATAAGGACGAAGCCTGATGGCGACCCGAAACTGGATTCCCGTGCGCGGCGCGCAAGGCGACCACTCCCGCCAGGCCCACGCCGACATGCCCGCCGGCACCTATGAGCGGGAGATCTCCAAGGAGGGGTTCTTCGGCCCGGCCGCCTTCATCCACCATCGGCGCCCGCCAACCGGCTGGGTGAATTTCGAAGGCCCGCTGCGGCCCCGCGCCTTCGACCTCAATGCGCTCAACGCCGCCGAGCCCAGCCCATGGGCGGCCGGCAAGGTGCTCTACAATCCCGCCGTCGAAATCCGCTTCTGGAAGCTAGCCGCACCCATGCCGGCGCTGGCCCGCAACGCCGACGGCGACCAGTTGCTGTTCGTCCACTCAGGGGAAGGCGACCTCTTCTGCGACTACGGCCACCTGAGCTTCCGGGCCGGCGACTATCTCTACCTGCCGCGCGGGACCATGTGGCGGCTCAGCCCCCGTGAACCGACGGCGGTGCTGATGATCCAGGCCACCAACACCCACTTCACCCTGCCCGACAAAGGCCTACTCGGCGGCCACGCCCTGTTCGATCCGGCCATGCTGGAAACGCCCGCCATCGACGAGGCCTTCAAGGCCCACCAGAACGAGGCCGGCGAATACCGCGTCGAGGTGAAGAAGCGCGGCGAGGTCTCGACCGTGACCTATCCCTACAATCCGCTGGACGCTGTCGGCTGGCACGGCGACCTCGCGCCCGTGCGTCTCAACGTCGCCGACCTTAGGCCCGTCTCCAGCCACCGCTACCACCTGCCGCCCAGCGTCCACACGACGTTCCTCAGCGACCGCTTCGTGGTCTGCACCTTCGCGCCCAGGCCCTTCGAGACCGATCCCGGCGCGCTGAAGGTGCCGTTCT
>NZ_DATGEX010000002.1:0-38169 GCF_035309685.1 Phenylobacterium sp.
GAAGCGCTCGCGGATCAGCCCGCCCTGGCCGTAGCGGCCGTTGGAGTTGAAGCCATAACCCACCACGCGCCGGCCATCGCGCATCACGTCCGTCACCACCGCCACCAGGCTCGCGGTCATCTTGCTGAAGTCGATGTAGGCGTTGCGGATCGGTGACGAGATCGGCTTCGTCACCTCGACGATGTCGATAATACGGGGGCAGGACACAGCGGTTCCTCTTGCAGGCGGGCTTGGGCGGAAGGTCACAGAGAGGCTCCGCCGCAGATCAACAGCTCCTGGCCGGTGATGGCGTCGGCGTCGCGGGACAGGATGAAGGCCGCGTAGGCCGCCACCTCGTGGGGGCGGATGAAACGGCCCATCGGCGGTGTCTTCGGTGGCGCGCTCTCACGGCTGGGCGCGGAAAGCAGCCCGGTTTCGGTAGCCGCCGGGGCGATCACGTTGGCGGTGACGCCGCGCGCCACAAGCTCCATCGCCCAGGACCGGATCAGGCCAGTGACCGCGGCCTTGCAGGCGGTGTACTGGCTGCGCCCGGCGGCGCCTGCGCTAGTCCGGCTGCCGATCGCCAGGATGCGTCCACCGGCGCCCATCGAGGGGGCCAGCCCATTGGCCAACACCGTCAGGGCGCGGACATGAACCGCCCACATGGCGTCACCGTCAGCTAGGTCGATTTCGCCCAGCGGCGCGGTCCGCATGAAGCCCGCTGCGTGGACCAGCGCATCGGCGCCCCGCAGCGACGTCGCGAGACGCGCGACCGCGGCTTCGTCCGCGAGATCGACGAGCCGGGAGGCGGTCGATCCCTTGGACTCGGCCCGGTCCACGCCGACCACCGACCAGCCCTCGGCCGCCAGCCGCGCAGCGATGGCTGCGCCGATGCCCGACGCGGCGCCGGTCACCACCACGGTCCGCGTCTCGCCGGACCCGCTCATCGTCAGGCTGCGGTTTTGCGCGACAGTCCGGCGCCGGCCACGGCGGCCTCGATCCGGACCAGTTCGTCGGCCGACGGCGCGATGGTCGGCGGCCGCACGGTGGCGCGGTCGATGACGCCGGCCGCCGCCATCGCGGCCTTCATGCAGGCGTGCGCCTCGCCGGTCGGTTCACCGTCGCCGTAGACGGCGTCCTTGAGCGGATCGATCAGGCCCTGGATCGCCATCGCCCGCTTGAGATCTCCGGCTGCGACGGCGTCGAGCAGGTCCTTGATCAGGCCAGGGATCAGCGAGGCGAACCCGACCAAGGCGCCGTCGACGCCCTGGACGAGCGAGGCCAGCAGGTATTCGTCGTGGCAAGTGAGCAGCGCCTTCTGCGGCGCCACGGCCCGGATGGCTTTCACGTCGCGGGCGTACTTGTTCATCTCCCGCGTGCCGATCTTGAAGGCGTGGACGTATTTGAGTTGCGCGAGTTCGGCCAGCAGCTCCGAAGAGAACGACGACTTGGTCCAGGCTGGATAGACGTGGACCACCAGCGGCAGGCCGGCCCCTTCGCCGATCGCCGTGAAGTAGTCGATGACGTGCTGCGGCCGGAAGCCGAACCGCAGCCAGTGGTGCGGCGGCATGATATCGAGAGCCTGGGCCCCGGCTTCCTTGGCCCAGCCCGCCTGCTCCACCGCGTCGGTGATCCCTTCGCAGACGATGGAGGAGATGATCGGGATGCCACCGTCCACGGCATCCACGGTGATGCGCGTAACCTCGGCGCGCTCGCGCGGCGTCAGCGAGAACACCTCGCCCGTGTGGCCGTTGGTCATCAGCGCCTTGATCCCCGGAAGGGGCGCCAGCCAGCGAGCGAGGCGGGTGAGGCCAGGCGCGTCGATGCTGTAGTCCTCGTTGAACGGCACAGCGATCGCCGGGATCAGACCTTTGAGATCAAGCTCGACTGACAATTCGTATCTCCAGCGACGCCGCGAAGGCTAGGTTGTGGTGTGTTGGGCAGCGGTTCCGCCCGCGGCGCGAACGGCCAGCGACAAGCGCCGCGCCGCCTCGCAGGTGGCTTCACTTGCATCAGCGATGAACTCTTCGAGGGTGCGCCCGAACGAGGGGGCGACAGCGCTCAGGGCGGCAATCGGAACGCCGTCTTCGTCGAGGATCGGGGCGGCGATGACGCGCAGGCCCGTGACGGTTTCCTGGTCGGAGACCGCATAGCCGTCCGTCCGCGCCTGGGCGATCTGGGCCAGGAGGCGGTCGATCTCGGTGACCGTGTGCGCCGTCAATTGGCGAGGCGAGCTGGCTTCCAGCAGAGCCCGTTGCACGTCCACCGGCATCCGGGACAGGATCGCGCGGCCCAAGGCGGAAGAATAGGCAGGGATGCGATAGCCGATACGGACATCGACCGCGAGGCGCGCCAACCCGGCCTGAATCCGCTCGATGTAGACCACCTCCTGGCCGTCGAGGACACCGATCGAAGCCGCCTCGATCCGGTCGCTGACCATCGCTCGGAGCAGCGGGCGCGCGAGGCTGCGAAGATCGGACCGCGCGATGGCGTTGAAGCCAAGGTCGAGGCATTTGAAGGTGAGCCGGAAGCGCCGGGTGTCGGGCACCTTCTCGACATATCCGAGCGACACCAAGGTGTTGAGCAGGCGGAAGGCCGTGCCGTTGTCGAGGCCGGCGGCGCGCGCCACATCGGCCAGCACCAATTCCGACGCGTCCGGACCGAAGGCCTGCAGGACCGTGAAAGCCTTCACCACCGATTTCACGGTGTTCTTGTCATCACTCATCGACGAATCCCCAGCCGCGCCAGCAGCCCCGAAGGCCGCGGAGGAGACTATTCCGTAACTTGCCGCGCGGCGCACGCCGCTGGCGCCAGGCCGGCCCCGTGGCGCGGTGCGGATCGGGGCATCGCTCATCGCTTATGCTCAGAGAAAAAGTCGAAGATGCGAGGCAGGGTCATCTCATAGGCGCTGGCATGGGTGCCGCCGGCGACCTCGACATATTGCGGGTGGACGCCGCCGGCCTCCAGGGTGGCGACCGAGGCCTTTACGCGGGGCAGCATGCCGACCTCGTCGTGGTCGCCGACCACGGCCATGATCGGGAAGCGGCTCAAGTTCGCCACGTCCTCGGGCAGCACGCCGCCATAGGCGGCAGGCGCAATGGCCGCCCAGATCTCGGGGTGATGTCCGCCGATCCACCAGGTCCCACCGCCGCCCATGGAATTTCCGGTCAGATAGCGTCGGGCGGGGTCGACGTTGTATTCGGTCTCGACCTTGGCAAGGACCTGCATCACGTCCTCTTCGCTTCGCCTGCGGCGTTGCAGGTCATCGCCGGCGATGGCCTTGGCCATACCGCGCTCGGAGCCGTAGGCGCTGTTCAGGCGGTAGCCGAGCGGTGTCACCACCACGAAGCCGTGCTGCTCTGCGAGCTTCTGCATCTCGCCGCCTGCGCGGCCCAGCATGTTGGTCTCGTCCAGGTTCGCCCCATGCAGGGCGACCACCAGCGGCCAGCGCCTGGTGGGCGTCCAGGTGCTCGGGACATAGATTTCATAGGGGATCAGTTCGCCGGTGGGCGCGAAGGCATAGGCCCGGTCCTGCAGCCCCTTCGCCTGCCAGACGTCGTCCTGTCCCCGGGCAAGATCGTCGGCGATCCGCATGGACCGGGCGATGCCGCGCGGGAAGTCGTAGGCGATGATCTGGCGCGTGCCGGCGCGCAGGCCCTCAGCCAGGGCGAAGGGATATTCCGCCGTCTGCTTGGCGGCCTCGTGGCCGGAGACCTTGGCGAGCCTGGCCTTTAGGGCGGCGGCGCGGGCCGCCAGGTCGCGCACGACATAGATGGACTGGGCCAGCTCACCTCGCGCCTCGCCGTCCGCGGTGACCGTGGCGATCAGCAGATAGCCACCGTCGGCCACTGCGCCAAGGTCGATGTCGATGGAACGGGCGGCGCCAAGCTCTCCTTCCGCCAGGGTCTTGACCAGCGGGCCACGCCTTGGCGTCGCGGATGACGTGGCGTCGGCCCGGTAGAGCGCCAGGCTGAAATGGGCGTTGGCGCCGGCGGGCAGTGGATAGAGCGTCTCGAACCGGATCGCCTCGCGTCCCCCGGTAGACACGGGCGTGCCGGCGCGAAGCGCGAGCGCGCCCACCGCCTCTTGCGCCGGCGACCAGCGGCGGCCGAGCAGGACCGCGGCCGCATGCCAGAGCGTCCGCCGGGCCTCAGGCTCCGGCTGCGCGGCGGACGCGGCGATCAGCCGATCGGCCTCCGCGAGCGCCGCCGGCGAAACGCCGGGTGCGGTGCGCAGCTGCGCCACGCTTTGGCTCAGCACCGAGGTCACCGGCCGGAAAGCCAGCCGCCACTGGGCCGATTCCACAACCGGCGGCGCCTTGGCCGCGGCTTCGTAGTCGACGAGTGGCGCCTGGGCCGCCGCTGGCCACGCCGCCATCAGGGCTGCCGCGCCGCAGAGGCCAAGCAGGACCTGTCGTCTAAGCTGATAGGGCATGGCCGGCGCTCCCACTTAGAAGCCGAACCGCAGGCCGACCTTGAATGTCCGCCCGACGTAGTCATAGGGGTTGCCGCCGAGATTGATCGCCGCGATGGCGTAGGACGGCGGGTTGCGGTCGAAGAGGTTGTTGAGGTTGGCGAAGGCCTGGAAGTTCCGCCCCTCGGCCGTGAAGTCGTAGGTGCCGTTGAGGTTGAAGTAGGCCAGGCCCGGGAAGATGTTCTTGTTGATGCTGTTGGCGAGCGTCGGCGAATAGCCCGACTGTCCTGGCCCGATGTCGGACGGCGAGAAGCCGATCGAGGTGAAGGCGCGCATCTGCAGCCCGATGGTAATCGGCTTCAGCTCATAGGTCAGGAACGAGGTCACCACCCACTTCGGGGCGCCGCCCTGATAGCCGGCGTTGTCGAGCGTGACCCCCGCGGGACCCGGCCGGTCGGTCGTCCTCAGGTGCTTCAGATAGGTCGCATAGGTGGCGAAATTGATCGTCCCCGGGAGGCCCAGAGGCTCAAGGTCGTGCCGATAACCGCCCTCGACGTCCACGCCTTCGACGAACAGCCGCGACTGGTTGAACGGCTGTACGGTGATCTTGGCGATGCCGAAGGTCGAGTTGTCGAACTGGATCGCTGAGCAATAGGTGGTGATGCCCTGGAAGCAGCGCTGCAGGATGTCGGTCGCCGCCACCGAGGCGATCACGTCATTGACCGTGATCCGGTAGTAGTCGAGTGACAGGCGGGCGCCCGACAGCCATCCATCCCGCGCCTCGTAAGTGCCGCCGAGCGCGAACGTGTCAGCCTTTTCCGGCACCAGGTTGGGGTTGCCGGCCGTCTGCTGGGGAAGCCGGGACGACTGGCCGTTGAACGGGTTGGTAGAGGAACCCGTCGCCGAGAAGGCGCCGGTGCTGAAGAGGTCGAATAGGGCCGGCGCGCGGATGTCGTGTGAGCGGGTGATGCGGAAGCGCAGGCCGTCCACCGGCTCGTAGGTGCCGCCGACCTTCCAGGTCGTCACGCCGCCGCTGGTTTCGTAGTCGGTGTAGCGGACCGCCGCGTTCAGCCCGAGGTCCTTGACCAGGGTGAGGTCGCGCAGCAGCGGCGCGTTCACTTCCGCATAGGCTTCCTTGACGCTGTTGTGGCCAGTGAACGGCTTGTTGTTGCCAGAGGAATAGACGCCCAGCACCTGGAGGGCGTCGGCCTGCTGGTCGAGGCCATCGTAGCGGTACTCCGCGCCGGCCGCGACATCGAGCGGGCCTGCGGGCAGATCGAACAGCGGGCCGTTCACGTTCAGCGCCACGTCGTGCCGCAGCATGGTGTCGGTGGTGTATTCGATGCCCGCCACATAGGCCCGCGCCGCCGCCGATGAATTGCCGGCGCCGAAGGGGTTGAGTGGTGCGCAGCCGGGTTGGACGAGCGCGGTCTGGATCGTGTTGGTGAGGCGCGCCGCAGCGAAGTTCGGATTGGTCGCCAGCGGACCGCAGACGATGTTACCGCTGGCGTCGGTGACGGCATATTCCGCCGCGGCCAGGTTCGCCTCGCGGGTGCCATAGACGTGGGAGTCGATCTCCGAGCGGCCGTAGGCGTAGGACAGGTCCCAGTGGAATTTTTCGAACACCTTGCCCTTGATCCCGGTCATGGCCTGGAACGTCGAGCTGGTGTTATCGCCCGAGGTGCCCAGCCACTCGGTGTCCACCCGGCCCATGTCGAAGGAGGCGAGGTTGTTGGCGGTCATCAGCGCCTTGATCGACGCCGGCAGATAGGGGTTTGACGCAAGGATCGTGTCGGTTGCCGTCTGGTGAAACTGCGACACGGCGAAGACGTGGCTGCGCGCATAGCTGAGCTGCACGTAGGCCTGGGTATCGTCCGACAGATCATAGGTCGCTCTTCCCAGCGACGAGACCTGTTCGAGTGGCTCCTTCAGTTGCCACTGGGCGATCGGCGTCGCGACGTGGTTGCTCGACGAGTTGATCATCAAGTTGCCGAAGACCGGTCCGCGCACGAGCGGCGTGACACTGCCATCGGGGTTGAAGGCCAGCTGGTTGAGGATCGTCGAGGTCACGCCGGCCCCGTTTCGGGCGGTGTTGATGACCCCGCCAGGAGTCTGCGCCGCGTACTCGACGCCATTGGCCCATCCCAGAGCGGGCGTGCCTGCAGCGCGCGCGGCGCCGAAGGAAATCGGCGTCCCGGAGTTGCCGGGCTCCACCCGGCTCCAGTCGCGCGAATAGATATTCCCGATCCCGTCGTTCTTGTCGTAGTCGAGCCCGCCGACGACGTGCAGCTTGCCGTCCAGGGCGGAGAAACCGTCCGCCAGGCTCACGCCGAAGTCCTTGTTGTCGCCCTGCTGGCTGACGCCGCCGAAGACCGAACCCTGCAGGCCTTCGAGGTGGTCTTTCAGTACGAAGTTCACGACGCCGGCCACAGCGTCGGAGCCGTAGGCCGCCGACGCGCCGCCGGTCACTACGTCGACCCGGCTCACTAGCCCGAGCGGGATGATGCTGGTGCTGGTGGTCCCCTGCGCGTTGGTCGGCACCGGCCGTTGCCCGTCGATCAGCACCAGGGTCCGCTGGGCGCCCAGACCACGCAGGTCCGCGGTGCTCTGGCCGGTAGAGACCGAGCCGGTGTTGCGGGTGACCTGGTTCGGCCCGGAGTCCTGCCGTAGCTGCGGGATGACCTGAAGCACATCGTCGATCGTCGATGGCGACGCCTGCTTAATCTGGGCGGCGCCAAGGACGGTCAGCGGGGTGGGCGATGCAAAGCCCGGGTCCTGAATCCGCGAGCCGGTCACGACGACCTCTTCGACGCTGGCGGTGCTCGTCGCGGCGGCGCCGGCCGGCGCCGATTGCGCATGGGCGCCCTGCGCGAACGCCATGAGCGCGATCCAACTCGTGGTCGCGATCAGACCACCGCCCCGTGAGAGCCGACCCATCCTGCATCCTTCCCTATTTCTTATTGTTCGGATTACGAACTTTTATTCGCCATATGAAATAGCAGGGGTGACGGCCTCTGACAAGGCTGAGCGATCAAATGCAGATTTGCCGCGCAGCGGATGACCACGACTGGAGCGAGCGAGCGCCATACGGCGCCAATACAGAAGGGATTAGTGAGTTGTTGCGGGCGTAACGGGACCACGCCTGAGCCGCAGGTGGTGCTGGCAGGACTCATATAGCGCTCGCGGAAGGTCATCGAACCTCGCCAACGCACCAACAATGGCGCCAGAGAGATCGTTCGCTTGGCGCGCTACGGCCTGGCGGCCCGACACCGGATTGGACCGCCGATAAGCTCGTTTGCAGGCGTGGTCCGCTTTGCGCCAGGTGCGGAGGTTGGCCTGCGATCCGAAGGCGGTATCGCCCGATGGCCGCTATGGGTGGAAAGCGGATGTCGAAGCCCTCCCCTGCTTTCCGGACCCCGGACGAACAGCGCGGCTGGCAAGATCGCCGCAGCGTCGAAGGCGGCGAGCACCTTCACGCCTGCAGGAGATGATTTACTTTGGGGCGGTTGGCCTACTGTCAGGGCCTGACAAACCGATAGGCGAAGCGGTCGGTCTGGCCCTTGATCGCGGGATCGAACACCTTGATCGAGTGCGGATCGTCCTTGTTCGAGAGCAGGCTGCTTACCGCGTCCAGCACAAAGCCGGCCGCCTCAACCTCCTCGCGGACGGACGCAGGGTCGATCCGATGCAGCGCCTGGGTGTCGCTCGTGCCCGACCCTGCGGCGGCGGCGTGGTCGACGATGACGTAGGACCCACCCGGCTTCAGCCGCTCGTAGACCGCTCGATTGAAGTCGGCCGCCGTCGCGCCCTTGTCCTGGATCAGCGCGGTGTGGAGATCGTGGTAGAACAGGTGCAGCCACAGGACATCCGCGGGTTGCGTGACCTGCGGCATCGCGCCGAGGGCCGCCGAGACGGCTTCGACGTTCTCTCGGCCCGGCCCCTTCGCGAGCGTTTGCATGAGGCCGACCGGATCGTTCTTGAAGTGGGCGACTTCGGCCGGAACGAAGCTGAAGACCCGCCCTTCGGGTCCCACGACATCGGAGAACAGGCGCGTCCAGTCGCCATCGCCTGGGTAAACGTCGATGACGGTGGAGCCCGCCTCGACGCGTGCGAACCGGATCAATTCGGATTGCTTGGATTGGTCGTACATCGGGATCTCCGTCAGGTGGGCCTCACGAGGCCCGTTGTGCGGCGGCGGTATCGACGAAAGACCGGCTTCCGCTTCCCGCGCGTCCGGCGCGAATTCAGATGGCCGAGAACCCGCCGTCGACGGACAGCGCCACTCCATTCAAGAAGCTCGAATCGTCCGATGCCAGGAACAGCGCGGCTTCCGCGATTTCCTCAGGACGACCCATCGTTCCCCGCGGGATCAGGGCTTCGAACATCTGCTTCGCCTCCGGGGTCAGAACCTGGTCCTGCATCGGCGTGGCGATCGGCCCCGGGTGCAGCACGTTCACCCGAATATTCCGGCCTTTGAGTTCGTTGAGCCACCCGCGTGCGAAGGCGTGCAGCGTCGCCTTGCTCGCCGCATACACGCTGTAACCGGGGAAACCTTTGAGGGAAGCCACCGACCCGGTCATGAAGATCGATCCGCCGTCGTTGAACAGCGGCAACGCCTTCTGCACCGTGAACAGCGTGCCGCGGGCATTCAGGCCGAAGGTCGCATCGAAATGCTGTTCGGTGATCTCGCCCAGTGGGAGGGCTTCGCCCGTGCCGGCGCTCGCGTACAGGATGTCGATCCTGCCCTTTTCCCGTTTGACCGTATCGAACAGGCGGTCGAGGTCGTCGAGATTGGCCGCGTCGCCGCGCACGCCGGTCACGTTCCGGCCGATCAGCTTGATGGCCTCGTCCAGCGTCTCCTGCTTCCGCCCCGTGATGAAAACGTAAGCGCCTTCTTCAACGAACCGCTTAGCGCTCGCCAGCGCCATGCCGCTCGATCCGCCCGTGATGACGGCCACCTTACCCTCAAGCTTTCCCATGACTTCTTTCCAGTTCCGTCTTCGGTTGTTCGGAGAAACCCCCGAGACCTTGGAGATGGGGCCGCCGGTGTCGGGCGTGGAGTGCGGAATCGCGCACATCGGTGGTGCGAAAACGCTCCAGCCTGACGACTGAACGCCGTGTCGTAGACGCACACTACGGCGCGGCGTGTTAGAAGGGGGCTTCTGAAGGCGCACCTCCACGGTGCGAAGCTGCACCATGATCGACTGGGACGACGTTCGCTACTTTCTGGCCGCCGCGCGCGGCGGCTCGGTGCGGGCCGCAGCCAAGCGACTTGGCGTGAACCACGCGACCGTGCTGCGGCGCATCGCCCAGCTCGAGGAGCGCCTCGGGACGCAGATGTTCGAAAAGCTGCCTTCGGGCTACCGCCTGACGGCTGCGGGCGAGGAGGTTCTCGAGCTCGCGGAGCAGATGGAAGCGTCATCGCACCAGCTGGAGACGCGCGTCTTCGGCCGCGACCGAAGCGTGCGCGGGCTTCTGCGGGTGACGCTGGCGCCGCCGCTCGCGACCCACCTGCTCATGCCGGACTTCGCCGATTTCGCGCGTCTGCATCCGGACATCGAGATGGACATCTTGTCGTCCGGCGAGCTGGCGAATCTGACCAACCGGGAGGCCGACGTGGCGATCCGCGTCGTCTACGACCGCAAGACCCTGCCGCTCAATCTTCACGGCCAGAAGGGACCTGAGCTGTTCGGCGGCGTCTACATGTCCCGCGATCGATTAGCCGCGTGGCGTGCGGGCGCCTCTGATCCCATCCGGTGGATCGTCATAAGCATGCATGGAATTCCGGATTGGGCCGGCGAGGGTGAGGTCCGCGTTGCGGGGGTTCCATTCAGGGTGACCGACGCCGCGGCGCAGATCGCCGCTGCACGGCAAGGGCTCGGGATCACGACACTGCCGTGCTTCGTCGGAGATGCCGACCCCCTGCTGGTCAGGGTCCCCGGCGCCGACCTGCACATGTACGGAACGCTCTGGCTTCTCACACAGGGGGAGACGCACAAGACGGAGCGCGTCCGGCGGTTCACGGAGTTCGTGTCCCGCAGGCTCGCCGCGCACGCTCCGCTTCTCGCGGGGCTGTCTGTATCGGGCGTTTGATGCGCAGCCGGTCGCCGGCGACACCCTCCAGCGGACCTTCTCGATGTCCGTTATGGGTTGAAAGCAGACACAAGCTTCGGTCCCGAAAGCGGATCCTGCGAATGCCCGCAAAGAGTCAGAAGCGGACATTGCCGAGCGGCTCGCAGCCGGTCGGGGGCGGTGAAATTTTATTCACTGGCTCGGCGGGTCGGCAGGTTTAGCTTCCGATCCTGACAGCGGCGATCGCGCCGTCCTCCGCTCCTTCCAGCCATGGTGATCCCATGATTGCGCGCGCCGTTCTGCGCCTGGCTTCCCTGTGCCTGTTCGTCTCTTTGGTCGCTTCGGCTGCGGTCCAGGCAGAGCCCTACAACCCCGCGCACCTGCCGCCGCAACGGCTGGACCAGGTCGGCGCGATCTGCCGGACGGTGATCGGCGTGCGGCCGGGCTTCACCCTCTACGACAACTGCGTCGAGGCCCTGTCGCAGTCGGCGGCCGGCCTGGATCGGGCCGGCGCCCTGCAGGCGGCCCGCAGCGCCTGCCTTGCGCGGGGCGAAACCCAAGGTCCGAAGCTCGCGGAATGTGAACTGGCCGAGGCGGGGGCGACCCGCGTGGCGGCCGGCGCGGCGATCGACGCCTCCGAGCCGCGCGCCCCGGCCAAGTCCTGGTTCTATGCGTCGGGGCGCGAAATGCGCCGGCGCGAGGAGCAGGCCTGCGCCCGATTGGGCTATGAACCGGCGCGCGGCGCGTTCTCCTCCTGCGTCGCGGGCCTGGACGCGGCGCTCTACGCGGCGGACCATCCGCACCCCTGAGGCCATGAGGACCTTATCCACGTGATGAACGCCCCCGGTGTTCCCGGCCCTCCACCGGAAGCGCGCGTGACCCGCGTGCTGGTCATCGAGGACGACCGCCAGACCGCCGAGGAGATCGCCGCCTGCCTGACCGCCAGCGGCTTCGAGGCGTCCAAGTGCTTCGACGGCCCGGCGGGCCTCGCGGCGGCCAAGAGCCAGGCTTTCGACGCCATCACGCTCGACCGCATGATGCCGGGCCTGGACGGGCTGGAGCTGGTCAAGGCGCTGCGCGAGGCGGGCTCGCAGGCGCCGGTCTTGATGGTCAGCGCGCTCAGCGACGTGGACGACCGGGTCGACGGCCTGCGGGCCGGCGGCGACGACTACTTGGTCAAGCCCTTCGCGCCCAAGGAGTTGGTGGCTCGTCTGGAGGTGCTGCTGCGCCGCCATCGCCGCAGCGAGGTGGAAACCCGGCTGCAGGTGGCCGACCTGGAGCTGGACCTGGTGAGGCGCGAGGCCTATCGGGCGGGCAAGACCATTGAGCTGCTGCCGATGGAGTTCCAGCTCCTGGAGTTCATGATGCGCAACGCCGGGCAGTTGCTCACCCGCCGGATGATCTTCGAGAGCGTCTGGGAGTACTACTTCGACCCCGGCACCAACCTGATCAACGTCCACGTCGGCAAGCTGCGCCGCAAGATCGACGGACCGGGGTTGCTGCCCCTGATCAGAACGGAGCGCGGCCAGGGTTACATGCTGCATGCGCCTTAGCCCAAATGCGATCTAGTCCAGATGCGGCTTAGCGAGCTCTGGCGAACGACCACCTTCCGGCTGTCGCTGCTCTACGGCCTGCTGTTCACCGTGGGCGCGGTGGCCCTGCTGGCCATGGTCTATGTCCGTTCGGCCGTCTACCTCACCCATCGGGTCGACGACATCCTGGCCGTCGAAGCCGCGGCCCAGATGCGCGTGCCGGCGGAGCGGCTCAAGCCCACCATCGATGACGCGCTGCTGATCAACGGCCGCAACAGCGTCTTCGCCCTGTTCGCCGCCGACCGGACCCGCGAGACCGGCAATCTCACCACCCTGCCCGCCGGCCTGGAACCCGGCGGGCGGCCGATCGAGATGTCACCCACGCCGGACTTTCCAGCCGCGGCGCGGCTGATCGCGCGCCAGTTGCCCTCCGGGGAGATTCTGGTGGTCGGCCGCGACATCAATCAGCTGCGCGAGATCCGCCGGATCATCGCTTCGGCCCTGATCTGGAGCGGGGTGCTGATCGTCCTGGCCGGGCTGGTGTTCGGCGCGGCCCTCAGCCTGGGGCCGATCCGGCGGCTGCGCCAGTTGCAGGAGGCCAACCACGACATCGCCGCCGGCGACCTGAAGCGCCGCATGCCGACGAGCAAACGCGGCGACGAACTCGACATGTTCGCGGGCGCCGTGAACTACATGCTGGGCGAGGTGGAGCGGCTGATGGGCGAGGTGAAAACCTCGTCGGAGACCATCGCCCACGATCTGCGCACCCCGCTCACCCGCGCCCGCGCCCAACTGCACCGGCTGGAACAGGCCCCCAAGGTCCTGCCCGGCGAGATCGCCGGAGTCACCGCCGAGCTGGATGAGGTGCTGGAGCGGTTCATCGCCATCCTGCGCATCTCGGAGCTGGAGACCCGCGCCCGCAGCGCCGGCTTCGCGCCCACGCCGCTCGACCGGATCGTGAGCCAGGTCGGCGACCTCTATCAGCCGCTCGCCGAGGAGGCGGACCTGCGCTTCCAGGTGGTGGCGCCGCCCCTGCCGCCGGTCGACGCCGACCCCAAGCTGATGGTCGAGGCGCTGAGCAATCTGGTGGACAACGCCATCAAGTTCACGCCGCCCGGCGGCGCTGTGCGCCTGGCGCTCGAGCCGGGGCCCGAAGGTCCCAGGATTGTGGTGCAAGACAATGGCCCGGGCGTGCCGCAGGGCGAGCGCACGGCCGTTTTGCAGCGATTTTACCGCGCCGAGCGCGACCGGCTGACGCCCGGCTCCGGGCTTGGCCTTTCCATCGTCGCCGCCATCGTGCGCCTGCACCGCTTCCGCCTCGAACTGCAGGACGCCGGCCCCGGCCTGCGGGTCATCATCGACTGCCATCCCGCACCGATAACTTACTGATCTAGATAGCTAATCTGTATCGCCTGCGGTGAAATTTTATTCACTCGCATGCGCGCGTCAGCCCACTAGGTTCGCGACCGTTCCACCGGGTGCGGAGTCTCGCAACATGCTGGCGATCGTTAGGCTCGCGCTGCGGCGCCCCTACACCTTCGTCGTGCTGGCGATCCTGATCGTCCTGCTGGGGCCGCTCGCCGCGCTGCGGACGCCCACCGACATCTTCCCGGAGATCAGGATTCCGGTGATCGCGGTCGTCTGGACCTACCGAGGCCTGCCGCCGGACGACATGTCGGGGCGGGTGATCTACTACTACGAGCGACAGCTCAGCTCGAACGTCAACGACATCGAGCACCTGGAAAGCCAGTCGCTCCCCGGCATCGGCATCGTGAAGATCTTCTTCCAGCCGGGCGTCGATATCCGCACGGCGACCGCCCAGGTCACCTCGATCTCCCAGACCGTGCTGAAGCAGATGCCGGCCGGCATCACCCCGCCACAGATCCTCAACTACAACGCCTCCACCGTGCCGATCCTGCAGATGGCGCTCTCCAGCCCGTCCATGGGCGAGCAGCAGCTGTTCGACACCGGCCAGAACCTGATCCGGCCGGCGCTGGCGACGGTGGCCGGAACCTCGATCCCGCAGCCCTACGGCGGGCGCGAGCGGCAGATCCAGATCGACCTCGATCCTGTCGCCCTGCAGTCCAAGGGACTGTCGGCGCAGGATGTGGCCAATGCGCTGGCCGCCCAGAACCAGATCGTCCCGGCGGGCACCGCCAAGCTGGGCGCGTTCGAATACGTCGTGAAACTGAACAACAGCCCCGAGGCGGTGGACGCGCTCAACGACCTGCCGATCAAGACCGTCGATGGGACCACCATCCTGATCCGCGACGTGGCCCACGTGCGCGACGGCTACCCGCCACAGCGCAACGAGGTCCGCATCGATGGCCGCCGCTCGGTGCTGATGAGCGTGCTGAAGAGCGGCTCGGCCTCGACGCTGGCGATCGTCTCCGGCGTGAAATCGCTGCTGCCCAGGCTGCAGGCGTCGCTGCCGCCCTCGCTGCACGTCGCCCTCCTGAACGACCAGTCGCTGTTCGTGAAGGCCGCGATCTCCGGCGTGGTGAAGGAGGGCGTGATCGCCGCCGCCCTCACCAGCCTGATGATCCTGCTGTTCCTCGGGTCCTGGCGCTCGACGGTGATCATCGCGACCTCGATCCCGCTGGCGGTGCTGTCCTCGATCGCCGCGCTTTCGGCGCTGGGCCAGACGCTGAACATCATGACCTTGGGCGGCCTGGCGCTCGCCGTCGGCATCCTGGTCGACGACGCCACGGTGACCATCGAGAACATCAACTGGCACCTGGAGCAGGGCAAGGACGTCCGTTCGGCGATCCTCGACGGGGCGGCGCAGATCGTCACGCCGGCCTTCGTGTCCCTGCTCTGCATCTGCATCGTCTTCGTGCCGATGTTCTTCCTGCAGGGGATCGCGGGCTACCTGTTCGTGCCCATGGCCGAGGCGGTGGTCTTCGCCATGATCGCCTCCTTCGCGCTGTCGCGGACGCTCGTCCCGACCATGGCCATGTACCTGCTGCGACCGCATGACGGGGGCCACGCGGACTATCTGATGGAGTCGCACGGCGGGGCGAAGGCGGCGCGCCGGCTCTTCGCCCTCGCGCGCTTCCAGCATGCCTTCGAGGCTCGCTTCGCCAAGGTGCGCGAGGGCTACCGCAATGTGCTGGCCATGGCGCTCGGCGCGCGCCGACCCTTCGTCATCGGCTTCCTGGCGGTGGTGGCGGCGTCCTTCCTGCTGGCGCCGGCCCTGGGATCGAACTTCTTCCCGAGCGTCGACGCCGGCGCCATCACCCTGCACGTCCGCGCGCCGGTCGGCACCCGCATCGAGGACACCGCCGCCCTGTTCGACCGGGTGGAGGCCGCGATCCGCCGGACCATTCCGAGCGATCAGCTGGTCACCATCGTCGACAACATCGGCCTGCCGGTCAGCGGCATCAACCGCGCCTATTCCAACACCGGCGGCATCGGCCCGCAGGACGGCGACATCTACATCACGCTCAGCAAGGACCACCGCCCGACCGCGGACTATGTCGCCAAGCTGCGCGCCCAATTGCCGCGCGAGTTCCCGGGCGCGGTCTTTTCTTTCCTGCCGGCCGACATCATCAGCCAGATTCTGAACTTCGGCGCGCCCGCGCCCATCGATGTGCAGGTGGCGGGCCCCGACCGCGCCGCCGACGAGCGCTACGCGGCGGAGCTGCTGCATCGGCTGAAGGGCGTGCCGGGCCTGGCGGATGTGCGTCTGCAGCAGTCCAGCCACTATCCGCAACTCAACGTCGACGTGGACCGCGCCCAGGCCGACCGGCTGGGCCTCACCGAGCGCGACGTGACCAACACCATGGTGACCTCACTGGCCGGCAGCTTCCAGACCGCGCCGACCTTCTGGCTGAACCCCAAGAACGGGGTCTCCTATCCGATCATCGTTCAGAGCCCGCAGCAGGACGTGGACTCGCTCTCCAAGCTGGAGAACATCCCGCTCAGCAACGGCAAGCCCGGCGACATGCAGATCCTGGGCGGGGTGGCGCAGGTGAGCCGCGGCGACGGCGACGCGGTGGTCAGCCACTACGCGATCCAGCCCGCCTTCGATGTCTACGCCACGACCCAGGGCCGGGACCTGGGCGGCGTCGCGGCCGACATCAACAAGGTGCTCAAGGCCACCGAGAAGGACCTGCCCAAGGGCGCCCAGGTCACCCTGCGCGGCCAGGTCACCACCATGAACGAGGCCTTCGCCGGCCTGGGCTTCGGCCTGATCGCGGCGATCGTGCTGATCTACCTCTTGATCGTCGTGAACTTCCAGAGCTGGTCCGACCCCTTCGTGATCGTGAGCGCGCTTCCCGCAGCGCTCGCGGGCATCGTCTGGATGCTGTTCGCCAGCGGCACGCCGCTCTCGGTGCCGGCGCTGACCGGCGCGATCATGTGCATGGGCGTGGCGACCGCCAACTCGATCCTGGTGGTGAGCTTCGCCCGCGAGCGGCTGCTCGTGACCGGCGATGCGCTGACCGCGGCCCTGGAGGCGGGTTTCAGCCGCTTCCGCCCGGTGCTGATGACCGCGCTCGCCATGATCATCGGCATGAGCCCCATGGCGCTGGGCCTCGGCGAAGGCGGCGAGCAGAACGCGCCCTTGGGCCGCGCCGTCATCGGCGGCCTGATCTTCGCCACCGCCGCGACCCTGCTGTTCGTTCCGGTGGTCTTCAGCCTCGTCCACCGCAAGCCGGCCGCCGTTCCCGCGCCGCTGGGCTCCGAACCTGGGGCCGGAGAAGCCTATGCCGTCTGACCCGTCCGTGAACGACCACGACATCCCCGAGGCCCTGCGCCACCGCCCGCAGCCCTGGCTGAAGCCGGTCGGCCTGGCAGGCGCCGGCCTGGCGGTGGTCGTGGTCGCGGCGGGCCTGATCGGCCGCGGCGTCGCCAGCGCCAATCTCAAGGCGACCACCCACGAGGCCGAAGTCGCCTCCGTCGAGCTGATCTCGCCGAGCGCCGACGCCGCCGACGAACCGCTCACCCTCCCCGCCGACGTCCAGGCCAACGACATCGCCGCCCTGCACCCGCGGATCAGCGGCTACATCAAGGACTGGAAGGTCGATATCGGGGCCCATGTGAAGGCCGGCCAGGTGCTGGCCGATATCGACACGCCCGACCTCGACCAGCAGCTCGCTCAGGCCAAGGCGGCGCTGGCGACGGCGACGGCCAGGCGCACGGTCGCCCAGATCAGCGCCGACCGCTGGAGCCGCCTCCTGGCCAAGAACGCCGTCTCGCAACAGGAGACCGACGAGAAGACCGGCGACTTGGCCGCCAAGAGCGCCGATGTCCAGGCCGCCAAGGCCGACCTCGACCGGCTGGCCGCGCTGGAATCCTTCAAGCGCCTGATCTCGCCCTTCGATGGGGTGGTCACCCAGAGGAACGCCCACGTGGGCGCCCTGGTCAGCGCCAACTCGCCGAACGATCCGGGCCTCTTCACCGTGGCCGACGTCCACCGCCTGCGCATCTATGTGCACGCGCCGCAGGACGTCTCGGCGGAGCTGACGCCCGGCCTGGAGGCCAGCGTCACTGTGCCGGAACATCCCGGCCGGGCGTTCAAGGCGAAGCTCGCCAGCACGTCCGAGGCCGTGGGCGCCCAGTCCGGCGCGCTCACCGCCGAACTGCAGATCGACAATGCCGACGGCGCCCTGAAACCCGGCGACTACGCCCAGGCGACCTTCAAGCTGGCGCACGCCCCGGGCGCGGTCCTGCGCCTGCCGGCCGCGGCGGTGATGTTCCGCCAGAAGGGCCTGGCGGTCGGCGTGGTCGACGCCCAGAACCGGGCGCACATCCGCTATGTCACCCTGCGCCGCGATCTGGGGACCCAGGTGGAGATCGCCACCGGCCTTTCCGCCGCGGACCGGGTGATCGCCAACCCCCCGGACTCGTTGGAAGACGGCGAGACCGTTCGCGTCGCGGCGCCGGCGAAGGGCCGCGGATGAGGCGGTTGCGCGCGCTTGCGGCGGCGACCCTGGCCGGGACGGCGCTCAGCGCCTGCTCGCTGGCGCCGGCCTATGCGCCGCCGCAGGTCAGCGTGCCGCAAACCTTCAGGGAGAGAGGCCCGTGGACGCAAGCCACACCCGCCGACCAGATCCCTCGCGACGCCTGGTGGCAGGCCTATGGGGACCCGCTGCTCGACCGGCTGGAAGGCCAGCTCCAGGCCGCCAGCCCGACGCTGGCCGAAGCCCTGGCGCGCTACGACACCTACCGCGCGCTCGCGGGCCTCGCGGCGTCGGCCCAATACCCGACACTTGGCGCCGGCGCCTCAGTCACCCGCAACCGCCAGTCGAACAATCGACCCCTCCGCGGCTCCGACCAGCCGGACATCTATTCCGCCGACACCGTGGGCCTGGCCGCCGACTACGAGCTCGACCTCTGGGGCCGGGTGCGCAACAGCGTGGCCGCCGGACGCGCCGACGCCCAGGCCAGCGCCGCCGACCTGGAAAACGTGCGCCTCAGCCTTGAGGCCCAGCTCGCCGACGCTTACATCCGCCTGCGCTCGAACGACGCCGAGGCCGCCCTGCTCGCCGACTCCGTCCAGGCCTATGAGACGGCCTACGGAATCACCGAGGACCGCTTCAAGGAAGGCTTGGTCAGCGACCTCGACGTCAGCCGCGCCGAGACCCTGCTGCAATCCACCCGCGCCGAGGCCAGCGACCTGAAGGCGCAGCGCGCCCTCTATGAACATGCGATCGCCAGCCTGGTGGGCCAGCCGGCGTCCAGCTTCGCGATCCCGCCCGCGGTGGTCAGCCTGGCCCTGCCCAACCGGCCGACGGGCCTGCCGTCCACCCTGTTGCAGCGCCGCCCGGATGTGGCCGCCGCCGAACGCCGCGCCGCCGCCGCCAACGCCCGTATCGGCGTCGCCCGCGCCGCCTACTTCCCGCGCCTGGACCTGCTCGGGAATGGCGGCTGGCAGAACACCGCCTTCGCCGACCTGCTGGCGCCCGGCGACACCTACTGGCTGCTGGGGCCCCAGATGGTCGGGACGATCTTCGATGGCGGCGCCCGCAAGGCCCGGGTCGAGGCCGCCCGCGCCCAGCTCGCCGAAGCCAGCGCGGCCTACCGCGCCCAGGTGCTGCGCGCCTTCCAGGACGTGGAGGACAACCTCGCAACCCTGAACGACCTGGCCGCCGAAGCCGGCCAGCAGGACGCCGCCATCAAGGCCGCCGCCCGCACCGAGGCCGCCGCGCTGGCCCGCTATCAGGAAGGAGCCGCCAGCTACCTGGAGGTGGTCACCGCCCAGGCCGCCGCCCTGCAGGCGCGTCGGGTCGGCATAGAGGTCGAGGACCATCGCCTGCAGGCCAGCGTGAATCTGGTGCGGGCGCTCGGCGGCGGCTGGACCACGGCGGACCTGCCGAGCCCGAGCCAGGTCGCGCGCGCCGCACAGACCGCCTGCCCGCGCCGATCGGCGGACGCCCTGGGGTGCTGAGCCTGTGCTCCGGCGCCAGCGCCGCCGCCGTTTCACCGGCGGCGGGTCCGGCCCGCATGGAGCTCGTTTAGAAGCCCCGCATAGTCGCGGAGCGGCCGGCAGGCCGCGCCATCGAGCTTGCCGCCTTCGTCGTAGCGCCTCAGCCGCACCGCCGCGGCGAAATGCGGAATGGCCTCGAACCGCCGCGCCTGGCGCACCGAAAACGGCCCGCCCTGCAGCTTCAGAGTCCGGGTCGAGGCCTCGCTCAGGCGCGCCGCGTAGCCCGGCTCCGCCGCGCAGAGGTAGCGCTTGGCGGCCACGTGCAGGGCGATCGGCTGGACGACGTCGGGGCCGAAGACCGAGCGCAGCGCCGCGGCGCCGCGGACCTCGTGCCGGGCGTCGGTTTCCGATTCGGCGCCCTCGTCCGCCTCCAACAGATGCCCCAGGTCGTGCAGCAGGGCGGCGGCGATCAGGCTGTCGCCCGCCCCGTCAGCCTCGGCGAGCTGGGCGCACTGCAGGGCGTGCTCGATCTGCGAGACGCCTTCGCCGTAGTGGCGCGCGCCAAGCCGTTCGAAGAGCTCGAATATCGTCTCGATCGCCGCGGCATTCATGCCGGTCCTCGCCCGCCCTTTCCGGTCATCCCGCCCGAACGACCATCGCGCTCAAGCGGTTGAATATCAAAACTGAACCGCCGGAATAGCGCGAAATCCGGCCAACTTCCAATAAGAGATAAAACTACAGATGTCAGTGTTCAGTATACGGATCGAGATCGAAGTCTAGAATTCGATGTGCGCGGAAATCTATTCATCGATCTGAGATTTCAGCGTCACCGAAGGTTCATGTGGCCCTCCTAGCTTCGCGGTCCTAGGCGCGGCGGGGGATACGTCGCGCCCTTCTATTTGCGTGAGCTGTTTTCAGCGTCTGCGCGGCGGCCGCCTCGGCCGCCGGCGGAACGGCTGGGCGGCGCGCATGGGGACCACAGAGGGGCAATCATGAAAAACAGATACATCGTTTCCTGCGCCGTGGCCGCGATCCTGAGCGGGGGCGCAGGCGGCGCCTTCGCCGCCGACGCCGCGGCTGACGCCGGGGCCTCGTCCGCGGTGCTCGACGAGGTGATCGTCACCGCGCAGCGGCGCGACCAGTCGGCTCAGGACGTGCCGATGACCATCCAAGCGTTCTCGGGCGCCGCGCTCGCCCAGCGCAACATCGCCACCTTCGACGACCTCATCCGGATCACACCGAACATCGAGTTCGCCAAGAACGGGCCAGGCCAGGGCAACATCTTCATGCGCGGCCTCTCGGCGGGCTTCGCCGGCAACCAGTCCAGCGCCACGGTCGGCAACTTCCCCAATGTGGCGGTCTATCTGGACGAGCAGTCCATGCAGTTCCCGGCCCGCAACGTCGACCTCTACCTGGCCGACATCGACCGGGTGGAAGTGCTGGAGGGTCCGCAAGGCACCCTGTTCGGCGGCGGCGCCGAGGCCGGCGCCGTGCGCTACATCACCAAGAAGCCGAAGCTGAACGCCTATGAGGGCAGCCTCGACGCCAGCTATGGCGTCCAGAGCCACGGCGACCCGAGCACGTCCTTCACCGCGGTGCTGAACATGCCGCTGATCGACGACAAATTGGCCGTGCGCGGCGTGATCTATAGCGACCACCAGGGCGGCTACATCGACAATGTGCCCTCGACCTTCACCCGCAACAACGTCGACAACAACGTCTACTTCGGCATCAAGCCGACCGCCGGCAAATGCCCCAACGGCCTGCCGCCGGGGCCGCAGACCGGCTTCTGCACCATCCCCAACGCGTCCCAGCAGCAGGTCAACAACGACGCGCTCGCCAGGAAGAACTGGAACCCGGTCACCCACGACGGCGCGCGCCTGTCGGTCCTCTACGATATCAACAACGACTGGGACGTGCTGATCACCGAAAGCTTCCAGAACCTGGACGCCGAGGGCCTGTCGACCACGCTGCCGGTCGGCTCTGACTTCCAGCCGCTGAAGCCGCTGGAGACCACGGTCTTCTCGCCGACCTACGACAAGGACCGCTTCCAGAACACCGCCTGGACCCTCAACGGCAAGGTCGGCGACCTGAAGGTGATCTACACCGGCGGCTACATGACCCGCCACATCAACCAGCAGATGGACTACACCAACTACTCCCGCACCCTCTACGGCCAGTACTATGAGTGCACCGGCGGCGGCGCGGGCCTGCTCGGGAAGGGGCCGCTGACCTGCTATTCGCCGGTCACCAACTGGCACGACGTGGTGCGCAACACCCATCAGAGCCACGAAATCCGCGTCAGCACGCCGGACAACTGGCGGCTGCGGGCGATCGGCGGGGTGTTCTACGAGAAGTTCCGCATCTTCGACACCATGGACTTCAACTACAAAACCGTGCCCGCCTGCCACGAGGGCAACAACCTGGCCGTGGCGCTGGCCGGCGGCGCGACCTGCTTCGGCAACGACGAGCCCTTCCCGGGGTCGACCACCAACGAGCCGGGCCCGCGCCCCGACAACACCGGCTTCGGCGAAGAGGTGCAGCGCGGCTACGACCAGACGGCGCTGTTCGGCTCGGTGGACTACGACATCATCCCGGAGGTGCTCACCGCCACCGCCGGCACGCGATATTATCACTATACGGAGGATGAGACTGGGTCGGTTTACAGCACCAACTCGGCCTGCGTGAACGTGCTGGTCTGCGGCCACAACACCAACATCGACGCGGAAAACCTCCACGCCAAATACACCGGCTTCAAGAGCCACTTCGGCCTGACCTGGAAGCCCATGCAGGACACCCTGCTCTACTACACCTTCTCCCAGGGCTTCCGGCCGGGCGGCTTCAGCCGTTCCGCACGGGACAAGGCGCCCGACGCCAACGGCGTGCCGCAATTCAAGACCCCGCTCGCCTATACGCCGGACACGCTCACCAACAACGAGGTCGGGCTGAAGAAGGAACTGTTCGACCACCGGCTGCAGGTGAACCTGTCGGCCTACTACATGCAGTGGAAGAACGTTCAGATCGCGCTCTACCAGCCCTGCTGCCTGGGCAACACGACCTTCCTGGTGAACGGGCCGGACTACACGATCAAGGGCGTCGAGGCGCAGTTCACGGGCCGCGTCACCGACGCGTTCACGCTCAGCGGCTCGGCGACCTACAACGACAACACCCAGTCGAACTCGCCCTGCCTGACGGGCAACGAGCCGAACTCGCCGACGCTTGGCCAGTGCATCACCGAGATCAAAGGCAAGCCGTTCGTGAACCCGTTCGGCGTGCAGGGCGGTGTCTCGGCCTTCTCGCCGAAGATCCAGGCCAACCTGCGCGGGCGCTACGATTGGGATCTCAACCCGTTCAAGGCCTTCGCCCAGGCCGATGTCAGCTATGTGGGCAAGATGTTCACCCAGCCGGCCAACTACACCCCGGGCGATTCCCCGGCCGAACAGCCGATCCCGGACACCACCTACCTGCGCTACGAGCTGCCGGCCTACACCACCGTCGGCGCCGCGATCGGCGTGAGCCGGGACAACTGGACCCTGCAGCTGGTCGGGCAGAACCTCAGCGACTCCCACGCCTCGACCTTCACCAGCACCGCCCAGTTCATCAAGTCGGAGGTGCCGCTTCGGCCGCGGCAGGTTCTGGTCCGGCTGACCGCCACCTACTGAGACCGGCTGTCATAGAACTGTCGGAGAGGGGTGGCAGGCATAGCCGCCCCTCTTGGTCTAAAATTCATGTCCGTCGCCGCCGAGCCTGCGCCCGCCATCTCGCTAGAGCAGGAGGTCGGCCGCCTGCGCCATTTGCAACAGGAGGGCGCCCATGCCGCGGCCCTGGCGCGGGCCGAGGCGGAACTGGCCCGGTTCCCGGAGAACCGCGACCTGCTGCTGATCGCGGCGACCAGCCTGCGCCATCTGCGGCGGGTCGATGAGGCGCTGGCGGTGCTGGCGCGGTTGGAGGCCCTGCAGCCCCGGTTCAGCCGCCTGCATCAGGAGCGTGGCCTGTGCCTCGTCCAGCTGAAGGATGCGCGCGGCGCCATTGCGGCCCTGCTGCAGGCCGTGAACCTGAACCCCGCCCTGCCGGCGAGCTGGAGCATGCTGGAGCGCCTCTACGGCATGGTGGGCGAGAGGGCCGACGCCCAGACCGCGGCCGAGCATGTGGCGACGCTGAAGGCGCTACCCGGCGAGGTGGTTGCGGCGACCAGCCTGTTTTCGGACGGCGACCTGGCGCCCGCCGAGCAGATCGTCCGCGCCTACCTGCTGCGCGAGGGCGACCAGGTGGAGGCCATGCGGCTGCTGGCGCGCATCGGCCTGGCGCACGACGTCCTCGACGAGGCCGAGATCCTGCTGCGGGCGGTGCTCGAGCGGGCGCCGGCCTACACGGCGGCGCGCTACGATTTCGCCCAGACCCTGATCAAACGGCAGAAATACGCCGAGGCGAACGTCGAGATCGCCGCGCTGCTGGCGGTCGGTCCGGCGAACCCCGACTACCTCACCCTGGCCGCGACCTCGGCGGTGGGCCTCGGCCAGCATGAGCGGGCCATCGCCATCTATCGCGACATGCTGCGCGACGCGCCGACGTCGTGGGACGTGCCGCTCTGGCTCGGCCATGCGCTCAAGACGCTCGGGCGGGTTCCCGAGGCGATCGAGGCCTACCGCGCGGCGGCCCGGGCGCGGCCCGATTTCGGGGACGCCTACTGGAGCCTGGCCAACCTCAAGACCTACCGGTTCGACGACGACGAGATCGCCCGCATGCGCGCCGAGACCGACAGCCCCGGCATCGGCGCGGAGGATCAGGTCCACCTCTGTTTCGCGCTCGGCAAGGCGCTGGAGGATCGCGGCGAGATCGCCGCCTCCTGGGCCTGGTATGCGCGCGGCAACGGCCTGCGCCGCGCCGCGAGCCGCTACCGCCCGGAGATCCAGGAAACCAACACAAGGCTTCAGCGCGAGGTCTGCACCGCCGAGTTCTTTCGGATGCGGCGCGGCTGGGGGAATCCACGGCCCGACCCGATCTTCGTGCTCGGCCTGCCACGCTCAGGTTCGACCCTGCTGGAGCAGATCCTGGCCTCCCATTCGCAGGTCGAGGGCACCCAGGAGCTGTCCGACGTCCAGCGCATCGTCCTCGACCTGCAGGGCCGCGACCCGGACCTCGACAGCCCACGCTATCCTGCGGCCTTGACCGACCTCACGGCTGAGGATTTCCGGCGGCTGGGCGAGACCTATCTCGCCGACACCCAGGTCTACCGCACCGGCCGCGCGTTCTTCGTCGACAAGATGCCGAACAACTTCCGGCACATCGGCCTGATCCACCTGATGCTGCCGAACGCCAAGATCATCGACGCGCGGCGCGACCCGATGTCCTGCTGCTTCTCGAACCTGAAGCAGCTCTTCGCCCAGGGGCAGGAATTCACCTACAGCGAGGGCGACATCGCCCGCTACTACCGCACCTATCTGGACCTGATGGACCATTGGGACGCGGTCCTGCCCGGCCGCGTGCTGCGGGTCCTGCACGAGGACGTCATCGACGACCTTGAGGGCAATGTGCGGCGCGTGCTGGACCACTGCGGCCTGCCGTTCGAGCGTCCTTGCGTCGAGTTCCACAAGACCGCGCGCAGCGTGCGCACGCCCAGCTCCGAGCAGGTGCGCCAGCCGATCTTCCGCGATGGGCTTGACCAGTGGCGGGCCTACGAACCCTGGCTCGGCCCCTTGAAGGACGCGCTCGGCGACGCGCTCACCCGCTACCGAAGCTAGCGCGCCGCGAGCGCCGCGGGCAGATCGGCGACCGTGTCGATGACGATGTCGGCGCCGGCCGCCATCAGCGCCGCGCCCGCCGCCGCCACGCGCGTCTTGCGGTCGGCCGCGTCGAGCGCCTGGAACGCCGCGAGCGGCAGGCCCACGCTGTTGCCGGACGCCGCCACGCCGACGGTGAAGCAGCCGGCGGCGCGGCCCTCGGCGACCCCGGCCTCGGCGTCGTCCACCTTGACCACCCGGCTGAGCGGCCAGACGCCGAGCTCGGCGCAGGCCTTGTAGATCATCAGCGGCGAAGGCCGGCCCTGCGGCGTCTCGCCGGCGCAAAGCACGTGGTCGGGCGCGTAGCCCTGCTCGGCCGCCCGGACCAGGACCGGGGCCATCATCTCGCGGGTGTAGCCGGTGGACGATGCGATCCTCAGCCCGCGCTCCCGCAGCGTGCGCACCGCCGCCGCCGCTCCGGGGATCAGCTCGGACGCCACCGCGGCGGCCTCGCGCATCAACGGCCCGAGGTCCTCCATCAGGTCGTCGACGTCGGCCTCCGTCGGACCGCGGCCCTGTGCGGTCTTCCAATCGCGGGCCACCTCCGGTCGCGCCAGCAGGGCGCGGACGTGATCGGCCTTGGCGATGCCCATGTCGGCGCGCGCGGCGGCTTCGGCCAGCACGACGCCCCGCCGGGCGAAGGCCTTCACATAGGCGTCGATCGGCGCGCAGCAGCCGAAGTCGACCATGGTGCCCGCCCAGTCGAAGATCACCAGATCGAAAGGCCCCGCCGGCTTGTCCGTCATGCTCTCGCTCCGTTTCCGAAAAGCTCGCCCACCACCTCTTCGCCGAGCGCGAAGCCTGTTGAAGCGCCCGCGCCGGTCGTGACCATCACCAGCCGCACGCCCGCCATCGGCGTGTCGACCAGCACCGTGCGGTCCTGCGCCGAGGCGTAGGTGCCGGTCCAGCGCTCCACCACCGGCGAGGGCGGACGGCCGAACACCGCGGTGAATTCGTCGAGGATCAGCGCATCGACCGCCTGATGTGAAAACGGGTCGGGCGTGGCCGCGTAGTGGTGGCTGTCGCCGACCACCAGGCTGCCGTCGGCGCTCTGGACGACGATCAGATGGACGCCGTTCGCCAGATGCGCCGGCTGTTCGGCGGTCAGGCGCGCGGCGAGCGCCGCAGCTTCCGGCAAGGCGCCGTAGCCGGCGTACCGCACCAGGCCGAGATCGGACATCACCGCCGCCGGGAGCTGAAAGCCCGGGTCGGCCAGCCGCAGCATCTGCAGCTTGCATCGGGTCAGGCCCGCGGCCGCCGCCCGCTCGGGGAACAGGGTCGACAAATCGTCGCCGGGACAGACGCAGATCGCGCCGGCCTCGATCGCGCCGCGGGCGGTCGACAGCCGTCCGGTCTCCACGCCTTGGACCGCCGCGCCCCACCGGAAATCGACGCCGTGGCTGGCCGCCAGCCAGGCCGCCAGGCGCGGGATCGCCTGACGCGACTCCACCCGCAGGTCGTGCGGGCTCCAGAGCGCCATCTTGAGCCCCTCGCCCGCCAGGTGCGGGTGGTCGCGGCGGATCTCGCCCGCTGTCAGGAGACGGCAGCCCTGCGCCATCTCGGTGGCCATGAAGGCTTCCAGCACCGCGACCGCCTCCTCGCGCCGCGCGGTCATCACCAGGCCCCGATGCAGGATCGGGATGCCGGCCTGCGGCGCCACGTCGGCCCAGATGTCGCGCGAGCGCCGGGCGCGGTCCCACATCGGCCCGCGCTCCTGGCCGGTCACGGTCACGAAGCCGAAGTTGCGCACCGAGGCGCCGTTGGCCTGGGCGTCGCGGTCGACCACCACCACGCGCTTGCCGCGCCGGGCGGCCGCGAGCGCGCAGGCCATGCCGACGATGCCGGCGCCCACCACGGCGAGATCGTAGGGGCCGGTCCCGGCCATGGCGTTCCTCTAAGGCGAACTGCGAATCTGACCAGAAGACACCAGGAACGTGACAGCTCGACGAGCTTTTCGTCACCACAGCGTCATCGATGTCTTTAATGCTGGCGACCGCGCGCGATCCCGCGCCGGACGTCAACAAAGAGGCTCACCTTGGGCGGCAAGCTGCAGCAGCGACTGGCCCAGGCGAATCCGATCCTGTTCACGACCGTCGCCGGACTGGCGGGGTTCTGCGCCTACTTTTCGATGTACGCGTTCCGTAAACCGTTCACCGCAGCGACCTTCGAGGCCGTCCCGGGCTGGAGCTTCGTCCTCGACTACAAGATCGCCCTCGTCCTGGCCCAGGTCGCTGGCTACGCGCTTTCCAAGCTGATCGGCATCAAGGTGGTTTCGGAGCTCAGCCCGGCGCGGCGGGGCATGGCCATCCTCCTGCTGATTGCGCTCTCCTGGCTCGCCCTCGTCGCCTTCGCGGTCGTGCCCGCGCCGTGGAACGTGGCGGCGCTGTTCTTCAACGGCCTGCCGCTGGGCATGATCTGGGGCCTGGTGTTCGGCTACATGGAGGGCCGCCGCGTGTCGGAGGCCCTGGGCGCCATCCTCTGCGCCAGCTTCATCCTGTCGTCCGGCGTGGTGAAATCGGTCGGGTCCTGGCTGATGACCTCGGCGCACGTGGACCGCTTCTGGATGCCGGCGGCGGCCGGGGCGGTGTTCCTTCCCCTGCTGCTGGTCTCGGTCTGGGTCCTAGGCCAGCTTCCGCCGCCAAACGCCGCCGACGAGGCGCAGCGCATCAAGCGGGCGCCGATGAGCGCGGCTGAGCGCGGCGCCTTCCTCGCCGTCTATTGGCCGGGCGTGACGCTGCTCACCGCCTCCTACGTCCTGCTCACCGCCTTCCGGGACTTTCGCGACAACTTCGCCGCCGAGGTCTGGACCGCGCTCGGCTACGGCAAGGAATCCGCCGTCTTCACCCAGAGCGAACTGCCCGTGGCGGCCATCGCGCTGGTGGCGCTCGCCGCGGTCATGGCGGTGCGCGACAATCTGAAAGCCCTGATGGTGATCCACGGAATCGTGGTGGCGGGCTTCCTGCTGCTCGGCGGCTGCACGTGGGCCTTCGAGGCCCATCTGATCTCGCCCTTGGCGTTCATGATCGCGGCCGGCGCCGGCCTCTACCTGGCCTACACGCCGTTCAACGCCATGCTCTTCGACCGCCTGGTGGCGTTCAGCGGCCGCATAGCCACCGCCGGGTTCCTGATCTATGTCGCCGACGCCTCAGGCTACCTCGGCAGCGCCGCCCTGGTGGTCTGGCGCAACTTCGGCGCGGTCAAGATGGACTGGCTGCGCTTCTTCATCCTCAGCGCCTACGCGACCAGCGCAGTCGGCGCCGTGCTCTCCGCCGCCGCGGCGATCTACTTCCTCAGGCAAGGCCGGGCCGCCGCGCGCGGGGTCGCCATCGCGCCAAAAGCCGAGGCCGTGAGGGTCACCTAGCGTCCTTCCCCCTGCGACGACGCTGAAATTCCATCGCCGTGGAGGCCGTGATAGCCTCGGGGCGTTCAGCTTGTGGGGGAACAGCATGCTGGCTCAGATGCTCGCGCTTATGGCCGCCGCGGCGCCAGCGCAGGGCGCTGCGCCCGCCCCGGCTCCGACGTCCACGCCGGCCGCAGCGTCCGCCCCGGCCTCGAACACCGTCTCGCCGGTCACCGTCTCGCCCTCGCCGGACAAGGCGCCGAGCGCCGCGACCATCAACCTGCGCGCCGAGCAGATGAGCCCCTGGGGCGGCGACTTCACCGCCATCTGGCCGGCCGGCGCCTACAACGCCGGCGTCGATGGCCACGTGATCCTGAACTGCGTGATCGACGCCCACGGCCTGGCCGAGTCCTGCCAGGTCGCGAAGGAGACGCCGGCCGGCAAGAAGCTCGGCGCCGCGGCGCTGGAGCTGCGGCCGACCTTCAAGCTGAAGCCCGCCACCGACGCCGACGGCCAGCCGGTGAGCGCGGTCATGGCCCTCAACGTCACCTTCACCTCGCCCAAGGAGGATTTCGACAACGAGAAGCTGATGGATCAGATCCACAAGCGCGCCGGTCGATTCGACTTCGGCACCCTCGACATCCCGCCTGGCGGCGGCAAGCTGGCGACGCGCGGCGTGACCATCATGGACAATCCGGTCTGGACCGACGCGGCGAGCTTCGACGACCTGGCGGCGGCCTATCCAGGCGCGGCCGGCGGGGTCGAGGGCTATGTGGCCGCCCACTGCCGCGTGGAGCGGTCCGGCGACAAGGCCGGGATGCTGCGCGACTGTCAGATCATCAAGGAGAGCCCCGCCGCCGTCGGCTTCGCCAAGGCCGGCCTGGCGCTCACCGCCAAGTTTCGCGCCGATCCCGCCCCCTTGGCCCGGCTCTCCAGTCACGGGGAGGTATGGGTCGACATCCAGATGCGCCTGCCCGCGCCGACGCCGGGGCAGACCGAACGCACGGTCACCGCGCCCAGGTGGATCGTCACGGTCGATCCCAAGGTCCTGCCGCAGCTGTTCCCGCCGGAAGCCCGCGCCAAGGGCCTGACCGATGGCCGCGGCGCCGCCCGCTGCCGCGTGGCCGGCGACGGCACGCTCACCGGCTGCGTGCCCGAGGACGCCGACCCCGACGGCCTGGGCTTCGCCGAGGTCGCCGCCCGCGTCGCTTCGAAGATGCGCATGAACCTGTGGTCGGCGGACGGCGCGCCGGTCGACGGCGGCGTCGTGCACGTGCCCATCCATCTCAGTCTCGCGGAGACCAACTGACTCATGAAGGTTCAGATCATCGCCCTTTTCGCCCTGGCCGCCGCATCGGCGGCGGGCGCGGCGTCGGCCCAGGACAATCTGCCGGTCGGCGGCGAAGTCGTCCTCCCCTGGCCGGGCGGCGGTAGCGCGCTCGTCGAAGGCCACGTGACCCTGCAGTGCCTGGTCGACGCCCACGGCCTGGCCGAGACCTGCAAGGTCGGCTCGGAGAGTCCCGCGGGCAAGAACCTTGGCCGCGCGGCCCTGCGCCAGCGCACGGTGCTGAAGCTGAAACCCCCGGTCGGGCCCGATGGCCAGCCGGCGAGCGCGGTGATGGCCATCAACGTGCGCTTCAATCCACACGTCCATGAGTTCGATTCGACCGAGATGGCGCGCCAGCTCTCGACGCCGAGCGCCAAGGGCTTCGGCACCTTGAACGTCCCCTCCAACGACAGCCCGGCGAGCGCGGGCGACGAGGCGCGTATCGAGTATCCCATCTGGGCCCAGGCGCCGACCTTCGAGGCGCTGGCCGCGGCCTATCCGGCCAAGGCCGGCGGGGTCGAGGGCTACGCCGCGGCCCATTGCAAGATCGAGCGCGACGGCGCCAAGGCCGGACTGCTGCGCGAGTGCGGCGTGCTCAAGGAGTTCCCCGAGGGCCAGGGCTTCGGCAAGGCCGCGCTCAGCCTCGCCGATAAGTTCCGCGTCGAGCCGGCGACTCTGGCCAACCTGCCGCGCAGCGAGCCGATCTGGGTCGCCATCCCGATCCGCCTGCCGCCGCCCGGCGGCGCCCACGCCGTGGAGTCGCCGCAGTGGATCGTCGGGCTCGATCCGAAGGCCATCCAGCGGATGTTCCCGGCGCAGGCCGCCGCCAAGGGCGTCTCCGCCGGCCGTGGCGTCGCCCGCTGCACCGTGGCCGCGAACGGCGCGCTCAGCGCCTGTGCCCCTGACACGGCGCAACCGGCCGGGCTCGGCTTCTCGGAGGCCGCCGTGGCGCTCGCTGGGACCATGCGGATGAACCTCTGGTCGGCGGATGGCGCGCCGGTCCAGGGCGGTCAGGTGCGCATCCCAATCCAGCTGAGCCAGAACGGCGCGAACTAGGTGCTGGCGCAGCTCCTCGCCCTCTTCGCGGCGGCCGCTGCGCCAGCGACGCCGCCGACGACGCCGACGCCGGGCAACACCGTCTCGCCGGTGACCGTCTCGCCGAGCCCGGACAAGGGACCCATCGCCGCCACCGTCGACATGCACGGCGAGGAGGAAAGCCCCTGGGGCGGCGATTTCACGGCCATCTGGCCGCGGGACATGACCCACTCGGGCGTCGAGGGCCACGTGATCCTGAACTGCCTGATCGACGCCCACGGCCTGGCGGAGTCCTGCAAGGTCGCCTCCGAGACCCCGGAGGGCAAGAAGCTCGGCCGCGCGGCCCTGGAGCTGCGCTCGACCTTCAAGCTGACGCCCGCCACCGGCGCCGACGGCCAGCCCACCAGTGCGGTGATGGCGATCCGCATCCTCTTCAAGGCGCCGTCGCAGGACTTCGACAACCAGGAGTTCCAGCGCGCGCTCACCCGGGGCAAGGGCGGCTTCGGCACCCTCGACATCCCGCCGACCCACAATCCGATCCTCACCCGCAACGAGGCCATGCTGGACAATCCGGTGTGGGCCACCGCGGCGACCTTCGACGACCTGGCGGCGGCCTATCCGGCCAGGGGCGGCGGCGTCGAAGGCTATGCGGCGGCGCACTGCCGGGTGGAGCGCGACGGCGACCGGGCCGGCCTGCTGCGCGATTGCCAGGTCATCAAGGAGAGCCCCGCCGGCCACGACTTTGACAAGGCCGCGCTCAGCCTGGCGACGAAGTTCCGCGCCGAGCCCGCGACGCTCGCCGCCATTCCCAAGCGCGAACCGCTATGGGTCGATATTCCCATGCGGCTGCAGCCGCCCTCGGCCATCGCCGAGCGGGTCGTCTACAAGCCACGCTGGATCGCCGGCGTCGACCCCAAGGCGGCGCCCCGGCTGTTCCCGCCCGAGGCCGTCGCCCAAGGCCTGACCACCGGACGCGGCGTCGCGCGTTGCACCGTCGGGGCCGACGGGACGCTGACGGCCTGTGCGCCGGAGCCCGGCGATCCCGACGGCCTGGGCTTCTCCGAGGCCGCCGTCCACCTGGCCGCCGGCATGAAGATGAACCTCTGGTCGGCGGACGGCGCCCCGGTCGAGGGCGGCGTCGTCCACATCCCGATCCGCCTGAACCTTAAGGGCGGCGGCTAGGCCGTCACTTCGAGGCCACCACCGCCGGGGCGGCCTTCTCCTCGACCCGCGCGCCGGCCAGGATGTTGGGCAGCGAATAGTTGCCCTCGTGGCAGGCGTATTCGTAGATCGGCCCCTTGGCCGCGCGCATCGGCATCTCCGCCTTCCAGACCTTGGTGAAGGTCGCCGGATCGTCCACCGAGAACTCGTATAGGATCTGGTCCCTGGCGGTGCGGGTGAAGCGCTCGGTGATCTTGGTCTGCGGGGAATAGGGGAAGCCGCCGCCGAGCGAATAGACGTGTCCCTTGACGTTCATGTTGACGGTCTCGACGACCAGGGTGTCGCCCTCCCACCAACCCACGGAATCGCCCAGCCAGGGCTGCAGGGCGGCGGGCTGATGGGCGGGGTCGCCCATCCGGATCATGCGGACGTCGTGGTTCATCTCCACCTGGATGGCGACATAGTCCTTGGTCTGGATGATCTGGTAATTGCCGTTGAAGCCGGTGTTCATCATCGGCGGGCCTTCCGGCGAGCCGATGGCGGTCAGACAGCGCTCCTGGGTGTCGCGCGCCTCCGGGTTGGCGAAGTCCTCCGGCGCCTTGGCCGCTTCGGCGCGGGCCTTCTTGGTCGCCTCGTTGAACGGTAGGCGTCCGTCCGCCGGGTCGACGATCCAGGAGGTGCGCGGCTGTCCGTTGATGCGGCCCAGGCGCAGGTCCATCTCGATATAGTCGGACTGGGGCGCCTCCTTGACCACCGGCGGGGCCGGCGCCTTGGGGTCGATCGGATCGGGCTTGATGATATCGCCGAGTTGCGACTTGAAGAGGCCGATCATCATCGCCTCCTCCTTGTCGGTGGCCACGAGGCCTTTGAAGATCGGCGGCCGCTGCAGGAAGGTGAGCGCGGTGTTGGTCCACAGCCCTTGCAGGTCCGGCGCGCCATAGACGGTCCGCGGCGCCTTGTAGGCGGGCGGAACGGCGGGGGCCGCGGCGGCGGCCTCGGCGGTAAGCGCGGCGGCCGCGACGGCGATGCAGACGAGCGCGAGCGTTCTCATGACATGACCTCCAGGGCGGGGCCGGCGGCGCCGCGGTTGGCTTTGGGGGACTTGCGCTGGCCGGCGCGCTGCGTGCGGACCAGCCAGTAGGCGATGGTCAGGACGAGCGCGGCGACCGGGATCCATTGCAGATTCACCGTCGGGCCATGGAACAGCAGGCCGCCGGCCTTCGGCTGGGCCAGGGCCGACATGAGGGCGATGAACAGCGCCAGACCCATGCGCCAGATGTGTCGCGTCAGCCGCCGCGGCCGGGTCAGCACGGGTCCCAGGATCACCCGCAGATCGGTCACGGCGACCAGCCCGGCGATGGCGCCCATGACGAAGTAGGCGAACCAGGGAACGCCGGCGAGCGCGTGGTCGGGGCTCACGAGCGCCTGCCGCCCGAGCAGGCCGATCATCACCATTCCACAGGCCAGCACCACGACGCCGCCGGTCTCCAGGGCGCCGCCCTTGACCTGGGCGCTGCGCCCGGCGAGCCAGCCGGTGAGCACCAGGTAGAAGGTGATCGCCCCGCCGAAAGCCGAGCCGTAGTCCTGCAGCATCGGCGACACCACCGCGCCGATGCCCGCCATGGTCAGCATGGCGGCGAAGAAGACATTGCCGGCGGCTCGGTGGACGGGCCCGCCCTTCCGGGCCGCCAGGGCCACGGCGCCGGAAGCCAGGCCGAGCACGCCGCCGCCGATGTGCGAATAGAGCACCGCGCCGGCCGCGGCGCGGATCAGGACCGGGGCGTCGGATGCGATTTGCAGGTGGCTCATCGGTGGGCTCCCTCAGCTCGCGTGGCGGCGGATGAGGCACGGACAGGCCGGGCCTCGGGCTAGCGGGCCAGCGGCCGACGCGCCGCGGCCTTGGGAGACGGCGGCCTTCTCGACGGCCACCGCGGCGTCCAGGGCGCTGATGTGGACGCCCGGCGTCTGCATCAGAAAGGCGGCCGTGACGGAGATCAGGACGTGCATCGTCGCTCGCTCCTCAGGTGGTGCGTTGCGGGGCGGCGGCCCGAAATCGAAAAGGGGACGCCGAGGCGGACTTCGCTACAGGGCCGGCGCGGGGCCGGTCAGATCGGCTCGCGGCGGCGTCGCATCCAGACCGCGACGGCGATCATGCCGGCCGCCGCCAGCAATCCCAGCCACAGCCCCGGGGACGAGACGAACTTCGCCGCATCGATCTGCTCGATTCCGATGCTGGGAATCCCATGCGCCGGGGGCTTGGGAACCACGAAGGCCGTCTCGCCGGCGCCGGTCAGGCGCGACTGGATCAGGCGGCCGAGGTAGGTGGTGCCAAAGGCGATCCGCTCGGCGACAGCCAGGCCCAGCGGCGGCAGCACCGCCCACAGGAAGGGCGCCCGCTTGGCCCAGCCGGAGACCATCAGCAGCCAGGCGTAGACCGGCGCCCACCACAGGGAGAGGACGACCGTGCTGTAGGCGGCCACCGCCACGATGTCGGCGAACGGCACCGGCACGTCGGCGTCGGCGCCTTGGCCGTGCGTGGCGAAGGCCAGGGCGCCGATGGCGTACAGGGTCACTTCCGTCGCCAGGGCGATCGCCAGGGTCACCGCCGGCAGGATCACCATGGGCGCCACGATCTTCGCGAGCACCGTCGTCAGATTGCCCACCGGCAGCGACTTCCAGAACAGGATGCTGCGGTCGCGCCGCTCGTTGAACAGGCCGCCCAGGCAGTAGAACACCGCCACCAGGAACATCGTGACGAGCATCGCGGCGGTGACCATGTAGAACGGGAGCGCCACCATGGCGCGGCGCTGCTCCGGCGTCGGGGGCGGCCCTTCCACCTTGATGACCTTCTGCACGGTCACGCCGCCGTCGGGCGTTGACTGGCTGATCGTCGTCGTCTGCGAGGGCGGCGCGGTCTGCGCCGCCGTCGCTACGGTGCGGTGCACCGATTTGCCGCCGTGGGTGCTCAGCGCCGCGACGCAGGCGCCGACGATCACCAGGGCCGCGACCGCCAGCGGCGCGATCCAGATGGCGGGATTTTCCCACAGCTCGCGGCGCACCGACCAGAAGAACGGGCGAACCGGGCGGGCGGGCGCCGGCGGCGAGGCCGGCCGGTCGAACGGAGTGTCGGTCATGGTGTCGCCCATGCTGCTTGATGGCGCGCTCATTTTGCGGCCCCTTTGTCTTGGCCGCCGATCAGGGCGACGAACAGGTCGGCGATGCTGGGCGTGCGGACCTCGCCCAGCGGGGCGAGGCGCGCGCGGTCCACGCCGTCGAACAGAAGCACGCTGCGGCCGAACAGCTGGCGCTCGCGAACGGGCCCCAGTCCTCGGGCCGCGGCGAGCTGGTCGGGGCCGACCATGACCTCGGTGAAGCGCGCGTCGAGCGCCTCCATGCTGGTGTCCAGCACGATCCGGCCGTGGTCGATGAACATTAGATCGGTCAGGATGTCCTGGATCTCTTCCACCTGGTGCGTGGTCACCACGATGGTCCGGCTGTTGTCGAAATAGTCGTTGAGCAGGGTGTCGTAGAACTGCTTGCGGTAGAGCAGGTCGAGGCCGAGCGTCGGCTCGTCCAGCACCAGCAGCTTCGCGTCGATGGCCATGATCAGGGCCAGGTGCAGTTGCGTGACCATCCCCTTGGAGAGCTCGCGCACCTTGCTGGCGAGCTTGATCTGGGTCTTGGCCAGGAAAGCCTCGGCCCGGGCGCGGTCGAAGCGCGGGTGGACGCCGGCCACATAGTCCAGGGCCTGGGAAACCTTCATCCAGCGCGGCAATACGGCCACGTCGGCGATGAAGCAGACGTCGGTCATCAGCTTGTCGCGCTCGGTCCAGGGGTCGCGCCCCAGCACCCTCAGCTCGCCCTCATAGGGGCTGAGGCCCAGGATGGCGTTGAGCGCGGTCGACTTGCCGGCGCCGTTGGGGCCGATCAGGCCCAGGATGCGGCCCTCCTCGACCTTCAGGTCGACGCCGTCCAGCGCGACGGTCGTCTTGTAGGCCTTGCGCAGGCCGCGGGCTTCGATGCAGGCCATGGTTCAGCCCTCTCCCTTGGGGCTCGGGGCCAGCAGATCTTTGGCGGTGAGGCCCAGCCGCTGGATGGTGGCCTGGATCTGCGGCCATTGCTCGGCCAGGAAGCGCTGGCGCTCGGCGTGCAGCAGCAGGTCCTTGGCGCCGGCGTTGATGAACAGGCCGAGACCCCGGCGCTTTTCCACCAGGCCTTCGTCCGCCAACTGCTCGTAGCCCTTCATCACCGTCAACGGATTGACGCGGTATTCCGCGGCCACATTGCGGACGGACGGCAAGGGGTCGCCCTCGCCCAGCACGCCGTCGAGGATCATCGCGACCACCCGGTCGTGAATCTGCCGGTAGATCGGCTGACTGTCATTCCACTCTCGATCCATCGTCTGTTCCAGATGGTCCTTTCGAAGCGGCCGGCGGCCGCTCGCGATAACTTCCCAACCTTGCGGCGATTCACGTGGGAGCCCTTGCCCAATGTGTTACGCTGAGATGGTGTTCTAGTGAACTATATCACTAAGCGCAACAGCTTTTTTCGGAGCGATGTGACGCGCGAGAAATCGCTCCCCATTATTCCCTATTGACCCCTATTGTTCTCTTTGGCTATGCCGATTTCGGCCTGTTTGGGAACATTCCGATGCCTGACATCCTCGCCTGTGTGCCCCAGGACCGCCGCCCGGCGGCCAGGGCGGCCTTGGCTCAAGCCTTCGGCCCGGAGACGGTGAGCGCGGTTGCGCCGGTCACCGGCGGGGCCTCCGGCGCCCTCACCTATCGGGTCGAGGCGGATGGCCGGGCCTATCTGCTGCGGCTGGAGACGCCGGTGCGCAACGGCCTGCGCGATCCGCGCCGCAGCTTCGCCTGCATGACGACGGCGGCCGAGGCCGGCCTCGCGCCCGCCTTGCATCACGCCGATCCCGAGACCGGCGTCGCGATCATGGACTTCGTCGACCAGAAGCCGCTGGCGGACTATCCCGGCGGCCGCCCCGCGCTCGCCCGCGACCTCGGCCGCCTGATCGCGCGGCTGCAGGCGACGCCGGCCTTTCCGCCGGTCGCCGACTATCCGCAGGTGGTCCAGGGCCTGTTCGCCTACATCCGCGGCTCCGGCCTCTTCGCGCCCGGCCTGCTGACCCCGCACGCCGAGGTCCTGACGCGCCTCTGCGCGGCCTATCGCTACGACGGTCCCCAGGTCTCCAGCCACAACGACGTCAACCCGCGCAACATCCTGTTCGATGGCGAGCGGCTGTGGCTGATCGACTGGGAGCTGTCGTTCCGCAGCGACCCGCTGGTCGACATCGCCATCCTGGCCATCGAATCCGCACCGACGCCTGAGCTGGAGGCCGCCCTCTTCGAAGGCTGGCTCGGCCATGCGCCGGACGCGGCAATGCAGGCCCGCTACGCGCTGGTGCAGCGGTTGACGACGCTGTTCTACGCCTGCCTGCTGCTGGCCTTCTCCGCGAGCCTGCCGCGCGAGGCGCCCGACAGTGACCTCACCGCGCTTACCCTTGAAGCGTTCACCGCCGCCCTGGCCGAAGGACGGCTCTCGGGGCCCAGCCCGGAGCTGCTCTACACGGTCGGCAAGATGCGGCTCGCGGACTTCCTGCAGGGCGCCGACACACCGGAATTCGAGGACGCCCTGGCTAAGGTTCATCACGGCTAGCGCACGCCGCCGTTCCCATCTGACGCAAGGTGAACTATCTGACGTCGGCGCGGTCGCGGCCGCGCTTTCGAACGCGTCCGGAGTAGCCCGCCTTGGCCGATCTCGCCGTCTTCTACGAGCACCCGCAGTGGTTCGAGGCCCTGTTCAAGACCCTGGACCGCCGGGGCCTGAACTGGACCCCCATCGAGATCCAGAGCCACACCTTCGACCCGGCGGACACCACGCTTCCGGCGCCGGTGATCCTCAACCGCTTGGCCATGTCTTCCTTCCTGCGCCAGGAGGAGCACGCGCTGTTCTACTCGATGGCCGCGCTGGACCACTGGCAGAGCCTGGGCGCACGGGTGATCAACGGTCCGGGCGTCTTGGCCTACGACACCAACAAGGCCCGCCAGCTCAGCCTGTTCCGCAAGGCGGGCCTGGCGACGCCTGCGACCCGCGTCGCCCATCGCCGCGCCGATGTCCCGCGCCTGGCCGCCGAGATCGGCTAT
>NZ_DATGEX010000003.1:0-57998 GCF_035309685.1 Phenylobacterium sp.
GGCAGCTTCAGCCGCTCCTGCAGCTCGGCGATGTAGACGCAGCCGCGCTCCAGCACCGCGCCCACCGTCAGGTCCACCTCGTGCATCGCGACGCCGGCGATCCGCTCGCGCACCGTATGCGCGCCGGGCAGAAACGAGGCCCGCACCCGCCACGCGCGGCCCCCCAGCCGCAGGTCCAGGCTCGCCGGCTGCACCTGGTCAGGCTCGAAGGGACTGTCGGCCGTGATCGCGCCCTGGGCGATCAGGGCGTCGATGGCTTGGCAGGGCAGGATGCCCGGGCGTTGAAAGGCGCTCATGGGCGGCGAAGAGTTAGCGGAGACGGCGGAGGTTGCAAGGGGCGGGGTTGCGGGTCGGGCGCGGATGCGACCCTTCGCTGAGCTTCAGGAGGTCGGCCTGCGGCAGGGTTGACCGGCCTGAGGTCGCCTCTCAGAGGTCGCCTCTCAGGGGAAGGTCCTAGGACTTTAGTCCAATAGGCGCCGCCTGCGCCGCCAGCTAACCTTCGCCTTAGGCAAGCCAGGTGCGGCGAAGCCAAGGTCGGGATCAGCGACATGCGTTTACAGATGCGTCGGGCGGCCCTGGCCGCGGTCACTGCGTTCGGCCTCTCGGCCACCGCCTTGCCGGCCGCGGCGACGATCTATCAACTCAACTATTCCGGCGTCATTCAGCCGGGCGACCTCTTCAACGAGGACAACAATATGTTGGGGGACGACGGCTGGGCCGGAAAGACCCTGACGATGAGCTTCCGGATCGACACCGGCCTGCCGTTCTCCACGCAGGAATTCGGCGATTCGACCTTCCAGACCATCGTCAGCTTCGGCGACACGCCGTCGCCGATCCTGTCGGCGACCGCCCAGGTGAACGGCGCGGACGTGACGCCTTGCGGCTACGTAGGGCTTTGCGGCGTAACCGCCCCCAACTTTGAAGCGTTCGTGGGCGACTTCACGGACTCGACGAACCCCAACTGGGAGTACGCCGTGGCGACCCAGGCCGGCACGGACTCAACCGCCGAGCAACTGGCCCTGTACATCTTCGATTCCACTGGCCGCATTTCCAGCCTCAGCCCGGATCTTGCGCCCGGCGTCTATACGGACGCCTTGGCTCAGTCCACCCTTCTGTTCTCCCAGGATCAGGACGGAAACAATTCTGTGGAAGTGTCAGTCTCGACGTTCGGAACGGTCACGGTCCAGGCCGTGCCCGAACCCGCGACCTGGGCGCTGATGATCGGCGGCTTCGGCCTGGCCGGCGCGGCGCTGCGGCGCCGCCGCGCCGCGCACGCGGCCTGACGCGTCAAGAAGTCTTGGGGACAGGCGTTCCCGTCCCCTCGGTTCTCTGACCTCTGGATGTTGGTTCGTCATCGTTCCCGCCTCTCCCGGTCAATAGGGGCCAGAGTTCTCAGCCGCGGCATGCGCCGCGTAGCGGGCCTCCATGAGGTCGTAGGCGGGCTTGTCCACCAGCCTCTGCCGCTCCGCGAATGACGTCACGCCGCGCTCATCGAGGAGGCCCTTCTCCTTCAGCGTCGACAGGGTCGACTGCATGCCCTGCACCGCGCCCTGCAACGCCGCGTTGGCGTAGAGCACCAGGCTGAACCCCATTTCGCCCGCCGCCTTCGCGTCGACGATCGGTGTCTTGCCGCCGAGCACCATGTTGACGAGTTGGGGCGCCTTCAGTCGGCGGGGAAGCGCCTTGAGATCGTCAAGGCTCTCCGGCGCCTCGACGAATGTGACGTCCGCGCCCGCCTCGATGTAGCGGCCGGCCCGTTCGATGGCGGCTTCGAAACCCTCGACCGCACAGGCGTCGGTGCGGGCGATGACGACCAGATCCTGCCGTCGCGTATCGACCGCCGCGCGCACCTTACCCACCATCTCTTCGAGGGGAATCAGCGCCTTGCCGTCGAAGTGTCCGCATCGCTTTGGCGCTCGCTGGTCCTCGATCTGAACGGCGCTGGCGCCGGCCTGCTCCAGGACGCGAACCGTGTGGGTGACGTTGATGGCGTTGCCAAAGCCCGTATCGGCGTCCACCACGAGCGGCAGGTCGATCACACATCGGATCGCCATCACATGATCGGCCACCTGGCTTAAATCCATGAACCCAAGGTCCGGCAGGCCGAGGTGCGTATTGGTGAGGCCGGCGCCGGTCAGATAGACGGCCTTAAAGCCAAGATCGGCGATGATCCGTGCAGCGAGCGCGTTTGGCGCGCCGGGCAGAACGACGCCCCGCTCCTCGCGCAACATCCCTCGCAGCGCCTGAATATGAGAAATGGGCATCACTTCCCTCCTGTTCTCTAGATCGATCCAGGTTCACGCCAGCCAGGCCCAGCGTTGCCGGACCCAACTGAGACGTCTTTCGCTAGATCGGGTTTTCCTGGAAGAGACGCGCGACCATCGCCGAGTCGAGGTAGGCCCTCACTCTGTCGATGACGCCGTCCGCGAAATGGACCACCCAGCAGTACCGGTTGTCGAACCGCATGCCGTTCTTCGCCGTGGCGAGGGAGTGGAGCTCCACGACAGCCTCATCGTCCTTCACGAGCAGGTGCTCGACGACGAGTTGAGCCCCATTGGGCAGAACCTTGCCAAGCTTCGCGAACGTACCCGCGGCGAAGTCGGCCTTCGACCTGTAGTGACCCGCCAGCGGATGCGTGCCTTCGACGATCCAGTCGACCCTGTCGTCGACATACGCAAAGAAACCGGCGCCATCGCCTTGTTCAAGGCCTTGGAAAACCTGGCGAACGTAAGCTTCGGTGATCATGAGTTCCTCCTGTCAATGCGCGAGCAACTGCTTGCTCGACGAGGACGAGATGTCCTGCCGCAAGACGTAGAACTGGCCACCTCATTGATCCAATATATGCTACAGGCTCTCTTGATCTGTTTTGGAGATGGCCGTGGAGCTGCGCCACATCCGGTATTTCCTGGCAGTCGCCGAGGAACGGCATTTCACGCGGGCGGCGGCCAAGGTTGGCATCGGGCAGCCGCCACTGAGCCAGCAGATCAAGGACCTGGAAAGAGAGGTTGGCGCGGCGCTGTTTCGTCGCTTGGCCCACGGCGCTGAGCTCACCGAGGCGGGCAAAGCCTTCCTGGCTGGCGTGAAGGAGATGCCGTTCATTGCTGAGAGAGCGACCCTGGCGGCGCGGCGCGCGTCGCGGGGCGAGACCGGATCGCTGCGTATTGGCTTCACCCCGTCGACGACGTTCAACGGCGTGGCGCCGTCCGCAATCCGCGCCTTTAGACGCGCCTATCCGGAAATCCATCTCACGCTCGAAGAGGCCAATACGGCGCGGCTCGTCGTCGGTTTGCAGGAAGGCGCGTTCGATGCGGCGTTCCTGCGGCCAGGCGCGTCCGCCGGCGAAGAGTTGCAACTGAAGCCGCTCGCGGAGGAGCCCATGGTGGTCGCCCTTCCAAAGGCGCACCGGGCGGCCGCCCTCAAGAGGGTCGATCTCGCAATGCTGGCGCACGACCCGTTTCTGCTGTTCCCGCGGGACGTCGCGCCAACGATCTACGACACTATTGTCGACGCCTGTCGAAAGGCCGGCTTCGAACCGGACATCAGCCAGCTCGCGCCGCACTTTTCCACGATCGTGAATCTCGTGGCTGCGGAGCTGGGCGTGTCAATCGTCCCGGCCTCGATGATGCAAATGCGCGTAGCGGGCATCGCCTATCGTCCGATCGCCGGCCAGTCGCCGACGACCCAACTCGCCCTCGCTTACCGGCGCGGAGAGACATCGCCCGTCGTGCGCAATTTCATAGCGCGGGCGGGGTCCTGACTCCCAGGAAGACGAGAAAACCAGGTGATGTCCGGTGAGGGCGCCCTCCGAGGACGGGCCCGGGCGACCCGCCACGCATCAAAAACTTGACTCCGGCCTCGACCTATGTTCTTGTTTTGTTCATGTCCGACCCCACCGCCACCGCTGAACGCCGGGAAGAGATCCTGGGCGAGCTGGCCGAGTGGATGCATGCCGCGGCGCGGGAGGCGCAGCGGCGACTGCTGGAGGCGGAGACGACGGACGACTTCGTCAAGCTGACCGGCTCGCTGGCCAAGCTGGCGCGGGGCGTGCGCCAGTCGATCCTGATCCACCGCAAGCTGGAGGCCGAGCGGCTCGAGGCTGAGCGTCTGGCGGGCGAGGCGGCCGCGCGCGAGCCTGAGCTGCATCCCGAACTCATCCCCCGCCACGTCAAGCGCGTGCGCCTGCGCACCGCGATCACCCGCCATGTCTGGAACGAGCTGGAGGACGACGAGGAGGCGGAGCTGTTCCGCGACGACCTCAACGCCCGGCTGGACGAGATGGAGGGCGAGGACGACTTCCTGGACACGCCCATCGACGACCTGATCGCGCGCCTCTGCCGCGACCTCGGCTTCGCGCCGCCCCTCACCTCCCCCGTCGCGGCAGCGACGGCGGGAGGGGGACCGGCCGCCGAAGAGCGGCTGGTGGAGGGGGCGAGCCTCACCCGCCCCGGCCCCGCCGTCCACGCGCCCAACACGTCCTGAGCGCTGCGACCGCGGGTTCGTCTTCGGGCCTCCGCGCAGCGGAGGCTCAGTCTTTGAACACCAAGACCACCAAGGACACGAAGATCACGAAGACGCCCAGCCTGGCGCGGCGCCACCGCTTGCGCGGCCCCTTCGTGATCTTCGTGGTCTTTGAGGCCTTCGTGTCGCCTTTGCGATCTTGGCGTTCTTGGTGTGCTTGGTGTGCTTGGTGGTGAAATGACTGAGGCTCCGCTCGCGCGGAGCCTCGGAAGACCAGCGCACTTCGCCGGTGTCTTCCGTGGTCGTAAAGAAACCCCGGCGCCGCCCGATCAGTTGCCGCCCTTGGCCGCCGCGGCCGCCGCCGCCGCTTCCTTCAGGCGGGCGCCGCGGAGGATGCCGACCATCGCGTAGTTCCCCTCATGGCAGGCGTATTCGTAGATCTGCCCCTTGGAGGGCTTGAAGGAATACTCGCCCGACCAGGCCTGGGTGTAGTGCGTCGGATCGTCGACCGTGAACTGATAGAGCAGTTCGTTCTTGGCGATCCGGGTGAACCGTTCGGTGACCGTGCCCTGGGCCGAGACGGGGGTGAGCGTGCGGCCTTCCTGGATGGGGTTCACGTTCTTCGTCTCGGTGACCAGGGTGTCGCCGTCCCACCAGGCCACCGTGTCGCCGAGCCACGGCCGGATCGTGGCCGGCTGGTGATGCGCGCGGGCCTCTTTCGCCGACGCGAAGATCGGGGCGATCCGGACGTCGTGGTTCATCTCCAGATTGATCACGAAATAGCCGGGCGTGACGACGAAGCTGTAGTTGTTGTTGTAGATCGCGTTCAGCATCACCGGCCCGCCGGCGTCGCTCTGCGAGATCAGGCAGCGCTCGCGCAGCGGCAGGTCCTCCGGATCGGTGTAGGCGCCCTTGCCGGACTGATACTCGACCCCGTCGCGGTTCATCAGCGCGAGGCTCTTCGCGCGGTTCTTGAACGGCATCTTCCCGTCGGCGGGGCTGGTGATGAACGAGGACCGCGCCTCGCCGCGGACGCGCATCAGGCTGTCGCCGCTGTCGATCCAGAAGGCGTTGTAGCCGGCGGTCGCGTTCTCGTCCTTGAAGTTTCCCTTGCTGAGGTCCGAGTCGCCGTTGGCCTGGGCGTTGCGCGCCTTCGTGGCCTTGGCGACCTCGTCGGCCTGGGCCTTCGGCACGACCAGCGTCGAGAAGCTTGCCGGGCGTTCGAGCCGGGTCACCGTGGCGTTGGTCCAGACGCCGCTGAAGTCGCGGGCCAGGGCCTTGGCCGGGGCGGCCGGGGGCGCCTTGTCGGCCTGAGCTTGGCCTTGGGCGAGCGCCGGGCCGGCGAGCAACACCGCCGCCATGGCGGCCGCAGACATCGTGCCTCTGGTCATCGCGTCGTCCTCCTGCCCTCGCCGCTTCGCGGTCTGCCGCCAGTTTGGCGCCGAGCGTCCGCCAAGTTCAAGCACGCGTCAGTTGAAGCGGCCCGAGGTGGGCGGCGACTTGTGGCCTTCGCCGCTGCCGTTCTTGTCCGAGTCGCCCGACGGCGGCGGCGGCGGCGGGTTGCAGTCGCCGCGCGCCGGTTGCTTGGGGTCGAGCGGGACCCGGGTCGGCGCGCCGGGGGGCTTCAGGTAGCGATCGAACCAGTCGATGGCGGCGTTGATCGCCCGCGTCCGCTGCCAGACATAGATGTCGTAGTGGGTGGCCTCGGGCAGCATCACCATCTTGCGCGGCCCCTTCACCTCCTCGCAGGCCAGCTGGCCGTTGTGGGTGTTGGAGAACAGCTCCTCCTTTTGGGCGAGCACGAACAGCGCCGGCGCGGTCACATCCTCCGCCTGGTCGATCGGGGTCCAGCGCGCCACCTTGTTTCCGACCGGTATGCCAAGAAGGGGGCGCGCCGGCTCGGCCGGATACTGCGCCTCGCCGGTGGCGAGGCGCGAGGCGGCGGCGTCGGCCTCGGCGATCACCCGGGCGGGGTCGGCCTGGAAGGGCTTGGAGGGGCGGGTGTCCATCCGGCTCACCTGGCTGACCAGCGCCTTGATCCGCGGCTCGAAGGCCGCCGCATAGATGACGTGGCCGCCGGCGAGATCGGACCCCAGGACGCCGATGCGCTGGGCGTCCACCAGTGGATCGGCGGCGGCATAGCTGAAGGCGTTGGACCAGTCCTCGACCTGCTCCCGCGGGTCGATGTAGCCGCGCAGTTCCCGCACCTCGCCGGTGAACGTCCCGCCCGCCGGCGGCCGCGCGCCGGTGAGCATCACCCGCCCGTCGCTCTCGCCCCAGCCCCGGTAGTCGAACAGCATGACCCGGTAGCCGGCGCGCGCCAGGTCGACGGCGTCCTGGCGGGCGGTCGCGGCCGTGGCGCCCCAGCCCGGCGCCACGATCACCGTGGGCAGTTTCTTGCCGTCGTTCTCGTCCGCCCAGAACCACTGGGCGGTCAGGCGCACGTTCTCGCTGACGAAGTCGGCGGCCTTGAAGCCGATCCCGTCTGGCGGACGGTAGTCGCGCGCCGAGGGCAGGCCCTGCAGGGTGGCCGGATCGACCGCCGGAACCTTGGGCCCGGCGTCGGTCAGCGGGAACGGGGCGTCGGGCGCGCTGCCGCCCAGCGAGATCGTCCGTTGCGCCGGCGCGGCGGTGGGCCAGGCCAGCGCCAGCACGCCGGCGCAGGCCAACGGGGCGAAACCGGATCTCATGAAACGCGACGATCAGCGGAAATAGTCATCGTAGACGCCCAGGACCCGGTACTGCATCTCCAGTTTCACATCGCCCTCCTTCTCGTGGAGGGTGACGTAGCCGCTGTAGAGATCCGGCGTTACGCGCTTCAGATTTCCGGTCTCTGTCGGCAAGTCCCAATGATCGCCGGAGGCGGAAATGCCGCAGGGCTGGAACTGCGAAAGCTGGTCCCGCTGCGCCCCCGTGGGAATCTTCTCCGACGCCAGCGGCGGCATCCAGGCCGTGCTCAGGTTGCTGCGCAGCCAGACGGTGTTGATGCAGTCGCCGGTCGGCGCGCGGAACACCCGGACCGTGCGGGAATAGGTCCAGCCCGAACCGTCGAAGACCGCCGGCCTCTGATAGATGTTGAAGACGATGCCCAGGCGGAACGCCGGCGTCGGCGGCGTGGGCTTGGGCCGCTTGGCGAGCTCGGCCTCCAGCTGCCGGATCTTCTCGGCCAGCGTCTGGATCTCGATCCTGGCCCGTTGCTCGGCCTGCTGATGCATCAGCATCAGCGCCGCCACCAGGATGAGGAACAGGAACAGGATTCCGATGAAAAGGTCGGTGAACGACACGAAGGGCCCTTCGCCCTCCTCCAGCGCCGGGGCGGCGGAGCGTCGCCGCAGCCGTCCGGGCATCACTCGCCGCTCCGCCGCGACGGCGCCGGCCCGAACGAGAGCAGGCCGCCCTTCGCATTGGCCTTGATGGCCGCGGCCGTCTCGGCGATCGCCTCGCTGAGCGGCGACAGGTCCAGCTTCTGGATCCGCGCGAAGATAGCTTCTTTCATCAGGTGCAGCTCGGCCTCCTGCTGGCTCATCGAACCCAGGTCCGGCGGGCACCAGGCCGCGGCGATGGCGGGATCGGTGAGCGCATGATCGAAGGCGTCGCCCAGCCGCGCGATGTGCTGCGCCTTCTCCGAGGTGGAGCGGTAGATCTGCACGATCAGCGCGCAACCGACGCCCACCGCGGAGATCCAGAACTTGTTGGCCGCGGTCGCCAGCAGCACCTGGATGAAGTCGCGCATGTGCGCGCTCTGCGCCTCGGCCGTCCCTTGCTCGGCGCCGATGTTCGCGCTGGCGATGGTCAGCGCCGCGATCAGGCCCATGAAGGTGCCGAGCAGCGCCACCCGGATGATGAAGTCGCCAAAGCCGCTCAGGCCCCTGTGCAGCCGCCGGTACTCGTCCTCCAGCATCGTTCGCGCGGGACGCAGGCCCTCGACGCTGTGGCGCCCCGCCGGCACGGCCGCCATCACGCCCAGATAGCTGGCGGTCGCCCTGGCGGCCGCGGAGCTGGGGTTCCGCCAGACCTTGTGCTCCCCAAGGTCGTCCGCGCGGCAGGCCGCATGGGTCAGGATGCGCGCGCCCGTGGACTCGTTCAGCAAAAGCAGTTGCGCGACCTTGCCGGACCCATCGAGGTGATGGGCGGCGTCGACCAGCTTGATGATGCCGCGGGACGCCTCGGCTTCCGCGTTGATCGAGATCTGATTGCGAACAATCGCAACGACGGTCAGGAAAATCAGCAGTCCGGAATAGACAAACAGAAATCCACTGGACGCAAACAATCTAGCGATATCCACGAATGCTTCCCCCTTTGCGCCGCGCGTGTTCGGCTGGACCCCCATTGGACCCCGGCCCGTCCGCGTTCAACTCGCTTCGGCGGACACGTCCGCAACCGGTCGGAAGCGGTCGCCGGCATGGCGGTGGAACTAGGCCACCGCCCGGTGAGCCGCGAATGTCCTATTTGTGGCGTGGACGCAATATCTCCCACTGACGCACCGATGGCGTGGGGGCACGGTCTGAAGTGGCTCCCCACCGCGGCGGTAAGCGCCGTTGCGCGCGTTTGCAGGAAAGCCCGGGTTGACGCCCCGCCCCGTCTGCCGTTCAAGCACCGTCCTGCAAGGGAGACCCGCCATGGCTGAAGATCCGCGCGACTGGGAAGTCGAGACCCGGCTGGTGCGCGGCGGCATGGCCCGCAGCCCCTACGGCGAGATCTCCGAGGCGCTCTACCTGACCCAGAGCTTCGCCTATGACAGCGCCGAAGACGCCGACGCGCGGTTCGCCGGCGGGCCGGGCTTCATCTACCAGCGCTTCGGCAACCCCACGACGCAGATGTTCGAGGACCGCCTGGCGCTCTTGGAAGGCGCCGAGGTCTGCCGCGCCACCGCATCGGGCATGAGCGCGGTGCACGTGGCGCTGACCGGCCTGCTGAAAGCCGGCGACCACCTGGTGGCGGGCCGGGCGCTGTTCGGCTCCTGCCGCTGGATCATCTCCGAATGGCTGCCGCGCTTCGGGGTCGAGACCACCTACGTCGACGCCACCGACCTGGAGGCCTGGAAGAATGCGGTTCGGCCCAACACCAAGGCGTTCCTGGTCGAGAGCCCGGCCAATCCGCTGCTGGAGGTCACCGCCATCGGCGCGGTCGCCGAGATCGCGCACGCCGCCGGCGCCAAGCTGGTGGTCGACAACGTCTTCGCCACCCCGATCTTCCAGAAGCCCTTGGCGCTGGGCGCCGACATCGTCGTCTATTCGGCGACCAAGCACATCGACGGCCAGGGCCGGGTGCTCGGCGGCGCGATCCTGGGCGCCACGGACCTGATGACCGAGTCCTACAAGGACATCCTGCGCCATACCGGCCCGGCCATGTCGCCGTTCAACAGCTGGGTGCTGCTGAAGGCGCTGGAGACGCTGGAGCTGCGGGTGCGGCGCCAGACCGAGAACGCCGGCAAGGTCGCGAACGTCTTCGCGGCCAGCGGCAAGGTGAAGAAGACCATCTACTGCGGCCGCCCCGACCACCCGCAGGCGGCGATCATCGCCAACCAGATGACCGGCGGCGGCAACGTGGTGGCCTTCGATCTGGGGAGCCGCGAGGCGGCGTTCCGCTTCCTCAACGCGCTGCAGATCGTCGACATCTCCAACAACCTGGGCGACGCCAAGTCGATGGCCACCCACCCCTGCACCACCACCCACCGCTCCATGCCCGAGGCCGAACGGCTGGAGATCGGCCTGACCGAGGGCTGGGTCAGGATGAGCGTGGGCCTGGAGGGCGCCGGCGACCTGTCGCGCGACGTCAGCCGCGCGCTCGACGCCGCCTGAACTCTTCGCGAAGCCGGCCGTTCGTGGCAGGGTGACGGACATGATGCACATGCGGGCGGCAGTATTGGGCGGGGTGATCTCGGCGGCCCTGGCCGGGACCGGCGTCTGCGCTCCGAAGCCCGCCGCCAAACCCGCCGCCGGCGATCCGCCGCCGCCGGCCAGCCTGAATGTCGGTGACGTGGAGGCCTGGGCGTCGGCCTACATCGACGCCGACATGTGGACGCTGATCACCCACGACCTGGAGGGCGCGCGCTTCGTGCGGCCGGAGGGCGGCAAGGCCAAGGGGCCCCACACCATCGAGGCCGACATCCGCACCGAGCTGTTCAAGCCGGTCCAGATGGGCGCGGGCCTGGCGCGGTCGGGGCTGGCGCACTGGTCGGTGGACTGCGCGGGCACCCGCTATTCGGTGCTCAGCATGACCATCTACAGTCACAACAACCTACAGGGCGAACTGGCCCGCAAACCCGCCGCCGACGCCGACTGGATCACGCCCAACGAATTCCAGGTCGCCACCATCCAGGTGATCTGCAAGGCGGTGCTCAGCGGCAAGCCGCTGGAGCCCCAACTCGGCGCACCGCCGGCGACGCCCTCCTAGGACGCCGGCGCGGCCTCCAAGGCCTCGGGCGCCACGGCGTAGAGCTTCGAGCAGTACTCGCAGGTAACGTGGATCTTGCCGTCGGGCTCGACCATGTCGGCGCGGTCGGCGGCGTCGAAGGACTTCAGCACCGTCTCGATCCGCTCCTGGCTGCAGCGGCAGAAGGCGCGCAGCGGCTGCGAGCTGAAGACGCGCACGCCATCCTCGTGGAACAGGCGGAACAAGAGCTGCTGCGACGACAGCACCGGGTCGGTCAGCTCGTCCTCGCCGACCGTCTCGAAGAAGGCCTGGGTGCGGATCCAGGCTTCGGTGGTCGAACCCCGCGCGTCGTCCTCGGCGACCGACTGGATCAGCATGCCGCCCGCGCGCCACAGGCCGTCCGCGAGCGAGACCGCCAGCCGCACCCGCGTCGGCGTCTGTTCGGACTGGGCGAAATACTGCTCGGCGCAGAGCGCCAGGGTCTCGCCCTCGATGGCGGTGACGCCCTGGTAGCGGTCCATGTCAGGGCCCTGGTCCACGGTCATCATGAAGTGGCCTTCGCCCAGCAGCGACTTCGCGCCCGGCCGCACGAACCCGGTGGCCGCCGCCGCCACCTGGTCGGCGTCAAAGCCGCAGTAGCCGCGCAGGCCGCCCGACGTATCGTAGTCGGCGACCACGAAGCGCACCGGGCCGTTCCCTCGCGCCTCGATGATCAGCCGGCCCTCGAACTTCAGGTTGGAGCCGACCAGGGCGGCCAGCGCGCAGGCCTCACCCAGCAGGTTCGCCACCGGCTCGGGATAGTCGTGGCCGCGCAGGATGGTATCGATCGCCGGGCCCAGGCGCGCCAGGCGCCCGCGCACCGGCTCGCCCTCGATCTGGAAGGCGGTGACGGCGTCGTCAGGAATGGGAGAGGAAGCAGGCATGGGCGCCGATATAGGGCAGAACGCGCCGATTGCGAGCCTCGCGGTGGGTCAGCCGGTTTTGCGGAACCGCAGGTTCCAGACGCGGCCGCCTTTGTAGCTCAGGCCGGTCACCTTGCCCGCCTTGTTGCGCTGGAAGCGGACGAGGGCGTAGGGCCGCAGGAAGCCGTCCTTGAACGCCGCGGTCAGGACGACCGCGTCGCTCGGGCGATCGCTCGGGACCATCGCCAGCGCCCCGTCCCTGACGCTGACCCGCAGCGTCGCGCCGGCCTCGTCGCTGACGTAGGTCCCAGCCAGCAGGGCGAGGTCGGCCGGTGTGGGCGTCACCCGCGCCTCGCGCCTGAAGGTGTCGCCGTTGTCGCCCAGGCTGACCATGCCGCCGTCCGCCTGGAAGCGGAGCGTAAAGGGGCCGGCGCGGTAGGCGCCGTCCGCCTGCCGCAGCAACGTCGGACCGCCCTTGAGCCGCAGATCGTGGCCCTCGGCGACGATCTCGGTGGTGGCGAAGGCGCCCTGCCCCACATAGAAGCCCGGTCGCGCCGCCAGCTCGGATGGCGGGGTCGGCTCAGCCGCCGCCGGGGCGGTGGGCGGGTGGGAGAGATACAGATCAGCCGCCAGGCGTCCGGCCGGAACGCTGGACGCGTTTCCCGCATTGCAGAGCATGGCGACGGAGACGCCTTCCGCCGGATAGCGGGCGAGCCAGGCGCGGTACCCGGCCGTGGAGCCGCTGTGACTGACCTCGGCGACGCCGCGGTGGCTCTCGTTCATCAGGCCCCGAGCATAGGCGATCTTGCTGCCGTCCTTGAGCACCGCCGATAGCTGCAACTGGTCGGCGACGACGCCCAGCTTGCGGTCGGTGAGCGCCTGGTTCCAGATCAGAAGGTCGCCCACGGTCGTGAGCAGAGCGCTGTTGCCGTGGACGTTCTCGAACGGCATGTCGAGTTGATAGGACGCACCGATACGATCGTAGGCTTGGGCGCGGCCCGGCACGATGCGGCGGAAGTCGTCGCGCCAGCCGGTGTGGGCCATGCCCAGAGGCTTGAACAGGCGCTCGGCGGTGAAGTCAGCCAGCGACCGGCCGCTCACCCGCTGCACGATGATGGCCGCAAGGTTGTAGCCGGTGTTCGTGTACGAATAGGCCGTGCCCGGCGCGTAGTTCAGCGCCTTCTGGCGTGCAGCGATCTGCAACACCTCGTCGTGGGTGTAGATCCGCGAGCCGCGCGGCCAGCCGGCGATGTCCTCGACCTCGCCCCAGTCCCGCAGGCCGCTGGTGTGGGACAGCAGCATGTCGACGGTGATTGGCGCGGAATAGGCCGGCATCTCCGGCAGGTATTTCCGGATGTCGTCGGAGAGCGCGATCTTGCCGTCAGCGACCAAGGTCAGGATCGCCGCGGCCGTGAACTGCTTCGAGACCGACCCCGCCTCGAAAATTGTGTCCGGCGTAATCGGAACGCCGTGCTCCAGGTCGGCGGAGCCATAGCCGCGCAGGAGGGTCGGCTGACCGGCTCGGGCCACGCCGATGGCGCAGCCTGGCGTGTCGGCCTTGTAGCGGGCGAAGAGGTCGTCCAAGGCGTCGGCCCGCGCCGAGCTGGCGATGACAAACGCCGCAAGCGCAATGGATAGCTTCATGTAACGGTCCCCGCGTCCGAGGGACGCTACGACCTCGCGCCGCGCCTCGTCACATGAAATGTCGGCTCGCAGCGCCTTTGGCGTCAGATCGCGCCGAAGCACCAGGCGAGGATCGACTTCTGGGCATGCAGGCGGTTCTCGGCCTCGTCCCAGATCAGCGACTTGGGCCCGTCGATCACCTCGTCGGTGACCTCCTCGCCGCGGTGGGCGGGCAGGCAGTGCAGGAAGACCGCGTCATTCTTGGCGAGATCCATCAGGGTCTCGTCCACCTGATAGGGCTCCAGCGCGTCGATCCGCTCGTCGTGGTCGGTGTCGCCCATGGAGACCCAGGTGTCGGTGATCACCACGTCGGCGTCCCTGACCGCCGCGCGCGGGTCGTCAGACGCGGTGACCATGCCCTGCTCGGCCGCCGCGCGCGCGAGGTCGCGCAGGTCGGGGTGGTAGATGGCGGGCGAAGCGATGTTGAGCCGATAGCCCAGCTTCGGCGCGGCGTGGATGAAGCTCGCGCAGACGTTGTTGCCGTCGCCGACGTAGGCCAGCGTCTTGCCGCCCACGGGCCCGCGATGCTCCTCTATGGTGAGCAGGTCGGCCATGATCTGGCAGGGATGGCTCTTGTCCGACAGGCCGTTGATCACCGGCACGCTCGACGCCAGGGCCAGGCGTTCGACGTCCTGGTGGTTGTTGGCGCGGATCATCACCGCATCGACCATGCGCGAGAGCACGCGCGCGGTGTCCTCGATCGGCTCGCCACGGCCAAGCTGCATGTCGGTGGCGTTGGAGATCAGGGTGTCGCCGCCGAGCTGGCGCATGGCGGCGTCGAACGAGAAGCGGGTGCGGGTGGAATTCTTCTCGAAGATCATCGCCAGCACGCGCCCGTCGGCCACCGCGTCAGCGTCTGGGCGGCCCTTGGGCCAGCCCAGGCGAGCGGCCTTGCGGCGCTTGGCGTCCTCCAGGATCGCGCGCAGGTCCGAGCCCTCGAGCTTCCACAGATCGAGGAAGTGGCGCGGCGCCTGGCTCACGCGGCTTCCTTCGCCTTCGCTCTGGCGGCCTCGCACGACGCCTCCAGCTTGCCGACCGCCTCGCTGGCCTCTTCGAGGGTGAGGTTCAGCGGCGGCAGCAGGCGCACGCAATTGTCGCCCCCGCCGGCCAGCAGCAGGTGGTTGTCGCGGGCGTGCTGCATGAACTCGCGGTTCGGCGTCTTCAGCTTCAGGCCGATCAGGAGGCCCTTGCCGCGGATTTCCTCGACCACGTCGGGGAAGCGCTCGGTGAGACCGGTGAGCTGCTGGGTGAAGAAGCCGGCGATCTCGCGCACATGCGTCATCAGCTCAGGCTTCACGATCTCGGCCAGGGCCGCCTCGCCAACCGCCATGGCCAGCGGATTGCCGCCGTAGGTCGAGCCATGGCTGCCCACCGTCATGCCCTGCGCCGCGTCCCAGGTGGCGACGCAGGCGCCCACCGGGAAGCCGCCGCCCAGCGCCTTGGCGAGCGCCATGATGTCGGGGCCGGCCTCGCCCGCCCACTCGTGGGCGAAGAGCTTGCCGGTGCGCCCAAGACCGCATTGGATCTCGTCGTAGATCAGCAGCGTGCCGGTTTCGTCGCAGAGCTTGCGGATGTCGCGCAGCATCTGCTCGGGCCAGGAGCGCGCGCCGCCCTCGCCCTGCACGGGCTCCAGGATAATCGCCGCGGTGGTCGGGCCGACGGCGGCCTTGATGGCGTCGAAGTCGCCGTAGGGCAGATGGATGAAGCCCGGTAGCGGCGGGCCGAAGCCCTCCAGGTAGTTCGGGTTGCCGGACGCGTTGATGGCGCCCAGCGTTCGACCATGGAACGAGCCCTCGAAGCCGATGATGCCGATCCGCTCCGGATGGCCCTTGGCCCAGTGGTGCTTGCGCGCCGTCTTGATCGCCACTTCGATCGCTTCCGAGCCGGAGTTGGTGAAGAACACCACGTCGGCGAACGACGCGTCGGTCAGCGCCTTGGCGAGCCTGGCCTGGCCGGGGATCGTGAAGATGTTGGAGACGTGCCAGAGCTTCTCGGCCTGGTCCTTCAGCGCCTTGACCAGGATCGGGTTGGCGTGGCCCAGCGCGTTCACCGCAATGCCGGCCATGCAGTCCAGATAGGCGTCCCCATCGGCGGTGTAGAGGCGCGCGCCTTCGCCTCGCTCGAACGCCAGCGGGGTGCGGCTGTAGACACCCATGATGTGGTCGGCGGGAACGGGGGCGGCGGACGTCTTGGTCACCGGAGGAGCCCTCCTTAAAACGGAAGCATCCCCGCCGCGTGGCGACGGGGACTGGAAGGCTTGGCGTTCTCGTCTTCTAGGGCCGCGAAGTCAACGACAACGCCGTCATGTTTTGATCTTGTAGCCGGTCTGGAACATCCGCAGGCTGGCCCAGCCGAGGAACAGGACCAGCACGCCGGTCATGGTCGCGCCGACGGCCAGCGAGCCCTCCGCCTGGCCGATGAAGCCGTACCGGAAGCCGTCGATCAGATAGAAAAACGGGTTGAACTTCGAGAAGCTGCGGAACGGCTCGGGCAGACGGTCGATCAGGTAGAAGGTGCCCGACAGGAAGGTCATCGGCATGATCACGAAATTGGTCACCGCCGCCATGTGGTCGAACTTCTCGGCCCACAGGCCCGCCATGATGCCGATGAAACCCATGATGAGCGCGGCGCCCAGGCCGAAGTAGGCGATGGCCCACGGCTGGGCGATCGGCGGCCGGGCGAAGAACCACACCGCAATCGCGCTGATGGCGCCCACGAAAAGGCCGCGCGTCGCGGCGCCGGCGCCGAACCCGACCAACTGCTCGAACGGCGACAAGGGCGGGGTGACGAAGTCGCCCATCAGGCCGTTGAACTTGGCCTGCAGCAGGGATGAGGAGGAGTTGGCAAACGCGTTGGAGAGGATCTGCATCATGATCAGGCCGGGCGCGACGAAGGCGCCATAGGCCACGCCATTGACGCTGCGCCCGCCGCCGACCGCCACCACGAAGACCAGCATGTAGAGCAGCGCGGTGACCACCGGCGCGGCCAGCGTCTGCATACCGACCTTAAAGAAGCGCCGGACCTCGCGGACATAGAGCGTCTGCAGGCCCACCCAGTTGATGCCAGGGTACTCGCGCGCCACCGGCGGCAGGACGGCTTCCGAAGCAGGCATATCCTTCATGCCCCTCATGTGCGCCCGAGCGCGCGCCATCGCAAGACCGTGAGCGTGAGACCGCGCAACCGCCTCCAAACTGCGGCAGGGCGACGCAACATCTAGTTCCTGTGGACGAAAGCCAGGGCGCCTATTGTGGCTCTTAAGGAGTTGTTTACTACTGGTGGTGGTTGGTGAGCAGCGAGACTGCTGGGCGCCACAAGATGTTGAATCCGGGACCGCTGGGGTGCGGTCCGGACGACAAAAATGGGCGGGAGGCGAACATGGGCTGGACGGACGAACGCGTCGAACTCCTCAAGAAGCTCTGGCAGGACGGGCTTTCGGCCAGTCAGATCGCCAAGCAGCTGGGCGGCGTCACCCGCAACGCGGTGATCGGCAAGGTCCACCGGCTGGGCCTGTCGGGCCGCGCCACGCCGTCGAAGCCCGCGCGCACCACCTTCAAGGCGCCGCGTCCGGCGCGCCCGGTCTCCAGCGCCCCCTCGGCGCCGCGCCGGCTGGCCGAGCCCAGCTCGGTCGCGCATCACCATCCGGCGCCCGTCCGCTATGTGGAGGAGGCCCCCGGCACGGCGACCGTGCTGACGCTGGGCGCCCACATGTGCAAGTGGCCGATCGGCGACCCGGCCATGGACAATTTCACCTTCTGCGGCCGCCGCGCCGGCGATGGCCCCTACTGCCACGAACACAGCCAGGTGGCCTATCAGCCGGCCCAGGCGAAGAAGCGCTCGGGTCCCAACGAACTCGCCAGGAGCCTGCGCCGCTACATCTGATCCCGCGCGCCAGTCAGGCCGCGGCTTACAAGATCCGTTGGGGATGGGGGCGCGTCCGGCCCGCGGCGGTTTTCCGCCTGCAGGGCCGGGCGCGTCCTTTTCCTTATCTGCCCTACCGCATCGGCCCCACCCACCTCGGGGTCATCCCGGAAGGCGCGTAGCGGCTGTCCGGGACCCATACACACGGCGTCTGCGAGTCTGGCGCAATCGTCTGAACATAGAGGTCGTCCCAATGCGGATTGTCCTCCTCGATGAGACGAATCTTCCAGTCTCGGCGCCAGCGTTTGAGACGTTTCTCGAAGCCGATCGCCGGCATCACCTCCCCGAAGCCGCAATAGAAGACGAGGTGGTCAACGCCATATTTCTTTGTGAAGCCGGGCGCTTCCGCCGCCCGATGCTCAGCGATCCGACGTTCGAGGCTATTTGTGACCCCGACATAAAGCGTGCCGTGCTTGCGGCTGGCGAGGATGTAGACCCAGTAGGTCATCGGAGGGTGTCGCGTTTATGGGTCCCGGACATGGGCTGCGCCCATTCCGGGATGACATTGGTAGAATGGAACATTTAGAGAACATCGTCAACTGTTGCACCTTGGGATTTGAACGCGCCGCCGTTACCTTCTCGCGATGACCGATGTGGCTCCCGAGTCTGAAGCGCCCGCCCCAGAAGGTGAGGCGAGCGGCAACGCCAAGCCCTATTCGGTCTCGGAGCTGGCGTTCGCGCTGAAGCGGACGCTGGAGGACGCCTATGGGTTTGTCCGGCTGCGCGGCGAGATTTCCAAGGTCACCCATCACGCCAACGGCCACGTCTATCTGACGCTGAAGGACGAGCGCGCCGCCATCGATGGCGTGGTCTGGAAGGGCCAGGTTCGGACCTTAAGCATCCGGCCCGAGCAGGGGCTGGAGGTGATCGTCACCGGCAAGATCACCAGCTATCCGGCCGGCTCGCGCTACCAGATCGTCATCGAGACCATGGAGGCGGCCGGCGTCGGCGCCCTGCTGGCCCAACTGGAGCGGTTGAAGGCGCGGCTGGCGGCCGAGGGCCTGTTCGCTCAAGAGCGCAAACAGCCCCTGCCCTCGATGCCCGCCGTGGTGGGCGTGATCACCAGCCCGACCGGCGCGGTGATCCGCGACATCCTGCACCGCATCCGCGACCGCTGGCCCTGCCGGGTGATCGTCTGGCCGGTTGTGGTGCAGGGCGACGCGGCGGCGGCGCAGGTTTCGGCGGCGATCCGCGGCTTCGACGCCCTGGACGGCTCCGGCGCGGTCCCCCGGCCCGACGTGCTGATCGTGGCGCGGGGCGGCGGCTCGGTGGAGGACCTCTGGGCCTTCAACGACGAGGGGCTGGCGCGCACGGTCGCCGACTGCCGCATCCCGCTGATCAGCGCCGTGGGCCACGAGACCGACACCACGCTCATCGACTTCGTCTCCGACCGCCGCGCGCCGACCCCGACGGCGGCCGCCGAGATCGCCACCCCGATCCTGGCCGAGTTGAAGGCCTTCGTCGGCGACCTGGGCGCGCGCATGCACCGCTGCGGCGGCCGCGCCGTGGAGGACCGGCGCGGCCGGGTGGAGGCCGCTGGGCGCAGCCTGACCCGGGTCAGCGACCTGGTGGAGCTCGCCACCCAGCGGTTCGGCATCGTCTCGGGGCGGCTGGCCGCGGGGCTGGCGAAGAACGCCGCGGCCCATGAGCGCGACCTGGTGCGGGTCTCCGCGCGGCTGTCGCCCCTGCTGCTGCAACGGCCGCAGGCGGTGCAGAGGCAGCGCCTCGACGGCGTCGCTGCGCGGCTGCAGCCCGGGGTCCTGCGCGGTCTGGAGCGGGCCACCGAGCGGTTGGGGGCGCTCGCCAAGCTCTATGCGTCCGTGGACCCCGACCGGCCGTTGCATCGCGGTTTCGCCCGCGTCACCCGCGCCGACGGCTCGATCGTCCATGCCGGCGCGATCCTCGCCGGCGGCGAGGAAGTGGCGATCAAGTTCGGCGATCAGGTCACCCGCCAGGCGGTGATCGAGGGGATGCCTGGCGCCGTGGCGGCCCCCTCGCCACCCCGCCCCGAGAAGACGCCGAAGCCGAAACCGCGCTCTTCCGCACAGGGCGACCTGTTCTGAGGGCGCGCCACGCGCTAGATAGACGGCCATGAACGCACACGACCCTGACTTCACGGGCGCGGACCTGGCCAAGCTGCACTACGGCGACGGCGATTTCGCCGTGCTCAAGCCCGGCCGCTATGTGGTCTGCGCGGTGACCGGCAAGAAGATCCCGCTGGAACAGCTGCGCTACTGGAACGCGGCCCTGCAGGAGGCCTACGCCGGCCCCGCCGAGGCCCTGCAGCGCTGGAAAGAGTCAGAAGGCGCCTAGGCCGCCTTCTTCCGGTAGGCCTCCTTGGGCCAGCGCTTGTGCACCCAGAACCACTCCTCCGGCCGGTCCAGCACGCGCTCCTCGATAAAGCTGTTGATGCGCCGCACCCCCGCCTCGATGTCGGCCTCGCTGTCGCCGGTGTCCTCCAGCAGGAACGGCTCGTGCAGGACGACGCGGAAGTGCGCCTTGTGGATCCGCTGCACGCTCATCGGCTGGATCGGGATACCGAACCGCAGCGCGAAGCTGGAGGGGCCTGGCGCCGTATGGGCCATGACGCCGAACAGAGGCGCGGCCACGCCGCCATTGAACTTCTGATCGTTCATCAGGGCGACGGATTCGCCGCGTCCCAACGCCCGCAGCAGGGCCCGCGCGCCGGACAGCCCCTTGGGCGCGAACAGGCGCACGCCATAGCGCCAGCGGCTCTCCCGCAGGCGCTCGTCCACATAGGGGTTGTTCATCGCCCGATAGGTGATCTGACAGGTCACGCCGGAGTGCACGATCACCGCCGACATGATCTCGAACGACGAGAAGTGGCCTGAGATGAAAACCGCGGGGTGGCCGTCGGCGATCTGCGCCAGCCGCTCGGCGCCCACCACCTCGACCCGAGCCGGATCGGCGATGATGCGGTCGAGGGTGGGGAATTCGGCGATCCAGCGGCCGGTCTCCTCCCACTGGGCGCGCAGCAGCCGCGCCATCTCGTCTGACGTGGCGTCCGGGAAGACGATCCGCAGATTGGTGAGCGCGGTGCGATGCCGGCTGGTCAGCGGCCCGACCGTCCGGAACAGCCAGGCGCCGAAGTCGGAGACCGTATCGATGGGAAAGAGGCGGGCGAACGCCTGGGCGACATCGTAGGCCCGCTCCTCAAGGCGCCAGATAATGTCCTGCCGCCGTGTCGTCGGAGCTTCCGTCATGCCGCAGCACTAGATGTTGGTGAGCCGACATTGGCAACGCGCGAATTGGCGCGGCCGTCCCGGAATGGTCAGGCCGCGCGTCTATAGGTCTCGTTAGGCCAACGCTTGTGGACCCAGAACCACTCCGTCGGCCGGGCCAGCACGCGCTCCTCCATGAAGGCGTTGATGCGGCGGACGGCCGCTTCAATGTCGGCGTCGCGGTCGCCAGTGTCCTGCAGCCGGAAAGGCTCGTGGACGGTCACCTTGAAGCGGGCCGGGCCGGTGCGCTGAACGCTCATCGGCTGGATCGGGATGCCGAAGTGCAGGGCGTAGGTCGATGGCCCGGGCGCCGTATAGGCGAGCCGGCCGAAGAGCGGCGCGGCGATCCCGCCGTTGAACTTCTGATCGTTCATCAGGGCGATGGACTCGCCACGCGCGATGGCGCGGAACATCTCGCGCGCCCCGCTCGTGCCCTTGGGCGCGAACATCTTGACGCCGTAAGCGCGGCGGCCGGTGACGACCCGTTCGTTGAAGTAGGGATTGTTGGTCGCGCGGTAGGTCACCTGGCACTCGACGCCGGCCCGCATGATCGCGAGGGCCATCACCTCGAAATTCGAGAAGTGACCGCTGATCAACACCGCCGGATGCTTGCCATTCAGGGCCGTGAGCCGCTCCATGCCCTCGACCTCGACCCGCTCCGGCTCGGCCACGATACGGTCGAGGATCGGGAATTCGGCGAGCCAGCGGCCGAACTCGTCCCATTGGGCGCGAAGCAGCCGTTTGATTTCAGGACCGTCCGCATTCGGGAACACAATCCGCAGATTGGTTTCCGCTACGCGGTGCGCACTGGTTAACGGCCCGAACGTGCGGCCGACCCATCCGCCAAAATCCGAAACTGCTTCGATCGGAAACAGGTGGGCCAAAAAATGAGCAAAATCATATGCCCAAGCTTCCATTCGCCACAGGCGATCCTGTCGCATCGGGGTCTGAGATTCTGTCATGCATCTTTACTAAGGCTGGCTTCGTAACCTTAGCAACGCGTGGGTTTGGCGCGGAGCTTGCGACAAACCCGGCGTGCCGTCCCGCAGTGGGACATAGGGGTTTGAAGAGGATGGGCGTCTGATCATGATGGATCTGATCGATATTCATCTGGGTCGTCGGCTTCGCCGTCGCCGCCGGATCCTGGGCCTGACCCAGCAGCAGCTCGCCGGCGCCTGCGGCGTGCGCTTCCAGCAGATCCAGAAGTATGAGTGCGCAGCCAACCGTATGTCTGCGGCGCGTTTGTGGCAGCTCGCCGAAGTGCTCGAGGTGCCCGTCTCCTACTTCTACGAAGGCCTCGGCCAGGACTCGGCGATCGACCGCGAGCCGGAGCCGCCGGAACCCTATGCCGGCAAGGAGACCAAGGATCTCATCCAGGCCTTCTACAGCCTCTCGGAACGCCCGCGTCAGCGGCTGCTCGATCTGGCCAAGTCTCTGAACGAGACGGAGCCGGAAGTTGTAGGGCACGCGTTTCCCTGAGACGAGCCAAGGGGTAAAGCGGTCGGATGACCGCTCCGAACCCTGAGACTGTTTCCTCCCAAGTGACTGCTGAGCTCGACGCGTTCCTTGTCGAGCTCAACCGGGCAGCGGCGGGCGCGATCCTGCCGCTGTTTCGTTCTGACCACGGCCTGATCGACAAGGGCGGGGCTAAGGGCTTCGACCCCGTCACCGAGGCGGACAAGGGCGCCGAGCGCGCCATCCGCGCCCTGATCTCCCAGCGCTATCCGAGCCACGGCGTCATCGGCGAGGAATATGGCGAGGACCGGCCCGACGCCGAGTGGGTCTGGGTTCTGGACCCCGTCGATGGCACGCGCGCCTTCATCGCCGGCCTGCCGGTCTGGACCACGCTGATCGGCCTGCGCCACAACGGCACACCCGTGCTGGGCTCCATCGGCCAGCCGTTCCTGGACGAGATCTACATCGGTCACGCCGGCGGCTCGCGGCTGATGAGCAAGGGGTCGAGCCGGCCCCTGAAGGTGCGGCCCTGCCCGGCGCTCTCCGGCGCGCTGATCGCCACCACCGACCCGGCGATCTTCCAGGGCGCCGAGCGCGAGGCGTGGAACCGCGTGCGCGCCGCGGCGCGGCTGGCGCGCCTGGGCTGCGACGCCTACGCCTACGCCATGGTGGCGGCGGGCACGATCGATCTGGTGCTGGAAGCCGGCCTGAAGTCCTGGGACATCGACGCGGCGATCCCGGTGATCGCCGGCGCCGGCGGCCTCACCACCGACTGGCAAGGCGCGCGCGTCGGCGCCCACGGCGGACGGGTCGCCATCGCAGGCGACCGCGCCTGCCTGGACGAGGCGCTGGTCGCCCTGAAGGCGGTCTGAAGGCGCTTAGGCCTTCTTCGGCGCGGGCTTCTTGGCCGCAGGCTTCTTGGCGGCGGGCTTTTTCGCAGCCGCTTTGGGAGCCGCCGGCGCCTTCGCCGCTGCGGGCTTCTTGGCCGCCGCAGGTTTGGCGGCGGGTTTCGCCGCAGGCTTCTTCACCGCGGCGGGCTTCTTCGCAGCGGCCGGCTTGGCGGCGGCCTTCTTCGCCGGAGCCTTCTTGGCCGGGGCCTTTTTCGCCGCCGCGGGTTTGGCCGCGGGCTTCTTCACCGCCGGGGCCTTGGCGGCCGGCTTCTTGGCCGGAGCCTTCTTGGCGGCGGGCTTCTTCGCCGCAGCGGATTTGGCGGCGGGCTTGGCCGCGGCGGCCTTGGGGGCCGCGGCTTTCGCCGGGGCGGCCTTGGCGGCGGGCTTCTTGGCCGCCGGCTTTTTCTTCGCTGCTGGCTTCTTGGCGGCGGCCGGTTTGACGGCGGCCGGCGTCGGCGCGGCGGCGGCCACCGGGGCCGGCGCAGGCGTGGGAGCCGGCGCAGGCGCCGGCGCGGGAGCGGCCTTCGGCGGCGCGGCCGGGGTCGGGGCTGTGCGGCCAAGCAGCCCATCGAGGGCCCTCTGGAAGATATTACGCATGGGATCGGTCTCCATCAGAATTTCGTGGCGGGCGCCGGGGACGGTGATGAACTTGCCCTGCGGCAGGTGACGGGCGGCGGCGGCCTGGGCGGCCTGGTCGACAAGCTGATCTTCTCCGGCAGACACAATAACAACCGGTACAGTTACGTTCCGCAAAACATCGGGACGCGCCAGATAGGCGGTGGCGCGAAGGGCGAAATCGATCCAGGCCCAGGTGGGCGCGCCAAGCGCCAGCTTCGGCTCGGCCGCGACCAGACCCCAGCTGCGCGCATAGCGCACCGGATCGTGGGTCAGGACATTGCCTTCAAAGGTCGCGTCGAAGGGTTTTCCGGGCCCGCCCAGCGTATAGGTTTTGCCGCGTCCGGCCACGACATTGAGGCCGGTCAGCACCTTCGAGAACAGCAGCGGGAACGGGGTCTTCAGACCCAGCATGGGCGCCGAAAGCACCGCGCCCGCGAACCGCGTCTCGCCCTGCGCCATGGCCAGCAGCGTGAGGCACCCGCCCATGGAATGGGCCACCGCCGTCCACGGCTTGGGCAGCCGGTCGCTGTAGGCGCCCAGAAGCGCGCGGAAGTCGTCGAGATAGGTCTTGTAGCCGCGCACGTAGCCCTTCAGGGGATCGGGCAGGTCGCGCTGCGACAGCCCCTGGCCGCGCCAGTCGTGGGCCAGCACCACGAAGCCGCGGTCCATGAGCTCGCCGATGAATTCGTAGTACTTCTCGATGGGCTCGGTGCGGCCGCCGGAGAGCACGATCGAGCCGCGCACGGGTCCGGCCTTGGCGTCGGGCGTGAACAGCGCCGCCCGCAGCTTCGCCCCGCCGGCGCCGGTGAACCAGGACGCCTCGCCGCCGGGCGGCGCCTTGGCGTCGGCGGTCTCGATGAGGGGCGCGGGCTCGAGCATGGCGGACGCCCTAAGCCGCCTTGGAGAACAGAGACTGAATCTTCGGCTGCAGCCGCATGGCCAGCGCCATGTCGGAGAGCCGCAGGCGCCCGGTCATCATCGCCCGCGTCGGATCGAGCTCGCCCTTGCCCAGCGCCGCCAGGTCCCGCAGGGCCACGGTGACCACCAGGTCGGCCGGCAGGTCGTCGTTGGTGACCGCGGCGCCGTCGATGTGGATGACGCCCTCGCCCTTCAGGTCGAGCTTGATCGAGGAGCCCAGGCCGGAACCCGGGGCGGCGCCGGCCTCGGCCGTCGCGGCGCGACGGATCCGATCGGTCAGCTCCTCTAACGTCGCCATGCCCTTGAGAACTCCCAGACCCCGCCAACCTTAGGCTGAGGGCGCGAGCTTCGCTTCTGGCGTGTGGGAAGTAAACCGTCAGCCGCGCGGCGAGCCGGGCTTCGAGGGGGGCTTCACGAACTTGAGCGTCATTCGATCGCTTTCACCGACAGCGTCGTACCTGGCGTGGTCGAAATTGGGATCGGGCGGTTGTCCGCGTGGGGAGGATCGACGCACCGGCGGCAGCGTCCAGACACCGAACGGGTGGTTGCGATCGTCCTTCGGATTGGCGTTGATCTCGCTGGCGGCGGCCAGCGTGAAGCCCGCCTCCTGGCCGAGCTGGATCACATAGGCCTGGGGCACGTAGCCGCTGGCCGCCATGACGTCTGGGACGGCGGCCGGATCGGCCCGGTGCTCCTCGACGCCGAGCACGCCGCCAGGCTTCAAGGCGGCGAAGGCGTCGCGGAAGGCCTTCTCCGCGAGGCCGGCGGCCATCCAGTTGTGCAGATTGCGCAGGAACAGCGCCAGGTCCGCCGACCCCGCCGGCGCGACCGGCCCGCTGGTCGGGCCGAAGGCCGTGAAGGTGACCTTGCCGTAGGTCTCTGGGCCGGCTTCCAGCCGATGGCGGTACGCCGCTTCCATCGCCCGGCCGTCGGCGTCCGACGCCTGCAAGCCGGCGGCGTAGAACTTGCCGCCGGTGGCCGCCAGGTACGGCGCGACGATGTCGGTGTACCAGCCGGCGCCCGGCCAGAACTCGACCACCGTATGTCCGGGCCGCAGACCCCAGAACCGAAGCGACTCGACGGGGTGGCGCCAGGGATCGCGCGCCCGGTCGGCCGCCGCGCGCCAGGACCCGGCGACCGCCGCCTCGATGGTCTTGGGTCCGTCCGCGCCGCTCGGCCGCGCGCCGCACGCGCTGAGCGCGGCTGCGCTCAGCAGGACCGCGCGCCTGGAAAGAAGATTGACCGATTGCGTCATACGACCTCGCCACGCCCCCCGGCGTAAGCTCAAGCCCAGGCCTACGCCGCGGAGGAGCCCTGGTCAAAGTGCGCGACGCCGCAAGGCCTTGAACGGAGAAATCGGCCGCCTACCTCATCGCGTGGAGGCGCTGGATGTCCGGGCCTCTGGACGCGCGAGGCCTGATGGCTCGCAGGCGCCCTTTGAATTGCAACCTTGCTTTGAAAGAAGGATGTGAATCCATGCGAACGATTGATTTCTCCCCCCTCTACCGCTCCGTCGTGGGCTTCGACCGCCTGGCCGACCTGTTGGACAGCGCGACCGCCGATGGCGCGACCAACGGCTATCCGCCCTACAACATCGAGCGGACTGACGAGAACGCCTACCGCGTCGAGATCGCGGTCGCCGGCTTCCGTCCGGAAGAACTCAACATCGAGGTGAAGGAAAACCTCCTCGCCGTCACCGGCCGCAAGGCCGCCAACGACGAGCCGCGCCGCTTCCTGCACCGCGGTCTCGCCGAGCGGAACTTCGAGCGCAAGTTCCAGCTCGCCGACTATGTGGTGGTGACCGAGGCCGCGCTCGCCGACGGCCTGCTCTCCATCGCGCTGAAGCGTGAACTGCCGGAAGCGCTGAAGCCCCGCCGCATCGAGATCGCGGTCGGCCAGCCCGCCAGCCTGATCGAAGGCGAAAAGGCGGCCTAAGCGTTCTGAGAATGGCTTGACGAAGGCCGGCGCGAGCGATCGCGTCGGCCTTTTTCGTGGGCGCTAGATCGTCTCGTCCAGGCCGCGGGCGCCGTGGCGGGCGACGCCGGTGAAGTTGGCCTGCTTCAGCAGCGCGCCGGTGAAGTTGGCGCGGCTGACGTCGGCGTCGATGAACAGGGCGTGGCGCACGTCGGCGCCGGTGAGGTCGGCGCCCTTCAGTTCCGAGCGGCGCAGGTCGCAGGCCAGCACCCGGTCGGCGCCGAGCAGCAGCGGCCCCATCTGGGCCTCGCGCAGGTCGGAGCCGGAGAGCTTGGCGTCGGCGAGCTTGGCCCCGCGCAGGTCGGCGCGGCGTAGGTTGCAGTTGCGCAGGTCGGCGCCTTCCAGATGCGCGCCCTGAAGTTGCACGCCCTCCATGTCGAGGCCGTAGAACACCGCGCCCTTGGCGGACAAGGCGGTGAGGTTGTAGCCGCGGACGGTCTCCAGCGCGCGCAGGTCGGCGCCGTCGAACACCGAGGGCGCGCCGTGCGTCCCGCCGGTCTCGCACCAGCGGGCGTGATCCTGGATCATGGTCTTGTAGGGCAGGCTGGCCGCGGCGATCCCGGCCGGCTTGTCGGTCAAGGCGCCGGCCATGTTGGCGTTGGAGACGTTCCACTGCAGGGTCTTGGCCCCGACCAGCACCGCGTCGCGCAGGTCGGCGCCGGCGAGGTCTGCGCCGGAAAGATCGGCGCCGGAGAGGTTGGCGCCCTTCATCGTCGCCTGCTTCAGGTTGGCGCGCACCAGGCGCGCGTCTTTCATGATGGCGTCGGTGAAATCGGCGCGCACGGCGATCACGCCGGAGAGCTTGGAGCGTTCGAGGTTGGCGCCCACCAGCTTGGCGCCCTGGGCGTCGCCCACCTTGGGGCCGCCGGCCTCGATGCGGCGGAAGCCGACCTTGGGATCGGCCGCGGCCAGCACGCCTTCGCGCAGGTCGGCCTCGAACATGTCGGCGCCGGTCAGGTCGGCGTTGCGCAGGCAAGCGCCGCGCAGGTCGGCGCGGCGCAGGGATGCAGCCCGCAAATCCGCATCTTGCAAATCAGCGCCGAACAGGACGGCGTTGTCGAGCCGCGCGCCCTGCAGCTTGCAGCCGGCGAGCACGGCGCCCGAGAAATCGGCGTCGCAGAGATTGCGTCCGGTGAGGTCGACGCCCGACAGGTCGGTCCAGGCGAAAACGGCGCGGGCGCCGCCGGGCTTGGAGCTCCACAGCCGGTCATGGCGCGCGCAGATTTGGTCGGCCTCGGCCTGGGTGATCCGGCGGACGATGTGGCTGGCTTCGGACATGGATTCCGATCGGGGTGTCTTTGCGGAGCCGAGCGCGGCGAACAGGATGGTTACCCAACCCTAGGCGCACAGGATTAACGCCGCATTTCCAAGGTTTAGCGGGATACCCGCGGTCGGTAGCCGTCGTAGAGCACGGCCGCTTCGGCCCGCAGCAGGCCGACCTCGGTCTCGATCCCCGCCTCGCGGAGCTGCTCCAGGCCGCGGCCGGCCGCCATGACGGAGGGATCCTCCCAGGAGACGACCACGCGTGCGACGCCAGACCTCGCCAGGCGCTGGCCGCAGGACGCCGCCCCGGACGACCGCTCGCCGCAGGGCTCCAGGGTGAGGTAGGCCGTCGCGCCGCGCGCCCGCTCGCCGGCCAGCCCCAGCGCAACCTCCTCCGCGTGCGGCCGACCGCTCGCCGCGGTGGCGCCTTCGCCGACCACGGCCTCGCCCTGGACGATCACGCAGCCCACGACGGGATTGTCGCCGGTCAGGCCGAGGTTGCGCGCGGCGAGATAGATCGCGCGCCGCATCCAGAGCTCGTCCTGGGACCTGTCCATCGCGCCTACATGGCCCTTCGAGCGCCTGGAGAAAAGCCGTCGCCCAGCCGGACCGCGCCCGCCTAGGCCAGGGCGGGCAGCGGTTGGGCGCGGGCGGCGTCGAGGTAGCGCGCGGCGGTCGGCTTCAGCCCCGCGTCGAGCTCGATCAACAGCGGATTGCCGGTGGGGATCTCGACGCCGACGATCGCCTCGCCGGAGAGACCGAACAGCAGCTTGACGATGGCGCGCAGCGAATTGCCGTGGGCGGCGATCAGCAGGGTCTCGCCGGCGGCCAGGCGCGGGACGATCTCAGCATCCCAGTAGGGCTGCACCCGGAACAGCGTGGTCTCCAGGCTCTCGGTGTCGGGCAGCACGGCGCCGGCGTAGCGGCGGTCCTTGGTGAAATCGAACTCACCACCGGGCGCCAGCGGCGGCGGCGGCACGTCGTAGGAGCGCCGCCAGATCTTCACCTGGGCCTCGCCGTGCTCGGCGGCGGTCTCAGCCTTATTGAGGCCGGTGAGGCCGCCGTAGTGGCGCTCGTTCAGCCGCCAGTCCTTGGTCTCGGGCACGAAGGCCTGGCCCGCCGCCGCCAGCGCAAGCCAGGAGGTGCGAATGGCGCGGGTCAGCACCGAGGTGAAGCAGCGGTCGATGACGATCCCGGCCTGGGCGATCAGTTCACCGCCCTTCTTCGCCTGCGCCTCGCCTTCGGCGGTGAGGTCGACGTCCACCCAGCCGGTGAAGCGGTCCTCCAGATTCCACTGGCTCTGGCCGTGACGCAGCAGGATCAGGGTGGGCAAGGCGGCGGGCTTTCGTTCAAGCAGGGGACTGCAGCGCTTTCTATCGGCTGGCGAAAGGGACGCAACGGGATTGGTCCGGCGCGGGCGAAGCGGCTATAGAGCCCGCATGGATCGCCTCTATCTCCCCGTCGTGGCCCTGCTCGCCGTCGCTGCGGTGGCGCTGGCCAGCGTCTGGCCGCAGGGCTACGGCGACCGCTCGCCCGCCCCCTTCGGCTCCGAGCCCTATCAACGCACCCCGGCCATGCGGGCGGCGATGCAACGCGCCAACGCCTCGGCGCAGCGCCGCCTGACGCAACAGCGCGCCTCGGTGCGGGACCTGCAGTCCCAGGCGCTCGCGCCAGTCCAGTGATCAAGGGCCAGTGATGAGCGCCGCGCCAAGCGCCTTCGACGCCGTCGCCGTCGGCCGCCGGGTTCTGGCCGCCGAGGCCGAGGCGCTTGGCCAGCTGGCGAGCGGGCTGGACGACGCCTTTACGCGCGCGGTCGAGACCCTGTTCGACGCCAAGGGCCGGATCGTGGCCACCGGCATCGGCAAGTCGGGCCACGTGGCGCGCAAGATCGCCGCGACCCTGGCGTCCACGGGGTCGGTCGCCATGTTCGTCCACGCCACTGAGGCCAGCCACGGCGACCTCGGCATGATCGGCGCCGACGACGTGATCCTGGCGCTCTCCAAGACCGGCGAGACCCGCGAACTGGCCGACGTGATCGCCTATGCCGCGCGGTTCCACATCCCGCTGATCGCGATGACCGCGGTGGCCGACAGCGCGCTCGGCCGAGCCTCGGACGTGGTGCTGCTGATTCCCGACGCGCCGGAGGCCGCCGACGAACTCAATGCGCCCACCACCTCGACGACCCTGCAGATGGCGCTCGGCGACGCGCTCGCGGTCGCCCTGCTGCAGCGGCGGGGATTCAAGCCGCAGGATTTCCGCGTCTTCCACCCAGGCGGCAAGCTCGGCGCAATGCTGCGCACGGTCGGCGATCTGATGCATGGATTCGGCGAATTGCCGCTTGTGGGCGCCGATACGCCCATGAAGGACGCCCTGCTGGTGATGACCGAGAAGCGCTGGGGCATCGTCGGCGTGACCGATGCGGACGGCCGTCTGGCCGGCGCGGTCACCGACGGCGACCTGCGCCGCCACATCGAAGGCCTGATGGGCCACACCGCGGGCCAGGTGATGACGCCAGGGCCGAAAAAGACCGTGCCGCCGACCATGCTGGCGTCCGAAGCCCTGGCGCTGATGAGCGACCCGCCGCCCGCCGTCACCGTGCTGTTCGTGGTCGAGGCCGGGAAGCCCGTCGGCATCCTGCATATCCACGACCTGCTGCGCGCCGGGGTGATGTAGACCCGCCGCCAACCCTGCCCGCCGCTTCCAAGTCCCCGGAGTCCCGATGCTTCCCGCCCCCCGCGCCGACCTCGTCTCCAACACCTACGATTTCGAGAACCAGCCGCTGGTGAAGGCCACGGGCTTCCGCGAATACGACGCGCGCTGGCTGTTCGGCCCGGAGATCAACCTGCTGGGCGTCCAGACGCTGGGGCTGGGGCTGGGGACCTACATCCACGAACTTGGCCAGAAGCGCATCGTCGTCGGCCACGACTACCGCTCCTATTCGCTCTCCATCAAACAGGCCCTGACCATCGGCCTGGTCGCCGCCGGCTGCGAGGTGATCGACATCGGCCTGGCGACCTCGCCCATGGCCTATTTCGCCCAGTTCGACCTCGACGCGCCCTGCGTCGCCATGGTCACCGCCAGCCACAACGAGAACGGCTGGACGGGCGTGAAGATGGGCGCGCAGCGACCGCTGACCTTCGGCCCCGACGAAATGGGGCGCCTGAAGGAGATCGTGCTCTCCGGGACTTGGAAACAGCGGCCCGAGGGCTCGCTTGCCCACGTGAGCGGCGTCGCCGAGCGCTACATCGCCGACGCGGCGTCGCGCGCCAGTATCAGACGGCCCCTAAAGGTGGTCTGCGCCTGCGGCAACGGCACGGCCGGCGCCTTCGCGCCGGAAGCCCTGCGGCGCATGGGCGTGGCCGTGGTGGTCGAGATGGACTGCCAGCTCGACTGGACCTTCCCCAAGTACAATCCCAACCCCGAAGACCACGTCATGCTGCACGCTATGGCCGAAGTGGTGCGTCAGCACGACGCCGACCTGGCGCTGGGCTTCGACGGCGATGGCGACCGCTGCGGCGTCGTCGACGACGAGGGCGAGGAGATCTTCGCCGACAAGATCGGCCTGATGCTCGCGCGGGATCTGTCGGGCCTGCACAAGGACGCGACCTTCGTCGTCGACGTGAAATCCACCGGCCTGTTCGCCACCGACGAGCTCTTGAAGGCGAACGGCGCCAGGACCGTCTACTGGAAGACCGGCCACAGCTACATCAAGCGCAAGACCGCCGAACTGGGGGCGCTGGCCGGCTTCGAGAAGTCCGGCCACTTCTTCTTCAACCCGCCGATCGGCCGCGGCTACGACGACGGCATCGTGGCGGCGGCCGCGATCCTCTCCATGCTCGACCGCAACCCGGACAAGAAGCTCTCCGACCTCAAAAAGGCCCTGCCGGTCGCCTACACCTCGCTGACCATGAGCCCGCATGTGGCCGACGAGGTGAAGTACGGCCTGGTCGAGGACGTGGTCGCCGAATACACGGCCCTGCGCGACGCCGGGGGCACGATCCTGGGCCGGAAGATCGCCGAGCTGATCACCGTCAACGGTGTGCGCGTGGCGCTGGAAGACGGCTCCTGGGTGCTGGTGCGCGCCTCCTCCAACAAGCCGGAGATCGTCGTGGTGGTGGAATCGACCCAGAGTGAGGACGACATGCGCCGCCTGTTCCGCGAAGAGGTGAAGCCGCGCCTGGCCAAGCGGCCCGAGGTCGGCGCCTACAACCAAGAAATTTAAGGCCTTCAGCGTTAAGCCGCTGGCGCTCGGGCGGGCGGCGTGGTGAAAGCCCGCCGCCTAAGGATCTTTCGGGGATTTGGTTCATGCACGTGGCGATGATCGGGACGGGCTACGTCGGCCTCGTCAGCGGCGCCTGTTTCGCCGACTTCGGGCACACGGTGACCTGCATCGACAAGGACGCCGGCAAGATCGCCAGCCTGAACTCCGGCGGCATCCCGATCTATGAGCCGGGGCTCGACCTGCTGGTGGCTCAGAACGTCAAGGCCGGCCGCCTGTTCTTCTCCACCGACGCCACCGAGGCGGTTCGCAAAGCCGACGCCGTCTTCATCGGCGTGGGCACGCCGTCCCGCCGTGGCGACGGCTATGCCGATCTCTCCTATGTCTACGCCGCCGCCGAGGAGATCGCCGGCCTGGTGGACGGTTTTACGGTGGTGGTGACCAAGTCGACTGTGCCGGTGGGCACGGGCGACGAGATCGAGGCGATCTTCAAGCGTGTGCGGCCCGACGCCGACGTGGCGGTGGTCTCCAACCCCGAATTCCTGCGCGAGGGGGCGGCCATCGAGGACTTCAAGCGCCCCGACCGCGTGGTCGTCGGCACCGAGGAACCGCGCGCTCAGGCGGTGATGCGCGAGCTCTACCGGCCGCTCTACCTCAATGAGACGCCGATCCTGTTCACGAGCCGGCGGACCAGCGAGCTGATCAAGTACGCCGCCAACGCCTTCCTGGCGCTAAAGATCACCTACATCAACGAAATGGCCGACCTCTGCGAGGCCGTCGGCGCCGACGTGCAGCAGGTGGCGCGCGGCATCGGCCTGGACGGGCGGATCGGCGGCAAGTTCCTGAACGCCGGCCCCGGCTACGGCGGCTCCTGTTTTCCGAAGGACACCATCGCGCTCGTCCGCACCGCCCGCGACGCGGGCACGCCAGTCGAGCTGGTGGAAACCACAGTCAAGGTGAACGACGAGCGCAAGCGGGCCATGGCGCGCAAGGTGATCAAGGCGCTGGGCGGCGAGCTGAAGGGCAAGACCGTCGGCATCCTGGGCCTGACCTTCAAGCCCAACACCGACGACATGCGCGACGCGCCGTCCTTGGCGATCATCCCGGCCCTGCAGGACAAGGGCGCCAAGGTCCAGGCCTTCGACCCTGAGGGACATGAGGCGCGCGAGATGCTGCGCGGCGTGGACTTCAAGGACGATCCCTACGGCGTGGCCGAAGGCGCCGACGTGCTGGTGATCATCACCGAATGGGATCAGTTCCGGGCGCTCGACCTCGACCGCATCAAGCTCCTGATGAACGCGCCGGTGCTGGTCGATCTGCGCAATATCTATAAGCCCGACGACATGCGCGCGCGCGGCTTCGCCTACACCAGCGTAGGCCGCGCGGCGGTCTAGAGGCCCTCGCAGGCCGAATTCCCGCGCCGCGCGGCGGCGCATCGCCTGAAACGCGCGGCCCCAAGCGCCTAGGGTCATGGCCAGGCAAGGGAGGACGTCCATGCGTTCAGCGATCGCGGCGCTGATCTGGCTCGCGGCTCCTGCCGTGGTGTTCGCGCAGCCTGGCGACGCGCCGAAGCCACAGGCCATGGCGCCCGGTGTCTGGATGATCCCCGGGAGCTTCCGGCCGAACCGCCAGCCGGACGGCAACACGGTGGTCTTTGAGACCTTGGCGGGCTTGGTGGTGATGGACACCGGCCGCCACGCCTGGCAGCGGCAGGCGATCCTCGACTTCGCGAAATCCCGGCCGGGCGGCATCGCCGCCATCGTCAATTCGCACTGGCACCTGGATCACGTGAGCGGCAATCCGGAGCTGAAGCGCGCCTATCCCCACGCCCGCGTCTACGCCAGCGCGGCGATCGACGAGGCGCTGACCGGCTTCCTGGCCAAGAGCGTCGCCGAGGCGCAACCCTATCTCACCTCCGGCAAGCTGCCGCCCGAGACGCTGGAGGACCTGCGCAACGACACCGCCACCATCGAGAACGGCGCGGCGCTGAAGCCGGACGTGGCGATCGCGCGGTCGCGAAGCCTGCGGATCGGCGGCAGGACCCTGCGGCTGAACCTGGCGGCGGACGCGGCCACCGCCGGCGACGTCTGGGTCTATGATCGCAAGAGCGGCGTGGTGGCGACCGGCGACCTGGTGACCTTGCCCGCCGCGTTCCTGGACACCGCCTGCCCCGAGGGCTGGCGCGCGGCGCTGGACGCGATCTGGGCGACGCCGTTTACGACAGCGATCCCCGGCCATGGCGCGCCGATGACGCGGGAGGGGTTCGCAAGCTATCGGGCCGCCTTCACCGCTCTGATCGACTGCGCGCACTCCGACGCGGCGAAGAGCGTCTGTGCGTCGCAATGGGTGGGAAATGTCGGCCCGCTGCTGGGCGATGACGCGCGGGAGCGGTTACGCGCTCAGGGCATGACGGAGTACTATGTGGACGCGGTCTTGCGCGCCAAGAGCGGCGCGGGGGCGGAATGCAGGACGGCCGTGAGCTAGGCTCTAGAAGCCGTAGCCGACGATCCGCAGGATGGCCTGGCCGATCCAGACGGCCCCGGCCCAGAAGCAGACACCGAGAAGGGCGACGAATGCGAGGCAGGCGAGCGAGCTGACGCCCTTGGCCATCGGCCGTGCCCGACCCCCGTAAACGAGGTGACGCGCCATTGTTTCTCCCAAGCTCTTTTCTTTAGGCCGACCCGGTCGAGCGGATCAGCGCATTACGAGAATGTCATAATGTTTACGGCTTGGGTAGGGTTGCCGTGCGTTAGGGTTAAGCGGCGCCCCATCGGCCCCGCCAGGCCTGCGCCAACCTGACCGGCGCCGCGCCCAAGGCTCCCAGGACCGCGGCGAAGATCGGACTCAGCAACAGGTGATAGAAGCCCGCGCCCATCAGGTCCTGCACGGTGAAGGCCTTGAAATCGCTCAGGCCTGAGCGGCGGAAGTCGTCGAGATCCCCTTCCGCCCGGAAGACCGCCATCTGCGCGGCCGTCCCACGGAAGGCATAGGTCACCGCGAGCAACACGGCGTACCAGACGAGCGTCGCCACCACCGCCGTCCAGAGCGCGGCCTGCAACGCCGGCCACATCCGCCGCGACCGCGCTGCGCCGCCCACCCCGGCCATGGCGAAGCAGGCGAACACCGCGGCGAACTCCACCAGACCCCAGGAGGTGTTGTCGGCCGGCCGGACGACGTATTCGAGGACGATCTCGCCGGCGTAGATCGCCGCCGCCGCAAAGCCCGCCCGCTGCGCCCAGCCCACCACCTCGGGACGGCGCCGCGCGGGCGCCAGGCCCCAAAGGCCGAGGACGCCATAAACGATCGCGACACCACCCGCCCCCAGCGGACCGAGCCACCCCGATCCTGCGGTGAGCACGCCCGGCGTGGTCACGACGCCAAAGACGACCAGCGCCACCGCAGCGGCGGAGGCCGCCACGATGGTCCAGCGCAGCGCAGCGCCCGGCGGCATCAGGCGGCCGCGGCGGCCTTCTTCACCGCGCCGGCGATTTCCTTGACCACCTGGCTGACCAGTTTCTCGTCATCGCCCTCGGCCATGATCCGAATCAGCGGTTCGGTTCCCGAGGCGCGCACCAGCAGCCGGCCACAGCCGTTGAGGCGCTGCTCGGCGTCGGCGATGGCGCCCTGGACCGAGGCGTCCTCCAGCGGTTTGCCACCGCCGAACCGGACGTTTTCCAGCTTCTGCGGCACCGGGTCGAACTGGCGGGCGAGCGCGCTCATCGGCTTGTCGCCCTCCTTCAGCACCGCCAGCACCTGCAGGGCGGCCAAGAGGCCGTCGCCGGTGGTGGAAAAGTCCGAAAGGATGATGTGGCCGGACTGCTCGCCGCCCAGGTTGAAGCCGCCTTCGCGCATCCGCATCATCACCGCCCGGTCTCCCACGGCGGTGCGTTCCAGCTTCAGCTTGCGGGCCTGCAGGAAGCGCTCGAGGCCAAGGTTCGACATCACCGTCGCCACCACGCCGCCGCCGCGCAACTTCTCGCGCCGCGCCCAGTCGCCGGCGATCAGGGCCATGATCTGGTCGCCGTCGACGACCTGCCCCTTCTCGTCGCAGATCAGCAGACGGTCGGCGTCGCCATCCAGCGCGATACCGATGTCGGCGCGGTATTCCTTCACCGCGGCGATCACCGCGTCCGGATGGGTCGAGCCGCACTCGGCGTTGATATTGGTCCCGTCCGGCTCGACGCCGATCTTGATGACCTCGGCGCCCAGTTCGTAGAGCACCACCGGGGCCACCTTGTAGGCCGCGCCATGGGCGCAATCGATCACCACGCGCAGGCCCGAGAGATCGAGACGGCGCGGGAAGGTCGCCTTGGCGATCTCCACATAGCGGGCCTGGGAATCGTCCACCCGGGCCACGCGGCCAAGCGCGGTCGGGGCGGCCAGGCCGTCCCCCAGGCCCTGATCCATCAGCGCCTCGATGGCCAGTTCCCGCTCGTCGGAGAGCTTGTAGCCATCGGGCCCGAACAGCTTGATGCCGTTGTCGACATAGGCGTTGTGCGACGCCGAGATCATCACGCCGAGGTCGGCGCGCAGCGAGCGGGTCATCATGGCGACCCCCGGCGTCGGCATCGGGCCCAAGAGGCGCACATCCATGCCGACGCTGGCGAACCCCGCCACCAGGGCCGGCTCGACCATGTAGCCGGAAAGCCGCGTGTCCTTGCCGATCACCACCAGATGGCGGCGGTCGTCCTTGGACATAAACAGCTTGCCCGCCGCCATGCCGCACCGAAGCGCGACCTCGGCGGTCATGGGAAAGCGGTTGGCCTCGCCGCGGATGCCGTCGGTGCCGAAGTAGGCGCGTTTGTTCATCGAAACGATCCGAAACCCAGATTTAGTCGACGTTCGTCGGGGCAATGATAAAGCCGCACTCTCGCGGCTCAACATCCCCGCCCGACGCACTACCACATAAAGGACGCCATACCCCATGTGCGGCATCATCGGCATCGTCGGACGAAGCTCCGTACAGGAACGTCTGATCGACAGCCTCAAGCGCCTGGAATACCGCGGCTACGATTCCGCGGGCGTCGCAGGCGTCGAGGACGGCCACGTGCAGCGCCGCCGCGCGGCGGGCAAGATCAAGGCCCTGGAAGAGGTGCTGGCCGACGATCCGCTGAACGCCACGGTCGGCATCGGCCACACCCGCTGGGCGACGCACGGCGGCCCTTCCACCAAGAACGCGCACCCGCATACGGCCGGCCGCGTGACGCTCGTCCACAACGGCATCATCGAGAACTACGCCGAACTGCGCGACGCGCTGAAGGCCAAGGGCCGGACCTTCGAGAGCGAAACCGACACTGAGGTGATCGCCGCCCTGATCGATTCGGAGCTGGAGAGCGGCAAGCCCCCGGTCGAGGCCCTGAAGGCGGCGCTCGACCAGCTCTCGGGAGCCTACGCCATCGGCGTGCTGATCGACGGCGAGAGCGAACTGATCATGGGCGCGCGCAAGGGCAGTCCCCTGGTCGTCGGCTACGGCAAGGACGAGATGTTCCTAGGGTCAGACGCTCTGGCCGTCGGGCCGTTCACCAACGAGATCGCCTATCTGGAAGAGGGCGACTACGTCGCCATCGACCACAAGAGCGCGCAGATCTTCGACGTCGCCGGCAAGCCGGTGAAGCGCGAGGTCCGCACCGTCGCCGCCTCGGCCGCCCTGGTCGAAAAGGGCAACTACCGGCACTTCATGGAAAAGGAGATCCATGACCAGCCGGAGGGCTGCCAGCGGACCATCGCGGCCTATGTGGACACGCTCACCGACCGCACCGCCATGCCGGGCGGCATCGACTTCACCACGCTGGACCGCATCCAGATCGTGGCCTGTGGGACCTCCTATATCGCCGGCCTGCTCGGCAAATATGTGATCGAGCAGCTGGCCGACCTGCCGGTGGACGTGGAGATCGCGTCTGAGTTCCGCTACCGCCAGCCGGCGCTCAGCGCCAAGTCGCTGGTGATCGCCATGTCGCAGTCGGGCGAGACCGCCGACACGCTGGCGGCGCTGCGCTTCTGCCAAGCCAAGGGCATGCGGAGCGCCGCGGTGGTCAACGCCCAGGAATCCACCATGGCCCGCGAGGTCGATGTGGTCTGGCCGATCCATTGCGGGCCGGAGATCGGGGTCGCCTCGACCAAGGCCTTCACCGCCCAGACCAGCGTGCTCACCGCGCTCGCCGTCGCCGCCGCCCGGGCGCGCGGCCGGATCGACGAGGCCGAGGAACAGCGGCTGGTGAAGGTGCTGATCGGCGCGCCGCGCCTGATCGCCGAGTCCATCAACCTGGAGGACTCGGTGAAGGCGGTGGCCGTCGAGATCGCCAAGGCGCGCGACGTGCTCTTCCTCGGCCGCGGCCCGATGTACCCGCTGGCCCTGGAGGGCGCCCTCAAGCTGAAGGAAATCAGCTATATCCACGCGGAGGGCTATGCCGCCGGCGAGCTGAAGCACGGACCGATCGCGCTCGTGGACGACAAGACGCCGATCGTCATCCTGGCGCCCTTCGACAGCTATTTCGAGAAGTCGGCCTCGAACATGAGCGAGGTCATGGCGCGCGGCGGCCAGGTGGTTTTCATCACCGATCCGGAGGGCCAGCAGCACGCCCCGGCCGGCGCCCGCGTCGTGGTGACCGCCCCCAAGAGCGATCCCCTGATCGCGCCGCTGGTGATGGCCGCCCCGATCCAGCTGCTCGCCTACTACGTCGCCGTCCAGAAGGGCGCCGACGTCGACCAGCCGCGCAATCTCGCCAAGTCGGTGACGGTGGAGTGAGTCCCCTCCCCAAGGGGACGGGAACAAAAAGAAACGGCCGCCCCGTGAGGGGCGGCCGCGCCTTTAGTCCTAACCTCTAGGGTTTGGAACTTACTTCTTCGGCGGGGTCGACGCCATGGCGCCGGCGGCCGGAGCAGCGGCCGGAGCGCCAGCGGCGGGAGCCGCAGCGGCGTCGGCAGCCGGAGCCGCGGCAGGAGCCGTGGCGGAAGCGTCGGCGGCGGGCGGGGTCGCAGCGGCCGGAGCGGCAGCGGCGGCCGAGTCAGCGGCCGGGGTGGTGGCGGCCGCGTCGTCGGCCTTCTTTTGGCAAGCCGAGAGGCTCAGAGCGAGACCGGCAGCGACGGCAACCGAAGTGATGATACGCAGGTTCATGGAATTGCTCCCCTGGAGGACTATGGAGGACTATCCCCCGACAATGGGCGACTCTTACACGGCTTCGTGAATTCCCGAAATCGTGATCATGCGTCCGGCGTGATTTTTCGTCGCAGTCGCGGTGGATTTCAAGGCATTCCTCCTCTAGTGCGGCCTGCGGCTGTGGACGGATCGGTGCGTAAGGTTGCGGGTTCGCCGCCGCGGCGCGAGGGAACGGCCCCGCCGATTCGGGGCGAAAAGGGGTCGTCAGAATGAGCAAGCGGGTGCGCAAGGCGGTGCTGCCGGTGGCCGGGATGGGCACCCGCGTGCTGCCGGGCGCCAAGACCACGCCGAAGAATCTCCTGAACGTCGTCGACCGCCCGATCCTCTCCTATGTGGTCGAGGAAGCGCGCGCGGCCGGCATCGAGCACTTCGTCTTCATCGTCGGCCGGGGCCAGGGCGCCATCGAGGACTATTTCGACGCCAATCCGGAGATCGAGGGCGCGCTGGAGGCCAAGGGCAAGGCCGAGATCCTGGCCGACGTCCGCCGCGACCTCGGCAAGCCCGGCGAGATGAGCTTCATCCGCCAGATGGCTCCGCTGGGCCTGGGCCACGCGGTTTGGTGCGCCCGCGAGGTGATCGGCGACGAGCCCTTCGCGGTCATGCTGCCCGACATGCTGATGGCCGCCGCACCCCCCGCGCTCGCCCAGGCCGTCGACGCCTACGAGAAGGTCGGCGGCAACATCGTCGCCGTCGAACCGGCGCCGGAGGGCGAAACCCATAAGTACGGCATCGTCGCCCTGGACCGAAAAGGGGGGGACGGACAGAACGGCCGCCTCAACCGCATGACCGGCATGGTGGAAAAGCCGCCGCTGGGGACCGAGCCCTCGAACCTGTTCATCTCCGGCCGCTACATCCTGCAGCCCGAGATCTTCCAGATCCTGGAGACCCAGCCGCGCGGCGCCGGCGGCGAGATCCAGCTCACCGACGCCATGGCGACCTTGATGACGCGCCAGGATTTCCACGCCCTGGAATATGAGGGGACGACCTACGACTGCGGCGACAAGATCGGCCTGCTGCGCGCCAACGTCGCCTTCGCCCTGGCCCGCCCCGACCTGGCCAACGAGGCGCGCGCGGCCATCGAAGCCCTTCTCTAGAGCCCAGTGGACGCGGCGCGGCGCCTCTTCGTCTTCGGCTTCGGCTACTCCGCCCGCGCGCTCTCCGTGCGGCTGCAGGCCAAGGGATGGCATGTGGCCGGCACGATCCGCCGCCCGGTCGAGCGGGGGCGGCTGGAGGCGCTGGCCGTAACGCCCGTGCCGGTGGGCAATCAACGCGAGATGCAGCGCGCCGTGCGCGAGGCCGACAGCGTGCTGGTCACCGCCGCGCCGGACGAGCAGGGCTGTCCGGGCCTGCGCGCCCTGGTTCCCGCCATGGCGCGGGCGGGCGCCTTTCCCGACTGGATCGGCTATCTCTCGACCACCGGCGTCTATGGCGACCGGCACGGCGGCTGGGTGACCGAGCAGAGCCGGCTGGCCGCGCAATCGACCGAGAGCGCGCGCCGCGTCGGCGCCGAGCGCGACTGGCTGGAGGTCGCGCGCGGCATGGGCCTGACCGTCACCGTCTTCCGCCTGCCCGGCATCTACGGCCCCGGCCGTTCGGCCTTCGACCGGCTGCGCGCCGGCGAGGCCCAGCGGATCGCGGCGCCGGGTCAGGTGTTCTCGCGCATCCACGTGGACGACCTGGCGGCGGGCCTGGAGGCCTCCATCGCGAAGCCGCGGGCCGGCGGAATCTACAATCTCTGCGACGACCAGCCCTGCCCGAACAGCGAGGTCATCGCCTATGCGGCGCAGCTGTTGGGGCTGGCGCCGCCGCCGGAGGTCGCCCTGGCCGACGCCAAGCTGTCGCCGGCGGGCCTGCGGTTCTACGCCGAGAGCAAGCGGGTTTCGAACGCGCGGGCCAAGGCCGAACTCGGCTGGCGCCTCGCCTATCCGAGCTACCGCGAAGGCCTGGCCGCCATCCACGCCGCCGAGCGCGCCGCGCCATGAGCAACGCGGAACTGGCGGCCCTGACCGTCATCGCGCTTGGCCTGCACCTGCTGGCGCTCACCGTGGCCCTGTGGCGGCGCAGGCCGCAGGTCGCCGCGCGGATCGACCTGATCTTCGCCGTAGCGATACTGGTCATGCTGGCGTCGAACCTGCGCTGGCCCCTGCCGCCCTGGAACGGGCCGCTGGTCGGCTTCGCCGTTCTGGAACTGGCCATCGCGGCCGTGGCGCTGAGCGCGATGCGAACCACCACACGCTGGGCGATGGCCGGCGTCTGGGCGGGCTTCGCCTGGCATACGGCCCTGAGCGCGCTGGCGGTGCTGTTCGCGCTCACCTTCAAGATGAACCGGCTGTTCTAGCCCGCCAGTTCCGCCATCGCCGCCAGCAGGCGCTCGATGTCCTGCGGCCGCGACAGCCGGTGGTCGCCGTCCTTGATCAGGGAGAAGACCACATCCTGGCCCTTGATCGCCTGGGCCAGCTCAAGCGCGTGGCGCCAGGGGACGTCGGGGTCGGCTCCGCCCTGCAGGACGCGCACCGGGACCTCGATCGGCACAGGCTCGGCGCCCAGGATCGACCAGCGGGCGCCATCCTCCAGCAAGGCCCGGGTGATCGGATAAGGATCGCCGTACTCGGAAGGCCGCATCCAGACGCCATCGGCCGCGAGCGCCGCATGTCCCTCCGGCGGAATCTCCGGCGCCATCAGCTTTTCAGTGAAGTCCGGCGCCGGCGCGATGAACACGAGGCTCTGAATGCGCTGTGGCCGGGCCATGGCCGCCAGACAGGCGATCCAGCCGCCCATGGAGGACCCCACCAGCACCAGCGGGCCTGCGGTCAGCTCATCGATCGCCGCGAGCGCGTCCTCCCGCCAGCGGGTGATGGTCCCCTTGGCGTGGAAATCGCCGCTGGATTCGCCGTGGCCGAGGTAGTCGAACCGGACATAGGCGCGGCCATTGGCGCTTGCCCACTCGGCCAGGGCTTCGGCCTTGGTCCCAGTCATGTCGGAGCGGAAACCGCCCAGCCAGACCACCGTCGGCCCCGCGCCGTCCACGCGGCGCCAGGCGAGGGTTTCGCCGTCTGGGCGGTCGAGGGTCCCGGCCGTTTCGATCATCCGCCGACTGATAGCGTGAGGTTGTCTTTACGCCACCCCGTTTCGCGCTATGGGAAGGACGTGGCCCTGCCCCCTGACTTCACTCTTCTGCAGGTTGTCCCGGAGCTCGAAACCGGCGGCGCCGAGCAGACCACCATCGACGTGGCGCGCGCGGTGATCGCGGCCGGCGGACGGGCCCTCGTGGCCACGCGCGGCGGGCGGATGACCGCGCGCCTCGAGGCCGACGGCGCGCGGCTGGCGCAGATGCCGGTACAGTCCAAGAACCCGCTGGTGATGCTGGGCAATGCGGCGCGGCTGGTCGACCTGATCCGCACGGAAAGGGTCAGCCTGGTGCACGCCCGGAGCCGGGCCCCGGCCTTCGCAGCGCTCTGGGCCGCGCGCACCACCGGCACGCCGTTCGTCGCCACCTATCACGGGGTCTACAAGGCGCAGTCCAGCCTGAAGCGCTGGTACAATGCGGTGATGACCCGGGGCGACCTGGTGATCGCCAACTCCGAATACACCCGCGCCCACGTGCTGGCCGAGCACGGGGTCGATCCGGCCAAGGTGATCGCCATCCCGCGCGGCGTCGATCTGGACCGCTTCAACCCCTCCTGGGTGACGCCGGACCGGGTGGAGGCGCTGCGGCGCGCCTGGGGGATCGCCGAAACGGATCAACGCACGCGTTTCCTGCTGGCCGGGCGGCTGACCCGCATCAAGGGCCACCTGACGATCATCGAGGCCGCGCGGCGGATGAAGGACGCGGGCCGAATGGACTTCCTGATCCTCTTCGCCGGCGACGACCAGGGCCGCACCGGCTACGGCGAGGAACTCGCCAAGGCGATCGCGCAGGCGGGCCTGGGCGATCAGGTCCGGGCGGTCGGCCATTGCGACGACATGCCTGCGGCCTATCTGCTGGCCGATGTGGCCCTGTTGCCGACCACCGTTCCGGAGTCCTTCGGCCGCACCGCCGTCGAGCCGCAGGCCATGGGCCGCCCGGTGATCGCCTCCAATCACGGCGGCACGGTCGAGACGGTGGTCGACGGGGTCACCGGCTGGTTGGTCGCGCCGGAGGACGCGCCCGCCTGGGCCGCCGCCATGACCCGCGCCATCGACCTTGGCCCCGGCAAGCGCGGCGAGATGGGCCAGACGGGCATGAACCGCACGCGCCAGCTCTACCGCGTCGACGCCATGTGCGCCGCGACGCTGGCCGCCTACGAGCGCGTGCTGGAGGCCCGCCCCTGATGCCCAAGCGGGAAGTCCAGAAGATCCTGGTGATCAAGCTTTCGGCGCTCGGCGACTTCGTCCTGGCGCTGGCGGCCATGAAGAAGATCCGCCAGGCGCACCCCAAGGCGCACATCACGCTCTTGACCACGCCGCCGTTCGAGGCGCTGGCCAAGGCCTCTCCCTATTTCAACGCGGTGTTCACCGACGGCCGGCCGGAGGGCTTCGCCCAGTGGATGACGCTCCGGCGGCGGCTGCGGGCGGCGCGTTTCAACCGCGTCTACGACCTGCAGACCTCGAACCACACCAACCGCATCTTCCAGCTTCTGCGGCCCAATCCGCCGGCCTGGTCGGGGATCGCCTTCGGCTGCTCGCTGCCGCACAAGAACCCGTTGCGCAACCAGATGCACACCCTGGAGCGGCAGGCTGACCAGCTGATGTACGCCGGGATCTGGCCGGACGCCCCGACCGAGGCCGGAACGGCCCCGGGGCCCGACCTGTCGTGGGTGCTGAGGGCAGAGGGCCAGCGACCGCCGACGCCCGGCGTCGCGGCCAAGCCCTATGTGATGTTCGTGCCCGGCGGCTCGGCGCACCGGCCGGAGAAGCGCTGGCCGGTGGAGAAGTACGGCGAACTGGCCCGCATCCTCTATGCGCGGGGCCTCGACATCGTGGTGATCGGCGGCCCGCAGGAGACGCAGCTCGCCCAGGCGATCCAGCGCCAGGCGCCCCGCACCCGCGACCTGACCGGCCGCACCGACTTCGCCTCCATCGCCATCTTGGGCGCCAAGGCCGCGCTGGCCATCGGCAACGACACCGGGCCGCTGCATCTGGCGGCGGCGGCAGGGGCGCCTACGGTTGTGCTGTTCTCCAGCGCGTCGGACCCGGCGCTGTCGGCGCCCAGGGGCAAGGTCGCCGTCCTGCAGGCCCCACAGCTCTCGGAATTGCCTGTGGCGAAAGTGGCGCAGGCGGCCGCCTCCGTGCTCCCTTCCCCCTAGGGCGCGGCTTGATAGCGCCGGGGCGCTAAATCATATAGGTTGAGTAGACCGGAGCGCCGCCACGCGCCCCGGAGTCGCGCGCTGAAACAATCTTAGGAGTCTCGCCTATTCGCCGTCCCATGAACGCGCCCCCTGTCAAAGACGGGCTGCGCATCAATGATGAAATCCGCGTCCCCAAGGTTCTGCTGATCGATCAGAACGGCGAGAAGCAGGGCGTCATGCCCACCTCCTCCGCCATGGAGGCCGCCGAAGAGGCGGGCCTCGATCTGGTCGAGATCGTGCCCAACGCGGATCCGCCCGTTTGCAAAATCCTGGACTACGGCAAGTTCAAGTTCCAGGAGCAGAAGAAGAAGAACGAGGCGCGGAAGCGGCAAAAGGTCCAGGAGATCAAAGAGATCAAGCTGCGGCCCAATATCGACATCCACGACTATGAAGTGAAGCAGCGCTCGATGAACCGCTTCTTCGAAGAGGGCGACAAGGTGAAGGTCACCCTGCGCTTCCGCGGCCGCGAACTGGCCCACCCGGAGCTAGGCATGAAGCTGCTGCAACGGGTCCGCGCCGACTTCGAGCCGATTGCGAAATGCGAGTACGAGCCGCGCATGGAAGGCCGCCAGATGATCATGATCCTGGCGCCGCGCTGACAACCACAAGGATACGGGATGAACCGTCTAGATTTCGGCATCCTCGGAACGGTCGCCTTCACGGCGGCCGTTTTCGTTTCGGGGGCGCGCGCGCAATCCGCGGACTCGGGCCATGAGCCGTTTCCGCCGTTCAAGATCGCCGACCAGCTCTACTACGTCGGGGCTTCGGACTATTCGTCCTACCTGATCGTCACCAAGGCCGGCCTGATCGTCATCGACGGCGGCGACGCGCCGGTGGGCGTGCAGGTGGTCAAGAACATCAAGACGCTCGGCTTCGATCCCAAACAGATCAAGATTCTGCTCAACACCCACCAGCACTTCGACCACGCCGCCGGCCTAGCCGAGGTGAAGCGGGCCGCCGCGCCCGACGTGAAGTTCTACGCCAGCGCCGCCGACGGGGCGATCGTGGCGGCCGGCGGCAAGGGCGATCCCTTCCTGAAAGGCGCGCGGTTCGAATACGAGCCAGTGAGGGTGGACGTGACGGTGAAGGACGGCGACAGGGTGAGCCTGGGCGGCATGACGCTGACGGCGCATGTCACCGGCGGCCACACCGCCGGCTGCACCACCTGGACCTTCCCGGTGACGGTCGGCGGCAAGACCTATCAGGCGCTTGACCTCTGCTCGGCCAGCGTGCTGCCCGGCTACAAGCTCGGCAAGACTGAGACCTACCCCGGCCAGACCGCCGACTACGAGAAGAGCTTCGCCTTCTGGAAATCGCAGCCCTGCGAGGTGTTCATCGCCAGCCACGGCGCCTTCTTCCACATGCACGAGAAGAAGGCCGCGCTGGACGCCGGCAAGACCGACGCCTTCGTCGACCCCAAGGGCTGCAAGGCCTTCGTCGCCGGCGCCGAGACCGCGTTCCGCACGGAGCTGAAGAAGCAGAACCCGTAGGGGCTGCGCTTCCTCCTAGCTGTGGCGCCGCGCCAACGGTGACCCGCGTTCGGCCGCGACGCTCGTCCTAAGCCTTGCCGCAGCGGGAACCCGGGCTTACCAACCCCGCCCATGTCCGACACTGCGCCGCGGGAGGCGTCGCCGCCGTCCCCCTGGGCGGCGCCGTCGCTGATCGCGGTCATCTTCATCAACATGCTGGGCTTCGGGATCATCGTCCCGTTGTTGCCCTTCTATGCCAAGTCGATGCACGCCTCGCCGGGCGAGATCGCGCTGATCTTCTCGGCCTATTCCATGGGCGGCTTCTTTGGTGAACCGTTCTGGGGGCGCCTATCCGACCGGCTGGGGCGCAAGCCGCTGCTGATCTCGACGATCAGCGGCAACTGCCTCTGCTACCTGGCGCTGGCCTTCGCGCCGAACGTCGCGACCGCCTTCATCGTGCGCTTCCTGGGCGGGCTGATGAGCGGCAATGGCGCGGTCGTGCAGGGCTATATCGCGGATGTGACCCCGCCCGAGCGCCGGGCGCGGATGCTGTCGCGGCAGAGCGCGGCGTGGAACGTGGGCATGATCGTGGGACCCGCGGTCGGCGGCGCCTTCGCCAACACCCACATGGGTCCGATCGGTTTCCGCATTCCGATGTTCATCGCCTCAGCCCTTTCGGCGCTGGCGGTGACCGGCATTATCCTCTTCATCCGCGAAAGCCGCATCCGCGACCAGTCGATCAGCCACCGTCCGAGCCGCTGGGCCGCGGTGGGCGAGGCGGTGCGCAATCCGGTGATCGGGCGGCTGATGCTGCTGACCTTCCTGGTGGGTTTCGCCTTCACCGGCATCGAGTCGACCTTCGGCCTCTGGGGCCTGGCGCGGTTCGGTTGGGGGCCCCGGCAGATCAGCGTCTGTTTCGCCGCCGTCGGCGCGGTCGCCGCGCTCACCCAGTTCTTCGTCACCGGCCCCCTGTCGGAGCGCTATGGCGAAGGCCGCATGCTGGCGATCGGCATGTCGATGACCGTGCTGGGCTCGCTGTTGCAACCCTTCTCGATCGGCCTGCCGACGACGACGCTCTTGATGTGCGTCACCGCGGTGGGCCAATCGGTGGCCTGGCCCAATGTGGGCGCGCTGATCTCGCGCACCGCCGACCCGCACCGCCAGGGCCAGATCCTGGGCCTCAACAACGCCGCGGGCTCGTTCGCGCGGTTCGTGGGGCCGTTCTGCGCCAGCCAGTCCTTCACCTGGATCAGCCTCAACGCGCCCTTCTTCCAGGGCGCGATGGTCGTGGCGCCGGCGATCTTCCTGGCGCTGAGCGCCGCGCGCCGGGCGCCGCCGCGAACGGTCCAGGGCCATGTTGGCGAAGAGGCGGCGATATGAGCGTCGCCCACAGCCAGACGCCGGCGGAGGAACGCCGCGCGCTGATCGTGCTGCTGAGCGTCATCTTCCTGATGATCGCGGGCTTTGGCCTAGTGATCCCGCTGCTGCCGTTCTTCGCCAAGGCGTTCGATGCGCCGGCCTGGCAGGTGACGCTGCTGTTCTCGGCCTTCTCGGTCGGCCAATTCCTGGGCGAACCCTTCTGGGGGCGGCTCTCGGACCGCATCGGGCGCAAGCCGGTGCTGATCATCACCATCACCGCCGTGGCCCTGAGCTACGGCGCGCTGGCCTTTGCGCCGAACATCCTGGCGGCCTTTGCGATCCGGTTCGTGACCGGCCTATTCGCCGGCAACATCTCGACCCTGCAGGGCGCCATGGCCGACATCACCCCGCCGGAGAAGCGGGCGTCGCGGATGGGGATCATGGGCGCCGCCTTCAGCGCGGGCTTCACCACCGGCCCGGCGATCGGCGGCCTGCTCGCCCAGCCCAGCCGCGGAGCGCTCGGCTTCCAACTGCCGCTGCTGGTGGCCGCGGGCTTCGCCATCGCCTCGGCCCTGGCGGTCGTGATCTTCGTGCGCGAGAGCCGGCCGGAGCGCACCGCCGACAGCGCGCCGCAGCGCTCGCGGATCGCCGGGCTGAAGGACGCCGCCGAGCACGAGATCATCGGCCGCATCCTGGCGATCAGCGCCATCGTGGTGATCGGCTTTGCCGGCATCGAGGCGACCTATGGCCTGTGGACGCAGGTGCGGTTCGGCTGGGGGCCGAAGCAGATCGGGCTGGCCTTCATGGTCATCGGTATCCTGGGCGCCTTCTGCCAGGGCTATCTCTCGGGGCGGCTGGTCCGCCGGTTCGGCGCGCCCTCGACGCTCATGGGCGGGCTCTGCTTCATGGGCCTGGGCCTGGTCACCCAGGGCCTGGCGCCGGTCTGGCCGGTGGCGATCCTGGGCTTCGCCTTCGTCTGTCTGGGCCAGTCGATCTGCTTCCCGAACCTCACCGCGCTGATCTCTCAGGCCGCGCCGCCGGACCGGCAGGGCGAGATGCTGGGCCTCAACATGAGCGGCATGGCGATGTCGCGGATCGGCGGGCCGGTGTTCGCCGGCTGGCTGTTCTCCAGCGTGGCCCCCGGCGCGCCCTTCGCCTCGGCAGCGCTCCTGATCCTGCCCGGCCTGTGGCTGGCCGGCCAGGTCCGCCAGCGGGTCCACGCCCTGGCCTAGGGCCCCCTCTCGACCATGGAAAGCCGTGGAGTGGAAACGCGCTTGCGTCCGCGGCTACTGCGCGCTACACACTGTATGGCATACACTATACGGCACGCAGGTTAGAGTGGGCGCAGAGGGCGATCTTTATGAGAGCTACCGGCTGGAGCTGCGGCGCGGCTCGCTGATGCTGGGCGTGCTCGCCCGGCTGCGCGAGGAGCGTTACGGCTACACCCTGCGCCAGGCGCTCGCCGCCGACGGTTTGGAGATGGAGGAAAGCACCCTCTATCCCCTGCTCCGCCGGCTGGAGACCCAAGGCCTGCTGATCAGTGAGTGGCGCGAGGAGGAGAAGCGCAAGAAGCGCTTCTACCGCCTCTCGCCGGCGGGCGAGATCATGCTGAAGCGGCTGCTCGAAGAGTGGCGGCGGATCTCGGGCTCGCTCGACAAAATCGCCGAAACTTGAAGGAACTGAGGGGGCGTCATGGACCTCGTGAACGAATATCTGCGGGCGGTCGCGGCCCTGCTGCCCAGGGCGCAGCGGGACGACATCATCGCCGAGCTGCGCGACACCATCCTGACCCGGATCGAAGAGCGCGAAGCCGATCTGGGCCGCCCGCTCACCGACGACGAGGTCGAGGCGGTGCTGCGCGAGGTGGGCCACCCGGTGGTCATCGCCGCCCGCTACGCCGAGGGGCCGCAGCATGTGGTGGGGCCGACGCTCTATCCCTACTGGCTGTTCGCGGTGAAGGCGGCGATCGTGTTGCAGGTGGCGGTCGCGGCGATCGTGATCGTCGTCCACACCTTGACCTGGAACAATTTCTCCCTGGCGCTGGGTCAGGCGATCGGTTCGGCCGTTACCGGAACCCTGGTGCTGATCGGGGTCGTGACCTGCGCGGCATGGTTCATCGAGCGGCGCGGCGCGCGCATCGACTACCTGGACAACTGGCGGGTGCGCGACCTGCGCTTCCTGGAGATGGTCGCCTGGGATTTCGCCGCCTGGCGCGAGTGGTTCGCGCGGCATGCCCACGACCCGCACGCCCACCGGCGGGATGCTGAAAAGCGGCAGGCCGACAGGCCCCGCGAGCGCGCCCGGCCAGCCTCGGCCACACGCGCGAAGGCGCCAAAGGCCTCCAGACCACCGATGCCGCCCATGCCTCCGTCGCCGGAGTGGCATCCGGCCATGCGGCCCATGGCGCGGGGTCTGGGCTTCATCGCGCTCGGTACGGTGCTGGTGTTGTGGTGGACGGGCGTGCTGCCCCTGGACCTCGGCCTCGACGCCACCGACTGGGAGACGCTGGACCTCGATCCCGGCGCGCTCGGCAAGGTCGACTGGATGGCGCTGCGGGCGCTGGTCTTCTGGCCGGTCCTCGCCTACGCCACCGTCATCATCCTGCAGGGGGCCTTCATGCTGGCCTACCCCTTCGCGAGCCGGCTGAACGGCCTGCTGGAAGCGGTGCGGGGCGGCGCCCTGCTGACCTTCTGCCTCTGGCTCTGGAACGCGTCGCCTCTCGCGTCGGCGATCGGGGCGGCGAACGGCCACGAGTTCGCCCAGCGGATGGCGATGCTGCGCGACGCCCCGCCGCTGCCGCTGGCGCCGATCGTGACCCTCGTGGTCCTCAGCGTCGGCCTGACGGCCCTGATCCGGATGCTGACGGGCCTGTGGAACCTGGCCTTTGGCGGGATGCACGACCACGCCTACGGCCCATCGCCGGGCGGGTATCCGCACGCCGGCGTCTGATCACCCCGTCTCCAGCGTCATCCCGGAAAGGCGCGAAGCGTCTTGTCCGGGACCCATAGACGCCAGGGCTTCAGACCTGACCCCGCAGTCGCAGCGCAATCCCGGACGCGGCGTTTATGGGTCCCGGTCTTCGCGTGCCGCGAAACCGGGATGACCCAGGGAGTGAAGGCGGGCGTCGGCTTAAATCTCATGCCGGCCAGTTTGCCTTGGGGCCTTGGCTTCTCAAGGACCGGGCTTAGGCCCGGCCGCAACGCGGCGCGCCGAAGAGCGCGTCCTTGAGAAGCCAAGGCCCCAAGGCTCGCATCGTCCGTGAGATTTAAGGCCAGGAGGCATCTGGCGATGCTTCTCCTAGAAGAGCTTCGGCCGGCAGGCCGCAGCGAGATATGCTACTAAGACAGCGGCGGTTCGTAGCTCAGCCGGAGTAGAGCGCCGGCTTCTGGCCGGAAGTCCCCCGTTCGAATCGGGCGAGCCGCCGCCCAGCCTTGCATTCCGCGGCCGTTTCCCCTACTAACCCGCCCCTTCGGAACCGCCTGGCCCAAGGCATGCCATGGCGGTTCATCAACACGACCTAGAGGACGGGGCCTTTATGGCTCCGCAGTGAAATGCCCAAACTGAAGACCAAGTCAGGCGTGAAGAAGCGCTTCAAACTGACGTCGACCGGCAAGATCAAGGCCGGCGTCGCGGGCAAGCGCCACCGCCTGCTCAGCCACAACGCCAAGTACATCCGTCAGAACCGAGGCACGAAGGTGATGAGCGCGTCCGACGCGAAGATCATCAAACTCTTCCTGCCCTACGGCCTCTCTTAAGGAGCACTGACAGATGGCTCGCGTCAAAAGGGGCGTCACCGCCCACGCCAAGCACAAGAAGGTTCTCGAGCAGGCCAAGGGCTTCTACGGGCGCCGCAAGAACACCATCCGCACCGCCAAGGCGGCCGTGGACAAGGCCGGCCAGTACGCCTACCGCGACCGCAAGGTCCGCAAGCGTCAGTTCCGCTCGCTGTGGATCCAACGGATCAACGCCGCGGCCCGGGTCGAGGGCCTGACCTACGCCCGATTTATCCACGGCCTTGACCTGGCCGGGATCGAAATGGACCGCAAGGTCCTCGCGGACATCGCGGGCAACGATCCGAGCGCCTTCAAGGCCATCGCCGACAAGGTTCGCGCCGCGCTGGCTTGATCGCCTGGAGCTCTGCTCCCGCTGATTTCAAGAAGCCCTTCGGTGCGAACCGGAGGGCTTTTTGCTGCGCCCTTTCCTTCACCTCCCCCGCGCAGCGGCGGGAGGGGGACCAGAGGCCGAGCGCAGCGAAGAGCCGATGGTGGAGGGGGCGAGCCGCAAGCGCCGAGCCGCCGCTTGCCCCCTCCACCACGCGCTCTCCGGCGCGCGGTCCCCCTCCCGCCGCTGCGCGGGGGAGGTAGGGATTTCCCTTCAGCCCCAGCCCCTCTAAGAACCGAACGCACATGACCGATCTGACCAAACTCGAGGCGGAACTTTCCGCCGCCGTCGCCGCCGCGCCCGACGTGGCGGCCTTAGAAGCCGTGCGCGTGGCCGCGCTCGGCAAGTCCGGCTCGATCTCCGAGCTGCTCAAGACCCTGGGTTCGATGAGCCCGGACGAGCGGCGCGAGCAGGGGCCGGCGATCAACGGCCTGCGCGACCGCATCGGCGGCGCGATCGCCGCACGCAAGGCTGAGCTGGAGGCCGCCGAGCTCGACGCCAAGCTGGCCGCCGAGCGGGTCGACCTGACCCTGCCGCCGCCGCCCTCTCGCCGCGGCCGGGTGCATCCGACCATGCAGGTGCAGGACGAGATGATCGCCATCTTCGCCGAGATGGGCTTCGGCCTAGCGGAAGGCCCCGACATCGAGGACGACTTCCACAACTTCACCGCGCTCAACTTCCCGCCCAAGCACCCGGCGCGCGAGATGCACGACACCTTCTGGCTGCCCGAGGACGAGAAGGGCGAGCGCAAGGTGCTGCGCACCCACACCAGCCCGGTGCAGATCCGCGCCATGCAGCAGGGCCAGAACGACAAGCTGCCGTCCTGGATCGCCACCAGCCAGGAACCACCGATCCGTATCGTCGTGCCCGGCCGCACCTATCGCTCCGACAGCGACGCGACGCACACCCCGATGTTCCACCAGATGGAGGGCCTGGTCATCGACCGCGCCATCCACATGGGGCACCTCAAGTGGACGCTGGAGACCTTCATCTCGCGCTTCTTCGAGACGCCGCTGGTGGAGACCCGTTTCCGGCCACACCACTTCCCGTTCACCGAGCCCAGCGCCGAGATGGACGTGCGCTGCGACCGCTCCCGCGGCGACGTGAAGATCGGCCAGGGCGACAGCTGGATGGAGATCGTCGGCTGCGGGATGGTGCACCCCAACGTGCTGCGCAACTGCGGCCTCGATCCCGACGTCTGGCAGGGCTTCGCCTTCGGCTTCGGCATCGACCGGCTGGGGATGCTGAAGTACGGCATGCCCGACCTGCGCGACATGTTCGCGAGCGATGTGCGCTGGCTGGAGCACTACGGCTTCTCGGCCTTCGCCGCGCCCAATCCCGCCACCGGCCTGAGCTAAAGGAGAGCGACATGAAGTTCACGCTTTCCTGGCTCAAGGAACACCTCGACACCGACGCGACCGTCGATCAGGTCGTCGACGCCATGACCATGGCCGGCCTCGAGGTCGAGCATGTGGAGAACCCGGCGGCGAAGCTGGCGGCCTTCTCGGTCGCCAAGGTCGTCGAGGCAGTGCAGCACCCCAACGCCGACCGCCTGCGGGTCTGCCAGGTCGACACGGTCGATGGGCGCAAGGAGATCGTCTGCGGCGCGCCCAATGCGCGGGCCGGGCTGACGACGATCTATGCGCCGCTCGGCGCCTATGTGCCCGGCAGCGGCATCACGCTGGAGGCCCGGCCGGTGCGCGGCGTCGTCTCCAACGGCATGCTCTGCTCGGGCCGCGAGCTGGAGGTGGCCGACGACGCCGACGGGATCGTCGAGCTGGACGACGCGCTGGCGGTCGGGACGCCAGCCGCCGAGGCCTTTGGCCTGGAAGCGGTCATCGATTTCGAGGTGACGCCGAACCGGCCCGACTGGCTGGGCGTGGTCGGCATCGCCCGCGACCTGGCCGCCGCGGGCCTGGGGACGCTGAAGGACCCGAGCGTGGCGCCCGTGCCCGGCAAAGGTCCGACGCCGATCGAGATCCGCGTCGATGGCGACGCCTGCCCGACCTTCGCGGGCCGGCTGATCAAGGGCGTGAAGAACGGCCCCTCGCCCGCCTGGCTGCAACAGAAGCTGCTCGCCATCGGGCTTCGGCCGATCAGCGCGCTCGTCGATATCACCAACCTGATGTCTTACGACCGCTGCCGGCCGCTGCACGTCTATGACGCGGCCAAGCTGACCGGCGGGGTCATCGAGGCGCGCCTGGGCCGCGAGGGCGAGACGCTGGAGGCGCTGGACGGCAAGACCTATCCGGCCGGCCCGGAAGTCTGCGTCATCGCCGACGGCTCCGGCGCCGTGGGTCTGGGCGGCGTCATGGGCGGCGAGTCGACCAAGGTCAGCGAGACCACCACCGACGTCTTCGTGGAAAGCGCCTGGTTCGACCCGATCCGCACGGCCCAGACCGGCCGCACGCTCGGCCTGACGTCGGACGCGCAGTACCGCTTCGCGCGCGGCGTCGACACCGGCTTCGTGGTTCCGGGCCTGGAGATGGCCACCCGGCTGATCGTCGAGATCTGCGGCGGCGAGCCCTGCGAGGTCCGGGTCGCCGGCCACCCGCCGGCCGCTCCCGCGGCCTTCGAGTTCGACCACGGCTACGTCGAGAAGCTCTCGGGCCTGCGCGTCGACGGCGCCCGGATCGACAAGATCCTCACCGACCTCGGCTTCGAGGTGCGGGGCGAGATGGTGACGCCACCGACCTGGCGGCGCGACGTGGAAGGCAAGGCCGACCTGGTCGAGGAAGTGGCCCGCATCGAGGGCTTCGGGGCGCTGCCCTCCACCGCGCTCCCGGAAATGCCGCGCGCGGTCGGCGGCGTGCTGACCGTGCGCCAGACCCGCATGCGCAACGCCAGGCGGGCCATGGCCGCGCGCGGCTATGCCGAGGCGGTGACCTGGAGCTTCATGCGCACGGAGTGGGCGAGGCTGTTCGGGGGCGGCGACGAGAAGCTGCGGCTCTCGAACCCGATCGCGTCCGACCTCGACTGCATGCGGCCTTCGATCCTGCCGAACCTGATCGAGGCCGCGGCCAGGAACGCCCGGCGCGGCTTCGCCGACGCCGCCTTGTTCGAGGTCGGGCCGGTGTTCGACGGCGACCAGCCGCAGGACCAGCGCACGATCGTCACCGGCCTGATCGCCCCGCACCCGCCGCGCAGCTGGGACGGGACGGCGGCCGACCCGCTGTTCGAGCTGAAGGCTGACCTGTTGGCCCTGCTCGAAGAGATGGGCGCGCCCGGCCTGCAGGTCGTTCAGGGGCAGAACGCGCCCTGGTGGCATCCCGGCCGCTCGGCGCGGCTGCAGCTGGGGCCCAAAACCATCGTCGCCGAGTTCGGCGAGCTGCATCCGCGCGTGCTCAAGGACCTCGACGCCGAGGGGCCGATGCTGGCCTTCGAATTGGACCTGGGCGCGATCCCGGAGCCGAAGCGGAAGCCGACTAAGACCAAACAGGCGCTGACGCTCTCCGACCTGATGCCGCTCAGCCGCGACTTCGCCTTCCTGGTGGACGCAGCGACGCCGGCCGGCGAGATCGTCCGGCCGATCCTGGGGGCCGACAAGACGCTGATCGCCGGGGCCCGGGTGTTCGACGTCTACCAGGGCAAGGGCGTGCCGGAGGGGCAGAAGTCGGTGGCCGTCGAGGTCACGGTGCAGCCTGTCGAAAAGACCCTCACCGACGCCGAGATCGAGGCGCTGTCGGCCCGGATCGTGGCGGCGGCTGAGAAGGCGGTCGGGGCGAAGCTCAGGAGCTGAGCGCCGCTGCCGGGCCTAGGCTTTCGCCTGGGCGGCGGCCCCCCGCGCCGTGCGCGACTTGCCGAAATAGGGCAGGAAGAACATGTAGATGCCGCTGATCGCCAAGAGGGCGAGCGGGGCGAGCGGCGTGTAGGAGACCCACATGGGTCCCTTCTTCGCCAGGGTGACCCAGGTGATCAGCACGATCACCACGAAGGCGGCCGAGAGCCAGCGGTGGGCCTGGCGTATGAAGCTGCTCAAACTCATGGCTATCTCCTTTGAAGGGGCTGGTGGCGCAGAGTGGCGTGGCGGGTCTCAATCCAGCCCGGCCAGAACCTCGTCCAGCTTGGTGGTGAAGGCGGTCCAGCCGTACTGGGCGCCATTGAAGTAGCGGTCGGTGGAGGGCTCGGTCGGGAAGCCCGACTGCGCGACCTTCAGGTGCGTGCCGGCGCCGGTCGGCGTCAGCTCGAAGCTGACGACCGTGCCCATGCCCATGGCCGTCCAGGTGTAGGTGAGCGCCTTGTGCGGCTCGATCTCGGTGACCTCGCAGTCGACCGAGCCCCAATCGCCGGCCAGCTTGAAGCGGTGGCCGAGCGCCGGGACGAAATCGTTCTTCATCAGCCAGGCCTCGATCAGGTGCGGCGTGGTCAGCGCGCGCCAGAGCTTTTCCGGCGCATGGGCGAAGTCGCGCTCGACGACGACGGTGCGGGTTTCGGTGGCGACGGACATCGGTTGTTCCTTCGGTCCTCTATTGATCCATGCGGTTGAGCAGGTCTTCCAGGTCGTCGAAACGCTGGCTCCAGAAGCGGCCGTAGAAGGCCATCCAGTCGAACAGGGGTTTGAGCCCCATCGGCTGGGCGGCGTAGCGAATGAACCGCCCGTCGCGCCGCTCGGTGACCAGGCCGGCCTGGCGCAGCACCGCCAGGTGCTGCGAGACGGCCGGCTGGCTGACCCCGGCGCCGGCGGTGAGGTCGCCGACGCTCAGTTCGCCCTTGGCCGACAGCCGCTCAAAGATCGCCCGCCGCGTCGGGTCGGCGAAGGTGCGGAACAGATCGGCGGCTTGCGTCTCCATGGCGTTATATAAGTCATGACTTATTTAATGAGTCAAGTCCTACCTCCCCCGCAAAGCGGCGGGAGGTGAGAGCAGTGAGCCTAGAACGGCACCAGGTTGCGTTTGCGGCTGTAGGCCAGATAGCCGACGCTCGCGCCGAGCCTGAAGCCGACGCCGGCGCGGATCGGGGCGAGCGTGATCTCGTCGGTGCGCTGGTAGTTCACGCCCAGGCCGCCGATGAAATAGGCCGAGCCCTCGACACCGGGGAACCGCTGGAAGATGTCGCGCGGGTCTTCGAGATTGTAGCAGAGGGTGAAGACGCGGGACGCGTTGCCGCCGAAATCCCAGCCGACCGAGGGGCCGCGCCAGAACACCTCCACCGGCGGCTTGCCTTTCATGTAGAGCAGGCCCCGGCCATAGCGGGCGCCGACGGCGATGGCGCCCGAGCCCTCTTCGCCGGCGATATAGGCGGTGGGCCGCCCGTTGCTCTTGAACACCCGTTCCACGGCGCCGCCGGCCGACTCGGCGGTGACCCCCAGGAAATCGGAGACCCCGTGGACGATCTCGTCCTCGGAATAGGTGCCCTGTTGCACGGGTGGCTGGCCTGAGCTGTTGGGCGGCGGCCCGGAGCCGACGCCGCCGGTCGGATAGCTCGGCGTGGAATTGGGCGGCGGCGGCGCCTGGGGCGCGGCGGCGCGCGGCTGGGCCGGCGGCAAGGGCTGACCGTAAGCCACGCTCGCGGCGCCCAGGGTCATCAGTCCCGAAACGATCAGGGTTCGGCGGTCCATGGGCGCAATGTCCTCCTTAGGGTCGTAGATTTCAGCTCCGCCCAGATGTCAGATGGAATGTGTCGCCTTAACGCCCGATTAACCGTGTTGTCAGGGCGACCGACCACATCTCGCACCTGCACAAGAATGTGCTAGACGCGGGCGCAACATGACGACGCCTCTCGACCACATCCGCAATTTCTCCATCGTCGCGCACATCGACCACGGCAAGTCGACGCTCAGCGACCGGCTGATCCAGGAGACCGGCGCGCTCACCCAGCGCGAGATGACCGAGCAGGTGCTCGACAACATGGAGATCGAGCGCGAGCGCGGGATCACCATCAAGGCCCAGACCGTGCGCCTGAGCTACAAGGCCGACGATGGCGAGACCTATGTCCTCAACCTCATGGACACACCCGGGCACGTCGACTTCGCCTATGAGGTCAGCCGCAGCCTCGCCGCCTGCGAGGGCTCGATCCTGGTGGTGGACGCGAGCCAGGGCGTCGAGGCCCAGACGCTGGCCAACGTCTACCAGGCCATCGACAACAACCACGAGATCGTTCCGGTCCTGAACAAGATCGACCTGCCGGCCGCCGAGCCGGAGCGGATCCGCCAGCAGATCGAGGACGTGATCGGCCTGGACGCCTCGGACGCCATCCTGACCTCCGCCAAGACCGGCGCCGGCATCCACGAGTTGCTGGAAGCCATCGTCCACCGCCTGCCCGCGCCCAAGGGCGACGCCGACGCGCCGCTGAAGGCCCTCTTGGTCGACGCCTGGTACGACGCCTACCTGGGCGTGGTGGTGCTGGTGCGGGTGATCGACGGGTCGCTGCGCAAGGGTCAGCGGGTCCAGATGATGCAGCAAGGCTCGACCCACCTGATCGACCGCATCGGGGTGTTCAACCCCAAGCGCACCGAGGTCGAGAGCCTGGGTCCCGGCGAGATCGGCTTCATCACCGCCCAGATCAAGGAAGTCGCCCAGGCCGCGGTCGGCGACACCATCACCGACGAGAAGCGCCCCGCCGAGGCCGCCCTGCCCGGCTTCCGCGACGTGCAGCCGGTGGTGTTCTGCGGC
>NZ_DATGEX010000004.1:0-87555 GCF_035309685.1 Phenylobacterium sp.
CGGATCGTGCTGGCCAAGCGCGACGCCCGCGCCCTGGTCGCGGTCATGGCGATCTTCATCTTCGTCGCTGCCTCGGTCGTCTATGTGGCCGAGACCCAGCCGGCGCCGGCCTTGGTGGCGGCCCGCGCCGATGCGTCGGTGAACATGGAAGGCAAGGAGGTCCGCTTCGGCGCGCCGTCCACCGCCATCTGGGTCGCGGCCACGACCGGCGCCTCCGACGGCGGCGTCAACGCCATGCACGACAGCTTCATGCCGCTGGCCGGCGGTATGGCGATGTTCATGATCCAACTGGGCGAGATCGTCCCCGGCGGCGTCGGCTCCGGCCTTTACGGCATGATTGTGCTGGCCTTGATCGCGGTCTTCGTGGCCGGGCTGATGGTCGGACGCACGCCGGAGTACCTCGGCAAGAAGGTGGAGGCCCGGGAGGTCAAGTACGCCATGCTGGCGGTGCTGATCCTGACGGTCTCGATCCTGGGCTTCGCCGGCGTCGCCGCGGTGGTTCCCGTGGCGCTGAAGGGCCTGGCCAATCCGGGTCCGCACGGCCTGTCGGAGATCCTCTACGCCTACTCCTCGGCGACGGGGAACAACGGCTCGGCCTTCGCGGGCCTCTCGGCCAACGTGCCCTATTGGAACGCGACGCTGGGCGTCGCCATGCTGCTGGGCCGCTTCGCCTACGCCATTCCGGTGCTGGCCATCGCCGGGTCCATGGCCATGAAGCCCAAGCTCGGGGCCACCGCCGGCACCTTCCCGACCGACGGGCCGCTGTTTATCGGCCTGCTGATCGGGGTGATCGTGATCATGGGCGGCCTGCAGTATTTCCCCGCCCTCGCCCTCGGCCCGATCGTCGAGCACTTCCAGGTGCTCCACGCCGTCGCCGCGGCCCACTGAACCCCCCGCTGAAAGCCTCAGGGCCCATCACATGACCAACGCAACCGCATCTCTGGGTGAGAACCGCCGCAAGGCCGCGACCCTCGTCGGCAGCTTCTCGGGCCCGATCATGGCCCGCGCGACCCGCGACTCCTTCGTCAAGCTGGATCCGCGCAAGCTGACCGGCAATCCGGTGATCTTTGCGACCTGGATCGTCGCGGTGCTCGCGACCATGTCCACGATCCTGGCGATCAAGGACGGCGGCGACTGGGCCTTCGCTCTGCAGATCGCGCTGTGGCTCTGGGCGACCGTCCTGTTCGCCAACCTCGCCGAGAGTGTCGCCGAGGGCCGCGGCAAGGCCGCCGCCGACAGCCTGCGGGCCACGCGGGTGACCACCAAGGCCAAGCTGCTGAACGCCGCCGGCGTGGTCGTGCTCACGCCGGCCAATGAGCTGAAGGTCGGCCAGGTGGTCCTGGTGGAGACCGGCGACGTCGTCCCCTCGGACGGCGAGATCGTCGAGGGCATCGCCTCGGTCAACGAGGCCGCCATCACCGGAGAAAGCGCCCCGGTGATCCGCGAGAGCGGCGGCGACCGCTCGGCCGTCACCGGCGGCACGACCGTCGTCAGCGACTGGCTGAAGATCCGCATCACCTCCGAAGCCGGCTCGACCTTCCTCGACCGGATGATCGCTATGGTGGAAGGCGCCGATCGCCGGAAGACCCCGAACGAAATCGCGTTGGCGGTGCTGCTGGCGGGCCTCACCCTGATCTTCCTGATCGCGGTGGTGACCCTGCTGGGCCTGGGGACCTATTCGGGCGTGAAGATCGACCCGATGGTGCTGGGCGCGCTGTTCATCTGCCTGATCCCGACGACGATCGGCGGCCTGCTGTCCGCCGTGGGCATCGCCGGCATGGACCGGCTCCTGAAGTTCAATGTGCTGGCCACGTCCGGCCGGGCGGTGGAGGCCGCGGGCGACGTCGACACCTTGCTGCTCGACAAGACCGGCACCATCACCTTCGGCAACCGCATGGCCACCGAGCTGATCCCGGCGCCGGGCGTGCGGCCCGAGATGATGCTGCGCGCGACCCTGCTCGCCTCGCTGGGCGATGAGACGCCGGAAGGCCGCTCGATCGTCGAACTGGCCCGCAACCAGGGCCTGGTGCTGGAGGCGCCGAAGGGCGCGACGGTCATTCCGTTCAGCGCCACCACCCGGCAATCCGGCCTCGACGCCGGCGGCGGCAAATGGCGCAAGGGCGCGGTCGATGCGGTGCTCAAGGACGCTGGGCTTGAAGCCAGCCAGGCGCCCGCCGAGTTCACCGCCGCGGTCGACCGCATCGCCCGCTCCGGCGGCACGCCGCTGGCGGTCTCGGAAGACGGGATCCTGTTCGGTGTGATCCACCTGAAGGACGTGGTGAAGCCGGGCGTCAAGGAACGCTTCGCCGACCTGCGCCGCATGGGCCTGCGCACGGTGATGATCACCGGCGACAATCCGGTCACCGCCGCGGCCATCGCGTCGGAAGCCGGGGTCGACGATTTCCTGGCCGAAGCGACGCCCGAGGACAAGCTGCGGCTGATGCGCGACGAGCAGGGCCGTGGCCGGCTGGTGGCCATGTGCGGCGACGGCGCCAACGATGCGCCCGCGCTGGCCCAGGCCGATGTCGGTGTGGCGATGCAGACGGGCGCGCAAGCAGCGCGCGAAGCGGGCAACATGGTCGACCTGGATTCTGACCCGACCAAGGTCATCGAGATCGTCGAGGTGGGTAAGCAGATGCTGATCACCCGCGGCGCCCTGACGACCTTCTCCATCGCCAACGACGTCGCCAAATATTTCGCGATCATCCCGGCGCTGTTCGTCGTCACCCTGCCGGCGCTCGGCGCGCTCAACATCATGGGGCTGCACAGTCCGAAGAGCGCGATCCTGTCGGCGGTGATCTTCAACGCCCTCGTCATCGTGGCCCTGATCCCGCTGGCGCTCCGCGGCGTTCGCTATCAGGCGATCGGCGCCGGCCGTCTCCTGCAGCGCAACCTGCTGATCTATGGCGTGGGGGGCGTCATCGTGCCGTTCGTCGGCATCAAGCTCATCGACCTCATCGTCTCCGGCGTGGGCTTGGCGTGACCGCGCCGTCCCGCCGCCCGCAGGCCCTTTAGGAACCCGCCATGTTCGCCCAGATCCGCCCGGCCATCGTCGCCACCCTGTTCTTCACCCTGTTGCTCGGGGTCATCTATCCGCTGGTCATCACCGGCATCGCCCATGTGGCCTTCCCGGCCCAGGCGGGCGGCAGCCTGATCCGCGACGCCAAGGGTGAGGTGATCGGCTCGTCGCTGATCGCTCAGAACTTCGCCAAGCCGCAGTACCTGCATCCGCGTCCCTCGGCGGCGGGCAACGACGGCTACGACGCCTCCAACTCGTCCGGCTCCAACCTCGGCCCGCTCAATCCCGATCTGGCCAAGCGCATCGCCAAGGACACGGCGGGTCTGCAGAGCGAAGGCCCGGGCCCGGTCCCGGCCGACGCCGTGACCACCTCCGGCTCTGGGCTGGACCCCGACATCTCGCCCGCCAACGCCAATCGTCAGGCGGCCCGGGTCGCCGCGGCCCGCGGTATTCCGGTGGGCGAGGTCGAGCGCGCGATCAGCGCCAACACCACCGGCGCCTGGCTGGGGATCTTCGGCCAGCCGCACGTCAACGTGCTAAAGACCAACCTCGCGCTCGACGCGGCGGCTCCGGCTCGGCCCACCCCGCCGGCCGGCTAGGCCCGGACGTCGAGATCCGGGCGCCCACATGCGGGAGTGGCGATGAACACCACGGACGAACCGCGCCGGCCTGACCCCGAGGCGCTCCTCGCCGCCGCAAACAAGGCGCGGCGCGGGCGCCTCAAGGTGTTTCTCGGCATGGCGCCGGGCGTGGGTAAGACCTACGAGATGCTGCGCACCGCACGGCGCCGCAAGGCCGAGGGCGATGATGTGGTGATCGGCGTCGTCGAGAGCCACGGCCGGCGCGAGACCGAAGCCCTGTTGCGCGGCCTTGAGGTGCTTCCGCGCAGGCCGATCGAATACAAGGCTCGGACTCTCATGGAGTTCGACATCGACGGCGCGCTCGCGCGCCGGCCGAAGCTGCTGATCGTCGATGAGTACGCTCACTCCAACGCCCCGGGCTCCCGCCATCCCAAGCGCTGGCAGGATGTCGAAGAGCTGCTGGGCGCCGGCATCGACATCTGGACGACGCTGAATGTCCAGCATCTGGAAAGCCTGGTCGACGTTGTCCTGCGCATCACCGGCGTGCGCCAGCGCGAGACCGTTCCGGACTCGGCGCTCTCTCGCGCGGACGATATCGAGCTCGTCGACATCACGCCGGACGAACTCCGCGAGCGGCTCGCCGACGGCAAGGTCTATGTGCCCGAGACCGCGAGGCTGGCCGCCGACAATTTCTTCAAACCTGAAAACCTGACTGCGCTGCGTGAACTGGCGCTGCGGCGTATGGCCCAGACGGTCGACGACCAGCTGATCGCCACCATGCGCGAGAAGGGCGTCGAGGGCCCGTGGGCGGCGGGCGAGCGCATCGTTGTCCTGGTCGGCGGCGACGCCATGGCCAGCGCGCTGGTGCGCACGGCGCGGCGCCTCTCGGACATGATGATGGACGCGCCGTGGACGGTCGCCCATGTCGAGCGCCCCAACCAGAAGGCCGCGTCGCCGGTGGCCCAGAGCCGCCTCAGCGAGGCTTTGAAACTGGCCGAGCAACTGGGCGGATCGACGGTCGTGCTGACCGGCGACGACGTGGTGGCCTCGGTGATGGCCTATGCGCGGCGCAACAACGTCACCCAGATCGTCATCGGCAAGTCGCGCGACAGCCGCCTGCGGGAACTGCTCGGCCGCACCCTGGCCACGGCGCTGCTGCGGCAGGCCCGCGGCGCCGCCGTCCATGTGGTCACCGAGCGTGGGGATGACGACGGCAAGGCTCCCCTGGTGGCCTTGCCGCCGTTCAGCCTGGCCGGCTGGCGCGGTCATGCCGGCGCGCTGGTCCTGGTCGCGCTGACCGGCGGCCTGGCCGGATTGCTCGACCAGTTCGCCACGGGCGCCAACCTGGCGATGATCTTCCTGCTGAGCGTCCTGGGCGCGGGCCTGGCGTTCGGCCTCTGGCCGGCGGTCACCGCCGCCGCCGCCGCGGCGCTCGCCTACAATTTCTTCTTCCTTGAGCCGCGACTGTCCTTCGTCATCGGCCATCCTACCGATGTGTTGACCTTCGCGGTGTTCTTCGTGGTGGCCATGACCACCGGTTGGCTCACGGGTCGCATCCGCGACCAGTCCCGCAGGACCTCGGCCCGTGCTTCGGCGATCGCCTCGCTTCTGGCGTCGAGCCGGCGGCTCTCGGGCTCGGCGACGCGCGACGACACCGCCCACGCGCTCGCCGACCAGATCTCCGCGGCCGGCAGCGCCAAGGCGATCGTGCTCTTGCCACAGGGCGAGGAGATCGTGCCGGTGGCCGGCGCGCCCGTGCTTGAAGACCTGGGCGCCGCCGCCATGGCCGCGGCGCGCTGGGCCTGGGAGAAGGGTGAGGCCGCCGGGTCCGGGACCGGAACCCTGCCGCAGACCAGCTGGACCTTCTGGCCGCTCCAGGGGGTCCGCAACAGGGTGGGCGTCGCCGGGGTCGAGGCCAACACTCTCACGCCCGGATCGGACGAGGAAAAGCTGGTCCTGGCCCTGCTTGACCAGGGCGCGGTGGCGCTGGAGCGCGCCGATCTGGCGCTCGCCGCCGTCGAGGCGGAGACCTTGCGGCGCTCGGACCGCTTCCGCGCTGCGCTCTTGAATTCCATCAGTCACGACCTGCGCACGCCGCTCTCGACGGTGCTGGGGTCGACCACCACCATGATCGAATATGGCGAGGGCATGCCTGCCGCCACGCGAGCCGATCTTCTGCAGAGCGTCCGTGAGGAGGCGGAACGCCTCAACCGCTACGTTGGCAACCTCCTGGACATGACGCGCCTTGAAGGCGGCGGCCTGAACATCCGCGAAGACTGGGTCGACGTGCGCGACGTCCTGGTCGGCGCCGCCGAACGCGTGTCCCGCCGGCTCGGCAAGCGACACATCGAGCGGGACTTCCCGACCGACCTGCCGCCGGTGCGACTCGACCCGAACCTTCTGGAGCAGGCGGTGGTCAATATCCTGGAGAACGCCATAGCCTACAGCCCCGACGATACCGCGATCGACCTGGCGGCCTACGAGGATCGCAACAACGTCGTCATCAGCATCGAGGACGAGGGCAAGGGCATCCCGACGGCGGAGCTGGAGCGGGTGTTTGAGAAATTCCGCCGCATGGAAGAGCCCACGGACCGGACCAAGGGCGCCGGCCTGGGCCTGTCGATCTCCAAGGGCTTCATCGAGTCCATGGGCGGGCGGATCGCCGCGGCCAGCCCGATCCATGGCGATCACGGCACCCGCGTGCTGATCAGCCTGCCGAAATCGCCGCAAAGGACCGAGGCCAACCCATGAGCGCGCATCACCCTCGTGTCCTGGTCATCGACGACGAGGCGCAGATCCACCGCTTCCTGCGGGCGGCGCTGGAGGCGGCCGGGTTCGAGCCCCTGCGCGCCGACACCGGCGCTGAGGGCCTTCGCGAGATTGCGCGCGCCGCGCCGGACGCGGTGGTCCTCGACCTAGGCCTGCCGGACATGGACGGCCGCCAGGTGCTGATCAAGGCGCGTGAATTCTACCACGAGCCGATCATCATCCTCTCGGCGCGCGACCGGGAAACCGAGAAGATCGACGCGCTCGACAACGGCGCCAACGACTATGTGGAGAAGCCGTTCGGCGTGGGCGAGCTGCTCGCCAGGTTGCGGGCGGCCTTGCGGCAACGCCTGCATGCGGGCGAGCCGCCGCCGCCGATCGTCAAGTCTGGGACGCTGACCATCGATTTTCCGCGCCGCCTGGTCACCAGGGGCGCCGATCTGGTCCACCTGTCGCCGAAGGAATACGACCTGCTCGCCAAGCTGGCGCAGAACGCCGGCAAGGTCATGCAGCACCGCGACCTGCTGATCTCGATCTGGGGGCCGGCGCACGCCGACGACACCCAGTATCTGCGCGTCTTCATCGGTCAGCTGCGGCAGAAGATCGAAAGCGATCCGTCCGAGCCGCAGGTCATCACGACCGAACCCGGGATCGGCTACCGCTTCGTCACCGACGACATGCTCCGGATCGCGCCCCAGGCCTGAACGCAGATGCCGGGCTCGCCTCCTTCCGGGATATTCATCGCCAACCGTGCGCCCAAACCCGCGTGGCTTGCCGTGCGCCGAGGGCATTGAGATCAGGCGCCTTATGTTCCGTTTATCAGTCCTTGCACGGACACGAATGGAACCCTGACGCACCCCCCTGATACCGCCGTATTGCACCGCAACATTGCGGTTGGGGAACGTCATGAATTCGCGCCGCAAAACCATCCTCGCCGTCCTGTTGAGCAGCACGGCGATCGCCTTCGCCCTGGCCGCGCACGCCGAACCCGCCGCCGGCGTCGAGGGCGGGGCCGCCGCGGGCGCCGCCGACGCATCGATGGTCGCCGAAGTGATCGTGACGGCGTCCAAGCGGGCCGGCACAGTGCAGGATACCCCGATCAGCATTTCGGCGGTGGGCGGCGGCGAACTACAGGCCCGCGGCATCACCAACTTCACCAATCTGGCTCAGTCCACGCCGAGCGTCTCGCTGAAGAGCGAGGGACCGGGCCAGACCGAGATCGAACTGCGTGGGATGACCTCGAGCGGGGGAAATTCGGCGACTGTCGGCTTCTATCTCGACGACATCCCGATGACCGCCCCCGCCGGCGCCCAGAACGGCAAGGTGGTGATCGACCCGACGCTCTATGACCTCAACCGCATCGAGGTCCTGCGGGGCCCGCAAGGTACGCTCTACGGCTCGGGATCCATGGGGGGCACGGTCAGGCTGATCACCAGTCAACCCGACCCGACCGGCTTCCACGCCTCGGCTCAGACCATCCTGTCGGATACCGAGGGCGGCGGGTTCAACCACACGGTCAACGGGATGATCAACATCCCGCTGGTGCAGGACAAGCTGGCCCTGCGTCTGGTGGGCACCGAGGCCTATACGAGCGGCTGGATCGACAGGATCGTGGCGGCGCCCGGCGCGTTCCCGCTGGTGAGCACAGACGGCTCGACGCGCGGCAATGTCCAAGCGGCTCCAATGCAAAAGGACTACAAGGGCGTCAACGACGATCAGGCCTATGCGGTGCGGGCTACCTTGCTCTGGGCTCCGACCGATCGACTCTCCATCACGCCGTCCTTCTTCTATCAGACCAGCAAGCAGAACGGGATCAGCGCCTACGACAGCGATCCGGGGACGCAGGCGCACTATCAGCCATTCGATATCGCCGAACCCTTGACCGACAGCATTGCGGTCTTCGCCCTCAATCTGAACTACAGCTTCGACGCCTTCGAGGTGACCTCCAGCACGGCGCAATGGAATCGCAAGTCGACGCAGGTCGAGGACGCCAGCGAGGACTTCAACAATCCGGACACCGGCGCGACCTTCGCCTCCAATAACGGCTTGCCGAATCCTGGGTACTATGGGCCCACCGGATCGGGGATGGTTTCCGGCAAGGAGGACGACACATCCGAGCAGCTCAGCGAGGAACTGCGCTTCGCCTCGAAGGGGGGCGGCAAGTTCAAGTGGGTCGCCGGGCTGTTCTACAGCAACTTCAAGGCCGACTGGCAGTTCGACGGGATCACCTCCAACCCTTCAGCCTACCTGGACCTGGGCACGTTCGCGCCGGCCACGACGACCCAGTGGTTCATCGCCCGGTCGCCGACCCACCTGATCCAATATGCGGTGTTCGGGGAGGGGACCTACGACATCACCGACCAGCTCAAGGCGACGGTCGGTCTGCGCTGGTACAGCTATGACTATCGCTTCTCGTCGTCGATCAGCGGCTGGGGCTCGGGCCTTGGGGCCGCAACGCCTTCGGACTCCGGCCTGATCCGCCAATCCGAGAACGGCTTCAATCCGAAGTTCAACCTGTCCTACGAGTTCGACAGCGACCTGATGGTCTATGGCACCATCGCCAAGGGCTTCCGCCCCGGCGGCGGCAACGCCGTCTATCCGGTGACCGGCCCCTATTGGAGCGCGGTATTCGCCCCCTACAATTTCCCGGGCGGCAAATGGCCGACCAGCTACCAGCCGGATTCGGTCTGGAGCTACGAGCTCGGCGAAAAGGCGCGGTTCTTCGACCGCCGCCTGATCGTCAACGCCAGCGTCTACTACGAAGACTGGGAGAATATTCAGCTCGAGGCGCTCCCCGGCGACTGGGCCCTCAACATCAATGGCAACAAGGCGACCATCTACGGCGGCGAGATTGAGACGCGCGCCATCCTTGGCGGCGGTTTCCAAATGGACGCCTCACTCGGCCTGACCCATGCCTGGGTGGATCCGGGCCCTCACTGGCAGCTGACGCCGACCCACAAGCTTTCGGACGTGGCGCCGGTGAACGCCAATGTCGGCCTCAGCTATTCGAAGGAGTTGACGCCCAAATATACCCTGACAGCGCGGGTGGAGGACGCCTACGTCGGGCAGCGCTACTCGCTGGCCTTCCCCTTCGGATTCTCGTTGAACGGAGAGTACATCCCCCTGCCGGGCTACAACCTGGCCAACGCGCGCGTGGGCGTGCAGTCGACCGACGGATGGGGCGCGTCGCTGTTCGTCAACAACCTGTTCAACAAGCACGCCCAATTGGAGAGTCTGTTCCAGGAGGCGCTGCCCAGCGCAGCTTTCAACCGGATCGTCACCAACCAGCCGTTCACGGCTGGCGTAGACCTGACCTACCGCTTCTAGGTGAGGGCGCGCGCGGTTCCGCTCGTCGGGGTCTCGCACGCGGGTCCGTCAGGCCGCCTTGCACATCGCCAGGCTGCGGCGGCGCGCGATCACCAGCCCGCGGTGGGCGCCGGTGAGCCGCCGCTCGGTGGCGAATCCGGCCTGGTCCAGCAGCCACTCGATCCCGAGCGCGCAGCCTTCGGATTCCAGGCGGTGGCGGAAGATGAAGACGCCGCCCGGCCGCACCTGGCGGCCGACGGCCAGCAGGCGTTTCAGGGCGATCTCGTCACAGGTGTGGGTCACAAGGATGGCGTCGGGCTCCTGGCGCGGCGCGTCCGCACCCGCCCAGCCGTAGCCGACGTGATCGTAGCCGTGCCGGCGAAGCCACAGCAGGGCGACGAGCGCGCCCTCGCCGGTGACCCGGATGATGCTGGATTGCGTAAGACCGGCAGCGTCGAGGAGTGCGGTGACAGCGGCGGTGCGGGAGAGGGGGTACGCTACGGATTTCGGCATGGACGCCCTCGACCGATGGAGCCGAGCTCCCATTGTCCCGATTGTCCCACGCGGGCGCGTAAGGCCTCCATTCGGATCGGCGGGTTCGCCATAAGCGAGAGATCAAGACGGCGCCGAAATCGCATCATCAGCGGGTGTTCGGAGCGCGGGCCGGACGCATAGGCCTCAGGCGCTGCGATTCTCGCGTGGCGCCTCTTTATGAAACGCTGATCCACTTTGCGCGGATTCCGAATGGTTCCCTTAGGCGCGCGCGCCGTATCACAGACCTGATGATGGAATTCGAGGTTGGCCTGTGAGGGCGGTCGTCAATCTCGTCGGACGCGGCCGGCTCGCAGCCGGCGCGAGGCAGTCGGCGGCGCATGCATAGGCTTCGGGTCCTGATCGTCGACGACGAACCGCAGATCCACCGGTTCCTGGGCCCTGCGCTGCATGCCGCCGGCTACGAAGCCGCTCGAGCCGATACGGGCCGCCAGGCCCTGGCGGAAATCGCCCGACGCCCACCGGATGCTGTGGTGCTCGATCTCGGTCTGCCCGACCTCGATGGGCAGGAGGTGCTCCGCAAGGCGCGCGATTTCTACGAAGGGCCGATCCTCATCCTGTCGGCCCGCGACCGGGAGATGGAGAAGATCGAAGCTTTCGACGCCGGCGCCGACGACTATGTCGAAAAGCCGTTCCGGGTGGGCGAACTGCTGGCCCGCCTGCGGGTCATCATCCGCCGCCAGGCGCGCCAGACCGACGCCCCGCCGGCGATCGTGCAGGCGGGCGACCTGACCATCGACGTCCGCCGCCGCCTGGTCACCCGGGCGGGTGAGCCGGTTCACCTGTCGCCGAAGGAATATGAACTGCTGATCAAGCTCGCCGAGGCGGATGGCAAGGTGCTGACGCACAAGGAGCTGCTGATCTCGCTCTGGGGGCCGGCGCACGGCGAGGATATGCAGTACCTGAGGGTGTTCATCGGCCAGCTGCGCCAGAAGATCGAAGCCGACCCGGCCGAGCCCAAGCTGATCTACACCCTGCCGGGCATCGGCTACCGATTGATGATCGACGAGGCGATCCGGCCCGCGGGCGCCTAGCCTCCCGTCGCGCCGGGGATTTGAGAAAATACCCGGTGTGGCGAGCATGGGGCTCGCCACACCGGTCCCAGACCGCGCCGGAGGGGAGGGCGCGGCCGGTGCGCGGGCTAGTTGGGAGCGGCCGCCACTTGGGGCGCGGCACGCCCGGGGCCGCTCAGCACCGCGGCATCGCCCCTGGCTACCGTCCGGTAGAGGCAGGGGTTGGGCATGCCGTTCTTGATGTCGCGCTGGTAGGCTTGGCCGACGTCGACCCGGACGTTGATCAGTCCGTTGGCGCCCATGGCGGAGGCCTTCTGGCTCAGTCGCGCCAATGCCGCGGAGCGCGCCTCCGTCGAGTCCGTCCGGCACTCCCGCACCCGCACCGAACCGATCACACGGCTCGCCGGCGGCGCGGCGGCGGCCACCTCGTAGATCGGCAGATTGGTCATCTGCGCCGCGAGCGCGGGTGCGGCGAGCGACCAGGATCCGCCCAGCAGAGCCGCAGCGGCGGCGCAAAGCTTCATGTCGAAACGCACGTCTGAATTCCTTTTTGGCTGTCTAGGCCTCGTCAGTTTGAGGCTTATCCGAAAACCCATAATGGGCTGTAATTGCCCACTATGTAGTCTCCGATAAATGGCGGAGCAACCCCAGGACCCGGCGCGGAAGAGTTTGACTATCATATTGTTTTATCGAGAAATATATGCCGATCCTTATGGCGTCCTTACGGAAAATCACCAAAGCCTCATTGTTCCCTGATGGGGCTGTCCCCTATCCATCCGGCACCAAAATGGGCTGATCAAGTCGTAAGCAAATTGGTTCCGGCCGCCTTCAGCGCGGCCTGGGTGAATCGAGGCGCTTCGCGGCCAAACACCGGCTGACGGCCAATCCGGTCCATCGGGGTGACGCCGGGATGCAACCCGGCTCCATCGACGCCGCCGGTCTGTTCGGCGGCGCTACTTCAGAGGCGTGAACATCGATGTTGAATCTAAGAGACGAGCCGAAGTCGCCGGTGCGGGCGGGACGGCGGCTGACGGCTGCGAGCATGGCCGCGCTTGGCCTGGCCGCGATGGCGTCGGGGGTGCGGGCCCAGTCGGCTGACGCCCCGACCACGACGGCGGGCGGAGACCCCAACTACACCGTCCAGGCAGTCGACAAGGCGATCGGGACCAACCCGGTCGAGCGCCTGTTCAAGTACTATGGCGCCGAGTGGGGCCAGGCTGCTGCGCCTGCCGATCCGAAAGCGCCCGCCTCGACGAAGGAGGGCTGGACGGCCCCGCCGCAAAGCGCGCCGCCCATGCCGTTCACCGACTGGCCTTATGGCGCCGCCACGCTGATCGGCAACAACCGCACCGCCTCGGTCGACAGTCCCCTGATGACGGCGATCGCGCACACAGGTCTCGGCGAGGCGATGAGCGCCGCCGGCATCCAGGCCTATGGCTGGGTGGACGTCGGCGGCAACCTCAGCACCAGCAGCCAGAAGTACGGCAACGCGCCCGCGGCCTACGACTTCAAGCCCAACTCAGCGCAGCTGGACCAGGCCGTGATCTATGTGGAACGCACGCCCGACACGGTGCAGACCGACCACGTCGACTGGGGCTTCCGGGTCTCCGCCATCTATGGCACCGACTACCGCTACACGACGGCCTATGGCGTCGCGAGCTACCAGTTCCTCAAGCACAACAACACCTACGGCTATGACTTCCCGATGGTCTACGGGGAGCTCTACTTCCCGCAGGTGGCGGACGGCCTGATGCTGCGCCTCGGGCGCTACATCTCGGTGCCCGATATCGAGGCCCAGCTCGCTCCCAACAACTACATGTATTCCCACTCGATGGGCTATTCCTTCGACAACTACACCAACGACGGACTGCAAGGGACGCTGGCGGTCAACAAGAACGTCATGCTGCAGCTGGGCGTGAACGTCGGCACCGAGGCGCCGCCTTGGCACGTGGGCGTGAAGATTCCCAATCCGGACCCCAATCCGCTGTACCCGGGAACGACGATGCTGAAGGATCCGGGCGCGAGGCCGTCTGTCACCGCCTGCGCGCGGTTCCAGACCGACACCGGACATGACGCTGCTTACTTCTGCGCCGACGCGATCAATAAAGGTGTCTGGGGTTACAATAACCTGCAGTGGTACGGCTTCACCTACTACCACAAGTTCAACGACAAAATGCACGTGTCCTTCGAGGCCTACAACACCTTCGAAGACAAGGTGCCGAACCTCAACAACCCGACCGCGGCGGCGGCGATCGCCAATGGCGGCACGCCGTTCTCGCCGCAATACGTCCCGTTCAACGCCCCGGACGCCGCCCAGTGTAAGAGCGCCACGGCGCTGACCTGCCGGTCGAACACCTACGCGGCCCTCGCCTATTGGAACTACCAGCCCACGCCGCGCGACAACATCTCACTGCGCACCGAATGGTTCGACGATACCGTCGGCCAGAGGACCGGGACCGCCGCCGTGTATGAGGATCTTGGCCTCGGCCTCCAGCACTGGCTGAGCCCGCAGATCGAACTGCGGCCGGAGATCACCTACTACTGGGCGAGCAAGACGGCCTTCAACGGCAACCCCTACACGGGGGTCGCGCCGGACAAGAAGACCGAGGCCGTCCTCTCCGGCGACATCATCTTCCACTTCTAGACGGCGACCGCCGTCCTCTCCCTGCAACGTCGAAAGGAGGAACCATGCGCGTGGATGGACGGCGGCGGAACAGCCGCGACGGGACGGAACTGCTCCGCGAACGCATCTTCAGTGTCGCCAACGCGATCGTTCGCCAGGAGGGCCTCTCGGCCCTGACCCTGGCGGCGATCGGGCGCGACCTGCACATGCGGCCGGAGACGATCCTGCGCTTTGTCCGCGACTTCGACGAGATTCGCGACGCGGTGACCGCCCGCGCTCAGACCGAGCTGGCCGAATTGGTCGAGGGCGCGATCGGCGGTCGCCGCGGGCGGCCGGCTCTGGAGGCCCTGTTCGACTCCCAACGGCTCTATGCCCAGGCGCAGCCGGGAATGTATGAGGCCGCCCTCATGCGGCCGGCCAGTTCGCGAGCCGGAAACATCCGCGAGCAGGACCCCTTGACCCGGGCCGAATGCGCCGTCCTGCGCGCCTGCGGTGTGACCGACCCTCAGGCCGAAACCCTGGCCTGGTGTTGCCGCGCCGCCGTGCACGGCGCGATCTGCCTGGAAGCCAGCGATCGGCGCAGCCGCCAACAGGAGATCGACGAGAGCTTCGATCGCCTGGTGGCGATCCTGGACGCGGCGGCGCGCGCGGCGGCGCGGGGCGAGGTGAGTGTTTCCGTCCAGCCGGAGCCGGAGACGCGGGTCCTCAGCCAAGGCTAAACTCAGCCCCGACCCACCGTTTCGCAGAGGCGGCGCGCGGACTCACGCCAACGGTGTGCGCCCTGGCCATATCGGTTGACGTCTGCCAAATGAGACCGGGGTTTGCAGGATCCGCGCCCCGGCCAGGTGAGACATGGACGACCCCACCGCAGACATCTCGGTGTTGAGCCGCCTGGAGCTTTATTTTTCCATTCGCCAGTTCACCCGAACGACCCGCCGCTTCGCGGAGATTTTCGGCTACGACTACGAGATGGTGATGATCTTCTTTGTGGTCGTCGAAGCCTGTTTCCAGGCCATCCTCAATCTGGGCGGCGCCGCCACCGACCGCGACGCGATCGAGCAGATCTACCTGGACTCCGCCGGCATGGGGGTCTCGCTCGCCGGGGTCGCTGACGCCTCCGGCATTCCCCGCGAGACCGTGCGCCGCAAGGTCAAGGCCCTGACCGACCTTGGCTATGTGGCGGTGTCCGAGAAGACCAAGAACCTCTACATCCCGATCTCGGCCTTCTTCGACCTGAACATCTTCGATGCGTTTCGGCTGTACGTCGCCGACATCGACCAGTTCGTCCGGACCCTGCAGTTCTACGCCAAGGACGCGCGTTGACCGTCTAGGCGCTGCGGCGGCGCTTCTCCCCCGGCGCGCCCGCGGCGGCGGCGGAGAGATAGGCGGCAACCAATTCCACTTGCCGGCCCGGGTCGCGCGGCCGGCCGCCGGACAGTCCTTGCAGTTTCACGCCCAGCACCAGGCGGTGGCTGGTCTGCACTGGCCAGAAGTCGAAGGCCGCCTGATCGAAGGGATAGGTCTCGCCGCGAGTCGCCTTGTCATTGGCGAGCGACCAGTGGGCGGCCTCCATATCGGCGGCGGAGGGTTGGGCGCCGCCGCCGGTGGCCGCCAGCCAGAGCTTGCCGGCCTTCTCGGCCAGCACCACAGCCGGCGCGTCGAAGATCTGGCTGAGCGCTGCGGCGGCGATCTTCAGCAGGGCGGTGGTCGGCTGGGCTTCGATCACCGCGTGGGCGAGGCGATGCAGGGCCTCGGCCTGTTCGGCGGCGCGGCGGTTCGCCAGCGCGCGGCCGCGGGACTGGGCGCCGACCGTGCTTGCGATCGCGGCCACCACCAACAGCAGGGCGAGCGCCCAAACGTCGGACGGACTGGCGACCCGGAACGTGAAGCGCGGCTCGATGAAGAAGAAGTCGTCGACGGCGACACTGAGCATGGCCGAGACCAGCGCCGGCCCCCAGCCGAAGCTGAGCGCGGCCACGATCACCGGCAGCACGAAGATCAGGGATAGATTGGGCGTCGCCACGAGGCGGTCGACGACGAACGCCACGATCCCGGCCGCTGCGACCAGGAGCACGCTCAGGCCGTAACCGAGCGCCGGCGACGTGCGCGCGGGCGGCCCGGCTCCGGCGTCTGAAACGTCCAGTTCAGGAGATACGATCGGGGCGGCGACATCGCTGGCCATGGAAGCGTCCTAAGTGGCCCAAAAGCCCGGACTTCTTAGCCGCTTCCGCATAAGGATTCGATGTGGAATTGGGGGCGCCGGCCCCACCCCGCCGCTGGACATTGGCGATTTTCAAGGCCGGTGACAGCTCTCGGTGACGCCTTGCCCCTTACACAGGACCCTGCGGCCGGCCCGGCCAGGGGTTTTGGGGACCAGATGCGTCGACTGGGGGGATTTGCGGCGGCGGTAGCCGTGGCCGGCGCGACCGGCTCGCAGGCGCTTGGCGCGCCGGCGCCCGCGCCGGGTCGCGCCCCGACCACGCCCACCGTCCAGGAGGTGGTCGTCACCGGCGAGGCGGCGCAGACCCAGACCCTGATCGACCGCAAGACCTATTCGGTCACCAGCGACCTCCAGTCCACCTCCGGCTCGGCGGCGGACGTCCTCAACAATGTGCCGTCGGTCGCGGTCGACGCCGACGGCAATGTCAGTCTGCGCGGGGATGGCAATGTCACCATCCTGATCGACGGAAAGCCGTCCGCGGAGTTCTCCGGCTCCAGCCGCGGGCAGAGCCTGCAGCAGTTCTCCGCCAGCGACATCGCCAGGATCGAGGTGCTGACCACGCCGCCGGCCCAGTTCAAGGCGGAGGGTTCGGGCGGCGTGATCAACATCATCACCAAGAAGACCCGCCAGGCCGGCCTTTCCGGCAGCGCGCAGCTCAGCCTGGGCGACCAACGGCGCTACGTCGCGGGCCTCGCCGGGGCCTACAACGCCGGCCCCTTGAAGCTGTCCGGCGCGCTTGGGCTGCGCCAGGACGCCCGCGAGCGGCTGACCACGACCAACCGCGCCGTCCTCGATCCGTCATCCAACGCCGAGGTCGCGAGCCTGCAGAGCCTGGACGAGCATCAGAAGCGGCTGACGCCGTCGGCGAAGCTGGGAGCCGACTACGACCTGAACGACCGCCAGTCGGTGGGCCTGTCGCTCAGCCACCGCGAACTGTACGGCAACCGCAACTTCAACCAGCACGACACCGACGGTCCGCTCGGCGGCGCCGTCGCCGACATCTCCGACCGGCACGACGACGGCAAGGACTGGAACGTCAACACCAGCGAAGGCTTGCGGTTCGACCAGAAGCTAGGGCGGCCAGGCGAGACGCTCGGTCTTGGCCTCCAGCGCAGCGCCGAGCACGAGCGCGAGAGCAACGCCTACCGAAACACCTTCGCGCTGCCACCCTCGGCGCCGACCTTCGACGAGCTGCACATCAGCCACGACCTGGTGAAGACGGAGTTCAGCGCCGACTACGACCTGCCGCTGGCCAAGGGCCGGGAATTCAAGGCCGGCTACGACCTTGAGCATGACCAGAATGCCTTCGACCCGCGCGGCGGGACAATCGATCCGGTCACCGGCCAGATCACCGACGACCCGAACGTCACCAACCATTTCCGCTACCGCCAGACCGTCAACGCGGCCTACGCCCAGTATGAGACGCCGCTCGGCCCCTGGGACGTCCAGGCCGGCGTCCGCTTCGAAGCCGCCAGGGCCACCACGCTGCAGATCACCGGCGACATCCCGGGCGGGCGCAGCGATTCCGGCCTCTACCCGAGCGTCCACCTGACTCGGGCGCTTGGCGACGACGGCAAGCTGTCGTTCGGCGTCAGCCGCAGGCTGACCCGGCCCGACCCGGAGATCCTCAACCCCTTCGCCGACCATCAGGACACCCACAACCTGCGGGCCGGGAACCCGAACCTCGCCCCGCAGGACACTTGGTCCTACGAGGCCGGCTACAACGGCGCCCTGCGGGCGCTGGCCTATGGGGCGACGGCCTACTACCGCTTCGACCGCAACAGCGTCACCGACATCGTCCAGCCGGTCAGCGACGACGTGGTGCTGACCACCAAGGCGAACCTGCCCAAGAGCCGCTCGGCCGGCCTCGAGCTGACCGCGAACGGCAAGCTGATCGGGCATTTCTCCTACAAGCTCAGCGGTGACCTCTTCACGACCCAGATCGACGCCACCGCGCTGGGCGCGACGGGCCTTAGGTCGACCACGGGCTTCAACATGAAGGCCAACCTGGACTGGCGGCCCACCCAGGCCGACACCGCCCAGGTCTCGTTCAGCCGCACCGACAAGCGCCTGACCCCGCAGGGCTCGGTCGCCGCCATCAACCTGGTGAACCTCGGGTTCAAGCGCCAGCTGGCGCCGAACCTCGCCGCGGTGATCACGGTCACCGACGCCTTCGACGGCCAGAAGCTGCACCGGCTGATCGTCACGCCGCTGCTGCGCGACGACTACCTGCGAAATCAGTACGGGAAGCTCGCCTACGTCGGCCTCGTCTACACCTTTGGCGGCGCGGTGAAGGCGAAGGCGGAGGGCTTCGACTACCAGCCGTGATCGTGCCGCGTCACCTCCGGCTCAGAGTTTGAAGCGCACGCCGGCCTCGTAGGTCACGTCGTAGAACTCGCGCTGGATCGGGCGGTCGGGGCTGCCCTCGTAGTAGCGCAGGGGCGTGTTCAGCAGGTTCTTGGCGTTGAAATAGACGCTGAGGCGCGGGTCGATCTGATAGCTCGACGTGAAGTCCATCGTCAGCCGCTTGTCCTGCAGCACGTCCAGCGCCTTGTCGCCGCCCAGGCCGAACAGGCTGTGGCTGACATATTGCGACGACAGCCGCAGCTGAATGCCCTGCGCCTCGTAGAAGCCGGCGAGGTTCCAGGTCACCTTCGAGGTGCCCGGCAGCAGGCCGAACTGGTTGGTCCCCGTCGCGCTGGTGGCGGCGTCGTATTCCAGGATGCGGGAGTCCACCAGGGTGAGGTTCGCCTCGACGCCCAGGCCCTCGAACGGCTCGGGCAGGAAGGTGAATTTCTGATGATAGGCGAGCTCCGCGCCCCGGGCGTGGGCCGAGGAGACGTTCAGGAAGGTCGTGACGTCGGCCAGCTGTCCCGGCGCCAGCGGGTCGGTGGTTACCCCGTGCTGCACGCGCGGCACGATGTAGTTGGAGAACTCCTTGTCGAACAGGCCGCCCTCGATGATCCCGCCGTTCGCCAGGTAGTATTCCAGCGACAGGTCGAAGTTGTCGCCGGTGATCGGCTTCAGGTTGGGGTTTCCCCGGCTGATCAGCACCGGGCTGTTGGAGAAGTCCACCGAGGAGGCGGCCGCCACCTGCTCGAAGCCGGGCCGGCCGATGCCGGTGGAAAAGATGGCGCGGGCGATCAGGTTCGGGGCGATCGCGTACTTGGCCTGCACCGTGGGGAAGACGTTGGTGTAGTCGTCCTTGCGCGCGACCAGCGCGGTGGTGGAATCGCCGGCGGCGTCGGTCGTGGTCTGGAACGCGGAATATTTCGCCCGCGTCGCCTCCACCCGCGCCCCGGCCAGGAAGTTCCATTTGCCGATGTCGGTCGAGTACTGGGCGTAGCCAGCGTAGATGTCCTCGTCGGCGGTGAAGAAACCGCCCTGATTCAGGTCGCTGGTGGTCGATCCCGCCTGGCCCACCAGGATCTTGCGGATGGCGTAGCGGTCGATGAACGGTCCGTTCGGGTAGTGGCCGTCATAGTACTGGTTCGCCGCGGTCGAGGCGGCGGCGAGGTTCAGCTGCGGCGCGACGATCCCGTCCTCGACGAACGGGTTGACCGTCTTGTCCCGGATGCGCGCCTCGGCCCCGATCTTCAGCCGGTCGGAGTCGTTGATGAGGCTGAGCGGGAACTGCAGGTTCGCCGCGTAGGAATATTCCTCGTCGACGTCGTGTTCCGTCGAATTGGTGATGCGGTTGAGGTTGTAGGCGCTGGCCGTGTCCGGATTGAATCCGCCGGGGTAGCTGAAGCTCGGCGTCGTGGCGTTGGCGATGTTGTTGTAGTCGACCGCTACGGTCGGGGCCGCGAAACGCGCGCCGATGTTGTAGCCCACGGCGAAGGTCGCCCGGCTGTACGCGGCGCGATAGTCCAGCTGCACGTCGCCGAAGCGGTCGCGGCCGCCGACCACATAGACCTGGTTGCGGTGGGTCTCCTGCTCGTCGGTCAGGGTCACCTGCGGCTGGGCGGTCGCCAGGAAGGTGGTCCCGTCGGGGCCGCGCGGCACGCTGCCGTCGGCCTGCTCGGCGCCGTCCAGGTTGCGCAGCAGGTAGAAGTTCTTGTGCACTGCCTCCGTGTAGCCGGCGATGCTGGCGCGCAGGTAGTAGCTGTGGTCGTCGTTCGGCTGGAAGTCGAACTCGCCGCCATAGCCGAAGCGCCGGCGGTGGTAGTCGTAGCGGCGGAAGTCCACGCCGCTGAACGCCTTGCCCTGGATGCCCGCGTCGGCCTTGGCGGGAACGCCGGTGTCGTCGATGTAGCTCTCTTCCAGGTCGTCCACGGCCCGCCGGTCGTCCTTGCGCGACGCATTGAGGACGAAGGAGAACGGGTAGGGGTTGGAGATCCATCCCGCGCGCACCGGCGCCTGCTGGCCGTCGCCGGCGACGATCAGGCCGTGGTCGCCAAAACCGAAGCGCGCGCCGCCGGCCAGATCTATATCGACGGGTCCGGTGTGTTTGTGCAGCGGCTCATAGCCCCAGCCCAGCGTGCCTTCCAGGAACGGCTGGACGATGTGGGCGGCGGAGCGCGGCGTGAGCTCGATCGTGCCGCCCAGGCCCTCGCCCTCCTGGTCGGGCAGGCGGGTCTTGGTGACCACGATGCCGTCGATGGCGCCGGTAGGGATGGTGTCGAACTCCACCGCCCGGCCGCCGCCGCCCGCGGCGGTTCCGCCGGCGTTGGTGTTGAGCAGGACCACCCCGCCATAGGTCGCCCCGTTCAGGTTGGCGTCGATGCCGCGGATGTTCACGAATCGGCCCTCGCCGGTGTCGCTGGACAGCGAGACCCCCGGGATTCGGCCCAGCGCCTCGGCGGCGTTGAAGTCGGGGTATTTGGCGATCGTCTCGGCCGATTGGACGTCGATGAGGTTGGGCGCTTCCTGCTGGCGCACCCGCGCCAGCGCCTCCTCGCGCGGCGCGGTGACGACCACGTCGCTGACGGTGGGGTCGGCGGCCACCGCGTCGGCCGCATGGGCGCTGGTGGCGAGCAGGGCGGCGCTCGATCCGAGCAGGGCGGCGCGAAGCTTGAGATTCATCGAATATCCCCGTGCAAAATTCCGGTGGCGGACAATCAGAGGCGGCGCCGGCGCACGGGCCGCTCACTCGGCGGTTGTGCGGCGGCTTCGTGCAGCTTGCGTGACGGTTCGCGCAAAGGTCCGCGACAAAGGCCGAGCTTGCGGGGCGCTCGGGGCGTCAGATTGGGGGTGTCACACGCCCGCCGCGGGGAGGATGCTAGCCAGGCCCTTCACCTGCGGGTCAGGCCGTCTGACCCCGGATCACCGGAGCTTTTGCCATGTCGCCTCGCTGGATCGCCGCACTGTCCTTAGGCGCCGTCCTGACGGCCTCGCTCGGCGCCCACGCCGCTGATGCGCCGCCGACCTACAAAGTGACGAAGACGGTGCCCCTGGGCGCGCCCGACCGCTGGGACTACGTCGTGTTCGATCCGCCCTCGCACCGGGTCTATGTGGCGCACGGCGACACGGTCTCGGTGGTCGACGGCCGCGATGGCCATGTCATCGGCAAGGTCGAAGGGATTCCCGGCGGAACCCACGGCATTGGCGTCTCGGCCGCCACCGGCAAGGGCTACACCGACGACGGCAAGGCGGGTGAGGCGGTGGCCTTCGACCTGAAGACCCTGAAACTCGGCGCGCATATTCCGGCGGCCGACGACGCCGACGCCATCGCCGTCGATCCGGTGACCGGCCACATCTTCATCGTCGAGGGCGATCCGGCCAGCGTCACGGTGATCGACCCGAAGACCGACAAGGCGATCGCCACCATCAACGGCGGCGGCAAGCTGGAGTACGCGGTGGCCGATGGCCGCGGACACCTGTTCGTCAACGGCGCCGGCAAGCGCGACATCGTCAGCATCAACACCCGCACCAACGCGGTCGACGCCCACTGGCCGATCCCCGATTGCGCAAGCCCCCACGGCCTGGCGATCGACCGGGCTGGCCATCGGCTGTTCGTCAGTTGCGTGAACAGCCTGATGACCGTGCTCAACGCCGACACCGGCGCGGTCGTCGCAAGCGTCCCGATCGGCAAAGGGACGGACGCGGCGGCCTATGACCCCAAGCGCCATCTGGTGTTCAGCTCGAACGGTCTGGACGGCACGCTCTCGGTGATCCGGCAGACGGGGCCTGACACCTATGTCCCGGCCGCCACCATCCCCACGGCGGTCAGCGCCCGGACCATGTCCATCGATCCGGAGACCGGTCGGCTCTACATCGCGGCCCTGGAAATGATCCCCGCCACGACGCCCGGCGGGCGCGGCACGCCGCGTCCCGGGACTTTCCGGCTGATGTTCCTGGATCCGGCGAACTAGCCCCGGGCGGCTATTTGCCGACCACCAGGACCGAGAAGGTCCCGGGCAGCATCGGGCCCCGGCGCCCGCGCCCGGGCGGCGCCGGCGGCGCGCCGGCCGCGGGCGCCGGCGGTGGGCCGAAGTCGGCGGTGATCAGCAACACGTGGTTGGTCTTGCTGTCCAGGGTGAGCGTCTTGGCGCCGACCTTGGTCTGCACGGTCTGTTCGACCACGAAGCTCGTGGGGCCGGTCTCCTTGATGACGGTGAGCGTGCCGTCGCCCTGGGAGCTGAAGGCCTCGCCGGTGGCTGGGTTGAACGCCGCGCCGTCGACGCCGACGCCGATCGGCAGGACGTCGAGGATCTTGCCGGTGTTGGAGTCCAGCATGGCCATCACCGCCGGATTGCGACAGGCGACGAAGAGCACGTGATGCTTCACGTCGAAGGCGAGGCCCGCCGGGGTCCCGCACTTGCCGTCCAGGCTGTAGGCGGCGGTCTTGGTCAAGGTCTTGGTGTCGACCACCGCGACCTGATCCTTGTCCTCCACGTCGACGTACAGGTGCCCCTTGCCGTCGGTGACCGCCTGTTCCGGCGCGCCGCCGATGTCGACCGTGCCGACGATCGCCCCGTCCACGGCGTTGATCACCGTCACGTTGGGGGCGGAATGGCTCAGCACATAGATCCACTGGCTGGCCGCGTCGCCGAGGATGCCGTCGGGATTGCCCTGCACGTCGATGGTCTTGATCGGCGCGAGCGTCTTGGCGTCCCACATCGCAACGGGCTTGCTGCTGGAGAAGCCGTGGCCCGATTTCGCATCGACCGCCGCGCCATGCCCGCTGGTCTTGGCGATCTCGCCGGCCGGCTGCAGGCTGTCGAGGTCAAGCACCATCACCCGCGCGCCGGTCCCGCCCCGCGGAATGTACAGCCGGCGGTTGGCGGCGTCGGCGTAGACGTAGTCGAAACCGCCGTCGCCCCCGGCCTGGACCGTCTTCAACACATGATAGGGGCCCGCGGCCGGCTCGCTCCGAGCCGCGACGGCCGATACGGCGAGGCCGATCGCCAAGGCGCAGATCGTCAGCTGTTTGGCCATGTCGTGGCTCCTCAATTTCGGTCCGGTCCAGGCGGCCGGTATCTCGCCGCGCGCCCAGCCGCGACCTTTCAGGTTGGACGCCCGGCATAAGAGGCCAAGATCGCCGCCGACGCACATTGGGAATCCTCAATATCGCGGTTAGGCGGGACGCCTCCGCGGCGCCGCCGGACGCCTGCCTTGGCAGGGCGCGCCGTTCGTGATCCAAGCCCCGTTACCCGCCGGGAGCTTGGCGCGCAGGTGCGCGGGAGAGGGAATGGGTCTGGTGAGCAGCGAGGTGCGGCCAAAGCGCGGCCGCGGCTCCAAGCCGCGGGTCGACGTGGCCGCGCGCCGCGAGGCCTATATCCGCATCGCCAGCCGGGTGTTCCTGGACAGGGGCCTGGGCGCGGCGACCATGCAGGATGTGGCCGACGCCGCCGGGGCGCCGAAGGTGCTGATCTACCGCGTCTTTTCTTCGAAGCAGGCTGCTCGGCGCGATCCGCGACTTCGTGCTGGCGCGGATCGAGGTCGCCTATCAGGCGCCGACCAACGTCTATGGCGGACGGGCGCAGCAGATCGCCAGGGCCGCGCGGGATTGTCCCGAGGCGTTCCTGCTGGTGTTCCGCTACGCCCAGGCCGGCGTCGAGCAGCCGGAGTGGCGGCAAGCGATCTTCGATCTGGTCGGCGACTACACGCTCGACCGCTGGTTCCGGCCAGGGCCCGACGCGCCGCCCGGCGCCGAGCAGCGCGCCCGCTACGCCTCGCGGCTCAACGTCGGCCCATTCATCGAGAACCTGATCCGCTGGATCGAAGGCGAGGACGGCCTGGATGAGGCCACCCGCCTCTATTGGTGGGGCCGCATCCAGAAGGAGTTCCACCTGTCCTCCCGCGAGGCCTTCCGGCTGGGCAGCCTGCCGACGCCGGCCTACGTCCTGCCGCGCGAGCCCTGAGGGGCGCCGCGGCCTTTCGCGGGCCTAGTCCGACGCCGCGGCGGGCGCCTGATCCTTGGCCTCGAACAGGCCGTCGAGGCGCTGGCGGACCTGGCCCATATATTCGTCGCGGGCGACCGAGCGGGGCCGCGAGAGCGAGATGTCCTTGGCGATGGCGTCCTTGATCCGGTCGACGGCGGCCTTATCGAGCACGCCCGCCCGCACGAGCTCGGCGCTCAGCTGCAAAAGGCCGATCGCAGTCGCCTGCGCGCGCAGGCCCACGAAGCTCACCGTCTCGTGGAGCCGCAGCTCCTCACTTTCGTCCATCGCCTACACTCCCCAGCGACGCGCCCCCGCGTGTCTGCCGGGGACTGTAGGACGAGGTCGTCACCTCGCTCCAGACAATATCGCGGTGTGGGCGTTGCGGTTGTGGGCCATGGCCTCTTCGGTGCCGCCGGCGTCGATCGGCTTTTCCTTGCCGTAGGAGACGGTGGAGATGCGGCTGCCGGCGACGCCGAGCGCCTGCAGGAACTCCTTCACCGCGTTGGCGCGCCGGGCGCCGAGCGCCAGGTTGTATTCCTCCGTGCCCCGCTCGTCGGCGTTGCCCTCGATGCGGATCTGGACGGCGGAATAGCGGGTGAGCCAGGCGGCCTGGGCGGTCAGGAGCGCGGTGGCGTCGGGGCGGATGTCGAACTTGTCGTACTCGAAGTAGACGCGGTCGCCGACGTTGACGACGAAGTCGCGCTCGGAGCCGGGCAGGGGTGCGGTGGAGACCGAGGCCGGCGGCGGCGCGGGCCTGGGCGCCGGACGCGCGGCGGGCGGCGGCGCCGGTGGCGGCGGGGCCGACGTGGGCGCGGGCTTCGGGTGCGAGGCGCAGGCCGCGAGGCTCGCCACGGCGGCGGTCAGGACGGCGTAGCGGGCGGTGCTGGCGAGGACGGCGGACGGGCTCATCGGCAGGTCTCCTCGGACGCGGCAAGGCCACGGCCGGCAAGGTGTCTCTCCTGACGGCAAATTACATCACGACACGATGTATTGTCGCGGGGTTTTTGCGAGATGGCCTAAAAACAGAAACGGCGGCGGATCGCGCCGCCGCCGTTTCAGACCTGTTGGCGCGCCGGATCAACCTTGGGCGGCCTCGATCTCCACCGGCAGGTAGACGTGGCGGCCGTTGTGGGTGACCAGCAGCAACACCTGCTTGTGGCCGGCCTCCTTGGCCGCCTTGATGGCGGCGGAGACGTCGGCGACCGAGTTGGCCTTCTTGCCGCCCACCTGCTCGATGACGTCGCCCGGGCGCACGCCCTTCTGGCCGGCGTCGGAGGCGGGGGAGACCCGCTCGACGGTCAGGCCGCCGCCCTCGTGCGGCGCGACCATCAGGCCGAGGCCGCCGGAGGCCGAGCCGCCGCGTTCGCCGAGCGGGCCGCCATCGCCGCCGTCATTCAGCGCGAGCTGCTCCTCGGAGGGCCGTAGGCCCGAGCGGATGGTCAGGGCCTGCGGGCGCCCGTCGCGGCGGATCTCGATCTGGATCGGATCGCCGGCCTTCACCATCGCCACTTGCCGCGTGAGGTCGCCGGACGAGGTGACGGCATGGCCGTTCACCTTCAGCACCAGGTCGCCGGACCGGACGCCGGCCCTGGCGCTGGGACCATCGGGGACGACGTCGGCGACGAGCGCGCCCTGGTGGACCGGCAGGCCGAGGCTTTCGGCGATGTCCGGAGTGATGTCCTGGATCGTCGCGCCGATATAGCCGCGGCTGACCTTGCCGTTGGCGATCAGCTGCTTGCTGACAGACGCCACCACGTCGGCGGGGATGTCGAAGCCGATGCCGATCGAGCCGCCGCTGGACGAGAAGATGGCGGAGTTCACGCCCACGACGCGGCCTTGCAGGTCGAAGGTCGGGCCGCCGGAGTTGCCCCGGTTTATGGGAGCGTCGATCTGCATGTAGTCGACGTAGCTGGAGCCGGAGACATTGGCCCGGTTCAGCGCCGAGACGATGCCAGCGGTCACGGTGCCGCCGAGGTTGTAGGGGTTGCCGACGGCGACGACCCAGTCGCCGACCCGCGGTTTGGCGCGGTCCTCGAAGCTGACGAACGGATAGTTGTGGCCCTCGACCTTGATGACCGCGAGGTCCGTGGCCGGGTCGCGGCCGATCAGATGGGCGGTCAGCGTGCGGTCGTCGCTGGTCCGCACGGTGATCTTGTCGGCGTTCTCGACCACGTGGTTGTTGGTCACCAGGTAGCCGTCGGCTGAGATGAAGAAGCCGGAGCCGGTGGCGCGCATCGGCGTCGGCCGCGCCTGCTGCGGAATCTGGCCTTGCGGGAAGAGACGGCGGAAGGCGCCCAGCGGGTCGCCATCATCGCTGTCGTCGCCGCCGAACGGTCCGCCCTCGGAGAGCGCGGTGGCCTGGCGGCTGGCGTGGCCCTCGATGTCGACGGACACCACGGCCGGGGCCACGCGGGCCACGAGATCGGCGAACGAGGGCGGCGCGGCCGCGGCGGGCGGGGCGATCGGGTGGGCGTTGACGGCGCCGGGCTCGCCCGTGGCGGCGGCGACGGCCAGGTGCCCGCCGGCGAGAAGCGCTACCGCGGCGGCGGCGCCGACGGCGCCTGAAACAAGTTCCTTCTTGGTCATGTTGTGCTCGATGCAAACGAGGTTGATGTGGGCGCCGCCGGCCGGCAGGCGCGGCGGCTCACCGGAAGGCTAACATCGCAATCCGAACCATTTTTGGGCGTTGCGGCGTTCACCTCATGGCGAAGGTTGGGCGCTTTCGCCGGAATTGGGCGCGGTCAGGCCTTGCCGCGCTTGGGCCAGGCGCCGCCGCCATCGAGGCGCCGCACGGTGTCGAGGATTTCGGCGAGGATCTCGGCGGTCTCGTTCAGCTGGCCGAGGTTGCGCAGCGAGATGGTCTCGAGGATCTCCGCCCCGCGCGGCAGGATGCGCAGCAGCACGCGGCGGCGGTCCTCGTCCGAGGCGGTCCGCTCGACGAGGCCGTTCTCCGCCATCCGCGCGACCAGTTCGAGGGCGCTGTGGTTCTTGATGAACAGGCGCTCGGCGAGGCCGCCGATGGTCAGGGCTTCCGGCCCGGGATGGCTGCGGATGGCGAGCAGGGCCTGGTGCTGCTGCGAGCTGATCCCCTGTTCGCGGGCGCCTTCCTCGCTGAACTGCAGGAACTGGCGCATGGACCAGCGGAACTGGCCGAGGGCTGCGTATTCGGCGTCGCTCAGCCGCGCCGAGCGCCGCTTGCCGGCCGCCGTCTTCGAAGGCTTGGCGCTCACGCTGTGGTCCCGGCTCTAAAGGCTCAACAATTATATCATGATACGAGGTGTTCGCCGCCGCAGCCACCCTCGTTTCGGCGCCGAGGGCGGACGGCAAGGCGACGAGATCAAGGCCGGGGAATATCCCGGAGGAGACCCCATGGCGGAACCCACCTGATCTCGCCGCCCAGCGCCCATCGCGGACCAGGCGTCGTCCGCGACAGGGCCGGCGACGCCTGGAGGGCGGCTGGCGATCCAGCGTCCAGGCGATGTCGCTTCTTCGCGGAGAGCCTTGTCGGAGGCGGCTCCTTGGCCCGCGGCGACGCGCCAGCGCCGCCCCTTCAGTCCGTCTACAGAACGGGGCGGCAAATAGATCGTGGTGCGATATTAGGGCTCGTGCAAGCGCGGCGAGGTCCGCTCAGGAAATTGTGATCGGGCGCCCGCTCAGTGGGCCAGATGCCAGAGGTTGGAGACCTTCTCGCCGGCCGGCGCCTCGCCCGGCTTGTCGCCGGAATAGGTGTAGAGGGGCTTGGTCTTGTAGGTCCATTGCGCCGAGCCGTCCTCGCGGCTGATCGGCGAGAAGTCGCCCATCGGCTTGGCGGTCTTCGGCGCCTTCAGGGGCGGCCACATGGCGGCGCAGTCGGTCTCGCAGTGCGACATGCCGACCATGGTGTCGATGTCCCAGGTGTAGAGCGGCTTGCCGGCGGCGTCGGCCAGGGCGCCGTCGGCGCGGCGCTGCACCTCCTTGGGCAGGCGTCCGCCGCCACTGGCTGTCGCCGGGGCCGGCGCCTTCTCAGGGTCCGCCGCCGCCAGGGTCACGGTCGGCGCGGGATGCGCGGGCTTCGGGCGGCCGGCTTCGACCGGCTCGTCCCAGCGCACCTGCGTCGCGCCGCAGGACTGCACCGCCACGAAGGCCACCGCCGCGCGGTCCCGGGGCATTCGCACGCGCACCGGGAAACTGTCGGCCTTGATCAGCGGCCCGCCGTCACGCCAGGACACCGCCCGGCCGCCGCCGGGCAGGGTCTCGACCGTCAGGGTCCAGCCGGCTTTCGGCTGCGGCGCCACCTCGCTGACGGACTTGGGCATCTCGACCCGCAGCGCCGTGGTGGGCTGGCCGCTGCAGCCGTGGCCGACCATGAAGTTGAGCGTTTCGGTCGCGCCGGGCGCCGCCGTCGCCGGCTGGACGACCACATGGGCCTGGGCGGCGGACGCCAACCCGAGGACGGCGAGGCAGGACGCGGCGTTCAGAAGAGCGTTCATGGAAGTCTCCAAAGGCTCAGTAGCTGTACTTGAGATCGACGACGAAGGTGCGCTGCGGGAACGGGTGGAAGAGGAAGTATTTCCGGTCGTTGAGGTTATCGACGCCGACATCGGTCGCCAGGTGGTCGTTGATCCGGTAGCGGACGTGGGCGTCCATCACGAAAAACGCGCCGAAGCCCTGATAGGTGTTGGCGTAGTGGTCGCTGTTGTCGATCGTCGCGAACATCCGGTCCTCGTAGCGGGCGGCGAGCGTGACATCGAGCTTCGGCAGGGCGGGCGGCGTGTAGGTGGCGACCACGGCGCTCCGCCAGCGCGCCAGCTGTGGCAGGCGCTTGCCCTCGGCCGCCGGCAGCACCGGGTCCTTCACCGTCTGAGCGTCGAGATAGGTGATCCATCCGGAGAGCTCGAAACCCTTCACCAGCAGGTCCCTCTGGTCGGCCACCAGTTCGACGCCTGTCGAGCGCGTGCGGTCGACGTTCTGGACGAAGGTCGCGGTCGCGCCGTTCAGCGGCCCGGTCTGGGAGATCAGCGCGTTGTGCACGTGCTCGTCGAACAGCGAGACGCGCACGGAGCCGTCCGACCAGTCCTTCTCGGCGGAGAGTTCGCTGGAGATCGCGCGCTCAGGCCGCAGGTTCGGGTTGGGGACCGAGAGGATCGCGCCCGTGGTCACCGCCTGATAGAGCTCGGAAACGGTCGGGAAGCGGTTCGCGACGCCCACTGACCCCTTGAAGGTCCAGTCAGCGAGTGGCGACCAGGCCAGCACCGCCTTCGGCGAGAAGGCCTCATCGCTGATTTCGGGCTGCTGGGTGTTGAGCGCCGGCGACGCCGAGAAGTTCAGGCCCTTTTCCGCGCGCCACCATTCATAGCGCCCGCCCAGCGTCAGCTTGACCTGCGGAGTGATCGCCCAGACGTCCTGGGCCCAGATCGCCCAGGTGTGGGTCTGGCCCTTGCTGATCGTCTGGGTCGCGCCCGGCGCCGACGCGGTCCAGTCGGCGAGCGCGAATTTCTCGCTGTCCAGCAGGTAGCTGTCGCCGTGCAGGCCGAACATCACCGTCTGGTTGGCGCCCGGTCGCCATCGCCCATCGGCGTCCAGCGTGATCCAGCCGGTCCCGTCCAGCTCCGCGTCGCTGCCCGCGCCGCCTGCGAAGGCCGCCGGAAGGGCGGTGGTCGGCGTGCGCTGATGGCTCTTGAGGTAGTTGAAGCCGGTCAGGGTGAGGTCGTAGTCGAAGGTCCCGCCGGTGTGGGAGCTGACCGACAGGCCCTGGGCCAGCTCGGTCTCGTCGAGATGGTAGACGCCGCCGTCGAAGCTTGAGGCGGCGATATTGTAGGCGCGGCCCTGGATGTTGAGGGCGCCGGCGTAGGCCGCGGCGCCTGTCGGATCGCGCAGATAGCTGTTCACCGTGGAGTCGTCGTCGTTGAGGAACAGGCCGAAGGTGTAGGCCGCCGTCACCGACGGGGTGAGGTCCCAGGTGAAGCGGCCGGAAAGGTTGTCCTGGACCTGGTGTTCCAGCCCGCTGGAGCCCAGCACCACGATCGGCGCGCTGGTGCGGTTGGCGTCGTTGAAGGCGCCCGTGACGACGGTTCCGGCCGCGCTCGCCGCCGCCGGCACGGTCGCGGTGACGTAGGTCAGCGGCTGGGCGCGGTTGTCCAGGTGGTTGTAGCTCAGCCGGAAGGCGAACGGGCCCGACCGGTCGCCGAGGCTGCCGGCGAAGCGGGCGGTCCCATAGTCCTTGTCGTCGCCGTATTTGGAGAACGACTGGCTCGCGCCCTGGACCTCGGCCTGGGCCTCCAGCTTCGACGGCATGCGGGTGACGAAGGCGATGACGCTGCCGATGGAGTTGCCGGCGTAGGCGGCCGAGAACGGGCCGTTCAGCACGTCGACCCGCTCAATGGCGTCGGGGTTGATCAGGCCCCACTTCGGCGAGGCGGAGGTGTTGTTGTTGCCGATCAGGGCCGACAGCAGGATGCCGTCCACGAACAGCATGGTGCGCGCCGAAGCGCCGACGCCGGAGGTCCGGCTGGTGATCGGCGACTGGGTGTCGCCGATGTGCCGCTGGCGAACCAGCACGTCGGGCACGTAGCGCAGGGCGTCCTCCGGCGTGAAGACGTTGGTGGTCTTCTCCAGCTGGTCGGCGGTGACCGTCGAGACGGTGTTCGGCACATCGGCCAGGTTGGCGATGGAGGAGGGCGCGGTGACCGTGAGACCGGAGATGGTCGAGGCCCCGGAGTCGAGGGCGGCGTCATCGGCCGCGCGGGCCGCTGTGGCGGCTGTCGCCAGGCAGAGCGCGCTCGCGCCGGCCAGAAGCAGATATCGCATGAAAAGTCCCTTGCAGCCGCGGCCGAGGCCGGCGGCTCAGACGTCAGGACGCGCCGCCTCTTGGGAGGCCGCGCGGCGGATCAGACGGTCTGGTAGGGAGCGGGCGGCCCGCGGGCCTTGGGCCGCACCAACGGCGGGCCGCGCGCGCTGTGGTCGGAGACCGGCGGCGGCGCGATCCAGGCGACGCTGGTCGGCGTCGGGATCGGCGCGGCGAGGGACTGCAGCGCCACGTGGGCGGCGGCGACACAGAAGGGGCAGTTGGCCGCGGCGGCGGCCTTCTTGGCGGCGTCGCCGGGCTTGGCCCCCATGCCGGGCATGGCCGACATGTCCATGCCGGGCATGTCGGGGCAGGGCATGGCCATCGGCGCGGAGGCGGGGGCCGTCCCGTCGGCCACGGCCTGCATCACCGTCGACTTGACGCCGGCGAACGTCAGCAGCGCGACGGCGAAGAACGCCGCCATGCGGGCCGCCAGATCGAGCGGCCCCGTCCTGGCGAAGTATGTCCTGGCGAAGGGCTGGCGAGGAGTCACGGTGCTTCGGATACACCCGGTCCCGAAAACGCGCCAGGGGGCTGACGCTGGGGCATCGCCTCCAGCGGGATGATCGCGCCGATGTGCTGGACGACCTGGGCGGCCAGCGTGTGGCCGGCCTCGACGGCGACGGTGGGCTCGGCGCCCTTCAGCCAGGCGGCGAGGAAGCCCGCGTTGAAGCTGTCGCCGGCGCCGGTGGTGTCGGTGGCCTTGGCGGCGGGCGGCGCGGGCAGCGTCAGGACCGAGCGGGCGCCGTGGACGTCGACCTGGCGGTCCTCGGCCCGGGCGAGGACCAGCGGCCCCTTCGCCGCCCAGCGCCGCGCGGTCTCGTCGAGCGGCGCCTGGCAGAGCGCCTCCACGTCCGGCCCGCTGGCCGAGACGATGCGGCAATGGGGGATCACCGCCTCGACAGCCGCCAGCGCGACCTCGCGCGACGGCCACAACCGGGCGCGATAGTTGGGGTCGAAGGCTACGGGCACGTCGTGGCGGGCGAGGTCGGCGAGGATTTCCGAGAGCGCCGCGCGGCCCGCCTCGCCGATCACCGCCAGCGTGATGCCGGAGACGTAGAACAGCTCGGCGGCGCGGGCCGCGGCGATGAAGCCGTCGAGGTCGGCGATCTGGAAGAACTGCCGCACCGGCGCCTGGTCGCGCCAGTAGAAGAACCGCCGCTCGCCGTCCGCGTCGCGCTCGATGGCGTAGAGGCCGGGCACGCGGCCCTCGACGCGGGTGACGAGGCTATCGCCGATCCCCTCCGCGCCCATGCGCGCGAGGATCGCGGCGCTGAACGGATCGTCGGCGCCCACCGCGGTGGCGAAGCTCACCTCCCGGCCGAGGCGCCGCAGGTAGACGCAGGTGTTGAAGACGTCGCCGGCATAGCCGATCGCCGCCTTGTCGGCGCCTGTGGAACCCGGGCCGGCCAGGCTCAGCTCCACCATGCATTCGCCGAGCGCGACCACGCCGCCCATGTCTTGTCCGGTCCCTCACTGATTTGGCCCAAAATTTGGAAGACGCACGCTAGCGTGCTTCGATCGCGGCGCATAAGCCGGTTCGTGCGAGTCTTTTGGGGGTGCTGGAGATGATCGATTTGTCCAGGCGGAGCGCGATCGGCGCGGGCCTCGCGGCCGCCGCGGCGGGACTGGCAGGCGGCGCGGGCGCGGCGGGCGCGCCGTTCTTCAAGCGCACGAAGCTGCCGATCGGGCTGCAGCTCTACACGCTGGGCGGCGACCTGCGGGCCGACGTGGACGGGATGCTGGGGCAGGTGGCGAAGATCGGCTACCGCACCGTCGAGCTGGCCGGCTATCTCGGCAAGACGCCCAAGGAGCTGCGGGCCAGCTTCGACAAGGCGGGGCTGAAGGCGACCTCCAGCCACGTGCAGGCCGAGGGCAATGGGGCCGAGCCGACGCTGGCGCAGATCGACCGGGTGGTCGCCGACAGCAAGGTCATGGGCGTCACCCACATCGTGCTGCCGAGCGTGCCGATGCCGGCGCACGTGGACGCCAAGGCGCGGCCCGGCGAGGACCTCGCCGCGCGCTTCGCCCGCGTCTACGGCCAGCTGACCGCCGAGGATTGGAAGTCGGTGGCGGACCTGCTGAACGCCAAAGGCCAGGTGCTGAAGGCGGCCGGCATGACCATGGGCTATCACAACCACAACGCCGAGTTCATGCCGCTCGCCGGCACGACCCCGCTGGAGATCCTGCTGAAGAACACCGACCCGAAGCTGGTCTCGTTCGAGATGGACGTGGGCTGGGTGGTGGCGGCCGGCGGCGACCCGTTCGCGCTGATGAGGGCGCACAAGGGCCGCTTCAGCCAGATGCACGTGAAGGACGTTAAGGCGACCACCAAGCCCAACTTCGCCTTCCAGCAGGACCCCACCGAAGTCGGCAGCGGCATCATCCCCTGGCCCAAGCTGCTCCCCGCCGCCTACGCCGAGGGCGTCCGCGGCTTCTTCGTCGAACAGGAGCCGCCGTTCGCGCGGCCGCGGATCGAGGCGGCGAAGCTCTGCTTCGACTATCTGGACAAGGTGGTGGCGTAGGGCGCGTCGCGGCGCGCTCACCTCCCCCGCGAAGCGGCGGGAGGGGGACCGCTCGCCAAGCGCAGCGACGAGCGAGTGGTGGAGGGGGCGAGCCACCTCCACGATATCCAATGCGTCCGATCGATCTGCTGAGCCTGAGGCTCGCCCCCTCCACCATCGGCTCTTCGGCCGATGGTCCCCCTCCCGCCGCTTCGCGGGGGAGGTGAGGCGGCGCGTCAGCCGGTGTCCGCGAGGGGCGGCTTTGCGCTGGTGTTCGCGGGCGCGATGGTCTGCGCGGTGGTGACCACCAGCTCTCCGGAAAGGCGCATGTCGGCCTTCAGTTTCTGGGCCAGGACCTCGATGGGCATGTCGGCGAAGCCAGGGGCGTCTTCGGCCTCATAGAGGCGGGCGTCGAGGTCTTCGAGGAGGACTTCGTATTCTTCCTCGTCGCCTTCGGATTCGGTCCAGAGCAGGCGGTTCAGGACCGCCTTCACCCGGCGCTTCTGGTTCTCCTGCGGCGAGGGATCGGTGAGGTCGCGCAGCGTCGCCTGAGCGGCCTGCATGATGCGGCTCTCGCGCAGCTGTGCATCGGCGGCTTCAGCCGCGGCCTCCCGCGCCGCTTCGCGGGCATCCCGCGCGGCGTCGCGGTCCAACTTGGCGTCCAGCGCCAGCGTCAGGCGCACCGTGCGCGAGGTCTTCTGGAAGGCCTGCGCGAGCGCGGCCTTGTCGTCCGGCGTCTCGGCTTCACGGGCGGCCACCGCCAGGTCGCGCGACAGCATCAGGCCGAGCTCGGCGAGCTCACCCAGAATCTGTTCGACCCGTTCCTGCTTGGCGCTGCGTGACATAGAACAAAACAAGAACATACATCGACCCTGAAGTCAAGCTTTTTCGCATCGCGCCCGCGTTGCGCAGCGGGCAGGTTGCAGCCGCGCCGCGAGTCCGCTTAGCTCAAGGGGCGTAGGCGTAGTCCGCTTGGGGGAGCGGCCGGGCATGGACATCCACAAGCCGAAGCCGTGGCACGGCGTGCGCGAGTTCCTGAAGGAATATCTGACCATCGTCGTCGGCGTGCTGACCGCGCTCGCCGCCGAGGCGGTCGTCGAGAACCTGCACGAGCACCGCCTCTCCGCCGAGGCGCGCGAAGCGGTGCGGGGCGAGATCGCCACCGACCTGGGCTGGATGCAGCAGCGCCGCAACGAGCAGCAGCCCTGCATCGACCGGCGGCTGGACGAGCTGTCCGCCATCCTCGACGCGGCGCGCGAGGGCCAACCTCAGCCCGTCGTCCGGTGGGTCGGCCGGGTGATGAACCAGCCGGTCGTCTCACGGCGCTGGGCCGCGGCGTCCCAGGCCGGGCGCACGGCCCTGTTCAACAGCGAAGAGCAGGCGTCCTACGCCTCGATCTACTTCGTCCTCGACGGCTTCGCGACCCGCCAGGAAGAGGAACAGCAGACCTGGCCCGCGCTGCGCGCCCTGGAAGGCGCGAAGACCCTGTCGCCGCAGATGATCTGGGGCCTCAGCGAGGCGCTGCAGAAAGCGCGGATGGAGAACTATCTCGTCAAACGCTCCACCGACCGCGCCTTCGCAAGCGCCAAGGTCCTCGGGATCGCGCCGGCCGCGTCGCCGCACAACGCGGCTGACCTTGCTGTCCCGCCGGCCTGCGTGCCGATCGACACGGACCGCGCGGCGGCCTTGGCCCTGATCCGCAACCCGAGCGGGGAGCCCTGACCATGGACATCCACAAACCCAAGCCCTGGCACGGCGTCCGCGAGTTCCTGAAGGAATATGTGATCATCGTCGTCGGCGTGCTGACCGCGCTGGGCGCCGAGGCCATCGTGGAAAATCTCCACGAACGCCGCCTGTCCGCGGAGGCCAAGGAGGCGGTCCGCGATGAGATCAACGTCGATCTCACCAATGTGGCCCGCAGGGCCCAGTGGGAGCCCTGTCTTGCCCGGCGCCTGGATGAGATCTCGGCGCTGCTGGACCGCGCCGATGCCGGCGAAGCCTTCAAACCCCCGGCCGAAGTCGGCGGCCCGCTTCTCCCGACCATCTACACGCAGCGCTGGACGGCGGCGACCGCGGGCGGACGGACGAGTCTGCTATCCTCCGATGAGCAGCGGGCCTACGGCCGGGTCTACAATCAGCTGGACCATCTCGACGCCAAGCAGGGCGCCGAAGCCGAAGCCTGGCTCCGGCTGGGCGCGCTCAACACCCTGCGGCATCTGACGCCGGAGGCGATCTACGACCAGAGGTTGGCGGTCGCTAAGGCGCGCCAGATGAATCAACTTGTCCAGTCCAACATCCGCCAGATCAGGGTGTTTGCGGGCCGGCTGGGGATAAAGGGCGATGCGAACTTGCAGATGGCGCCCTCAGAGGCCGCCCGCGTGCCAACCGCCTGCATGCCGTTCTACGGGCCGGGGAAATAGGGGCGGAGGCCATGGACATCCACAAACCCAAGCCCTGGCACGGTTGGCCCGAGTTCGCCAAGGAGATCGGCACCATCGTCATCGGCGTGCTGATCGCCCTCGGCGCCGAACAGGCGGTGGAATGGCTGCATCACCGCGCCGAGGTCGCAGAGGCCCGCCGCGCGCTCAATGAGGAAGTGGCCTTCGACCTCGCGAGCTTTGACTTCTCGGTCGCCCAGACCGGCTGCATGACCCGGCGCCTCGACGAGCTGACCCTCTGGCTCAAGTCCCAGGACAGCCGCCGGCCGCTGCAGATCGCCGCCCCGCTGCCGACCATCCCGGGCATCATCTTCCGCACCTCCGTCTGGCGCGTGGCCTCGGTGGCCGCCGTCGCCCAGATGCCGTTCGAGGCGCGGGTCGACTATGGGAAGTTCTATGACGCCGTCGCCAACCACGACGGGGTGCGGCTCCGTCAGATCGAGCTCTGGCGCGATGTTTCGCGGCTGCTTCGCGCCAAGACGCTGAACGACGAGCAGCGGCAGCGCGCCGCCGACGATCTCGACCAGTTGCGGGCCGACAACGAGGGCTTGGCGGGGCGCATGAGGTTCCTGCGCGAGTATGGCGCGGCGCTCAAGGTCGAGCCCTCGGCGTCCGCCCGCGCCCGCTTCGAGACCGACCAGGCGCATTGGGTCCAGGCGTTCTGCAAGCCGCTGCTGCCGTCCGGCGCGGCCGGGAAGCCTTGAGCATGGACCTCCACAAACCCAAGCCCTGGCACGGCGTCCGCGAATTCCTGAAGGAGTACGTGATCATCGTCGTCGGCGTGCTGACCGCGCTCGGCGCCGAGGCGGTGGTCGAGAACCTGCATTGGCAGGAGAAGGTCCGGCGCGCGGAGGCGGCAGAGCGGCCGGAACTGCAGGCGCTCTATTTCGCCGCCTATGAGCGCAACCGCACCTATCCGTGCCGTGAGCAGCGCATCGATCAGTTGAAGGCGGCGCTGCTGGCCGGCCAAGGCGAATGGACGCCGCTGCCGCCCATGAAGGTCCTGGGCCGGGATGTGGCGTTGGCCACTGTGAGCCGGGGCTGGCGAGACCAGGTCTGGCGCTCGGTGGTGGCCGACGGCACGGCCTCGCATCTGCCGCCGGCCCGCGAGCAGCTGTACGCCGATGTCATGGGCCAGGCGGAGGCCATCGAGGCCCACAACACCGATGAGAACGCCCAGAACGCCCAGCTCAACCTGCTTCAGAACCGCGTGCTGCTGTCGCCGGACATGCGCGCCCAGCTGGTGGAGAAGCTCGAACAGGAACGAGGTCGCAACTGGCGCGAGGCGGCCACGGCGCGGCAGTTCATGCTGAAGATCGACAAGCTTATCGCGCCCGATCCGAAGGCCATGCAGGAACGGCTGGAAACGGCTTCGGGGACCTACGAGGCCTGCTACGACGCGGGTCTGCTTCCGCACGGCTCGCCGCCGCACCACGAGCCCTCGCCCGAGGTGGCCCGCATGCTCGGCGGCAAGTTCTAAGGGGCGGCGCATGGACATCCACAAACCCAAGCCGTGGCAGCCTTAGCGCCGGTTGCTCCTCTCCCGGACGCGGCAGCGTCGCGGGAGAGGTTGGGAGAGGGCGGCTCTGTCGGTGGGATCGCGCCGGCGTTGGATCCGGATGGCGCGTTGCGGGGCCTTGATCCAATCCTGGCGCCAAGGGGCACGGCCTGCGCCGCCCTCTCCCAGCCTCTCCCACAGCGCTTCCGCGCTTGGGAGAGGAGCGTGTGGACAACGGCTTCAAACGAGATCAAACAAGCGCCGCCCACAGCGTAACCGTGGGTGAGTACCCTGCGCGCCGATGCCCTTCGGGGCTTAATCGGGAACGCGGTAGGGGGCGTGAAACCCCTCGATCCGCGGCTGTCCCTGCAACTGTGAGCGGTGAGCGCATACGCGACGGCGGGAGGTGAAAACCCCTCGCCAGCCACTGGGCGAAAGCCCGGGAAGGTCCGCGTATGACGCTATGACCCGCGAGCCAGGAAACCGGTCGGTGCGTGTCGCTCGAGCTTTCGGATCAGTGGAATCCGAGGCGCGGAACTCCGTCTGAGCGACGAGCAGAAGCGGTGGAGAGCCGTTTCGACCGGACCGGTGAGGCGCCTCAACGCGTCAGCGCCGCCGGGCCGTCGGCCCAAGGGGTTCGCCCAAACGTGGGTTCCGCCCCGAAGGAGGCTCTCCGCCTGTCGTTCAGACGCAGGCAAACGGAGGGCTTCATGCCCCGATACTTCTACAGCGCCAGCTTGCTGGCGATCCTCGCGGCCTGTCCGCTCAGCGCGCTGGCGCAGGCGGCCGCGGCGTCGTCCACGGTCGACCCCCTGGTGGTCACCGCCAACCGCGCCGGCGACGCCACGCCCGCCGACCTGGTGCCCGCCTCCGTCACGGTGATCGACGACCAGGCCATGACCGATCGCCAGGTGCGGGTGGTCTCCGACGTGCTGCGCGACGTGCCCGGCGTGGCGGTCAGCCGCACGGGCGGCGTCGGCGCCTTCACCCAGGTGCGGCTGCGCGGGTCCGAGGGCAATCAGACGCTCGTGCTGGTGGACGGGATCAAGGCGTCCGATCCGTTCTTCGACGAGTTCGACTTCGGCACGATCATCGCCGACGAAGCCAGCCGGATCGAGGTGTTGCGCGGCCAGCAGTCGGCGCTCTACGGCTCCGACGCCATCGGCGGCGTGATCAGCTATTCGACGCTGACGGGCGCGGAGGCGCCGGGCGTTCGCGTCCGCGCCGAGGGCGGCTCCATGGGGACCTACGGCGGCGGTGTGCGCTTCGCCGGCGTCAACGGCGACCTGGACTATGCGGTCAGCGGCAGCGGCCTGCACACCGACGGCTATCCGGTGGCGCCGGGCGGCCATCGCGACCTGGGTTCCGACAGCGCGGGCCTGGCGGCCAAACTGATCTGGTCGCCGCAGGCCAACCTGCACATCACCGCCGTGGGCCGCTTTTCCCACACCCGCGCGGACACCGACGACATGGGCGAGGATTCCAGCCAGCCGACCTTCGGCCTGACCCTGGACTCGCCGGGCGTCCACTACGTGAACGACGCGGTCTACGGCCTTGTGAAGGCTGAGCTTTCGTCCCTGGACGATCACCTCACCAACGCGGTCTCGGCGCAGCTGGCGGACACCCGGCGCTCGGGCTTCGACGTCGCCAACGCCTTTGCCCCCTTCGCCGGCCAGCCGATCAGCAAGCAGAGCGGCGACCATGGGATGCGCTTCATCGAGTCCTACGAGGGCGCCTATCGCTTCGGCGACGAACATCTGAAGCAGCGGGTGACGCTGGCCTTCGACGCCGAACAGAACACCAGCCAGACGACGGTCTCGTCGTTCGGAGGCTTCCTTGGCAGGGAGCGGCTCGACAACACCGGCCTGGTGGGCGCCTACGACGCCACCTACGACAACAGGGGCTCGTTCAGCGCCTCGGTGCGGCACGACTGGAACAACCGGTTTGCCGACGACACCACCTATCGCGTGCAGGCCGGCTGGCGCTGGGACGAGGGGACGCGGGTCCACGCCGCGGCGGGGTCGGGGATCAAGGATCCGAGCTTCTCGGAGCTGTTCGATGTCTTCGTCGGCCGCTTCATCGGCAACCCGAACCTCAAACCCGAGAAGTCCGAGGGCTGGGAAATCGGCCTCGACCAGACCTTCGCCGACGGCCGCGCGCACGCCGGCGTCACCTATTTCGACAGCCGCGCCACCGACCAGATCACCACCAGCTTCGCCACCGGCGTGGCCATGCCGGTGAACCTGGCCGGGACCGACTCCCAGAAGGGCGTCGAGCTGTTCGCCGACGCGGCGTTCGAGGGCGGCTGGCGGGTCGATCTCGCCTACACCTACCTGGACGCGCCGCAGACGCTGTCGGTGATCGAGGGCGGCCGGTTTGCGACCTTCGACGGCCAGGCCGTGCGGCGCGCAAAGGACATCGCCAGCGCCAACCTGACCTGGACGCCGCCGGGGACGCCGTTCAGCGGCACGCTCACCGTCCGCTACAACGGCAAGCAGTTCGACGAGGCCTTCACCGATCCGTCGTTCACCCCGGTGCTGGTCAACCTGAAGGCCTTCACCCTGGTGAACCTGGACGCGAGCTGGAAGCTGACCCGGACCACCGAGCTCTACGGGCGGGTCGAGAACCTGTTCGACCAGGGCTATCAGGAGGTGTTCAGCTTCGAGGGCGCCGGCCGGGCGGCCTACGCCGGCGTGCGGGTGAGGTTCTAGGGAAGCCATGGCAAGCGCGCTCCGCAGCCTCGTCCTGGTCGTCGCCGCGTTCGCGGTCGGCGGGCCCGTGGCGTCGGCGGCGGGGCGCGCGGTCCCGCAGCGGATGATGTCGACCAATGTCTGCACCGACCTGCTGCTGCTGGAGCTCGCGCCCAAGTCGCGCATCGCTTCGGTGACCTTCCTGGCGCCCGAGGCGGCGCGCGCGCTGTTCCCCGGCGCCGCCGACGGCATCCCGCTGAACCACAATTCGGCGGAGGACGTGGTCAATGTCCGGCCCGACCTGATCCTCGACTCGGGCCTGTCCACGCCGCTCGTGCGCACGCTCGCGCGGCAGGTTGGCGCGCGGGTCGTGGACGTGAAGGACGCCAACAATTTCCAGGACATCCGCGATGTTCTTCGCCAGGTCGGCGACGAGATCGGCGAACGCCCACGGGCCGAGGCGCTGATCGCGCGGATGGACGCGACGCTCGCCGGCCTTGCCGCCGATCCGCCGAAAAAGCGCCTGCGCGTGGTCGCCTGGAGCGGCGGCTCGGCGGTGCCCGGCAAGGGCAGCCTGACCGACGCGATCATCACCGCCGCCGGCGCGGAGAACATCGCGGCGCGGCCCGGCGCGTCGGAGTCGAGCTTCGGCGTGGAGGAGCTGTTGACGGCCGATCCGGACGCGCTGCTGTTCGGCGGCGCGACGCTCGGCCAGCCGTCCTTGCTCAACGACGAAGGCCAGCACCGCGTGGTGCGCGAGCTCTACGCCGGCCGGCGCATCGCCTACAGCGACATCGCCCACACCTGCGGCCTGCCGCAGTCGGCCGACAGCGCCGTGGCGCTGCGCCGCGCGCTCGCCGCCCTGCCGCCGAAACGGGCGATCCGATGAAGCCCGCCAGGGCCTTGCCGGGCTACGTCCTGCCGACCGTGGCGGGGCTGCTGCTCGTCGTCGCGGCGGTGGCGTCGCTGTTCCTAGGCCGGGTGAACCTCAGCCCCGCGGACCTGATCGCCGGCCTGGCCTCGCCGCACCCGAACCTCGCCGGCCTGGTGGTGACCGAGCTTCGCCTGCCGCGCGCGGTGCTGGCGATCCTGGTGGGCGGCGCGCTGGGGCTGGCGGGCGCGGCGATGCAGGGCCTGCTGCGCAATCCGCTGGCCGACCCCGGCCTGCTGGGCGTCTCCAACGGCGCGGCGCTGGGCGCGGTGATCTCGATCTACTTCGGCCTGGCGCATGTCTTCCCGCTGGCGACGCCGCTGCTGGGCCTCGCCGGCGCCATGGGCGCGGGCGCGCTGACCTTCGCCTTCGGGCGGGGGAGCACGCTGACCCTGATCCTGGCCGGCGCGGCGGTCTCCAGCCTGATGAGCGCCTTCCTGGCCATGGCGCTGAACTTCGCGCCCAGCCCCTACGCGGCCTACGAGATGAGCGTCTGGATGCTGGGGTCGCTGGCCGAGAAGAGCTGGGACCATATCCTGCTGGCCGGACCCTTCATCCTGATCGGCATGGCGGCGCTGGCGACGCTGGGCCGGTCCATCGACGCGCTGACGCTGGGCGAGGCGCAGGCCGAGAGCCTGGGGTTCCGCATCGACCGGCTGCGGGTGATCGCGCTCGTGGGCGTGGGCCTTGCGGTCGGCGCGGCGACCTCGGTGGTGGGGTCGGTGAGCTTCATCGGCCTGGCCGCGCCGCATCTGGTGCGCCCGTTCGTCGGCTATCAGCCGAGCCGCACACTGCTCCCCTCGACCCTGCTGGGCGCGGTGCTGCTGCTGGTCGCCGACATCGGCACGCGGGTCATCCATACCAACACCGAGCTCAGGCTCGGCGTGATCACCGCGCTCATCGGCGCGCCGTTCTTCTTCTGGCTGGTCGTGCGCCTGCGGAAGGTCGCCCCATGACCCTCCTCACCGCCAACGGCCTGACGGTGCGGCGCGGCGGACGCGCCATCGTCGACGGCGTGTCGTTCGAGATCGAGGGCGGGGCGTTCGTCGCGCTGGTCGGACCGAACGGGGCGGGGAAGTCGACGCTCTTGTCAGTGCTGGCGGGCCTGCTGGCGCCGGAGGCCGGCGAGGCGCGCCTGGACGGAACGCCGCTCGCCCGCCTCGACCGCCGCGAGCTGGCCAGGCGGCGCGCCTACCTGCCGCAGAACCCCCGCGCCGAGTGGCCGATCGCCACCGAGCGGCTGGTGGCGCTGGGGCTCACGCCGCATCTGCCGGCGTTCGGCGGCCTGCCGGGCGGCTGGGAGCCCAGGCTGACCGACGCGATCGAGGCCTGCGACCTCACCGCTCAGCGCTATCAGCCGGCGACCACCCTTTCCGGGGGTGAACTCGCCCGCGCCATGCTGGCCCGCGCCCTGATCGGGAGCCCGCAGGTGCTGATCGCCGATGAGCCGATCTCCGGCCTCGATCCCTGGCATGCGCTGGACACCGTCGCCCGGCTGCAGGGCCTGGCGGGCGCGGGAAAACTGGTGATCGCCGCCTTGCACGATCTGACGCTGGCCGCGCGGTATTCGACCCACCTGCTGGCCCTTCGGGAAGGCCGCGTCGCCGCTTTCGGCCCGACCGGCCAGGTGCTGGACGCCGCCCTGATCCGCGCGGTCTTCGACGTGGACGCGCGGATCGCAGGGCAGGGCGCCCAGACCCTCATCGACTATCGCGGACCCGCCTAGGCCCGCGGCTGCTCGCCGGGCGCGTCCTTCGACGCCTTGTCGCCCGCGCCGCCCGGCGCCGGGTACTTGAACCCGTCGCCCTTACCGTCGGCGGCGAACATCTGTTGCTCGCCGAACAAGTAGCTGGCGGCGCCGTCGAGCCAGGCCTCGAGGAACCCCTTCCGGTCGTTCTGGTAGTCCAGATAGTAGGCGTGCTCCCACAGGTCGCAGACCAGCAGCGGGAAGAGGCCGTCCTTGACGAGCGTGTCCTCCGCGTCGTGGGTGGAGATCACCTTCAGCCCCTCCGACCCCGTGACCAGCCACACCCAGCCGGAGCCGAAGTGGCCCACGCCCGCCTCGGTGAAGGCGTCCTTGAACGAGTCGACCGAGCCGAAGGCCTTTTCGATCGCCGCCTTCAGCTGGCCGGTGCAGGCCTTGCCGCCGGGCGCCATGCATTGCCAGAAGAAGGCGTGGTTCCAGGCCTGGGCGGCATTGTCGAACAGCGTCTTGTCGCCCTTGCGCGACGCTTCGCGGACCACCTCCTCCAGCGGCTTGCCGGCGAGCCCGGCCTTTTCGGCCAGCTCGTTGGTCTTCTCGACGTAGGCTCTGTGGTGCTTGTCGTGGTGGAACTGCAAGGTCTCGGCCGACATGGTCGGCTCAAGGGCGTCGTAGTCGTAGGGCAGGTCGGGGAGGGCGTACATGTGCGGGGCCTTTCTGGGTTGGCCCTTCAACACATGGCGGCGAGGGGCTGTTCCTCGACCGCCGGTCCGCCAGAGGTCAGCCGCGGATCATCGAGATCAGCTCCAGCTCGCGCCCTTCCGGATCGAGCACGAAGGCGACGCGCATGGCGCCGGTGTCCCAGGGCTCGCGGTGGGCCGTGGCGCCCTGGCTGACCGCGTGGGCATAGGCCGCGTCCACATCGCGCACGAACAGGCCGAGCGGCCCGTGCGCCGTGCCGACCGCCGTCTCGCGCCGATCTTGACCAAGGGGGGCCTTGTTCCAGTAGAGGATCAGGCTGAAGCCGGTCTCTTCGCCGGGGCGGCGCATGACCAGCTCGGTGATGTCCGGCAGGTCGATGGTCTGGGCGACCGTGAGGCCGAAGGCGCGCTCGTAGAAGCTGCGCATGGCCGCCAGGTCCTGCACCACGAACTTCACGAACCCGAAGCGGGCCGAGGGCGGTGCGGTCTTGGCGGCGGGCGCGGTTGCGGTCTCGCTCATGGGTCTTCCTCCTACTGTCTTTCCCGCATCCTGCGCGCGAAGCGGAAGAAAGATAGTCACGGAAAACACGGAAGCGCGCGGGAAGAGGATTCAACCACGGACGGACACAGACGCACACGGACCTGTCCTGCCGCTTGAAAGGCCGAAGGCCATCTTCCGATAGGCTCTGCTTAGGATCAGAAGGCGAGCTGCGCTCGCCAAGGGCAAGGCGCGTCCGTGTGCGTCTGTGTCCGTCCGTGGTTCCAAGTCTTGCTTTGCTAGACGTCCGCAAGCGCGGCGGGGAGCAGGCGGGCGACGATCTCGGCCATCTCCGCTTGGCCGGCAGGGTCGGCGACCAGGTCCTGGCGGACTTCCAGCTCCAGATAGTCGAGGCCCCGGCCGCCGGCGTGGTGCGGGATGGTGAAGTCGACCTCGTCCATCCTGTAGGGCTCGTTGTCGCCGACCACGGCCTCGCCGAACTCGGCGCGCAGGCGGGCCAGGACCGCCTTGGAGTAGGGGCTGTTGTCGGCGTGCAGGACGCCAAAGCGCCAGGGGCGGTCGAAGCCGGCCATGCGCGGCGTGAAGGAGTGCAGGGCGATGAGCGTGGTCGGCAGGCCGCGCGCGGCCCGCCGGTCGAGTTCGGCGGCGATGGCGGCGTGGTAGGGCGCTGCGACCTCGGCGACGCGGGCCGCGCGGTCGGCGGACGAGAGGCTCCGGTTGCCCGGGATCGCCGCCCCGTCGCTGATCTCGGGGATGGCGTCGCCGCGGGCCGGGTCGCGGTTGCAGTCGATGACCAGGCGCGAATACCGCTGGCGGATGAACGGCGCGTTCAAGACCTCGCTCAGGAGGGCGCCGTAGCCTGCGATCCCGATATCCCAGGCGATGTGCCGGTCGAGTTCGGCTTTCGGAAGTCCCAAGTCCGCGAGCGATTGTGGGATTTCCCGGCCGGCATGGTCGCCCAGAAGCAGGAAAGGCGACGCGGCGCCCGATTTCAGCGCAATGGCCACGCTGCGCTCATCTGGCGCAAGCAGCGGTCTGGAACTGTTAACGGAATCGACCCCACGGTTGAGCAATGGCCTTGGTCTCCATCCGCCACCTGACGGCTTACCGCTACCGCAACCCGGTGGCGCTCGGCGAGCATCGCATGATGCTGCGGCCGCTGGAGAGCTACGATCAGCGGCTGATCTCGGCCGAATTGTCGATCACGCCCGAACCCTCGGTGCTGCGCAACGTGCACGACGTGTTCGGCAACTGTGTGTCGATCGCCCGGTTCGCCGGCCGCGCGGACCGGCTGGCGGTCGAGAGCCGGATGACCCTGGACCACACGCCGCAGCCGGCCTTCGATCGGGACGACGACGGCTGGACGTCGGGGCTGCCGGTCGCCTACAGCCCGGAGGATCTGGCCGATCTCGCGCCGTCGATCGAGCGGCAGCACGCCGATCCGGCCGGCGAACTTGAGGCCTGGGCGCGGCGGTTCGTGCGCCGGGTGGGTCCGACCAGCCTTCGCACGCTCCTGACTGACATGACCCACGCGATCCACGGCGAGTTCGCCTACGGAACGCGGCTCACCGGCGCGCCCCAGGCGCCGCTTGAGACCTTGGGCCTGGGGACTGGCAGCTGCCGCGACTTCGCCGTCCTGATGATGGAGGCGGCGCGCAGCCTGGGCCTCGCGGCGCGGTTCGCGTCCGGCTACGTCTACTCGTCCTCGCAAAAGGGCGGGCGACCGAAGGACGGAAAGAGGGGCGGCGGGCACACCCACGCCTGGGCGCGCGTCTTCCTGCCGTCCAGCGGCTGGGTGGAGTTCGATCCGACCAACGGGATCGTCGGCAATTCCGACCTGGTGCGCGTAGCGATCGCACGCGATCCGCGTCAGGCGGTGCCCCTGCACGGAACCTGGGCAGGATTGCCCGGCGACTATCTGGGCATGGACGTGGAGGTGGAGGTTTCTGTGGAAGCCTGCGCAGGTGCGCAACCGGCTCCGTTGCGGAGAGTTGCGCAGGGGTAGTCAGCCAGAGCCAGGACACCCATGCGTATTCGATGCGGCTTCGAAATCACCTACGAATGTCCGCAGCCGACGCCGATGCTGGCGTTGCTCAACGTCCATTCCTCGCGGCACGGGGATCTTGAAACCCTCGACACTGTTCGGACCGATCCGCCGCTGGCCATCGGCCAGTACCACGACGGGTTCGCCAACCTCTGCTCGCGCCTGGTGCTGCCGGCGGGGCGCACGGTGCTGTCGGCGGATTTCGTGGTGCGCGACAGCGGCGAGCCCGACCAGGTCCACCCGGAGGCCTGGCAGCATCCGGTGGAAGACCTGCCCGACGACGTGATCGTCTTCCTGCTGGCCAGCCGCTACTGCGAGACCGAGCACCTGAGCGAACTGGCCTGGAAGCTGTTCGGCGACGTGTCCCCGGGCTGGGCGCGGGCTCAGGCGATCGTCACCTACGCCCACCAGCGGATCACCTTCGGCTACGAGCACGCGCGGGCGACCAAGACGGCCTTCGAGGCGCACGAGGAGCGGGTGGGCGTCTGCCGCGACTACGCGCACCTGGCGATCACCCTTTGCCGCTGCATGAACATCCCGGCGCGCTATTGCACCGGCTACCTGCCCGACATCGGCGTGCCGGTGGATGGCGAGATGGATTTCAGCGCCTGGTTCGAGGCCTATCTGGGCGGCCGCTGGCACATCTTCGACGCGCGCCACGACCGGCCGCGGATCGGCCGGGTGCTGATGGCCCGGGGCCGTGACGCCACCGACGCGGCGATCATCACCAGCTTCGGCCCCAACCTGATGACCGGCTTCAAGGTGATCGGCGAAGAAATCTCCGACTTTTCTCAGGGCGCCCCGCATCCGATCTCACAGGCGGCGGCGACTACCGGATGACACGTCGCCGCATGCAAGCGCGGCAATATTCGTGTAACGAAGGTGGGCGATATACGCCGTGAGGCGCGCCCGCCCATGCGGGCCATTTGTGATTCCCGGAACGGGATCAGGGGAGCGACTGACGATGACCAGTGCGAAATTCGGAGTTCTGGGCCTGCTGGCCGGCGCCGCCCTGGTGGTCGGCTGCACGAGCGACGCCACGACGCAAAGCGCCATGGCCCACGGCTCCGGCGTCGCGGCGACCGCGCCGGCGATGACCAAGGTCGACAACTTCATGCTGGTGGATTCCAACATGGAGGCCCACGAGCTCTATCGCGTGGCCGACGCCCCGGCCGTCGTGCTGGTGACCCAGCAGAACGGCGACGCGGTGGTCCAGAAGCTGGCCCCGCAGCTCAACAAGATCGCCGCCGACTATGGCCAGAAGCGCGTCGAATTCATGATGCTGAACTCGTCGGCCAAGGACTCCATGGAGGCCATCCAGGCCGAGGTGACCAAGGTCGGCTACAAGATTCCCGTCCTGATGGACGACAAGCAGATCATCGGCGAAAGCCTGGGCGTCACCCGCTCGGCCGAGGCCTTGGTGATCAATCCGAAGACCTGGACCGTGACCTATCGCGGCGCCGTCTCCGGCGTGCCGGGCGCGCTCGACGCCCTGCTGGCCGGCAAGACCGCGCCGGCCATGGGTCCCGCCAGCAGCGGCGCCCAGATCGCCTTCGGCGGCGCCATGAAGGTCTCCTACGCCAAGGACGTCGCCCCGATCCTCGAGGCCAAGTGCGTCGCCTGCCACGAGGAAGGCGGGATCGGCCCGATGGCCTTCAACAGCTACGCCATCGTCAAGGGCTTCTCGCCGATGATCCGCGAGGTGATCCGCACCGATCGGATGCCGCCCTATCACGCCGACCCGCGCGTCGGACACTTCTCCGACGACAAGCGCCTGACTCCACAGGAGATCAAGACGCTGGTCAGCTGGGTGGAACAGGGCGCGCCGCGCGGCGACGGCGCCGATCCGCTGGGCGCGGTGAAGCACGTGGCCGCCGAATGGCCGCTCGGCAAGCCGGACCTGATCATCGACGTGCCGGCCTTCAAGATCCCCGCCTCCGGCGTGGTCGACTACCAGCGTCCGGCCGTGCCGGGCACGCTGACCGAAGGCAAGTGGGTCCGCGCCTCCACCGTGAAGCCCGGCGCCCGCCAGGGCGTGCACCACCTGCTGAGCGGCTGGATGGAAGAGATGCCCAAGGATGGCCACGCGTCCGAGACCAAGTGGGCCGCGTCGCTGGGCGCGGGCTATGCGGTGGGCGCGGAGAGCTCCGTGGAGCCCAAGAACGCCGGCGTCTATCTGCCCCCGGGCGGCGCCTACGGCTTCCAGATGCACTACACGCCCTACGGCAAGGAAGTGGTCGATAAGAGCCAGGTCGCGCTCTACTTCTACGACAAGCCGCCGGAGCTGATCATGCACGGGGTGACGGTGATCAACACCAACATCGAAATCCCGGCGGGCGAGGCGCGGCACAAGGAAACCGCCTATGTGCAGTTCCCGAAGGACGCGCTGCTCTACTCGGCCTTCCCGCACGCCCACTACCGCGCCTACTCGTCGGACCTCTGGATCCAGTATCCGGACGGCAAGATGAAGCAGCTGCTGAGCCTGCCGCGCTACGACTTCAACTGGCAGCGCAGCTACACCTTCGCCGAGCCGATCAAGGTGCCGGCCGGTTCGAGGCTGGTGGCGCACTACGTCTATGACAACTCGGCGCGCAACCCGTCGAACCCGGACCCGAAGATCAACGTCTCGTGGGGCGAGCAATCGTTCCAGGAGATGTTCTTCACCTCGCTGAGCTACCGCTGGGCCGACGAAACCGCGTCGCACCGGGTCAACTATGAAGAGGACATGGGCAAGACCCGCATCCTCGGCATGCTGGACTCGAACCTGGACGGCAAGCTGGAGAAGGCGGAGCTGAAAGGCCGGATGGGCGCCCAGCTCGCCAAGTACTTCGACATGCTCGACAAGAACCACGACGGCTATCTCGACGCGAGCGAACTGGCCGCGGCCCAGGGCATGATGGGCGGCCGCCGCTCGGCCGCCGACGCGCCGCCGGCCAAGCCGAAGTCGGAAGCCGCCGAACAGGCCGCCGCCTTCAACGCCAGCCCGACCAACCGCTAGGCGTCAGGCCTCTCAAGACTGGAAAACGCCGGGGTTCGCGCCCCGGCGTTTTTTTACCTCCCCCGCGCAGCGGCGGGAGGGGGACCATCCGCCGAAGAGCGGATGGTGGAGGGGGCGAACCTCAAGCGCGGCGGACAGATTGGCGGCAGGAACGCCGCGGATGGGGCTCGCCCCCTCCACCCCTCGCTCTTCCCCCGCCCTTCGCCGGGGTCGGCGAGCGGTCCCCCTCCCGCCGCTGCGCGGGGGAGGTAGGTTAGCCTAGGCCCGCCGCCGCGCGCGGCGCAGACCCATGACGATGACCGCGGCGCTGAGGAAGGCCACGGGCAGCAGGGTGAGCCCCAGGTGGAAACCGCCGGTCCTGTCCTTGGCCACGCCCCAGAGCCAGGGGAACAGGAACGAGCCCACCTGTCCCAGGCTGTTGATCGCCGCCACCGTCACCGCCATGGCGCGGGGGTGCACGACCTCGGAGGGCGTCAGCCACATCGAGCCGCCGACCGCGAAATAACAGGCCATCATGGCCAGGAAGACGGCCATCACCACGGCCGGCGCAGGGCCGGCGGCGAGGATCGCGAAGCAGACCGCGACCAGCCCCAGCGGGATCGCCAGGTGCAGATAGCGCTCCCGCATCCGGTCCGAGCTCCAGCCGATGAAGGCCATGCCGATCGCCCCGGTGATTCCGCCGGCCGCCACCAGGTAGCCCACATGGGCGGCGTCGAGCCCGGTCGCCTCCTTGAGGATGGTGGGGGCCGAGAGGGTGAAGGCGTAGTAAGGGCCCAGGTAGAGGAAGTTCACCGCCACCAGGGCGATCACCGCGGGGCGCAACAGGGCGCGGAACTGGCTGTGGTCGGGCGCGCCGACCGCGGCGTTGTCGGCGGCGATGCGGGTCTCCAGCCAGGCGCGCTGCTCAGGCCTGAGCCAGGCGGCGTTTGCGGGCCGATCAGGCAGGAATTTCAGGAAGACGAAGGCCAGGATCACCGCCGGCGCCCCTTCGGCGATCAGCAGCCACTGCCAGCCGTGCAGCCCAAGCCGGCCGTTCAGCCCCAAGAGGCTGCCGGCCACCGCGCCCATCACCACCGAGGCCAGGGGCGCCGCGATGTAGAACCGCGAGATCGCCCGGCCCTGGTAGGCCCTCGGGAACCAGAGGCTGAGGTAGTAGATCACCCCCGGAAAGAAGCCCGCCTCGGCGGCGCCCAGCAGGAAGCGGACCAGGTAGAACTGCCAGTCGGTGCGGACCAGCGCCATGCTCATGGCCACCAGCCCCCAGGTGATCATGATCCGCGCCAGCCAGCGCCGCGCGCCGACGCGCGCCAGCGCCAGGTTCGAGGGGATTTCCAGGATCGCGTAGCTGATGAAGAACAGGCCGCCGCCGAAGCCGTAGACCGAGGCCGTGAACCCCAGCTGCGCGTTCATGGTCGGCGCGGCGAAGCTGATGTTCACCCGGTCCATGTAGGAAGCGAGATAGCCCAGCATGATCAGCGGCAGCAGCCGCCAGGCGACGGTGCGTAGGGTGGAGCGTTCGAGCTCAGTGTCCAAAGCCGTCATTGCTGTCCCCGCCTGTCTTGCGGGAGAAGGGCACAGCGGCGGCGCGCGGTCGAGCCCGCGCAGCGGCTTGCGTCGAGGTTGGCGGTCCTTACCCGCAGACCGCGCTGGCTGGAGCCCTTTTGAGGGGGCTGGTACGACCACCATATCAACCGTGGGGGATCCGATGATTCGAAGCTTGTCGTTCGCCGCCGTTCTGGCGCTCCTGCCGCTGGCGGCCCACGCCGCCGAGACCAACCAGCACTTCCCAGCCACACCCGGAGGCGCCGGTGGGCCGACCCCGCCCTACAGCGGCGCCGTGCTGGCCGGCAAAACCCTCTATCTCGCCGGCACGACCGACCGCGGCCCGGTGGCCGGGGACACGGGCGCGGCGGCGGCCAAGCGCGTGCTCGACAACGTCAAGCGGGAGGTGGAGTCGGGCGGCCTGACCATGGACGATCTCGTCTGGGTGCAGATCTTCTCGTCGGACCTCGCCGACTATGCGGCGTTCAACGAGGTCTACCGGACCTACTTCAAGGGCCCGATGCCGGCGCGCGCCTACCTGGGCGTCGACCACCTGCTGGGCGGCGCCAAGTTCGAGGTGATGGGCATCGCGGTGAAACGCTAGCCTATTCCGCCGCCTGCTCCTGGGCGTAGCCGAGCAGCTTGTTCAGCCGCTCGATGACGCTGATCGCCGCGTCGGGCACCGTCGTGCCGGGCGTGAAGATCGCCGCCACGCCCATGTCGCGCAGCGCCGCGAAATCCTCTGGCGGGATGACGCCGCCGACCACGACCATGATGTCGGCGCGGCCGAGCTTCTTGAGTTCCGCCTTCAGCTCCGGCACCAGGGTCAGGTGGCCGGCGGCGAGGCTCGACGCGCCCACCGCATGCACCCCGTCGGCGACGGCCTGGGCGGCGGTCTCGGCCGGGGTCTGGAAGAGGTCGCCGATCTCGACGTCGAAGCCGAGGTCGGCGAAGCCCGAGGCGATCACCTTCTGGCCGCGGTCGTGGCCGTCCTGGCCCATCTTGGCGACCAGGATGCGGGGTTTCCGGCCGTCGGCCTGGGCGAAGGCCTGGGCCATCGCCTGAGCCTGCCGCGCCCGGTCGGTGACGCCGCTCTCGCGCAGGTAGACGTCCTTCACCGCATCGGCGTGGGCCTTGTGGCGGTTGAACACCTTCTCCAGCGCGTCGGAGATTTCGCCGAGCGTGGCGCGGGCGCGGGCGGCGTCGACGGAAAGCTCCAAGAGGTTGCCGCCGCCGGCCGCGCCGTTGGTGAGCGCGGTAAGCGCGCTTTCCACCGCCGCCGGGTCGCGCTCGGCTTTCAGGCGCGCGAGCTTGGCGAGCTGCTGCTCGCGCACCGCGGTGTTGTCGACCTTCAGCATCGGGATCTCGTCGGCGCGGTCGGGCCGGTAGCGGTTGACGCCGACCACGCTCTGGATCCCGGCGTCGATGCGCGCCTGGGTCCGCGCCGAAGCCTCCTCGATGCGCCGCTTGGGGAGGCCGTTCTCGATCGCCTTGGCCATGCCGCCCAGCGCCTCGACCTCGGCGATGTGCTGCAGGGCGCGCTCGGCCAGGTCGGCGGTCAGCCGCTCGACGTAGAAGCTGCCGCCCCAGGGATCGATCACCCGGGTCTGTCCACTTTCCGCCTGTAGGAAAAGCTGGGTGTTCCGCGCGATGCGCGCGGAGAAATCCGTCGGCAAAGCAAGGGCTTCGTCCAGAGAGTTCGTGTGCAGGCTCTGGGTCTGGCCGCCCGTGGCGGCCATGGCTTCCACGGTGGTGCGGGCGACGTTGTTGAACACGTCGTGCGCCGCCAGGCTCCAGCCGGAGGTCTGGGTGTGGGCGCGCAGCGAGAGGCTCCGCAGGTCCTTGGGGTCGAACTCCTGCTTCATCAGCTTGGCCCACAGCAGGCGCGCCGCCCGCTGCTTGGCGATCTCCATGAAGGTGTTCATGCCGGCGTTCCAGAAGAACGACAGGCGCGGCGCGAACTGGTCGATGGTCATCCCCGCCGCGACGCCGGCGCGGGCGTATTCGACCCCGTCGGCCAGGGTGTAGGCGAGCTCCAGGTCGAGCGTCGCCCCGGCTTCCTGCATGTGATAGCCGCTGATCGAGATCGAGTTGAAGCGCGGCATCTCCTTCGACGTGTAGCCGAAGATGTCCGAGACGATCCGCATCGAGGGCGTCGGCGGGTAGATGTAGGTGTTGCGGGTCAGGAACTCCTTGAGGATGTCGTTCTGGATGGTGCCGGAGAGCGCCTTGTGCGCCACGCCCTGCTCCTCGCCGGCGACGATGTAGAGCGCCAGGATCGGCAGGACCGCGCCGTTCATGGTCATCGAGACGCTCATCTTGTCGAGCGGGATGCCGTCGAACAGCGTCTGCATGTCGAGGATGGAATCGATCGCCACGCCCGCCATCCCGACATCGCCCTTCACGCGGGGATGGTCGCTGTCGTAGCCGCGGTGGGTGGCCAGGTCGAAGGCGATGGAGAGGCCCATCTGACCGGCCGCCAGGTTGCGGCGATAGAAGGCGTTGGAGTCCTCGGCCGTGGAGAAGCCCGCGTACTGGCGGATGGTCCACGGGTTGGTCAGGTACATGGTCGGGTAGGGCCCGCGCAGGAAGGGCGCGAGGCCGGGGTAACCGCCCAACGTATCGAGGCCGGCGGTGTCGGCGGGGCCGTAGGCGGCGCGGACGGCGATGCCCTCGGGCGTCTGCCAGGGCTCGCCGGTCGGCAGGGCCGTGTTGGCGGGCGGCCCGAAAGGCAGGGTGGCGAAGTCGGGGAACTGGCTCATTCGAACGCCTCCGAAATCCGCATGGACTTGAGCGGCGGGCAGGCGCTGTCAGGGCCGGGCAGGCGCGTGGATGGCGCGTTGACCGCCTTGGCGGCGGCGATCTCGACCTCGACGGGCGTCGCCTTGGCCGGCGGGAAGGCGGTGACGCCGACGATCTTCGGGTCGGCGGGCCGGGCGGCGAGGGCGGCTGCGAGGCCTTTGGCGATGTGGCCGGAGGATAGGGCCGGGATGAGGCCGCCCGACACCTCGATGGCCTGGACCTGCGCCCAGGCGGCGCGGGCCATCTGGTCGGTTAGAGCCTCGACATAGCCGGAGCCGGCGGCGGGGTCGGTGACGCGGCCGATGTGGGCCTCTTCCATCAGCACCAGCTGGGCGTTGCGGCTCTGGCGGCGCGCGAACTCGGTCGGCAGGCCGAGCGCGTCGGTGAAATTCCCCAGGATCACGGTGTCGGCGCCCCCGACCGCGGCGCCGAAGCCGGCGGCGGTCAGCCGGATCATGTTGGTCCAGGCGTCCTTGGCGGTCAGCATGCGCCGGGACGAGCGGGCCTCTATGCGGGCGGTCGGATCGGCTTCGCAGGCGGCCGCGATGCGGGCCCAGACGGCGCGGGCGGCGCGCAGCTTGGCGATGGTCGTGAAGTAGTCGGCGTCGGCGGAGAGGCCGAGCGTGATGCGCCCGAAGGCGTCAGCCATCGGCAGGCCGGCGCGGACCAGGGCCTTGGCGTAGGCGATGGCGCTGGCGGCCGCGAAGGCGATCTCGCCGGCTTCCCCGCCGCCGGCCTCGTGGACCACGCGGCCCGACGCCAGGAAGAGCTGCGCCTGCGGATAGGTTTCGGCCAGCCGTGCGGCGACATTGGCCGCGGAGATCAGGTGCGCCTCGATCGGGCCGGGGCTGGCGCCGGCCTCGGCGTAGGCGCTCAAGGGGTCGAGGTGGAAACGGACGAGGGCGGTGGGCGAGGCCTTGGCGGCGGCGCCAAGCCAGTCAGCGGCGGCGGGGCCCAGGAAGCCGGCGTCCAGCGCCACCGGCGCGAATTCCAGGATCACGCCCTCCAGCACGCGGGCGAGGTCGCCGGCCGAGCCCACGGCCACGCCCGCCTTGGCGGTGGGATCGATGCGGATCACCGCCGACGCCGCCCCGCCGCGCAGGTCGGCGAGGATCTCGGCGTTGGCGCGCGCGGCGTCGGGATGGGCGGTGAGCGCCGCCACCTCCCAGGCGCGGTCGGCGGGGACCGCGCGGGCCGGCGCCTGCGATTGCGCCGCGGGCGCGTAGAGCGGTTCGATGGTCAGGCCCTCGACGGTGGCCTTTTCCAGGGAGCTGAACGGCGCCTCGCCCAGGGTCTTGTCGACCAGGGCGCGCCAGTCGGCCTCGGTGGCGGGCGCGAAATCGCGCGTGAGACTCGGCGTTAGGGCAGGGGCGTCGGCCATGGCGGGAAATGGTCCCGCAAGCCTGCCCGCGTCAAGTTCGCGCGGCGAGAGGCTTGCGCCGCGGCGCCGGCGCATGGAGCCTGGGCGCGATGCAGAGCACAGTGATCCGGACGCGCCTCGGCCCCATTCCCCTCTGGAGCCCGCCGGGCGCGCTGACGTCGGCCAAGCCGCTTGTGCTGGTGATCACCGGGGCCTGGGCCGAGGCCGATGACATGATGAAGACGCCGGCCGTCGTGGGGCCTTCCTGGGATGCGGCGGTGATGCGCCTGCCGGGCAACGGGACGCCGGCGCTCGCCGAGACCTCCATCGCGGCCTGGGCGCGGGCGGTGAGCGAGCTTGTCGAGACGGCTTTCGCGGGGCGCCCGGTGGTGCTGGTCGGCCTGTCGGTGGGCGCGCTGGTCGCGCTGGGCGTCCGCAGCGCCCAGGTGCGGCGGGTGCTGGCCCTGGAGCCGCCCCTGGTGATGAGCAAGCTCTGGCCCATGGCCGAGCGGCTGGCGGCCCGGTGGCGCGACGATCCCGCCCAGCGCCCGGTGATCGAGGCGGTGTTCGGAGTTAAGCGGCACGGCCATGTGGAGCGCGCCTGGTTCGGACTTTTCGACGGCGCGCCGCCGGTGGATGTCATCGTCGGCGATACGCCGCTCTATCCGCAGCGGGCGCTGGCGCAGTTCCCGAGTTTCGTCGACGCGCCCGAGCGCGAGTGGCTCGCGGCCCGGCCCGGTGTCACCCTGCACGTGGCCCCTGGCGCGGGCCACAACATCCACGTCTTCGCAGCCGAGACCCTGCGCGCGGTGCTGTTAGAGACCCTGGGCAAGGCTTTAGCCGAGCCCCCGTTGGCGTAGGCGAAAACCTCTGCTACGATTGATATACGTTGTAAATATAACAGCCGTTTGAGAGAGCATATGGCCCTGCCTCCCGTCCTGCGTGACCGTCTCCGTTTGCCGGTGATCGGCAGTCCGCTGTTCATTATCTCCAACCCGGACCTGGTGATCGCCCAGTGCAAGGCGGGCATCGTCGGCGCGTTCCCGGCGCTGAACGCGCGGCCGGTCTCGCTGCTGGACGAGTGGCTTTGCCGGATCACCGAGGAACTGGCCGCCTGGGACCGCGACCATCCGGAGACGCCGTCCGCGCCCTTCGCGGTCAACCACATCGTGCACAAGTCCAACGACCGGCTGGAGCAGGACGTGGAGCTGTCCACCAAGTGGAAGGCGCCGATCGTCATCACCTCGCTGGGCGCCCAGACGCCGGTGAACGACGCGGTGCACAGCTACGGCGGCGTGGTGCTGCACGACGTGATCAACGACCGCTTCGCGCGCAAGGCCATCGAGAAGGGGGCCGACGGCCTGATCCCGGTCGCCGCCGGCGCGGGCGGCCACGCCGGCCATCTGTCGCCCTTCGCCCTGATCCAGGGGCTGCGCGAATGGTTCGACGGGCCGATCGCGCTCAGCGGCGCCATCGCCCACGGGCGCTCGATCCTGGGCGCCCAGGCGATGGGCGCGGACCTGGCCTATGTGGGCTCGGCCTTCATCGCCACGAAGGAGGCCAACGCCAACCCAGCCTACCAGCAGATGATCGTCGAGAGCACCGGCGAGGACATCACCTACACCAACCTGTTCACCGGCGTGCACGGCAACTACCTCACGCCGTCGATCGTCGCGGCGGGCCTGGACCCGGCGAACTTGCCGGTCTCCGACGCCTCGGCGATGAACTTCGGCTCCGGCGGCAACCAGAAGGCCAAGGCCTGGCGCGACATCTGGGGCTGCGGCCAGGGCATCGGGTCGGTGAAGGAGATTCCCGCCGCCGCCGACTTGGTGGCGCGCCTGTCGGCGGAATACGAGGAGGCCAAGGCCGCCTTGGCGGAAAAGACCTCGTTCACCGCCGGCCGGGTGCTGATGGCGGCCGAGTAATCCTCGTCTCCTTCCTGACCCAAGAGTTCGGGAGAAGAACCGGATGGCTCCTGCAGAATTTCTGCGGACCCCCGCAGCATAAACCCACTCGTTAAGTAGGAATAAGCGGCCTAGCTTGGCCCTTGCTCAGAGCGAGGGACCGGGCATGCGCGCGCCTGCGCCACGGGATTGTGAAGTGCGCAAACCGCAGATTGCGCGGTTCGCTGTGAAACGCGGCTTCACTTCGCGGGTTGTCTGGCGAGGTGGAACCCGGCTGTCAGCGTTCCGGCAAGCGTCCCTGAGCCCCCATTTCCTTGAGGACTTGAGACCATGACGAAGCTGCACCCTTCCCGGAGAGCCGTGATGGCCGGCGTCGCAGTGGCGGCGCCCTTGCTGGCCGGCCGGGCGTTCGCCGCCCCGGCCCCGCTCACCCTGCTGAACGTCAGCTACGACCCGACCCGCGAGCTCTACAAGGACATCAACGCCGCCTTCGCCGCCTATTGGAAGGGCAAGACCGGCCAGGTCCTGGACATCAAGCAGAGCCACGGCGGGTCGGGGAAGCAGGCCCGCGCGGTGATCGATGGGCTGCAGGCCGACGTGGTCACGCTGGCGCTGGCCGGCGACATCGACGAGATCGCCGAGCGCGCCCACCTGCTGCCGGCCAACTGGCAGAGCCGTCTGCCGAACAATTCGACACCCTACACCTCGACCATCGTCATCCTGGTGCGGAAGGGAAATCCCAAGGCCGTGCGCGATTGGTCCGACCTGGTGAAGCCGGGCGTCGGCGTGATCACCCCCAATCCGAAGACCAGCGGCGGCGCGCGCTGGGCTTATCTGGCGGCCTATGCCTATGGCTCCAAGCAGGGCGGCGCGGCCGGCGGCAAGGACTACATCGCCAGGCTGTTCAAGAACGTGCCGGTGCTGGGCGCGGGCGCGCGCGACGCCACCACCACCTTCGCCCAGCGCAACATCGGCGACGTGCTGCTCAGCTGGGAGAACGAGGCCTTCCTGACCATCGACGAGTTCGGGCCGAATTTCGAGATCGTCTATCCATCGAGCTCGATCCTGGCCGAGCCGCCGGTGGCGTTGCTCGACAAGAACGTCGACCGCCACAAGACGCGCGCGGTCGCCACCGGCTACCTGAACTTCCTCTACAGCCCGGCCGCGCAGGAGATCATCGGCAAGCACCACTACCGGCCGCGCAATCCGGCGGCGGCGGCGAAATACGCCGCGGGCCTCAAGGCCATCCCGATGGTGACCATCGACCAGGCGTTCGGCGGCTGGAAGAAGGCGCAGGCTGCGCACTTCGCCGAGGGCGCCCTGTTCGACCAGATCTACAAGCCGGCATGACCGCGCCGGCGATCCTCGCTTCGCCGTTGAAGGCGCGCCGCACGCCCTGGGTGCAGCATTCCATCCTGCCGGGCTTCGGCCTGTCGCTGGGGATCACGCTCACCTACCTGGGCGCGATCGTCGTCCTGCCGCTGATCGCGCTCGCCGCGCGGCCTTGGGAGCTCGGGATCGACGGGGTCTGGCATGCCTTGGCCGCGCCGCGGGTGTTGGCCGCGTTGAAGCTCAGTTTCGGGCTATCGGCGCTGGCCGCGCTGCTGAACGCGCCGTTGGGCGTGCTGCTGGCCTGGACGCTGACCCGCTACCAGTTCCCCGGCCGGCGCATCCTCGACGCGCTCGTCGACCTGCCGTTCGCGCTGCCGACCGCGGTGGCAGGCATCGCGTTGACGGCCATCTATGCGCCGAACGGGCCGCTGGGGTCGCTGGCGGCGAAAGTGGGGATCAAGACCGCCTATTCGCCGCTCGGCATCTTCATCGCGCTGGTGTTCATCGGCCTGCCCTTCGTCGTGCGCTCCCTGCAGCCGGTGCTGCAGGAGCTGGATCACGAGGTCGAGGAGGCGGCGACCACGCTCGGCGCCAACAGCCTGCAGCGGGCGGTGCGCGTCATCCTGCCGGCGCTGGGCCCCTCGCTGATCAGCGGCGTGAGCCTCGCCTTCGCCCGCGCGGTTGGGGAGTACGGCTCGGTGGTGTTCATCGCCGGCAACCTGCCCGGCAAGACCGAGATCGCCCCGCTGCTGATCGTCATCAAGCTCGAGCAGTACGACTACGCCGGCGCCGCGGCCGTGGGCCTGGCCATGGTGGCGATCTCCTTCGGCTCGCTGGTGGCGATCAACGGGCTGCAGTTGCTGCTGGCGCGGCGGGGCCGGGCATGACCGCCGTCGCCGCCCGTCCGATCTCCAGCGTGCGCCTGCCGGGGTTGGCGATCCTGCTGGTGCTGGCCTCGGCCATCGTCATGGCGGGCCTGGTGCTGCTGCCGCTGTTCGTGGTGTTCCACGACGCCTTCGCCAAGGGTGTCGGAAAATACCTCGACGCCATTCGCGATCCCGACGCCGTCTCGGCCATCAAGCTGACCCTGCTGGTGGCCTCCATCGCCGTGCCGCTGAACGCCGTCTTCGGCGTCGCGGCGGCCTGGTGCATCGCCAAGTTCGAATTCCGCGGCAAGAGCGCGCTGCTGACCCTGATCGACCTGCCGTTCTCCATGTCGCCGGTGGTCTCGGGCCTCGTCTGGGTGCTGCTGTTCGGAGCCCAGGGCTGGTTCGGGACCTGGCTCATCGACCACGATGTGAAGATCATCTTCGCCACCACCGGCCTGGTCCTGGCGACCATCCTGGTGACCTTCCCGTTCGTGGCCCGCGAGCTGATCCCGCTGATGCAGGACCAGGGCGCCGACGAGGAGTCGGCGGCGCTCACGCTCGGCGCCGGCGGCTTCACCACCTTCGTGCGGATCACGCTTCCGAACATCCGCTGGGCGCTGCTCTACGGCGTCCTTTTGTGCAACGCGCGCGCCATGGGCGAATTCGGCGCCGTCTCCGTCGTCTCCGGCCACATCCGCGGCCTGACAACTACGCTCCCGCTTCATGTCGAGGTGCTTTACAATGACTATGACTTCGTCGGCGCCTTCGCGGCGGCCAGTCTCCTGGCCTCCCTCGGGCTCATCACCCTGGTCCTCAAGACCGGACTCGAATGGCGACATGCCGGAGAACTCGCAGCCAACCGCCGACACTGACCGCTTTTCCGCGAGGGGGGCCGCCGCGAACGGCGCCTCGCCGCTGTCGCTGGAGATCAGCGGCGTTTCCAAGTCGTTCGGACGGTTTCCGGCGCTGAACGACGTCTCGCTGCAGGCGCGCGACAAGGAATTCCTGGCGCTGCTAGGTCCCTCCGGCTCGGGCAAGACCACGCTGCTGCGCGTGCTGGCGGGCCTGGAGCGGCCCGACGCCGGCGAGGTGCGCTTCGACGGCGAGGATTTCCTGTCGATCCCGGTGCGGCGGCGCAAGGTCGGGATGGTGTTCCAGCACTATGCCCTCTTCCGCCACATGACCGTGGCGCAGAACATCGCCTTTGGCCTGACCGTGCGGCCGAGGCGCGAGCGGCCCTCGAAGTCCGACGTGGCCGACCGGGTGGCGGACCTGTTGAAGCTGGTCCAGCTCGAAGACCTGGGCGGTCGCTTCCCGGCGCAGCTGTCCGGCGGCCAGCGGCAGCGGGTGGCGCTCGCCCGCGCGCTGGCGATCGAGCCCCGCATGCTCCTGCTCGACGAGCCGTTCGGCGCGCTCGACGCCCAGGTCCGGCGCGAGCTGCGCCGCTGGCTGCGCGACCTGCACGACCGGGCCGGCGTGACCACGGTGTTCGTGACCCACGACCAGGAAGAGGCGCTCGACCTCGCCGACCGGGTGGCGATCCTGAAGGACGGGACCTTACGCCAGCTCGGCACGCCCAACGAGGTCTACGAGAACCCCGCCGATCCCTTCGTCTACGACTTCCTGGGCGCGGCCTGCCGCCTGCCGGGCGTGGTCGAGGACGGGCGGCTGACCGTCGCCGACTGGGAGACCAAGGCGCCGGCGACCGCGCCGCAGGGCCGGGTCGATGTGTTCTTCCGCCCCAACGAGGTGATGTTCGCGCCCCTCGACGGCGCGGGCCTGGCCGGCGAGGTGACGGCGGTGGCCGCCCGCGGCCCGGATGTGCGGATCGAGTGCCTGATCGAAGGGCGAACCTTCGAACTGGAAGCGCGCGGACCCGGCATCCCGAGCGGCGTGGCGCCGGGTCTGTCGCTGCGCATCAAGCCGCTGCGGCCGAAGATCTATCCGGCGCGGGCGGACGGCTAACCTACCTCTCCACGCGCGCTGACGTGTCGGGGGAGAGCGGCCGCCGCTCGGCCTCAGAGTGCGCCGCCAGCCACCGGTCGACCTGCGGCAGGCGGTTCTTGATGATGTCCTGGCGGAAGTTGATCGTGGCGATGGTGCGGGTGACCGCCGGCCGCGCCGACGCCGGCACCGTTGCGGCAAAGGCGTTCAGCTTGCCGACCATGTCCGGGTTCAGCGAACCGCTGGCCAGGCCCGCGCAGAAATTGGTGCGGCTGGTGGGCTCGACCATGGCGTCGGCCTCGGCGCGATGGGCGATGGCGAAGTCGTAGGCCTTGTCCGGGAAGGCGTTGGCCACCGCGCTGATCAGGTTCGGCGCGTCGGTGGGCGGCGGCTCCTTGGTGAGCGAGAGCGCCAGCGCCTTGTCGGCCAGCGCTGGGTCACGGGCTGTCCCCAGGTAGCTGTAGAGGCGGCTGCGGTCGGTGCTCTCGGTGGATTTCTGGGCCATGGCGTGAAGCTGGTCCCAGGTCGCCGCGTTGGCGTGGCTGGCGACGATCGACAGCACCGTCAGGCGCGCGGCGCCCCGCAGGCTTTCCGGATTGGCGACCAGGCCCGCGAAACGGCGGCGGGCCTCGGCGACCACCGCCGGATCGTCGAACTTGCCGAGCTCGCCCAGCAGACTGCGGCGCAGCAGCGCGTCGTTGTCGCTCTCGCCGGGCTTGGCGTCCCAGCCCAGGCGCGCGAAGGCCGGGGCCAGGCGGGCGCGGGCGAAGGCGCGGAAGGCGGCCTGGCCGGGCAGACCCTTGTAGTTCTCGTCGGTGGCGTCGAGCTGGGCGATCAGCGCGCGCAGCACCACCGGGTCCTGCGCCGCCTGCGCCTGCTCGGCGACCAGCAGGAAGTCGGTGAGCGGGGCGTAGCCGGCCTCGCCCAGTGCGCGGCTGTCGTAGACCAGGCCCAGCTGATCCTCAGGCGCCAGCGTCGGGAAGGCCGCGACGATGCGGGTCTCCAGCTCCGGCGAATAGCGGCTGCGGAAATAGCCGATCTGGCCGGCGTTGAGCAGCGGCGCGGCGTCGGCGCGGGCCGCCTTGCTGACCGGAGCCTTGGCGCTGACCAGGGTGCGCCAGGGCGCGCCCAGGCCGCCCACCGTCACCGGCGTGCGCCAGCTCTTCGGGGCCTTGGAGGCGGCGTCGGCGCCGAAGCGGGATTGGGTGACCGTGACGCCCTTGCCGGGGGCGGCCGCGACGCTGACCAGCGGCACGCCAGCCTGCAGGGTGAAGTCGTGCGCCATGGCGGTGATCTTCTTGGGCGAGACCTTGTCGACCTCGCTCCACAGATCATCGGTGACGGTGTTCCCGTAGGCGTGGTGGGCGATATAGTTGCGCACGCCGGCGCGGAACACGTCGGGCCCGACGTAGTCCTCCAGCATGTGGATGACCGAGTGGCCCTTCTCATAGGTGATGCTGTCGAAGGCGTTGGCGGCGGCGAAGACGTCCTTGATGGGCGTGATCACCGGATGGGTCCCGTTGCGGGCGTCGGTCCGCATGGCGCCCTGTTCGCCGCCCTTGGTCTGCAGCCAGATCTTCCATTCCGGGTGGAAGTGGTCGGTGGTCTTGTTCTCCATCCAGGAGGCGAAGCCCTCGTTGAGCCACAGGTCGTCCCACCAGGCCATGGTCACCAGGTCGCCGAACCACTGGTGGGCCATCTCGTGGGCGATATCGACGTAGACGCCCTGCTTGTCCGCCTCGGTCGAGAGCTTCGGGTCGATCAGCAGCGCATAGTCGAAGTAGTAGATCGCGCCCCAGTTCTCCATGGCGGCGAAGAACTGGCTCTGGCCGGGGCCGGCGATGAAGTCGAGCTTGGGCAGCGGGTAGGGCGTGCCGAAGTAGTCGTTGTAGAACGGCAGGATCTCGGTCGCCGCGTCGAGGGCGAACTGCGCCTGGGCGGCCTTGCCCTTGCGCACGATCACCCCGACGTCGGTCTTGCCGACCTGCCTGTGGATGCGTTCGAAGTCGCCCAGCGCGAAGAACAGCAGGTAGGAGCTCATCTTCGGCGTGTCGGCGAAGCGCGTGGTCGTAAGGCCGCCCGAGCCGGGCCTGGCGTCAGCCACCGGCATGTTGGAGACCGGCATCTCCGCGGCTGGCGCCTCGACGGAGAGGGCGTAGACCGCCTTCACGCCGGGCTCGTCCCAGCAGGGGATGAAGCGCCGGGCGTCGGAGTTCTCGAACTGGGTGAAGATGGCGCGCTGCTTCTTGCCGCCCTCGCCGGTGTAGTCGAGGGCGAAGAGGCCCGAGGCCTGCTCGTAGATCACCCCGGTGTAGTCGAGGGTGAGCGTGTAGCGGCCGGGCTTCAGCGGGTGGCCGAAGGTGAAGGTCGCAGTCTGCTGCTCCTTGTCGAGGCTGATCTTGGGCGCCGCGGTATCGCCGCTGAGGCTCGCCGTCTGGAAGGCGATGTCGGCGGCGTTGAGCTCGATGCGGCTGGTCGCTGTTTTCACGTCCAGCGCGATGGCCTCATGGCCGGAGAACTTTAGGTGGGCCGCGTCGGGCTTGATGGTGATGTCGTAGCGGGTCGGGCGCACGTCAGTGGGCAGGGCCACGTGGCCGGACTTGGCGGCGGCCGGTTTGGCCTTGGGCGCGGGCGTCGTGGCGGCCTGGGCCGAGGCGCCGAGCGCCAGGAGGGTCGCGACGACGGCGGGGATGAATTTCATGATGTGAGCGCTCGAACCGGTGAAAATTTGCGGCGAGCTTAGGCAGGCCGGCACGGTTCGCCTAGGCGCTATCGCAACCGACTTCGCATGCTAAAGCCTTGGGTCAGGGGAGGCCGACATGGATCAGCGCAAGGACGCCACGCAGGCGACAAAGGCCGCGCACGCGGCGCTCGCGGCGCGCCTGCCGCGCGAAACCGGCGCGGATTTCGCCAACGCCACGCGCGGCTTCATCTCGAGCATCCCGGAGGCCGACATCCCGGGCGCCTGGAGCCTCAAGCCCTACGCCTTCTTAGGTGACGAGACCCCGGCGCCGACGGTGAACCCGAGCCTGTGGCGTCAGGCCCGGCTCAACATGCAGCACGGCCTCTTCGAGGTGACCAAGGGGGTCTATCAGGTCCGCGGCTTCGACCTGTCCAACATCACCTTCATCGAGGGGGACGAGGGCTACGTCATCGTCGATCCGCTGACCTCGGCGGCGCCGGCGGCGGCGGCGCTGCAGCTGATGCGCGAGCGGCGGGGCGACAAGCCGGTGACCGCGGTGATCTACACCCACAGCCACGTGGACCACTACGGCGGCGTGCGCGGCGTGCTGAGCCCGGAAGACATCGAGGCGGGCGTGCCCATCGTGGCGCCCGAGGGCTTCCTGGCCGCGGCGGTGAGCGAGAACGTGCTGGCCGGCAACGCCATGGGCCGCCGCGCGACCTACATGTACGGCGCGACCCTGCCCAAGGACCCCAAGGGCCATGTGGACGCGGGCCTCGGCAAGGCGGTCTCCATGGGCGCCGTCAGCCTGGTCCCCAACACGCTCAGCATCCGCGAGACCGGCGAGCGCCTGACCCTCGACGGGGTCGAGATCGTCTTCCAGGTGACGCCGGACACCGAGGCGCCGGCGGAGATGAACTTCTTCTTCCCGCAGTTCGGGGCGCTGTGCATGGCGGAGAACTGCACCTGCCAGCTGCACAATCTCTACACGCCGCGCGGGGCGCAGGTGCGCGATGCGCGCGCCTGGAGCCACTACATCGACGAGGCGTCGGACATGTTCGCCGACGACACCCAGGTGCTGTTCGCGAGCCACCACTGGCCGCGCTGGGGCTCGGGCGAGGCCAAGCGGTTCCTGCGCCAGCAGCGCGACCTCTACAAATACATCCACGACCAGACGCTCAGGATGGCCAACCACGGCCTGACGCCGGTGGAGATCGCCGAGGACCTGGAGCTGCCGCCGAGCCTCGCGGCCGAGTGGCACACGCGCGGCTACTACGGGACGCTCAGCCACAACGCCAAGGCGGTCTACCAACGCTACCTCGGCTGGTTCGACGGCAACCCGGCCAACCTGCACAAGCTGCCGCCGGTCGAGGCCGGCAGGCGCTATGTCGAGGTGGCCGGTGGGCCCGAGGCCCTGCTGGCCAAGGCGCGGGAGGCCTATGGGCGTGGCGAGTACCGCTGGGTGGCGGAGCTGGTGAACCATCTGGTGTTCGCCGACCCGAACCATCCCGAGGCCCGCGCCCTGCAGGCCGACGCCCTGGAGCAGATGGGCTATCAGGCCGAGAGCGGGCCTTGGCGCGCCTTCTACCTGACTGGGGCGCAGGAGCTGCGCAATCCGCGTCCGGCGTCGGACAAGCCCCGGCAGGGCGCGGCGGGGCAGCTGCGGTCCCTGCCGGCGGACGCGCTGCTGGAAAGCTTCGCGGTGCGGCTCAACGGCCCCAGGGCCGGCGCCATCGGCGACCTCGCGCTCACCGTCAGCTTCAGCGACACCGGCGAGCGCTTCGCGGTCAGCGTCGAGAACGCGGTGCTGCACCACAAAGCTGGGGAGGGTGGCCCGGCGGTGACGCTCACCCGGCCGGTGCTGATCGGCTTGGTGATCGGTGAGACGACGCTGGAAAAGGCGCTGGAGGACGGCGTGGTGACCGGCGAGGGCGCCGCCGTTCTGGGCCAGCTCTTGCCGCTGCTGGACCGCTTCGATTTCTGGTTCGAGATCGTCGCGCCTTAGGTGGCGGAACGACGCAGCCGCCGAGTTTCCGGCGGGGTTACCGCGATCTTAACCCCTCGTTGATTTTCGCCCGCTTCTGTCGCGGCATGACTGAGGTCGGCGAACGGAAGACGGCGCGCAAGAGCCAGGCGGCGATCCGCCGGCTGCTGGCGCTCAGTTTCGCCCTGGTGGCCGTGGTGCTGGTGGGCGTGGCGCTGTTGCTGTTCGGCGGCGCGAAACGGCTGGACGAGCTGAAGCTCCGCGAAGACGGCTTCCTGATCGCCAACGCCGTCGACCGGATCCAGACGCGGCTGGTCTCCGACATGACGACCGCCACGGTCTGGGATCAGGCCTACGCCAACCTGCGTCCCGGCGGCGACCTGACCTGGACCGACGCCAATATCGGGACCTTCTTCGCCAACAACCGCGGCTTCGACCGCACCGTCGTCATCGACGGGCGGGACCGGCCGTTCTACGCCTGGGCCGGCAAGCATCGGGTCGACGCCGCCAGCCAGGCGCAGTTCCTGGCCGACGCCATGCCGCTGGTCCGCAAGCTGCGGGCCATCGAGGCCGGCCGCGGCGCCAACCGGGCCAAGGTCGAGCCGACCGATCCCTCGCTGGCCGAGACCGCCAAGGGCATCTTCGTGTCCGGCGGCGTCCGCTATCTGATCGGCGCCTCGACGGTGACGCCGTCCGATTTCGACGCGCCGCGCCGGCCGGGCCCCGCGGTGATGGTGATCAGCGCCCAGACCCTGGATTCCCGCGTGCTCTATTCGCTACGCCGGATGCGGGTGAACGCGCCGGCGATCGTCCCCATGGCGCGGTCGGCCGCGGCGGCGCCGCTGATCGACATCACCGGTCGCCCGGTGGGCGTCGTCACCTGGACCCCGCCGCACAAGGGCTTCGCCGCCCTGCGCGACGCAGCCCCGGCGCTGAGCGTGGGCCTGGCGCTGTTCGCCGTCCTGCTGGCCGTTCTCAGCTGGCAGATGTGGCGGGTGGTCGCCGAACTCGACGCCTATGAGCGGGCGCACGACGGGGCGGTGCGCGATCTGGAAGAGGCCCGCGATCGCGCCGAGGCGGCCAATGTCGCCAAGTCCCAGTTCCTGGCCAATATGAGCCACGAGATCCGCACGCCGCTGAACGGCATCCTGGGCATGGCCCAGGTGCTGGCGCTGGGCGGCCTGCCCGCCGACGCGCACGACAAGGTGCAGGTGATCCGCAGCTCCGGCGAGACCCTGCTGTCGCTGCTCAACGACGTGCTGGACCTTTCGAAGATCGAGGCCGGGCGGTTGGAAGTCGACGCCGAGGCGTTCGATCTGAGCCTGGTCGCAGCCGGTGCGACCGCCGCCTTCGCGGAAGCCGCCTCGCGCAAGGGCGTCGCCTTCGTGGTCGATATCGCGCCGGAACTCCGCGGCCTCTGGCGCGGCGATCCGGGCAAGATCCGCCAGGTGCTCGGCAACCTGACCGCCAACGCCGTGAAGTTCACCAGCGCGGGCGAGGTCCGCCTGACGGTCCGCGCCACTGGCGCCGGCGTCTCGTTCGCGGTCAGGGACACGGGGCTGGGCATCCCGCAGGCGCAGCTGGACCGGCTGTTCCAACGCTTCTCGCAGGCCGACACCTCGGCCACCCGCAAGTTCGGCGGCACCGGCCTGGGCCTGGCGATCTCGCGCGACCTCGTGGAGCTGATGGGCGGCCGGGTCGCGGTCGAAAGCATCGAAGGCCAGGGCTCGACCTTCACCGTCGAGCTGCCGCTGGCGTGGATCGGTCCCGTCGCCGAGGCCCCGCGGGAAAAGGCGCCCGAACCGGACCTGCCCAAGGTGCGCATCCTGGCGGCCGAGGACAACCGCACCAATCAGGTGCTGCTGAAGGCCATGCTCGACCCCCTGGGCGTCGACCTGCGGATCGCCGGCGACGGCCGCGAGGCGCTCGAGCTGTTCTGCGCCGGCCAATTCGACCTGGTGCTGATGGACATCCAGATGCCGGTGATGAACGGCGTCGACGCGGCGCTCGCCATGCGCGCCCTCGAGCGGGCCGAGAGCCGCACGCCGACCCCTATCCTGGCGCTGTCGGCCAACGTCATGCGCCACCAGATCGAGGAATACCTCTCCACCGGCATGAACGGCTTCATCGCCAAGCCGATCAACATGGCGACCCTGATCGAGGCCATCGAGACCGCGCTGAGGCCCGAGCCCGCGGCCGCGGAACGCTTCGAGATTGCGGGCCCCTAAGATCGCGCCCATGTAGGGCCCGAGCTGCAGCGGAGAGCCCCAGATGAGCCACCTGACCTACAGAATCGTCCAGCATGACGGCGGCTGGGCCTATCAGGTGGACGGCTCCTATTCCGAGACCTTCCCAAGCCACGACGCGGCCAAGGCGGCGGCTAAGCGCGCGGCCGGCGAACAGCGCGTCGCCGGCGACACCCACGGCATCGTCTACGAGACCGCGCAGGGCCAATGGCGCGAGGAGCTCTCCGACGGCCAGGACCGGCCCTGGACCGACGTCGAGGGCTAGGTCGCCGCGGCGCGGTTGTTCATCTCGTCGCCGGCGTTGGCGGGGAGACGGTAGAACCAATACATCGAGACCAAGGTCGCCGCGCCGAAGATGGCGAAGGCCGGGGCGACGGTGACGCCGGTCAGGTGGGTGTCGCCGCGCGACTTCATCAGGAAATGCAGCAAGGCGGCGGCAAGACCGACGCTCACCGACTGCATGAACTGCTGGGCCATGGAGGCGGTCGTCGTGCCCCGGCTCATCTGCGCCTGCTCGAGGTCGGCGTAGGCCATGCCGTTCAGGCTGGTGAACTGCAACGAGCGGAAGAAGCCGCCGACCGCGAGCGTCGTCATGATGATCCAGGCCGGCGTGTCGATGCGGAACAAGGCGTAGACCATGTAGGTGGCCGCGCAGATCAGGCCGTTGACGATCAGCACGCTGCGGAAGCCGAAACGGCGCAGGATCGGCGGCGCCGTGGTCTTCATGACCAGCGCGCCCACGGCCGAGATGAAGGTCATGCCGCCGGCCGCAAACGCGCTCATCCCGAAGCCCTCCTGCAGCAGCATCGCCAGCAGGAAGGGCGTGGCGCCGGGCACCAGCCGGAAGAACGACCCGCCCAACACCGAGGCCTTGAAGGTCGGAATCCGGAAGATGGCCAGGTCGATGATGGCGTGTGGCGTGCGCCGCGCATGCGCCCAGTAGAGGCCCAGGCAGGCGAGCCCGCCGGCGAACAGCCCGGCCACCGCCAGCGGCGGCAAGACGTTTCCCCGCAGGCTCTCGAAGCCGAAGATCAGTCCCGCCAGGCCGAAACCGGTCAGGAAGATGCCCGGCCAGTCGATCGGCTGAGTCTCCTGTTCCTTCACATCGGGCACGAAGGCGCGCACCAGGAAGACGCCGGCCACGGCGATCGGCAGGTTCAGGAAGAAGATCCAGCGCCAGGACACATAGGTCACGATCGCGCCGCCCAGCAGCGGGCCGACGACGGGCCCCAGAAGGGCCGGCATGGTCACCACGGACATGGCGCCGACGAGCTCGTTCTTCGGCGTCGTGCGCAGCAGCACCAACCGGCCGACCGGCCCCATCATCGCTCCCGCGCAGCCCTGGAACAGGCGGAAGATGACCAGTTCGGGCAGGTTGTTGGCGAAGCCGCAGGCGGCCGAGGCGCTGGCATAGAGCACGATGGCGATCAGGAAGATTCGCTTGGCCCCGAAACGGTCGGCCAGCCAGCCGCCGATCGGCAGGAACACCGCCGACGCCAGCAGGTACATGGTGATGGCCAGGCTGAGCCGCAGCGGCTCGACGTGCATCGCCCGGGCCATGGCGGGGAGCGCATTGTTGATCGAGGTGGCGTTCAGTGTCTGCATCAGCAGAGCCGAGCCGATGATCGCCGGAACCACCCAGCCCCGGAAGGTCGCGTCGCGGCCTTCGTTGAGGATGGCGGCGGCGTCGGCCCCGCCTTCGTCGAGGACATCGGTCTCGAGGATCTCTTCGGCGCGGGTGGTCATGCGCCCACCGTCACCAGCTTGAGCAGCGGGGCGGCGGCGGCCAGCAGGGCTTCGCGCTCGGCGGGCGTGAGCCGCACCAGCCGCTCGGCCAGCCAGTCGCTGCGGCGGCGCTGGATGGCCTCGTGCTTGCGCGCGCCGGCCGGCGTCACCGTCAGGCCCTGGCGGCGGCCGTCCTGCGCGTCGTCGGCGCGGGTGAGCCAGCCGGCGGCCTCCAGGCGCTTCACGTGGCTCGACATGGTCGGGCGCGAGATCTGCTCGAAGTCGGCCAGTTCGCTGACTCCCGCGCCCGGATTGCGTCGCAGGTAGCCCAGGATCAGGGCCTCCTGCGCCGAGAGCCCGACCTTCTGGCCCTCCTGGCGCAGCTTGCGCGACACCTTGAGAATGGGCCCTCGCAGGGCTTCTGCCAGGGCCAGCACCTCGTCGGGTTCGGCGGTCTTGGACTGAGGAACCGCTACGGGCATCGGACTCACATTAGATAGTTAGATTGCCGAACTATCTATAGAGCCCAGGCCATGCCGGTCAAGCGCGCCCCGGCGTCCGTCAGGGGCGCTCGAGCAGCTGGTCGATGATGTGGAAGCTCTGCTTGGTGTTCTCCATCGCCTTGAACTCGGCGCGCCTGGGGCCGGTGACGGTGAAGCTGCCGCGCAGGATCGAGCCCTTGACGGTCTCGAACCGGCCGGCCGACGTCCGCTGCAGGATGACAGTCTCGCCGGCCTTGCCGCCGAGCGCCTTGGCCGGGACGGTCAGGACGAAGGCGCCGGGCGCGGTTCCCGCCGCGATGGCGTAGTCGAGCGCCGGGTCGTTCTTGTCGGAAATCCACCTGCCGAGGATCTCGGTATCGCCGGCGGCGTGGCTGGGGCGCGGCGCGACCAGCAGGACCAGCGAAACGACCACCGTCAGCGTCACCGCCAACGCGATGCGGAGCGGCGAGGGGGCGGCGACGGTTCGGGCTTTCGGCTTGATCATGGGTGTCCTCCCGCATCGACTATCGACGAGGGGATGGGACCCCGGCAAGTTAACTCGCGTCCACGCTCAACGTGTCGCAGCCGGCGCTGGGCCGGCCGCGCGCCAAGCGTGGACGCAGGTTGCTAGAGAACCCCCAGCATCTCGGCCACCAGCGGGTGGCGGACGATGTCGCGGTCGGCCAGGCGGACGACGGCGATATTGCCGACGGTTTCCAGCTTGTCGGCGACGGTCCGCAGGCCCGAGAACTCCGGCAGCAGGTCCGACTGGTCCGGGTCGCCGGTGACCACCATGGTCGAGTGCCAGCCCAGGCGCGTCAGCAGCATCTTCAGCTGGGTGTAGGTGCAGTTCTGCGCCTCATCGATGACGATGAAGGCGTTGTTGAGCGTGCGGCCGCGCATGAAGCCGACCGGGGCGATCTCGATGGCGCCCTCGGCCATCAGCGCGCGGACCCGCTTCATCGACAGGCGGTCGGAGAGCGCATCGTAGAGCGGGCGCAGGTAGGGGGCGAGCTTGTCCTCGGCGTCGCCGGGCAGATAGCCAATCGATTCGCCCGCTTCCACAGCCGGGCGCGAGAGCACGATGCGCCCGACGCTGCCGCTCTCCAGGGCTTCGACGGCCTTGGCGATGGCCAGGTAGGTCTTGCCGGTGCCGGCGGGGCCGAGCGCCATGACCAGGTTCTTGGCGTCGATGGCCTTGATCAGCTCTTCCTGGCCGGGGCTCTTGGCCTTGATGGTCTTGAGATAGCCCTGCTCGCGTTCGTCGTTGGAATTGTGATGCGCGAGCGGCGACCAGCCCCTATCGAGCGGAAGCCGACGAATCTTATCGTCACCGGTGAACTGTCCGGCGTCGAACGCGCCTTCGCGCAGCTGTCGCTTCAGGGCTCGCTTGGTCATCAAAAGCCTCCGTTAGGCCAGTAAGAAAAAGGCCAAGAAAAAAGGGCGTCTCCGCGATGGAGCGCCCTTTGGGTGGTCGGGGTGAATCGAAGCAGACGACGTGCGCGGCTAAGAGGCTTGCCTGGGGATGATCCCCGGGATGCCGGTCCGGATCCGAGGATCCGGGGTGACAACACACTCAGCGCCATCAACTCCGTCCAGCGCGAGACACGGAGCCGATGAACCGGCCCCGCAGCGGAGTCCGAGAAGGCTATCGCCCCCTCGAATCGCCCGACTAATATGAGGGTAGCTTGGTTTCCCAAATGTTAAACGGACCGATTGTCGCAAGAAACGGGGTGTGCGGATGAGTGTCTACAACTTAGGCAATGTGACACCTGAATTACCGATTGATGACGAATACTGGATTGCGCCCACCGCATCCGTTATGGGCCGAGTGATTCTCAAGAAGAACGCCTCGGTGTGGTGGAACGCCACCCTGCGCGGCGACAACGACCCGATCGTCGTCGGCGAGAACTCCAACATCCAGGACGGCAGCGTCCTGCACACCGACACGGGTTCGCCGCTGACCATCGGGGCCAATGTGACGGTCGGGCACATGGTGATGCTGCACGGCTGCACCATCGGCGACAATTCCCTGGTGGGGATCGGTTCGATCGTCCTGAACGGGGCGAAGATCGGAAAGAACTGCCTGATCGGGGCCAACTGCCTGATCACCGAGGGTAAGGAGATCCCGGACAACTCGCTGGTCATGGGCGCGCCCGGCAAGGTGGTGCGCGAGATCAGCCCCGAGCAGGCGATGATGCTGGCCGGCGGCGCGGCGCACTATGTCGAGAACTGGAAGCGGTATCGGCGCGAGCTGAAGGAGGTGTGATGCCGGAGCTGACGGGCGTAACGCCCTACTTTGAGGTCTTCGACATGACCGCGTCGGTGGCCTTCTATTGCGACCTGCTGGGCTTTCGCGTCGTCTTCGCCTCGCCGGAAGTGGAGACCGCCGAAGGGCGTTTCTCGCACTTCGTCCGCCTCGGGCTGGGTGGGCTCGATCTGATGCTGAACACCGCCTACGACGCCAACGAACGGCCGCCGACCCGCAGCGAACCGCGCTGGGCCGGTTGTCGACACACCCACCTCTACCTCGATTGTGACGACGTCCCGGCGCTCTATGCCGAGATGACGGCCCGCGGGCTGCAGGCGGAACCGCCCGCGCCGACCCAATACGGCTATCTGGCGTTCCACGCTCGCGACCCGGACGGGTTCCGGCTGGTCTTCCATCAACCGCTGCCCGGAACGCCCGAGGCGGAGGCCTGAGCCTAGGAGGCGCGCTTGACGCGACCTGCGCCACCGTCAAGCGTGGTGGCGACAGGGGAGACACGCCATGGCCTATGAATTTGTGAAGGTGGACCGTGAAGGGCCGATCACCGTCGTCACGCTCAATCGCCCGGAGGTGATGAACGCCCTGCATTCCCCGGCGCACTTCGAGCTGGGCGAGGTGTTCGACGCCTTCGCCGCCGACCCGGAGCAGTGGGTGGCCATCGTCACCGGGGCCGGGGACCGCGCCTTCTCGGCGGGCAACGACCTGAAGCACCAGGCCACCGGCGGCAAGATGGGCCAGCCGCCATCGGGGTTCGCGGGCCTCACGACGCGGTTCGACCTGAACAAGCCGCTGATCGCGGCGGTGAACGGCGTGGCCATGGGCGGCGGCTTCGAGATCGCGCTGGCCTGCGACATCATCCTGGCGTCCGAGACGGCGGTCTTCGCGCTCCCGGAGCCGCGCGTGGGCCTGGCGGCGCTGGCCGGCGGCCTGCACCGGCTGCCGCGCGCCATCGGGACCAAGCGGGCGATGAGCATGATCCTGACCGCGCGACGCGTCTCGGCCGCCGAGGGCAAGGAACTGGGCTTCGTCGCCGAGGTGGCCGCGCCGGCCGACCTGATGGCGATGGCCCGAACCTGGGCCAAGGGCATCTGCGAACTGGGGCCCATGTCGATCCGGGCGTCGAAAGAAGCCGTCTACAAGGGCCTGGACGAGCCCAGCCTGGAGGCGGCGATGAAGGGTCAGAGCCACTATCCGGCGATCGCCGCCCTCTACCGCAGCGCCGACTTCGTCGAGGGCCCGCTGGCCTTCTCGCAGAAGCGCGCGCCGCAGTGGAAGGGGCGTTGACGACAACCTTGACGACGTGAACAAAAAGGGATCAGAATTGCGCCGGCGAAGCTTTTGGGGACGGGCGTGGGAAACTGGCGGAACTACTTCACCTTCCAGGGGCGACTGAACAGGAGGCCCTATTGGCTGATGAGCCTGATCATGGTGGGCGTTGCGCTCGCTGTCTTCGTGGTCATCGGGATGCTTGGCGCTGTCGCCACATTCCTATGGATTCTGGCGGCGCCCCTGTTCGTCGGTTTCATCTGGGCGGGCATGTCCATTGGCGCGAGGCGCCTCCACGACCGCAATAAATCGGCCTGGTGGCTGGTTCTCTATCAAGGTGTGCCGAGCCTCCTTGAAGTCATCGCATCAGTCGCGGCGCTAGGCGGCAGAGCGTCCGATGCGCCCGCTTTCCTTCGCTTCATCAGCTTCTGCATTTCCATGTGGGTGCTGGTGGACTTGGGACTCCTCAGAGGTGTCGCCGGCTCCAACCGCTTCGGCGAGGACCCATTGCAGCCCCAAGGCATCGCGGAAGCTTTCGCCTAAGCCCTTTAGCTCAGCGGTCGAGCGGGAAGGCCGGCGCGGCCAGCACCGAGAACAGGCCACCCAACAGCTGCTCGGTCTCGCCCGGCGCCTGCGCGGCGAGCCAGGCGGCGTCGCGCGCGCTCTGCTCCGGATCGCGGGCGATCCACATCGTGCGGCGGAAGATGTTGAGCGTGGCGTCGAAGAGCGCGCTGTCCTGTGCCTGGATCTGCGAGCCCTGGTCGGCCAACTCGGCCGGCGCAGTGAGGAACGGGACGCAGGCCCCGAAGCGGAAGTCGGGTCCCCGGGCGAGGTCGCGCAGGAAGAGGTCGATAGGCTGGTCAAGGCCCGCGGGCGCCGAAAGGGCCGCGTGCAACCGCCGCTTGGCGCCGCCGCGGACCGCATAGGCGCCGGCGCCGGCGTAGGGGATAGCGTCCAGGGCCAGAATTGAGAACTCGCCGGCCCGCGCCATCGCGTCCCGCCCACGCGCCAGCCGCAGCATCGACGCCAGGTCGAACAGCGCGACGTCGGTATAGATGACATCCCAATCGGTGAACCGACCCAGGAGGGCGTCGAGGACAGCAAGCGCCTGGGGCGCGAAGACCGTGTCGTCCTCCACGATCAGCAGCGGCTCTTCGTCGGCGAGGTGTCGCCCCAAGGCGCCGCGATGGCTGGCGAAACAGGCCTTTTCGGCGGGCTTCAGGTCGCCGGGCGTGTCGGCGACCTCCGAAGGGTCCAAGGCCTCGAAGCGGTCCAGCGTCCAGCCGGCGGTCTGGGCGGCGGCGAACGAGGCCTCGACGCTGGCGCGGCGATCCGCGGCGGCAGGCAGGTTGATGAACACACAGGCCTTCATACGGCCCCCTTAGCATCCTTCGCGGCCGGCGGGCGCGGGCCTTGCCACAAAGTGACGCCTGCGTCAGGTTCGCCGGCGACTAATCAACGATCAGGAAAGCGGCGCGTCAGTCATGGATCGCTACGACTACATCATCATCGGCGCGGGCTCGGCGGGCTGCGTGCTCGCCAACCGGCTCTCCGAGGACGCCGGAAAGACGGTCCTGCTGCTGGAAGCCGGCGGCAAGGACAAGTCGCTGATGATCAAGATGCCGGCCGGCGTCGGCGGACTGATCGGCAAGCCGGGCCCGGCCAACTGGGGCTTCTGGACCGAGCCGGAGCCGAACCTCAACGACCGCAAACTGTGGTGGCCCAGGGGCAAGGGCTGGGGCGGCTCCTCCTCGATCAACGGCATGATCTACATCCGCGGCCACGCCCGCGACTACGACCAGTGGCGCCAGATGGGCCTGCCGGGCTGGGGCTACGCCGACGTGCTGCCCTACTTCAAGAAGTCCGAGGCCTTCGAGGCGGGCGGCGACGCCTGGCACGGCGGGTCCGGGCCGCTGAAGGTGACCAAGGCGCCGTCGGTCAACCCGGTCTACCGCGCCTCGATCCAGGCCGGCGGCGAGGCCGGCTATCCGCTGACCGACGACTTCAACGGCTTCCAGCAGGAGGGTTTCGGGCCCTACCAGCTGACCATCAGCGACGGGGTCCGCTGGAGCGCGGCGCGCGGCTATCTGCACCCGGTGCTCGACCGGCCGAATCTCACCTGCCTGACGGGCGTGCGCACCACGCGCATCGTCGTCGAGGACGGCCGCGCGACCGGCGTCGAGATCTACGACGACAAGACCAAGGCCAGGCGGGCCGTCCACGCCGACGGCGAGGTGCTGCTGTGCGCGGGCGCGGTGCAGTCGCCGCACATCCTGCAGCTTTCCGGCATCGGCGATCCGGAGGAACTGGCCGCCCACGGAATCAAGGTGGTCAAGGCGCTGAAGGGCGTGGGCGCCAATCTGCAGGACCACCTGGACGTCTGCATGAGCTGGGTCTGCCCCAAGCCGATCACGCTCTATTCCATGCGCAAGGGCCCGGTGAAGACGCTGGGCATCGGCCTCAACTACATGCTGTTCGGCAAGGGGCTGGGCCGCACCCAGGGCCTGGAGAGCGGCGCCTTCCTGCGCTCGCGCCCCGATCTCGACCGGCCGGACCTGCAGGTCCACACGGTGCTGGCGATTATGCAGGACCACGGCAAGGTCTCGGTGGAGAAGGACGGCTTCACCTTCCACGTCTGCCAGCTGCGGCCGGAAAGCCGCGGAAGGGTGGGTCTGAAGTCCGCCGATCCGCTGGCCGATCCGGCGATCTTCGCCAACTACCTCTCGGCCGACGAGGACCGGCGCGCGCTGCGTGAAGGCGTCAAGATGATGCGCAAGGTGGCCGCCCAGCCAGCGCTCGCCCCCTACATCAGCGAGGAATATGCGCCGGGCTCAGCCGTGCAGACCGACGCGGAGATCGACGCCTGGATCAAGCAGACCGGCGAGACGATCTATCACCCGGTCGGCACCTGCCGGATGGGCGCCGCGGGCGATCCGTTTGCCGTGGTCGACGCCGACTGCCGGGTGCAGGGGATTTCAGGCCTGCGCGTCGTCGACGCCTCGGTCATGCCGACGCTCGTGGGCGGCAACACCAACGCGCCGACCATCATGATCGCCGAGAAGATCGCCGACTCGATCCGGGGGCGGGCGTTCCTGCCAGCCGAGGACGCGCCGGTGTTTGGGGACGGGGCGAAGGCGGCCTAGAGCGCCCGCTTCCAGTAGCCGCCGTCCTGCTCGAAGCCGTTGTCGGCGTAGAGGTGGCGGACAGGGCCGTTGCGGGCGGTCTCGACGATCTGCGCCAGGACCTGGGTGTGGCGGCTGGCGATGGCGTCGAGGATGAAGCCCAGGAACTGGTGCTCGACCTTCAGCCCGATGACCCGGCAGCTCATGGCGAAGGCGGCGATCTCGGAACCGTCCACCACGGCGGCGGCCACCAGGCCGTAGTCGCCGAACCGGTCGCGGCAGTAGGCGACGAACACCTGGCCGGCTTGCGCGAAGCTGGCGAGCTCGCTTTCCGAATAGGTCTTGCCCGTCGTGTTGAACTGGGTGGTGCGCTGGAAAAGCTCGGCCACGCGGGAGAGCGTCGCCGGATCGGTCGGGCGCTCGAAGGTCGTCACCACCTCCAGCGAGGCCAGGAAGTCGTCGCCGCCGGCGGCGAGGCCCCGCTCGCGGGTGAGCTGGGCCTTCACCAGGTCGGTGCGGGCGGCCGATTCCTCGGTGATCTTGAGCACCTGGAAGCGCGGGTCGGTGAGCAGGATGTGGCGCAGGGCGAAGGGGTCTTCGCCCAGGACGTCCACCTGCGGCAACGCTTGGCGCACGCGCTCGCGCTCCACCGGGTGGTCGTCGATGAACACGAAGGCGTCGAGCGCGAAGCCCAGCTCCTGCGCGATCGAGGCGATGTTTGAGGGCTTGTCGTCCCAGTTCACCCGCCAGGTGACAAAGTCGTCGGGGGTCAGCAGGCGGTCGTGCGGATAGTGGTCGGGGTATTTCCAGAGGTCGCGGACGATGGCCTCGTCGTTCTTGCTGACGCAGGCCAGGAGGATGCCGCGGGCCTTCAGGGCCTTCAACGCCTCGTGGAAGCCGAAATAGAGGCCGATGTAGGAGTTGTGGCCGCTGATCTCCGGCGTCCAGGCGAAGGGCGCGCCGGTCTCGGCGAGCACGCCGGGCCACAGCGTCCCGTCGAGGTCGAGGATCACGCACTTCTTGCGGCCCAGCCCCATCACCACGCTCAGGAGGTCGATGTGGGCGCGCGCGACGACGGCCTCGCGGCGGTAGAGGTCGGGGCCGACCAGGGCCTGCAGAGGGGCGGTGTCGGGGAAGGCGTTGTGCACGGCGGCCAGCTCGACGCTCGGACGCTGCAGCATCCAGCCGGGCGAGCCGAAGTGGGTGAAGCCGACCAGGGCGTCGTCCAGCAGGCGGCCCGAGCCCTCGGCGGCGAGCGTCGCGGCGATGTCGACGACATGGACGCCGCTGTATTGCGCGGCCAAGGCCTCCAGGCCCCGGTTGACGGCCCGGAAGCGGTTGCGGTGGCTGGCCGGGCCGCGGTCGGCGAGGCCGAGCGGCTGGACCGTCGGCTCCGGCAGGCCGTCGATCAGGATAGGGGCGTCGGAGTGGGCGCGCAGGCCCTCGATGACGTGGCGGGCCTCCATCAGATAGACCGCCGCCGGGTCGCCGCCGTGGTCGGCCGCACTGCCCTTGGCGACCAGATGGCGGGAGCGCAGCGCGCCGATGAAGATCGCCTGGTGCGGCCGCTCGGCGGCGAGGCGCAGGTCGTCGGGGAAGGACGCTGCGACGCGCAGGTCCACGTCGCGGCAGGCGGCCTCGCGGCGCAGGAAGTCGGCCTCCATCTGCAGGTCGCAGTCGCCGAACAGCAGCACGTCCCAGCGGTGTGTCTTGGCCCCGCCGAGGTCGTCGGCCCCCAGCGCCGAGGTCACCGACCAATAGGGGTTCGAGCCTTCGCCGGCTTGGCGGCGCAGCTGGTCCAGCGCTTCGCCCGGATCGCGGCCGTGCAGTTCGGAGAGCTTCTCGGCGACCGCCGCGGCTTCGCCGGCCGGATCGAGGTCGGTGAGCACGCCGCGCTCCATCAGGCTCGCCAGGCATCCGGCCAGCGTGTCGGCGTCGATGGTCAGCGTGGCGCGCAGGTCGGCGAGGTCGCCCGGCATGTCGCGGGCCGTCCCGAACCATTCGACGATGCCCGCCACTTCCGCATCGATCACCAGACGCAGATGGGTCAGTGCGTGGACGACCAGAACGCGGTCTTCGCCGAGCGGCGTCAGGTGGACATAGGTCGATCGGCGGATCAGCACGCGCTCAGCTCCCGGAAGGGTCAGCGGCGAGGTTAGGGCGCGTGGCCTACGCCATGGTTAACAAGCGCCGAAGTTCGCGGACGTGAGCTTAGGACGCCTTCGCCTGCTGGCTTTCGGTCCAGGCGTCGAGCTTGGCCTGGGCCGCGGCGCTGCCGAAGAAGGAGAGCAGGACGTAGCGCTGGCCCCGCGTCACCGGCATCGCCTCGTGCAGCAGCGAGGCCGAGAAGACGACCGCGCCGCCGGCGGGCGGGTTGTAACGATGGTCGTCGTACTCCGGGAACATCAGCTCACCGCCCTCGTATTCGTGCGTGTTGAGGTTCAGCGAGATGGCGAATTCGCGGAAGGCGGTGTGCGGGGCGGCGTTGTCGCGGTGGCGTTTGAAATAGCCGCCGGTGTCGTCGTAGCGGGCGATCAGGATGCGGTCGGCGTAGGCCATGTCGGTCTGGAAGGCGCGCCGGATCTCCGGGATCACCCGGTGGACGAACAGGCTCAGCACCTCGTCGTGCAGCGGCATGCCGGGGGTGAGTTCGGTGTCGCGGCGCTTCTTCTTGGTTTCGTCGAGTTTGGCGTAGGCGCCGCCGTCGTTGAACGAGGCCATGACGCCGGCCGCGTGCGGCGAGGCCTCGAAATGGTCGATCAGCGCGCGGCAAAGGGTCGGCGGCGCGATGTTGGGGATGATCAGCACCGGTGCGGTGGCGCCGCGGATCTGGGCCGGCTCGGACCAGATCCGCGGCGCATTGGCGCTGAGCCAGGCGGCGATGGGGGTGTCGGCGCTGAGCGCGGCGATATCGACCACCCGGCCGCTGCGGTCGATCAGCACCGCGGCCGCGGCGCCGGCCACCTGAGAGCGCTCCAGCCCCTCGCCGCCGGTGATATAGAGCAGCTGGTCGGCGACCGCCGGATCGGTGGCGAAACGGCCGGTGAAGTCCTCGGTCGCGGGCACCAGCGGGGCGACGTCGACGCCGGCCGCCTGGAACAGGGGTCCGGCCTCGCGCAGCTTTTCGAGGATCGTCGCGGCGGCGCCGGGGTCGAGCGCGCCCAGGGCGACGATCAGCACCGGACGGCCCGCCTGACCGTCGAGCGAGAAGAAGCGGCCGGACGCCGCCGCGGCCACAAAGCCCGGCGCGCGGTCGCCAATCGAAAACGGCAAAAGCTTCGCTCCCATATCCCCGGAACATCCAGGGTGCCGGTGAACTACGTCTTACTGATTGCCGCTTCCTTGCGAATTGTCACGGTTGCGCAGGTTGCGCGCTGGCCGCCTTCGCCTGGCCCTGCGGCTCGACCTCCAGCCGAAACGCCTTGTCGTCCTTCAGCACCAGCTGGGCGGCGCGCTTGACGTCGTCGGCGGTGACCTTCTCGGTGCCGGGGATGATGTGGCGGATGAAGTCGAGGCGCCTGGGATCGGCCTGGGCGCCGGAGAGTTCGCTCAGCCAGTACTGGTTGGTGACCTGGGCGCGCTCGAGCTTGTCGATTCGCGGCTTCTTCGCGCGCTCCAGTTCGTCGGGCGTCACGTCCTTGGTGCGCAGGTCGGTGGCGATCTTGTCCATGTCGCGGAAAAAGCCGTCGAGCTTGGCCGGCGGCACCTCGACGCTGGCGGCCAGATAGCCCCAGCCGGTCCAGGTCAGGCTGTGGGCGTAGCTGACCGAGGGCGAATAGGTCACGCCCTGGGTCAGGCGCAGCTCGTCGATCAGCCGCAGGCCCATGACCTCGCCCAGCACGTCGTTCTCCAGCGCCTGCTGGGGATTGGCCCACAGGTCGTTGGTGGGCCAGGCCATGTAGCCGATCGCCTGGTCGTCGCGGCCCTTGTGCGTGAAGAGCACCGGCTTGGCCGCGCCGGCCGGGAAACCGACCGCGCGCTGGGTGGCGGGCGAGGGTTCCGGCGCGCGGCGGGCGGGCAGCGAGCCGAAGGTGCGGGCGACGATGTCGACCGCCTTTTCGACCGTCACGTCACCGACGATCACCACCTCTATGGGGTCGTTGGTCAGGTGCGGCGCGATCTGCGCCTGCAGATCGCCGAGCTGGGCCTTGGCGATGTCGTCGCGGCTGGGGAAGGTGAAGCGGCGGTCACCGGCGTGCAGCAGGCCGGAGAGTTCGCGGCTCAGGACGCCGCCGTCGGTGCCCTCCATCTGGTCATGGACGGTCTTGCCGGCCGTTTGCTGGCGCCTGAAGGCCTCGGCGCGCCAGCCGGGATCGGCGACATAGGCGGTCAGAACCTGCATCTGGGTCGGAAGGTCGGCGGTGCGGGTCGAGCCGGACAGGACAAAGGCGTCCTCGCCGACGCCGAAGCGCGCCTCGTAGACCTTGGACGCCAGCACCCGCTCGGTGTCCTCGTTGTCGATCTGCTTCAGCCCGCCCTCGATGAAGGCGTTGCCGAACCAGGCGAGGCTCTGGCGGTCCTTGGGCAGGTCCTGCAGGCCGTGCCCGACATTGACCCGGATCAGCACCTCATCGTCGCGGAACTTGGTGGGCTTGACGGTCAGGCGCACCCCGTTCTCGAAGCGCACAAGGGCGGTGTTGAGGTCGGCGACCTCCTTAGTCTCGGCGACCTTTCCGATGGCGCCGAAGGTGGCGTAGGGCCAGACCGCGGCGTGCGGGGCGGCGGGCGCGGCGACGGCCACCTTCTGGGTCGAGGCGTATTCCGCCAGCAGCGCCTGCTCGCCGCCGGGCACCGCCTTGGGCGAGGCCATGAACAGCAGGGGCCCCTCGCCGGAGAAGGCGGCCTTCAGGGCGGCCGAGACCGTCTCGGCCTTGAGGCCTTTCACGGTGGCCTCGAGGAACTCGAGGTCCTCGGCTGGGCTGGTGACCACCTCCTGGTCGCCGAGCGAGCCCACGATTTCATCGGCGATCTGGGCGGGACGGCGGGTGGCGGCGCCGGAGAGCGCGGCCTGGGCGCTGGCGCGCTCCTCGGCGATCTCGCGGTCGAGCTCGTCCTGGCGGACGCCGTACTGCACCGCGCGGCGTTCTTCCTGATCGACCGCGGCCAGCGCCTCGCGCCAGCCGTCCGGCTGGGCCGACACGCTGACCATGGTGACGTCGGCGGAATGGCCCTGGCTCGCCTTGAAGGCGCCGGCGGCGATGAACGGCGGGTGTCCCGAACGCGCCATCGCCGACATGCGCCGGTTCAGCACCGCGAACCCGAGCTCCTGGATGAAATCCGCGCGGCGCTTGGCCAGGCGGTCGGCGCGCAGGTCCGGCGGGCGCACCCAGACGACCTGCAGGCTGAGCGACGTCCCCGGCTGGACCATCAGCTTGGCCTGGGTCTTGCGGTCGGCGACCTTGCCCAGCGCCGGTTCGGGCCCGGCCGGGCCGACCGCCTGCCAGTCGCCGAAGCGGGCGCGGATCTTGGCCTCCATGGCCGCGGGGTCGAAGTCGCCCACGGCCACCAGCACCGCGCGCTCGGGGCGGTAGTAGTGATGGTAGAAGTCGGCGATCAGGCTGGCCGGCGCCTTCTGCAGCACATCGACCTTGCCGATCGGCAGGCGGTTGGGCATCAGCTGGCCCGGCAGTTCGAAGCCCAGGCGCGTCTTGAAGACCTGATAGGCCGGGCTGTCGCTGGCCCGCTCTTCGGAAAGCACCACGCCGCGCTCCCGATCGACCGCGTCCGGCGCGATGGTCAGTTCGGAGGCCGCCTCGCGCAGCAGCTTCAACGAGGTGTCGACGGTGTCCTCGTCGGTCTTGGGCAGGTCGAGCTTGTAGACGGTCTCGTCGAAGTTGGTCGACGCGTTGGTGTCGGCGCCGAAGGCGAGGCCATGGCGCTCGAGGATCTTGACCATCTCGTCCCTGGGCACCGCCTTGGAGCCCGCGAAGGCCATGTGTTCGAGGAAGTGGGCGAGGCCCTGCTGGGCGTCGGTCTCCATCAGCGAGCCTGCGTCGAAGCGCAGGCGCAGCGCCGCCTGGCCCAGCGGGATCGCCTGGCGCTTGATGGCGTAGCGCATGCCGTTGGGCAGCGAGCCGAAACGGATGTCGGGGTCGGCCTTGACGTCGGACTTGGCCTGCGGCCACTCGCCGGGCGCGAGCTTGGGGAAGGCCGGCGCGGCGGCGTCGCCGCTGAGCTTGGGCAGGTGCGGCAAATGCGGCAGGCCGATCGCCGAGGCGAAGCCGGGGGCGGTCAGAGAGAGTACGGCGGCGAGCGCCACGCTCGCGCGCAGATGACGGATCATAGAAAAGTCCCGAAGACGTCTGAAAAGCTGGCGCACCATCGCCAAGTGAAGTGGCGGCGGCAAGGCAAGAAGGGGGCGGTGTCGCATCTGCGTCAAAGCGCCTAAATGAGGCTGATGACTGAATCGCGCTTTGAAGAGACCCCGCCGAAGCCCGGCTCGACGCCGCCCTGGTCGGGCGGGCCCGAGCCGCAGCCCGCGCCGGGGCCCGTCCACGAGCCGGTGTTCAATGCGCCGTGGCAGGCGGTCGCCGCGGTCGTGCTGATCGTCGGCGGCTATGCGCTGCAGACCCTGTTCCCGGTGGACGCGATCCTGGCGGCCTACGCCTTTTCGCCGGCGAATCTGACGCCGGGGCGCTGGGAAACGATCATCACCTCGATCTTCCTGCACGGCAGCTGGGCGCACGCGATGATGAACGGCGCCTTCGCGCTGGCCTTCTCGACGCCGCTCGCCAGGCTGTTCGGGCCGAAGCTGGAGGGCGCTCTCTTGTTCTTCGGCTTCTACGTCGTGGCGGGCGTGCTCGCGAACCTCGGCTATGCGGCGGTCCATCCCGGCGGACACGGCCTGGTCGTCGGGGCCTCCGGGGCGGTCTCGGGCCTGATGGGCGCGTCGGCGCGGCTGATCGGCGGGCACGGGCGGCCAGGGCCGGTGTTCTCCAGGCCGGTGCTCGGCATGGGCGCGGGCTGGATCCTGATCAACGTCATCATCGCCGTCGTCGGCGGCTGGTTCCTGCCCGGTCAGGGCAACGCCGGCGTCGCCTGGGAGGCCCACATCGCGGGCTTTGCGGTCGGCGTCCTCCTGATCGGTCCCTTCGCCCGGCTGGCGCCCCAGGACTGAGGTCCGCGCCAGAGGCCGCTCGCATATGGGGCGAGCCGTCTATCGCCTGTCGTAAAGCCCAGCTAGCGTCGCTCAGGCGGCGCGAGGCGGGCAGGGCACGATGAAACAGATCTGGGCGCTGGTTCTCGCCGCTCTGCTGCTGGCGATGGCGCCCGAGGCTTCGGCCGCGCCCACCGACAATGGCCTTGCGAACCTCAAGCACATCATCGTCATCTTCCAGGAGAACCGCTCCTTCGATCACTATTTCGGGGCGCTCGCCTATGCGCCCGGCTCGCCCTATCACCGCCCGGCCAAGGGCGCTTGCGCGAGCGGCGACCACGCCTGCGTCGACGGTCTCACCTGCAAGCCGGGGCCGAACGGGGCGCTGAGCTGCGCCAACTGGAACGCCCACGCCGACGGCCGCCGCGTCTACGCCTATCACGCCGCCACCCGCTGCATCGCCCCGGACCTGGACCACGAGTGGCAGGGCAGTCACCGCGACGCCAATTTCAGGCATCCCGAGCAGAGCCTGGCGCATCCGCTGAACGACGGCTTCGTGAAGCAGAACGACATCATGGCGCCCGACACCCACCGCACCGGCCCCGCCGACGGCGGCCGGGCCATGGGCTATTACACGCAGGCCGACATTCCTTTTTACTATGACGTGGCGGAGAAGTTCGCGATCAGCGACCGCTATTTCGGCTCGCTCCTGGGGGCCAGCGACCCCAATCACGCCTTCCACCTGACCGGCAGCTTCTTCGGCCACATCACCGACGAGGAGGTCTCTCCGCCGGCCGGCGGCTACAAGCCCGCGCAGGGTACGATCTACGACCTGCTGGACGCCGCCCACGTGGACTGGGCCGAGTCGTTCCAGGACATCCCTGAGGGCCTGGCCTATCGGCGCCTGGGCGATCCGCACTTCATCAAGCACGCCGACCTCCTCGACCGGCTGAAGGGCTCGGCCGGGGCCAAGGCCTTGCCGTCGGTGGTCTGGGTGAATGCGCGCAAGGGCTACTTCCAGAAGAACTCCAACAGCGACGAGCATCCTTCCACCGACATCCAGCGCGGCCAGGCCTGGGTGTCGGAGCTGCTGGGCGACCTGCGGCGCGGGCCCTACTGGAAGGATTCGGCTGTGCTGATCACCTATGACGAGGCCGGCGGTTTCTACGACCACGTCAGACCGCCGCCGGCGCCGCAGGGCGGGAAACGCACGCCGGATGGCCTGAGCCCTGGGGACTGCGCCGAAGGGCCGCTTGTTCCGGCCCGAGCGAAGGCGGGCGGCGGCGTGGTCTGCGCCCGCGAGCGCAAGATCGGCACGACCTATGATGAGATCCTGGGGATCTGCCCCCAGTACGACCCGGCCAAGCCCTATCCGGCCGCCTGTCCAAGCTTCGATCAGCTGGGATTCCGTGCGCCGCTGATGGTGATCTCGCCCTTCGCCAAGCCGGCCTACGTGTCCCATCGGGTCGCCGATCACACCTCGATGCTGGCGCTGATCGAGAAGCGGTTCCTGACCGGCCGCGATGGCAAGACCCAGCATCTGACCCTGCGCGACGGCCACGCCTGGACGCTGGAGGACATGTTCGACTTCCGCCGTTCGCCCTCGCTGAACACCGCGCTGGCCCCGCCCGCGCCGCCGCCGGCCGTCGACTGCACGCCGCACTCTTAAGCGCCGCGGGATTGGATTCGGCGCTTGGGCCCTCACGTCGGTTTGCGTTGCTCCGGCGGCCCTTCGGGGCGATGTTGCGCGTTAGAAACAAGAGATAGCGAGGAACACACCCATGCTGGTCTCCCAGATTCTGCGTTCGAAGGGCGATACGGTCTTCACCATTGTCCCCAGCGACACCATCGCGGCCGTGGCGGGATTGCTGCATTCCAGGAAGGTCGGCGCGCTCGTGGTGCTCAAGGACGAGCGGGTCGTGGGCATCGTCTCGGAACGCGACGTGGTCCGCGCCATCGCCAGCGGCGGCGCGGCCGCCCTCGACAAGCCGGTCTCCGGCGTCATGACCAAGGACGTCTTCTTCGCCCAGCCCGGCGAGACGGTCGATTCGCTGCTCACCCGCATGACCGACCGGCGCATCCGCCACCTGCCGGTCTGCCAGAAGGACCGCCTGGTGGGAATCGTCTCCATCGGCGACCTGGTGAAATCGAAGATCAGCGAGGTCGAGGCCGAGGCCGACGGCCTGAAAGCTTATATCGCCGCGAGTTGAGCCGCGACGTCGCCGGTGGAGCTCGCCGCGTCGGCCAGGCTGTAGCCTTCCAGCACGTCGGCCGTGGCGTCGCGGGCGCGGGCGAGCGCCTCGCGAAGCGTGCAGAGCGCCAGGTCCGGGCAGTCGTCGCATTTGCGCAGGCCAAGCCTCGGGCTGACGCAGGGCGCCAGCGCCAACGGGCCTTCGACCACCCGGATCACCTCGGCGAAGCTGATCTCGGCCGCGGGGCGGGTGAGCGTGTAGCCGCCGAACTTGCCGCGCCGGCTGGCGACGATGCGGTTGCGCGACAGCTCAAGCAGGATTGCCTCCAGGAACTTGCGCGGGGCGTCGGCGCGCTGCGCCATCTCGCCGGCGGTGAGCTGGGCGCCCTCGGCGCGGGCGAGTTCCACCAGCGCGCGCAGCGCATACTTGGTCTTCTGCGACAGCATGGATCCCTGCTCGCCCTCCGCCTTCCTTAGTGACCGTTCGCGCCCTCCCGGACAAGAGCGCCGGCATAGGTGTCAGAACGATGAAATTCGTTCTGTTCAAAGACGGCGATTGACAGGGGAGGGGCCCACCCCTAGATAGCGCCTCCCGCTCGGGCGGGGCCAGTTCCGGACGGTTTGGCGAGGGCCAACAAGCCTCTTGCTTTTCCAACGGAGATGGGTATTTTCCCGAGCCTCAATCGAATCGCTACCGACTGTACGAGGGTTGCCCCTCTGGCGGCCCGGTGTGGTTTTTGCGCCGTTTTTTGGAGACCGACTTAGGTTTCCAGGGTGCGGCGGAAAGGTCTGAAAAGACCGGTTGACACTAAAGAGGCCGGCCAATAGATAGCCGCCTCCGCCGACCACCGGCGCTAAACAGTGGGGCGGGCGAGAGCCGGTCGGGTCTTTGACATCGTTGAATTGGAAAGAGAAACGCAGGCGGCGGTGTCCTGGCGGTTACCCTAACCAGGTAACCTCGACACTGACGAACTTGCGGTCTCTTGAAGACACACCATGAATATCAATTCCCTTGGGCTTCGGCTCTGGGGCATCGATGTGAATGGGAACTCGTCAAGAAATACGCAGACTATATGCCAGCTCAATTCTTCGGAATTGGGTAAGCTATAAGTCAGTGCTCAACTCAACCTGAGAGTTTGATCCTGGCTCAGAGCGAACGCTGGCGGCAGGCCTAATACATGCAAGTCGAACGGACCCTTCGGGGTTAGTGGCGGACGGGTGAGTAACACGTGGGAACGTGCCCTTTGGTTCGGAACAACTCAGGGAAACTTGAGCTAATACCGAATGTGCCCTTCGGGGGAAAGATTTATCGCCATTGGAGCGGCCCGCGTCTGATTAGCTAGTTGGTGGGGTAATGGCCCACCAAGGCTACGATCAGTAGCTGGTCTGAGAGGATGATCAGCCACACTGGGACTGAGACACGGCCCAGACTCCTACGGGAGGCAGCAGTAGGGAATCTTGCGCAATGGGCGAAAGCCTGACGCAGCCATGCCGCGTGAATG
>NZ_DATGEX010000005.1:0-6102 GCF_035309685.1 Phenylobacterium sp.
GCCACCAGGCCGGAGGCCAGGACCCGGGATTGGCGGTCCTCCCGGGCGTAGGTGAATTGGTCGTCGAGATAGGCTTTCGGCGTCGCGTGACCGCCGAGGGAACGCATGAAGAGCCAGCCCATGGCGGCATCCTCCTGATCAAGGGGTGAGACGGGGAAAGGGCGCGGCCCTCAGGCGGCGACCGACGCTGCGACCTCGGCGGGCTGACTGAAGGCCATCAGGTAGTCGACCGCCCGTTGGGCGTGGCCAGACGCCTCCAGCAGGGCCGAAGGTCTGTGCTTCAGGATCTTCGACCAGTGGGCGAGATAGGCCGCGTGGCTGTCGAGCAGCTGTGGCGCCAAGCCGATCCGCAGGCCCAGCGCCGCGGCGCCGATCTCCGCCACCAACTCCTCGAACGCATACGCCTCGTCGCCGAACCGGCGCCCGAACTCGCGCGCCAGCCGGTGCGACGCGCCCGACCAGTGCAGCTGCTCGTGGGCCTTGGTCGCCAGGAAGTCGTCGACGGTGTCGAAGGCGTCGGGTCGGGGCAGGCGGATCAGGTCCCGCGCAGGGACGTAGCAGGCCTGGCCGCCCCCGAACTCGATCCGCGCCGGGATGGCGTCGAGCACGGCGTTGCGCGCCGCGCTGCGGGCCGCGGGATCGGGCTTGGCCACCTCGATGTAGCGGGCGGGGCAGTCGGTCAGCTGCTCGGCGTTAAAGACCGTGTAGGTCTTCAGGTAACGCAGCACCTTGGGGTCGGCGCTCTCATCGCCGCCCGGAGCCTCGGCCTCGGCCGCGTCGCCAACGACCCGGGTCTTGTAGAGGATCGCCGGGGATCCCTTCTCGCCCTTGGCCACGGGCGCATTGATCGCCAAGGCCTGGCGGAAGGTGAACCAGTAGGGCGAGCGATAGCCGCGCACGGCGCCGGCGAACGACAGGAGCCAGGCGTTGCTGCCGCTGAATGGCTCGCCGTCGGCCCGCAACGGCAGGGTCGGATCGCCACTGGCCTTCCAGGCCTGGCGCCACGGCGGCACGCCGGCTTCGATGCGGGCGATGATATCGGTGATCAGGTCATCCAGGACATTGGACATGGGAGCCTCGGCGCTTCGCCCCAGGCCAATCCCGGAGCGCTCGCCCGCTCCGTCCCTTCCTCTCATCCTCCCCGGCGAAGCCGGTCCCACGCAGAAACGCCGCCGACCCCAGCGGGCCGACGGCGCTCCCAATCTCAGGCCGCGAGACCCGCCAGGACACGGCGCACCAGGGGATCGGCCGTCAGCGGCTTCAGTGGCCTGGGCTGATGCGCGGCCCGGTCATGCCCTCCGCAGTAGGGCCCGTCCCCGGCCGGGCGTCCGCAGAAGGTGAAGCTGTCGGACTTCGGGTCACCGATCGGCCACCGGCAGCAGTGGGCGCCGACATGCTCGAGACGGGAGACGAGACCCGGGCCTTCGGGCGCCTCGACGATGGCGACGACAGGCCTGGCCAGCCGCGGCGACGGCGACCGGGCGACCCGGATCGGTGACGGGCGTGGAGGCCGGGGGGTTGCGGGCCTGCGGACGACGCCGCCGGCGGCGCGGCCGCTGAGGCCCAGCCGATGCACCTTGCCGATGACGGCGTTGCGGGTCACGCCGCCCAGGGCCTTGGCGACCTGCGAGGCGCTGAGACCGTCGCGCCAAAGCGATGTCAGGGTCTCGACGCGCGTGGGCGTCCAGCCGGTGTCGGACATGGGATTACCTCCTGCAGCGCTCCCATCGAGCGCACCCGCTCGCGCCCTTCCTCCTGCCTTTGGCCCACGCGGCTACACGACAGGAGCCGTCGACCTCGCGGCCGACGGCTCCGTTGGTCAGGACCTGGGATCAAGCCGCCGCCGGCAAGATCGACTGCGCCGGCCACTTCTGCAGGATCGCCGTCAGCACCTGCGGCTGATCGGTCGGCACGAAGACCCGCGGCGTGTAGGCGATGATCTCGACAAAGCAGCCCATTGCCGTGAACGCCGACCGCTGCGCCGCCGCGCCGACGATCTCCAGGCGTTGGCGGTCCATCACCTTGGCCCGGCGCAGCCACAGCCCGCCGGCGAGCGCGACCGACGCGCCATCGGTCAGCACCAAGCGGGTGGCGACCTCGCCGTCCCCGACCGCGCTGGCGGTGTCGGTCAGGCCCAGGGCGATCTTCAGGGGCGTGACCTGGGCGGGATCGAGCACCCGGCCCAGCCACCGACGCCCATCCGGGGCCTTGAGCCGGCGGACGGAGGTGCGCTTGTCGGGCAGGCTCCCCCAGATCGGCAGAAGCAGCCCCGTGACCAGCACGAGCTCGCGGCTGATCCACGGATCGGCCTGGGCGATCTCGGCGTCCCAGGCCGCGCGCCAGACGGCCTCCTCGCAAGGCTCCCACGCCGATTCCTCGAAGCCCTTGAGCGACGCGATGCTGCGCTTTTCCGGGCGGATCAGACGCACGGCCGGGATCAGCCGGTCGTCGTCGTTGGTCGTGGTCAGGCCCTGGACGACGAGAGCTGCGCGGCCCGACTTGCTGTTCACGGCGAACACCGTCGCCTCCGGATCGATCCCCGCGAGGGCGTCCTCGGCGCCGGTGAGGCTGCGGCGGGTCCGCACCTGGAAGGCCAGGAGCTTGGTCTCCGCGCCGGTGACCGCGTCGGTGCGGATCACTTCCTCACCCTTCACCACTAGGTCGTCGGCCTCGATGTCCTCCATGCCGCGGTCCAGCGCACCGGCGGCGGCGGCCCGCTCCAGGATGCTGGAGAGGATCTCGTCGAAGGCCGCGAACAGGCTGTTCTGGTCGGCGATCCTCAACGCCAGCAGACGGTTGAGGAAGGTGTTCATCGGCGGCAGATCGTCGGACTTCTTCAGTTCGCCGTCATGGTCGAGCAGGCGAAGCCCGGTCTTGGCCTCGAAGGTCTCGCGGTCCATCGCCTCGACGTTCCCGAAATGCAGGGCGATGTAGAAGGCCTGGAGCGCCCGGTGCGCCCAGGGGCTTTCCAGGTTGTCCTCGGCGCGGAACAGGCCGTTGCCGGCCGTGCGCCGCTCGCCCCGGGTCAGCGCGCCCAGGCTGTCCAGACGCCGCGCGATGGTCGAGGTGAAGCGCTTCTCGCCGTGGATGTCCGTGGTGACGGGTCGAAACAGCGGCGCGACGGCCTGGTTGGTCCGGTGCGACCGGCCCAGGCCCTGGATGGCCGCGTCAGCCCGCCAGCCCGGCTCCACCAGATAGTGGACCCGGCGCTGCTGGTTCTGGGCGCTCAGGTCCGCATGGTAGCTGCGGCCCGTGCCGCCGGCGTCAGAGAACACCAGCACCCGCTTCTTGCCGGCCATGAAGGCGTCAGTCTCGGCCTTGGCGGCCGAGGCGCTACGCCGCTCGACGATGCGGCGCCCGTCGCGCTGGATCACGCGGCGGCTTCGGCCGGTGATCTCCGCCACCAGCTCGGTCCCGAGCGCGGCCAGCACCGCGTCCAGCACGCCCGGCACGGCGGGAAGGCAGGCGAGTTCGGTGACCAGCTCCTCGCGCAGCCGCAGGGCCTCCTGACTGACCACGGGGGCGCCATCGACCATGACCGGGACCATGGTGACGTTGCCGTCTTCGTCTTCGACGGCGTCCATCGCCATGATCGGGAAGGCCCCCATCAGGTAGTCGAGCACCTGGTCCTTGGGCGTCAGGTCGACGGCGAGGTTGTTCCACTCCTCGGCGGGAATCTCGGCCAGGCGGCGTTCCATCACCGCCTCGTTGGTCGAGACGACCTGCACCACGGCCGATCGGCCTTCGCCGAGGTCCTGCCGAATCGAGGCCACGAGGGAAGGGGACTTCAGGCCGGCAAGGAGATTGCCGAAGAACCGTAGCTTCGCCCCCTCGAACGCCGACATGATGGCGGAGGCGGCCTGGCCCGACTTTGGCTTGCCGTCCTCGCTGATGCCGACCGCCTCCAGGGCGGCGCGAAGGTTCTGGTGGATCAGCTGGTAGGCGTCGGCCCAGGCGTCCCAGATCGCGATGTCGTCGTCCGTGAGCGGATGACGCAGCGCGTCGTATTCCACGCCGTCGAACGACAGCGACCGGGCGATGTAGAGGCCCATGGCCTTCAGCTCGCGCGCGATCAGCTCCATCACCGCCACGCCGCCGGTCTCCACGGCGTCCATGAAGGCCTCACGGGTGGGGAAGGGGGCTTCGGGCCCGCCCCACAGGCCGAGCCGGGCGGCGTAGGCCAGGTTCTCCGGCGTGGTGGCGCCCGTGGCCGAGACGTAGAGGATCCGGGCGTTGGGCAAGCGGTTTTGCAGGGCGAGGCCCGCCATGCCCTGCTGCGACGCCTTCTTCGGGCCTCGGCCCCCCTTGCCGCCGCCGGCGGCGTTGGCCATGGCGTGGGCTTCGTCGAAGACGATCACCCCGTCGAAGTCGGCGCCCAGCCAAGTGACGATCTGGTCCAGCCGCGAGGCGCGATCCCCGCGGGCGGGTTGCCGCAGGGTGGCGTAGGTCGAGTAGAGGATGCCCCGGTCCAACCGGATGGCGTCGGCCTGCTTCCACGAGGACTGCGGGGTGATGTCGGAGGCGGCGCCGCCGATGGCGCCCCAGTCACGGCGGGCGTCCTCCAGCAGGGCGTCGTTCTTCGACAGCCAGACCGCCCGATGGCGGCCCTGGGCCAGGTTGTCGGCGATGACGCCGGCGATCTCCCGGCCCTTGCCGCAGCCGGTGCCGTCACCGAGGAAGAAGCCCTTGCGGAACGACACGGCGCCCGGGTGGTCGTCCTTGACCAGCACCACCTGGTGCGGCGCCGCGCCGGCGATCCATGATCCCGGCAGGATCTGGGCGTGTGCCTCGCCGGCATAGATCACCGTCTCCATCTGAGCGTCGGAGACCAGGCCCTCGCCGGCGATCTTCTGCGGCAGCTGCGGCCGGTAGGTCGGCGCCGGTGGCGCGACCGAGGCCATGGGTCCGGATTCCACGAGCGGGGAGGGGTGGGGCTGCACCTGCGGGAAGGCGATGCGGCCGAGCGCATAGGCCTGGTAGAGGCCGACGTCATGGCCCTCGCCCGACCAGGGCTTGGTCTCATAGACGACCGGCGCCGTGGTGCTCAGGAAGGCCAGGCGGTTGGAGGGCGTGGCCAGCGCCCGGGCCCGCGGGGCAAGGATCGCCACTTCGGACAGGACGCGGAACTGGCGGGGCTGGGCCGTCGGGCGGGCCTCGACGCCCGCCGCCGCCCGAGCCGCGTCGGCCAGAGTTTCAGCCGCGATCACCGTTTCCATCGCCGCGTCGCCGGCGCCGCGATCGATCACCAGCAGGCCAGTTTCGACCGAGGTCCCGTGCTTGGCGTAGGCGCGAGTCGGGAAGGCCAGGCGCAAGACAACGCGGCCCCGCTCGGCCAGGCGACGCTGGGCGGGCGCCTCCTCGAACAGCCGGGCCGGAACGACGGCCGACAGCCGGCCGCCGTCGGCCAGACAGTCGAGGGCGGCGTGCAGGTGCGCCTCCAGCTCCTGGAAGGGCGGATTGGCGACCACGGCGTGGAAGCCGCCCGAGCCGGGGAGAATATCGCGCAGGTGCTGCGCATCGTGGGCGGAGCGGGCGGCGGCCGGGAACAGCCCGTCGAGCAGACCCGCGCGGCCCGCGGCGATCTCGTTGAGGGTCAGGCTCCCGCCGCAAGCCTCGGCGAGGACCGCCAGGAGGCCGGTGCCGGCCGAAGGTTCAAGCACCTGGTCGCCCGGCCGGACCTGGGCGGCCAGCACGGCGAGGGCCCCCAGTTGCGGCGGGGTGGAGAACTGATCGAGCGCCACCTGCTCCTCGCTGCGGCGCGTGTGGGTCAGACCCAGGTCGGCGAGGTTGGCCAGCAGCGCCGCGATCTCCGCCGGCGCGTCCTCTAGCCGGCCGATCTGCGGGCCGAGGCGGCGGATCTGCAGCACCAGGGCCGCCTCGACGGCGTCATAGGCGTCGCGCCAGATCCACGCCCCCTCGGCGTCTGATCCCCCGAAGGTGGTGGTCATCACGCTGGCGACGAGACGCCGGTCCAGGGCGCGCGAGCGATTGAGCTGAGGGGACAGGGACCGGGCGGCGGCCAGGATGTTGGCGGCCTTGTGGGTGGCGTCATCGCCGCCGGCGGCGACGGCGAAGAGGGGCAGCATGGCGTTCATGGCGGGT
>NZ_DATGEX010000006.1:0-33053 GCF_035309685.1 Phenylobacterium sp.
CCGAACCCTGCCCCATCCCACCAATGTCGCCGACCCCACCTCGGCCGCCGCCCTGTTCGAGGCGGTGAAGGCGCGGTTCGGGCGGCTGGACCTGTTGTTCAACAACGCCGGGACCGGCGCGCCGCCCCTGCCCCTCGAGGAGCTCTCGATCGAACAGTGGAGACGCGTGGTCGACATCAACCTCACCGGCGCCTTCCTGTGCACCCAGGGCGCGTTCCGGCTGATGAAGGGCCAATCGCCACGGGGCGGGCGGATCATCAACAACGGCTCGATCTCGGCCCATGCGCCAAGGCCCCGCTCGGTCGCCTACACCGCCACCAAGCACGCCATCACCGGCCTGACGCGCTCGACCTCGCTGGACGGCCGCGCCTACGGCATCGCCTGCGGCCAGATCGACATCGGCAACGCCGCGACCGAGATGACCCGGGCCATGAGCAAGGGCGTCATGCAGGCCGACGGCAGAACCGCCGCCGAGCCGACCATGGACGTCGCGGCCGTCGCCGACGCGGTGCTCTACATGGCCGGCCTACCGCTGGAGGCCAATGTGCAGTTCATGACCGTGATGGCGACGGACATGCCGTTCATCGGCCGCGGCTGAGGCATATTCCGCCTCGACTTTGTGCAGCGCAATGATCTTGCTGCGCCGCAATATATTTTCGATTGATCGGTACGGAATCGCGGGTAAAGGTCCTCGCAGGCGACAGGCTGACGTCAGTATCGAGCCGCCGCCTAAGGGAACGCCGGCGAAGGGGTTGGAAACAACCTCAACCCGGAACCAAGCACATGAACCGTATCGTTATCCTCGCGGCCGCGGCCGCCCTCATCGCCTCCAGCGCGAGCGCGCAGTCCATTCGCGTTTCGACTGAAGGCAAAAGCCCAGTGCAAATCCGCGCGGAGGTCTTCCAGGCCGCCCGCAAGGTCTGCCAGGACGCCGTGCCCGGCTACGCCTATCGCCTCGAAGCGGCGCGTTCCTGCATTGACCGCACCGTGCGCGACACGCTGGCCCAGTCGCATGATCCCAGCATCGTCCACATGGCGGCGCGCTGACTTAGTCGGCGAACTGCGGGCTGCGTTTCTGCAGGTTCGCCATGACGGCCTCGACCTGATTGGGTGAGCCGATCAGCGCGCCCTGCTCCTTGCTCTCCGCAAGGAGAATAGCGTGCTGATCGCCCTCGCCCATCAGGTTGAGCAGCCGCTTCCCGGCGCGGATGGCCTGCGGGTTCTTGCTGGCGATCTCGGCGGCCAGCGCCAGGGCGTCAGCCAATGGGTCCGCGCAGACTCTTGTCGCCAGACCCATCTGCACGGCTTCTTCGCCGCCGAAGATGCGGCCGGTGTAGGTGAGTTCGCGCGCCACGTCGTCGCGCACCAGGCCGCGCATCAAGACCATGCCGGCCATGTCGGGGATCAGGCCCCATTTGATCTCCAGCACCGCCAGCTTCACGTCGGCGGCGACAAAGCGCAGGTCGGCGCCCAGCGCGAGCTGGAAGCCGCCGCCGAACGCCACGCCGTGCACCGCGGCGATCACCGGCACGGGAATCTCGCGCCAGACCATGCAGGCGTGCTGGGCGTGATTGGCGCCGCCCGCCGTGCGCTTGGTCGTCACCAGCGCCTCCGAGGAGCGCCGCCCCTCGCCGGACGCCATCTGGGCGAAGTTGCCCATGTCGAGCCCGGCGCAGAACGCCCGGCCTTCGCCCGACAGCACCACCGCGCGGACGCCGGCCTCGCTCTTCAGCCGCTCGCCGGTCTCCACCAGGGCGGCGAACATGGCGTTGTCCAGCGCGTTCATCTTGTCGACGCGAACCAGGCGCACGTCGGCGACGCCGTCCTTCATCTCCACCGTCACCCGGTCGTTCATCGAAGCCTCCAAAGGAAGAGTCAGGCCGCGCCCAGCAGATAGCCGACGCGCGGGAAATGGACGTGGATCTGGCCGAGCTCGCCGGCGTCGCGGGCGATGATGATGCGCTCCGGCGAGACCGCCACCAGCCGGCCCTCGATAGCGTCGCGGCCATAGTCGTCGGCGCGGACCGTCACGGCGTCGCCGGGGGCGAGCCGCGAGGGATCTGCCGGATCGCTGCTCGGCGCGGCGGCCGGAGAAGCCTGCATCGCGACCTCCAGGGCCTCGGCGCCGGTCATGTCGGTCCGGCGGCCATGGCCCAGCGCCTTCACCCGCTCGCGCCAGGCTGTCGTCTTGGGCAGGCCATCCAGCAGCGCCGCGGCCGGCTCCGGCGCGGCGCGGCCCAGCCACCAGATGTTCATGTAGGCCGCGATGTCGGAGAGTGAAGGCGTTGATCCGCCGAGAAAATCGTTGCTCGCCAGGCCGCGCTCGATCCAGGCCGCCTGGGCGCGCCACTGCGCCTTCATCGGCCCGGCCGCGGCCTTCATGGCGGCGATGTCGAAGGGCCGGCCGGAAAGCTTCTCGCGGTCGGCGATGAACGCCGCCGGCACCGCCTCGCCGATCTCGCCGAACACCACCGCCACCGTCGCCTGGAAGAACAGCCGGTCGGCCCAGAGGTTGACCGCCCAGTCGGCGGCCTTGATCACGTCGGGCTTGCGGTGCCGGGCTTCGATCTCGGCGAGGATCACCTGGGTGTCGCAATAGATGTCGGCGCCGATCTGCAGCACCGGGATGCGGCGATAGCCGCCGGTCAGCGGGATCAGCTCGGGCTTGGGCATGATCACCGGCTGGATGACCGAGCGCCACGACAGGCCCTTGATCCCCAGCATCACCCGCACCTTCTCCGAGAACGGCGAGGTGTCGTAGTGGTGCAGGATGATTTCGTCGGCCATCTAGGACTCCACGACCGCGGCGCAGGATGGCCGCGCATGGCGCGGCCGCTTCGACCCTAGGCTAACGCCGTGCGGGAGCAAGCACGCCCCGACGTCAACCGGCGCGCGGCGCGCTGTCCCAGCGCTGTGAGCTGCAGGCGACCGCCCGGCGCCGCACAAAGCGGGGGGCCACTCGCGGATCGCAAAGGCGAGATCAACCGCAGGAAAAAATTTGCGCGGGGGTCTTGAGCTCCAAAACACCTCGACTACCTCACCTGCGCCGGACGCCAGAGAGGGTCCGGCGCTTGGGGAGCGGCGGGGCTTTCCGCAGCTCCCTCAGGTCCAACTTGCTCAGTTGAGGAGATGGAAATGAGACAGGCTTACGACTTCTCACCGCTCTACCGCTCAATGATCGGCGCCGACCGGATGGCCGACCTGATCGAAACCGCGATGCGGACGGACATCGACCGCAGCTACCCGCCCTACGACATCGAAAAGACCGCCGACGACGCCTACCGCATCACGCTGGCGACCGCCGGCTTCGCGTCGGAGGATCTGGAGATCACCGCCCAGCCCAACCTGCTGATCGTCGCCGGCCGGCAGCGCGCCGAGGGCGAGCGGGTCTATATGCACCGCGGCCTGGCCCACCGGGCCTTCGAGCGCCGTTTCGATCTCGCCGACCATGTGGTCGTGAAGTCCGCGACCTATGCGGACGGGCTGCTGACCATCGACCTGGCCCGCGAAGTGCCCGAAGCCCTTCGGCCCCGCCGCGTCGAGATCGGCGGCGGCCAGGTCGCCGCGCTGGACCAGCCGGAACGTCCGCGGACGCGGCGCGCCGCCTGAGCCTCCCGAGCGGCGTCCCTCCGCGCGAGGGGCGCCGCTCTCCCCCACCCAAGAAAGGAACCAAGCTGGAGACACGCCATGCTGCTGGCGACTTCGGAAGACCAGATCAAGACCCGCGGCCTGCGCGGCGCCCTTGAGCGCTGCCTTCGCCCCGCCGTCGGCTTTTCCCATCCGCGCGACGTCCTCAAGGACCCCGATCTCTCCACGGACCAGAAGCGGGCGGTGCTCGCCTCCTGGGCGTCGGACGCCTCGGCCGTCCAGGACGACCCCAGCCTGCGGTGGCTCCTGGGCGCGCCCGAACCCGTTCCCCTGGCCGATGTGCGCGACGCGCTCGCCCGCCTCGACCGATGGGAAGGCCTCCTGTGACCGTGGGCGGCGTCCGCGTCCTGAAGGTCGCCCTGGTGCTTGTCCCCCTGCTGTTGGGGGTGATCGCCCTGGCGCGGGCCGTGACCGCCACCTGACGGCGGCCCGCCGCAGCCCTCGGGATGCTCGCGGCCTGTCGATCAGGCCGTGCTGGAGGCCGCATAGGACCCACCGCGTCGCGGCGACACGACCTAGCCGAACTCCGGCGTGAAGCGGATGTTGCCGCGTTCGAGGCCCTTGAGGACCACGTCGAGGCCGCCGGACTTGATCATCCATTCGAGGCGATGGTCGCGGTACTCGCGCTTGAAGAGCCCCTGCTCCACCAGCTCGGCGACATTGGCCATGCCCGACGTCCGAGCCATGGCGGCGATCTCGGCGGTCGTGGCGGCGACCGAGGGCCGGGCGTTGGCCCGGGCCAGCCAGGCGGCGAGCTTCGAGCCCTCCGGCGGCGGGTGGCCCTGCCCGGCCGAGCCGTTGAGGAACGGAACCACCGCCAGGTCGCCCCAGCCGAACGCCGCGCCATTGAACCACTCCCGCTCGCCCAGCTGACGCTCCAGCCAGGCGTGGAAGCCGGCGATCTGGCGCGCCGCGGCGGCTTCGATCTTCGCGGCCTCCTCGCCGGTGGCGCGCTTGAACCAGCGGAGTTCCGAGAGGCCCCAGTTCACCGGCTCCAGGTGGGTGTCCATCACCTCCTCGATCATCCGCACGCGGGCGCGGTCGCCGGGCGAGGCGGGCAGCAGGGGCGGCGCCGGATAGGCGTCCTCGATGTATTCGAGGATCACCGTGGAATCGAACACGGCGACCTCGCCGTCCGTCAGGGTCGGGACTTCGGCGCGGGGATTGGCGGCGGCGAAATCGCCGCCCGCGCCGCCGGCGCCCAGGCCGCCCGGCGAGACGGTCTCGAAGGCCACGCCCTTTTCCCGCAGCGCGATCTTCACCTTCTGGCCGTAGGGCGACAGCGGGTGGTCGTAGAGGCTGATCATCGGGTCCTCATCCTATGGGCGACGTCTCGGCGCCGGCGGGCGCGTGGGCGATCTGCGAGGCCTTGGCCGCCTGGAAGGCGGGCCTCGCCTGCAGCCTGGCCCAATAGGCGGCGATGGCGGGGGTGAATTCGGCGTCCAGGTCGAGCTGGGCCGCAAGCAACAGGGCGTAGCCGACGGAGATGTCGGCGGCCGTGAACCGCCCGGCGCAGAGCCAGTCGTGGCCCTGCAATGCGCGATCCACCGCCCGCAGGCGGGCCAGGAACCATTTGGCGTAGTCGTCGGCCACCACCTCGGCCTTGCCGGGCTCGAAGCGGCGGTAGCGCAGCACCAGCGTCTGGGGGAAGGTCAGCGTCGCCTCGCCAAAGTGCAGCCAGTTCAGCCAGGCGCCGTAGGCCGGTTCGTTCGCCTCCACCGCGAGCGGGCTCGGGCCGTAGCGGGTGACCAGGTACTGCACGATGGCCGAGGACTCGGTCATGAAGGTCCCGCCGTCGACCATCGCGGGAATCGTGCCCAGCGGATTGACCGCCATATATTCCTTGGCCCGGTAGCGCGGCGGGAACGGCATGACCGTCAGCTCGTAGGCGAGGCCCAGCTCCTCCAGCGCCCAGAGGGGGCGGAACGAGCGGGCGTCGGTGCAATGGTAGAGCCGGATCACGCTCATCCCTCGCGCTTCACATAGTTCGGGCGCCGCTTTTCGAGGAAGGCGCTGACGCCCTCCTGGAAGTCGCCGTCGGAGCTGGCCAGGATCTGGTTGCGGTCCTCCATGGCGATGGCCGCCTCCAGGCCCTGGGCGTCGATGGCGTGGTTGAGCGCCTCCTTGGTGAGCCGCAGGCCCAGCGGCGTCGCGTGCAGCATGTCGTCGACGAAGGCCCGCGCCTCGGCTTCCAGCTGGTCCTTGGCGACGACGCGGCTGACCAGCCCCAGCTGATAGGCCCGCTCGGCGTCGATGAAGCGGCCGGTCAGCATATATTCGGCGGCGACGGACGAGCCGACCATGCGCGGCAGGAAGTAGCTGACCCCGATGTCGCAGGCCGACAGCCCGATGCGGATGAAGGCGGCGTTCATGCGCGTGCTAGGCGTCGCGATCCGCACGTCCGACGCCAGCGCCAGCGCGAACCCGCCGCCAGCCGCCGCGCCGTTCACGCAGGCGACGATCGGCTGCGGGCAGCGGCGCATGGCGATGACGATCTCGCTGATCTCCCGCTGCCGCGTCAGGCCCGCGCCGACCGAGCGCGAGCCTTGCGGGTCGCCCCGCTCCTTCAGGTCGAGTCCGGCGCAGAAGGCGTCGCCCGCGCCCTGCAGCACCACCACGCGGACGTCGCGCCGCCAGTAGAGGCCGACGAAGAACTCGCGCAGCTCGGTGACCAGGCTGCGGCTGAGCGCATTGAGCCGCGCCGGCCGGTTCATGGTGGCCCAGACGACCTCGCCCTCCTGCCGAAGTTCCAGATCGGCCATCAGGCGACGCCCTTCAGCCAGGGGATCAGGAGATCGGTGACCTGCTGTGGCCGCTCCTGCTGGGTCCAGTGGCCGCAGCCCGGCAGGACGTGGACGCCCCGCAGGTCGGTGGCGTGCTGGCGCATCATGGCGCCCGGGTCGGCGATGCGGCCAAAGCCGTTGAAGGCCGGGTCCTTGTCGCCGCCGATCAGCAGCGTCGGCATCTCCAGCTTACGGCCGAGGAACTGCTGCAGCCAGGCGAAGTCGCGCTCGTGGTTGCGGTAGCGGCTGATCGGCCCGAAAAAGCCCGAGGCGGTGAACTCGCCCACGAAATAGTCGAGGTCGGCGGGGGTCAGCCAGGCCGGGAACACCTCGGGATCGACCAGGCCTTCCAGCATGGTCGCGCCGTGCTTCTTCGGCGGGCCAGTTCTCGGCGGCGCCTCGCCGCAGATGAAGTAGTAGAACTTGCGCAGGAAGCCGCGCACGTCGGCCTCGGCTTCCGCCTCCGGCGGCCCGACCTCCTGGAACCAGGCCTGGTAGAAGAACAGGCCCTTGTCGGTGAAGGCCTCGCGGAAGATGTCGGTGAACGGCCGGGCGGGCACGCCGGAATAGGCCACCGACAGGCCGGCGACCGCCTTGAACGCCTCGGGACGCGAGAGGGCCGAGTTCCAGACGATGGGCGCGCCCCAGTCGTGGCCGATCAGGATCGCCGGCGCATCCGGCTGCAGCGCCCTGGCGACGCCGGCGACGTCGCCGGTCAGGGCCTCCATGCTGTAGTCGGCGATGTCGGCCGGCTTGGCGGAGCCGCCGTAGCCGCGCACGTCGATGGCCGCCGCCGTGAAGCCGGCTTGCGCGATCGGGCCGATCTGGTGGCGCCACGAATACCAGCTCTCCGGAAAGCCATGGACCATCAGGACCAGCGGTCCGGAGCCTTCGATGGCCACGCGGATCTGCGCCGCGCCGGCGTCGACCGTCCTGAACTTAGGCATTCGCCTCACTCCCTATGGAAACCATGGTCCCCGTTGGCTCGGGCCCTGGCAAGGGTGACCGCGCGTCAGCGTTGACGTGACCTGCCGCCGTGCGACGATCCCGCCAGGAAAGGAAAAACGGTCATGGGCGAGCTGGTCGAGCGGTCGGCGGACTTCGGCTGCGTGCGCTGCGCGTTGGAAGGCCATGTCGCGACGATCCTCCTGAACCGGCCGCAGCGGCGAAATGCGCTGAACTACCAGGCCTATGACGAGCTGGAGCAGGCCTTCCGATTGGCGTCCGACGACCCCGACGTGCGCTGCGTGGTGGTCACCGGCGCCGACCCGGCGTTCTGCTCCGGCGACGACGTGGGCGAGATCATGGCCGGACCCAAGGCCGCCAGCCAAGCGCCAAGATCGCACGAACCTCGTGCGACGCCGGCCGCCATGGCGGCGCTCGAATGCGCCAAACCGGTGATCGCCGCGGTCAATGGCGCCGCGGTCGGCTGGGGCATGGAGCTGGCGCTGTTCGCCGACATCCGCATCGCGTCGGAGGCGGCGAGGTTCGCCGAGCTGTTCGTCAAGCGCGGCCTGCCCTGCGACGTGGGCGGCTTCTATCGCCTGCCGGCCATCGTCGGACCCGCCAAGGCCGCGGAGCTGCTGTTCACCGGCGACATCATCGAGGCCGCCGAGGCCCTGAGGATCGGCCTGGTCAGCGAGGTGGTCGCCCACGCCGACCTGCTGCCGCGCGCTCAGGCGCTGGCCGCGCGGATCGCGGCCAATCCGCCGCTGGCCGTGCAGAGCCTGAAGGCCGGCCTGGCGCTCAGCGCCTACGGCGACCCGCAGGAAATCGGGACCCGGGCGATCGCCGAGATCTACCGCCTGATGCGGACCCACGACCACCGCGAGGGCGTCGCCAGCTTCCTGGAGAAGCGGCCGCCCGTCTTTGAGGGCCGATAGGCGATGAACGAGCTCGATTTCAGCCGCAAGGCGGTGCTGGTGGTCGGCGGGTCCAGCGGTATCGGCAACGGCATCGCCCAGGCCTTCGCCGAGCGGAACGCCGCCGTCCACGTCTGGGGCAGGCGCGCCACGGCCCAGGACTACGATGGCGTCGAAGGCTCCGACCTGAACGGCCTGGCCTACGCCTGCGTGGACGTCGCCGACCGCGACCAGATCGCCGCCGCCGATGGCCCGCCGGCGCTGGACGTGCTGGTGCTCTGCCAGGGGACGGTGGTCTATCGGCGGGGCGAGTTCGAGCCGGAGGGCTGGGACCGGGTGATGGCCGTCAATCTGGACAGCCTGATGGCCTGCGCGACGAGGTTCCACGACCAGCTGGCCGCGCGGAAAGGCGTGATCATCATCGTCAGCTCCGTCTCCGGCTACACCTCCAACCGCGGCAACCCGGCCTATGCGGCGTCGAAGGCCGGGGCGATCAGCCTGACCAAGACGCTGGGCGAGGCCTGGGCGCGGGACGGCATCCGCGTCGTGGGCCTGGCGCCGGGCCTGGTCGACACCAAGCTCACCAAGGTCACCACCGAGCATCCCGAGCGCCGCGAGGGCGCGCTGCGTTCGATCCCGCTTGGCCGCATGGGCACCCCGCAGGACATGGCCGGGGCCGCCCTCTTCCTGGCCTCGCCGCTGGCGTCCTACGTGGTCGGCCAGACCCTGATCGTCGACGGAGGTCTGAGCCTGTGACCGCCAACCCCCGCTCCGTCGCCGGATCGACCGTGTTCATCACCGGCGCCGCCAGCGGCATGGGCCGGGCCACCGCCGAGGTGTTCGCGGCCGAGGGCGCGCATGTGGCCCTGGCCGACATCGCCGCCGAAAGCGTGCGCGAGGTCGCCGACGACCTGGTCCACCGGGGGTTCAGCGCCGAGGCCTGGACGCTGGACGTCAGCGACGCCGCCGCGATCCAGGCGGTCGTCGCCGCGGTGGCGGCGCGGTTCGGCGGCCTCGACATGGTCGTGAACAACGCCGGCATCAGCGCTTTTTCACCCATAGATTCGGAGGGTTATGAGAAAGTCTGGACCCACGCCTTCGACGTGCTGATCACCGCCCAGCAGCGGATCATCCGCGCCGCCCTGCCGCATCTGCGCAAGTCCGCCCATCCCAGGATCGTCAACATCGCCTCGACCGAGGCGCTGGGCGCCACCAGCCGCGACAGCCCCTACGCCGCCGCCAAGGCCGCGGTCACCGGCCTGACCCGCGCGCTGGCGGTCGAGCTTGGGCCGGAAGGCATCACCGTCAACTGCATCTGCCCGGGCCCGATCCTGACCGGCATGACCGAAGCGATTCCCGCCGCCGACAAGGAAACCTTCGCGCGGCGGCGCACGGCGCTTCGCCGCTACGGTCGCCCGGACGAGGTGGCGCATATCACGCTCAGCCTCTGCCTGCCGGCGGCGTCCTACATCACCGGCGCCACGATCCCGGTGGACGGCGGGCTGATGGCGCGCAACGCCTGATTTTCGAAAGGTCAGTCGGCGTTGAAGGTCCGCGGCTCGCCAACCAGGGCCAGTTCCGGGTGCCGCCGGATCAACTCGGCCCGCTCGTCGGCGAGCCGGTCCCAGGTCTCCGCCATCTCGATAAGTTGTTCGCGCTGCGCCCCTTGCACACCCAACGCCAGTTGGCGGCACTCGATCGCATGCTGCCGGTACTCCGAAGCCTTCTTCACGCACTCAACTCCACGGAATCCCCATTGTCGGACGACAACGCCTGCGGAGAGGAAGCGTTCAATCGCCCGTGAACATGCCGGGCCGTTTCTCGCGGAAGGCGGCGATTCCTTCGCGGTAGTCGGCGCTGCGGCTCATCAGCAGATACTGGTCGCGGTCCATGTAGATGCTGGCCTGGGCGGTGGCCTGGGCGATGGCGTTCACCGCCTCCTTGGTGGCGCGCACCGGCAGCGGCGGCAGCGCCACGGTCTTGGCGGCCCAGCGCCGGGCGGCGGCCAGCGCCCCACCGGTCTCCACCACCTCGTCGGCGAAGCCCCAGGCCAGGCAGCGCTGCGCGTCACAGGCCTCGCCGAACATGACGTATTGCTTGGCCCGCGACGGCCCCGCCAGCGCCACCAGCTTCGGCAGCGTCCGCCAGCTCATGTTCATCCCCAGCGGCACCTCCGGCAGGCGCATGTAGGCGCCCTCGCCCATCACCCGGAAGTCGCAGGAGACGGCCAACGCCGAGGCGCCGCCGATGCAGTAGCCCTCGACGGCCGCGATGGTCACCGCCTCGATCTCGTCCCAGGCCTTGCACATGTCGGGACCGGCCATCACCGCGCGGCGCGCCTCCATCAGCGTCGCCTGGCCGGCCCGCGCCTGGCTGGCCGAGAGGTCGGCGCCGGCGGAGAAGTAGCTCTCCGTCCCGGTAAGGATCACCGCCAGGATGTCGGTCCGCAGGCGCAGCAGGCGTGCGACTTCCGTCAGTTCCTCCATCAGCACGCCGTTCAGGGCGTTGCGCGCCTCTGGCCGCGCCAGCGCCACCTCGCAGACCGCCTCGCGGCGGGTCACCGCGATGTGGGTCCAGGCCTTGTCGAACAGTTCGTCCATCGCCCGCCTCTCCGTTTGCCCTTCTTCGGCGCGAGGGGCGACGATACACGAGGCCGCTTGCATGCCGAGCCATGCGGGCGAACAATCGCGGCATGAGGAAACGCACAACGATAGGGCTGGCGCTTGCGACCGCCCTCGCCTTCGCCCCGCTGGCCGGCCACGCTGCGCCGGCGGCCACCTATCACGCGCCGAAGAACGGCTTTGGCCAGCCGGACCTGCAGGGCACCTGGACCAACGCCTCGCTGACCAGCCTGCAGCGCCCGGCGATGTTCAAGACGCTGACCCTGACCGACGCCGAGGCGGTTGCGCTCGAAAAGCGCCGCGCCGCCGCCCGCGCCAACCAGGACAAGCCCACCGATCCGAAGCTGGGCGCGCCGCCGGTGGCCAACGATCCCGGCGGCTACAACGCCTCCTGGACCGATCCCGGCGTGAGCCTGGGCCGCATCGACGGCAAGGTCCGCACCTCCTGGATCGTCGATCCCGCCGATGGCCGCCTGCCCTATTCGACGGCCGGCCACCAGGCCTACGTCGACGCGCTGCGCAAGGCGCGCAACAGCTGGGATGGGCCGGAGAACCGTCCGCTCGGCGAGCGCTGCATCCTGGGCTTCGGCTCCACCGCCGGCCCGCCGATGCTGAACGTGCTCTACAACAACAACTATCAGATCGTGCAGTCGAAGGACGCCGTGGCGATCCTGGTGGAGATGAACCACGACGCGCGGATCGTGCGGCTCACCGACCGCAAGCACCCGCCGGCGGACGTCAGGCCCTGGATGGGCGACAGCGTCGGCTGGTGGGAGGGCGACACGCTGGTCGTCGAGACCACCAACTTCAATCCGGGCGAGAGCCTTCGGCCCTATTTCGACAACTCGATCCTGCTGTCGCCGAACGCCAAGGTGACCGAGCGTTTCACCCGGGTCTCGCCCAAGCAGATCCTCTACCAGTTCCAGGTCGACGATCCGGCGACCTACAGCCAGGTCTGGAAGGCCGAGATGCCGATGAACGCCGCCCCGGGTCCGGTCTACGAATACGCCTGCCACGAGGGGAACTACGCGCTCCCCGGCATCCTCGCCGGCGCCCGCAAGGCCGACAAGGAAGGCCGCAAGATCGAGGCGGTGGACGTCAGCGGCCGCTAGTCGGAGCGGCGGCGCGCACAAGCCTTGATTGTCCACGTCAGCGATGCCGGATAGCCTCCGGGGCAACGAGAAATCCGGGAGGGTCCGCCGCATGGCCAGGCTCAACAACAAGGCCCGCGCCGAGCACACCTACGACGCCATCGTCGTGGGCTCCGGCATCACCGGCGGCTACGCGGCCATGGAGCTCACGAAGAAGGGCCTGCGCACGCTCGTCCTGGAGCGCGGCCCGATGGTGCGCCACATCGCCGACTATCCCACCGCCAACACCCCACCCTGGGGCGCGGAGTATCCGCGTGGCCAGCTGCCGCCCCAGATGCTGGACGCGGTCTATCCGATGCAGAAGCGCACCGGCTATGCGGTGACCGAGTATTCCAAGCACTTCTTCGTCAAGGACCACGAGGACCCCTACACCGAGACCCAGCGCTTCGACTGGATCCGCGGCTACCACGTGGGCGGCCGTTCCCTGACCTGGGGCCGGCAGACCTACCGCCATAGCGATCTGGACTTCGAGGCGAACGCCAAGCAGGGGATCGGCGCCGACTGGCCGATCCGCTACGCGGACCTGGAGCCCTGGTACGACCGGGTGGAGACCTTCATCGGGGTCAGCGGCCAGGCCGAGGGCCTGCCGCAGCTGCCGGACGGCAAGTTCCAGCCGCCGATGGAGATGAACTGCGTCGAACGCGCCTTCAAGGCGAAGTCCGAGGCTCGCTATCCCGAGCGCCGCATCACCATCGGCCGCGCTGCTCACCTCACCGCGCCCACCGCCGAGCAGATCGCGCTGGGCCGGAGCAAGTGCCAGAACCGCAACCTCTGCGTCCGCGGCTGTCCGTTCGGCGCCTATTTCAGCTCCAACTCAGCGACCCTGGTGGCGGCCGAGCGCACCGGCCACCTGACCATCCGGCCCAACTCCATCGTCACCTCGCTGATCGAGAACCAGAAGGTGAAGCGCGCCGATGGCGTGAAGGTGCTGGACGCCGAGACCGGCGAGGAAGTGGAGTTCTTCGCCAAGGTCATCTTCCTCAACGCCTCGTCGATCGCCACGGCCTGGGTCCTGCTGAACTCCGCCAGCCGCCGCCATCCGAACGGCTTCGGCAACGGGAGCGACCAGGTCGGCCGCAACATCATGGACCACCACCTGGGCGTGGGCGCCGGCGCCCAGGTCGAGGGCTTCGAGGACATGTACTATTCGGGCCGCCGCCCGAACGGCATCTATGTGCCGCGCTTCCGCAACCTCGGCGACGCGGCCACCGCGCGGAAGGACTACGTCCGAGGCTTCGGCTACCAGGGCGGCGCGGCCCGCGCCGGTTGGGACCGTGGCATGGACGGCGTCGGCGCCGTGCGGAAGACGGCGCTGACCGAGCCCGGCCCGTGGGGCATCCGGCTCGGCGGCTTCGGCGAGATCCTGCCCTACGCCGACAACCGCATGACGCTCAACAAGGACGTGAAGGACAAGCACGGCCTGCCCACCGTCGATTTCAACGTCTCGATCCGCGACAATGAAAAGGCCATGCGCAAGGACATGATGGCCGCCGCCGCCGAGATGCTGGAGGCGTCGGGCTTCAAGAACGTCACCCAGCAGGACGGCGACTATGGACCGGGTCTCGGCATCCACGAGATGGGCACCGCGCGCATGGGGCGCGACCCCAAGACCAGCGTGCTCAACGCCCACAACCAGATGTGGGAGTGCAAGAACGTCTTCATCACCGACGGCTCGGCCATGGCCTCGGCCTCCTGCGTGAACCCGTCGCTGACCTACATGGCGCTCACCGCCCGGGCGGTGGATTTCGCGGTCGCGGCCGGCAAGAAGGGAGAGCTGTGATGACCCTTCAGGCCTCCCCCCTCAAAGCGTCCAGGCGCGAAGTCTTCGCCGGCCTCGCCGTCGCCGCCTGGGCCCTGCCCACTATCGTTCGGGCCCAGGGCGCGCCGGCGCCGATCAGCTGGGCGCCCAAGGCGCTGACGCTGGACCAGGCGCGCACGCTGAGCGCCGCCTGCGAGGCCATCGTGCCGGAGACCGACACGCCCGGCGCCATCGCCGCCGGCGTGCCGCAGAAGATCGACGGCTGGATCGCCGACTGGCTGGACCCGCCGGCGGGCGAGCGCCTGAAGGCCGGCATCGACCAGCTGAGCGAACGCGCCAGGGTCCGCGGCGCCGCCGGCTTCGCGGCCCTGACCCAGGACCAGAAGGTCGCCCTGCTGTCCGAGGTCGAGGGCGAGCAGCGGGCCGCCGACCGTCAGCGCCCGCCCGTCCCGCACTACTGGAACACGCTGAAGGGCCTGACCACCACGGCCTACTTCACCTCCCAGGCCGGGGCGACCAAGGCGGCGCGGTACGATCCCGTACCCGGCGCCTACAAGGGCTGCGTCCCGCTGAAGGACATCGGACGGGTGTGGGCGACCACCTGATGTCGTCGGGCCTTTCACGCCGACTCCTGCTGAAGGCGTCGGCCCTGGCGCCCGCCTTCGCCGCGACCGCCGCGGCGGCGCAGGACGCCGGCGGCCGCCTCAAGCAGTCGGTGTGCCGCTGGACCCTGCCGGGCGCCCTGCCCGAGGTCTGCGCCAAGGTGAAGGCGATCGGCTTTACGGGCATCGACCTGCTCTATCCCGACGAATGGGAGACGGCGCGGGCCGCCGGCCTCACCGTCTCCATGGGCTACGCCAGCCACCGCAAGGCTTTCATCCCCGACGGCTTCAACGACCCCGCCCTGCACCCGGTGCTGATCGAGGAGCTCACCACCGCCATCCCCAAGGCCGCCCAGGCCGGCGTGCCCAACCTCATCGCCATGTTCGGCAACCGGAAGGGCCGCAGCGACGCGGACGGCATCACCAATTGCGTAGCCGGCCTTGCGAAGGTGGCGCCTGTCGCCGAGCAGCACGGCGTCACCATCTGCGTCGAACTGTTGAACAGCAAGGTCGACCACAAGGACTACCAGGGCGACCGCACGGCGTTCGGCGCGGAGGTCATGCGCCGGGTGGGCTCGCCGCGGGTGAAGCTGCTGTACGACATCTACCACATGCAGATCATGGAGGGAGACGTCGTCCGGACGATCCGCGAGAACAAGGCCTTCATCGGCCACTTCCACACCGGCGGCGTCCCCGGCCGCCACGAGATCGACGACACCCAGGAACTGAACTACCGCGCCATCGCCCGCGCCATCGCCGACCAGGGGTTCCAAGGCTTCGTGGCCCACGAATTCATCGCGACGGGCGAGCCCTTCGCGGCAATCGCGGCCGCGCGGCGCACCTGCCTGGTCTAGGGTTGAACTTTCGCCCTAGCTGAGCTCCAGGCCCTGCAGGCTTCCCTCGGCGCGCCAGTCCTCCAGCACCTTCACGAAGGCCACGGGCCCCGCGCCATAGGAGCCGTTGCGGGCGCTCATCGCCTGCACATTGCCCTCGTTGTTGTAGTAGCCGGGCGTGCACTCCTCGAGGAACTTCTGCCGCTGGATGGAGAGGTCGATGATCGTCTGCACCCAGGCCTCCTCGGCTTCCTGGCTGGGTTCGGCCACGCGGACCTGATGGTCGGCGCAGTGCTTCAGCACATAGGCGATGTGCTTGGACTGCTCGTTGATCATGTGCGGGAAGTTGGCCGTGAAGCCCGACTGGGTGTTGGAGATGATCAGGCAGTTGGGGAAGCCGCGGCTGAACAGGCCATGCAGGGTCGAGACCCCGTCCCGCCACTTCTCCGTCAGGGTCACGCCGTCCCGGCCATGCAGCTCATAGCCTGAGCGCTGGGTAAACGCGGTGCCGACCTCGAAGCCGGTGGCGTAGACGATGCAGTCGAGCTCGTATTCGACGCCGTTGGCGACGATTCCCTTTTCGGTGATCCGCTCGACGCCTTTGCCCTGGGTGTCGATCAGGTGGACGTTGGGCCGGTTGAAGGCCGCCAGATAGTCGTCGTGGAAGCACGGCCGCTTGCAGAACTGGTTGTAGTAGGGCTTCAGCGCCTCGGCGGTGGCCGGGTCCTTGACCGTCTGGTCCACCCGCGCGCGGACCTGCTCCATCTTCTTGAAGTCGGCAAGCTGCATCAGGGCGGCCGGATCGTCCACGGTCTCGCCGGCTTCCATCTTGCGACGCGCCAGCAAGAGGATGTTGCCGATGATGTCGGTCCAGCCGTCGTTGACCAGGTCCTCGGGCTGGAAGCCGCCGGAGAGCAGGATGTTGAAATTGTCCATCCGCCGTTGCTGCCAGCCGGCCTCGAGGCTCGCGGCCCATTCCGGGTCGGTCGGGCGGTTGTTGCGCACGTCGATGGAGGACGGGGTGCGCTGGAAGACGAAGAGCTCGCCCGCGCCGGCCGCCAGGTGCGGCACGCACTGCACCGCCGTCGCCCCGGTGCCGATCACGCCGACCCGCTTGCCGGCCAGGCCGGTCAGGCCGCCATCCGAGGTCCCGCCGGTGTAGCCGTAGTCCCAGCGGCTGGTGTGGAACGAGTGGCCCTTGTAGCTCTCGATACCCGGGATGCCCGGCAGCTTGGGCCGATGCAGCGGGCCGTTGGCCATGACCACGAAGCGGGCCTTGAGCGCGTCGCCCCGGTTGGTCTCCACCGTCCAGCGCGCCGCCGCGTCGTCCCAGCGCATGGCGGTGACTTCGGTCTGGAAGAGCGCGCCCCGGTAGAGGTCGAAATGCTCGCCGATCGCCCGGCTGTGGGCGAGGATTTCCGGCGCGCGGCTGTACTTCTCCTTCGGCACATAGCCGATCTCTTCCAGCAGCGGCAGGTAGATGTAGCTCTCGATATCGCAGGCGGCGCCGGGGTAGCGGTTCCAGTACCAGGTGCCGCCGAAGTCGCCGCCCTTCTCGATGATCCTGATGTCGTCGACGCCCGCCTCGCGCAGCCTGGCCGCCGCCAGCTGACCGCCGAAGCCGCCGCCGACCACCACCACCTCTACCTCGTCGGTGAGCGCCGCGCGGCTGAAGCCGGGTTTGACGTAGGGGTCCTCAAGGTAGTGGGCGAATTCGCCGGCGATCTCGCGGTACTGCGCGTTGCCGTCGCGCCGCAGGCGCTTGTCGCGTTCCTGGCGGTATTTGGCGCGCAGGGCGGCGGGATCGAAGCCCAGGTCGTCGGCGGGCGCCGCGGCGTCGAGCGTATCGGTCATGGGTTGCGGTCCTGCGATCTCGGGTCGTGCGTCGCCATCAAGCTAGAGGTGACGCCACGACAATCAAGACGCCATGAGCGCGCGCCATACCGTTCATTCTAAACGGGAAATCTGCCGCGAAATGTTCGAAATCCGTCTTATTTGGGAGGAAGACCTTAACCTGCCGCGGCGATGATACCCTCATGGCAGCGCTGCACGCCACGAAGGACGCCGCGACCGGGGGGTCGCACGGCCTGGGTTTCGCGACCCTGCCGATCCCCATGGCTGTGCTCGACGGCGAACTGCGTATCCTTGAAGCCAACGCCGCCTTCGCCGAGCTGCTGCAGGTTCCGGCCGCCAGCCTGATCGGCGAGCCGCTCGGCCCGCGCATTCGCTCGGCGGCCACAGACGCCCCGCCCGGCGAAGGCGTCCAGACCTTCGAGTTCCAGTTCTCCGACGGCCCGCGCTGGCTGCGCCTCGACCTGCAGCAGGAGGGCGAGCACATCCTGGCCAGCCTGGTCGATGTGACCGGCGAGCGCAGCGTGCTGGAGCGGATGAAGGCGGACTTCGCGGCCCGCGGCCGGCTGATGCACGACGCCGAGGTCGGCATCTGGCGCTACGACCCGGACACCGGCCTCTACCATTTCCCCAGCGAGCTCGCGCTCGGCCACGGCGGCAATCAGGAGCCCGTGCCGGTCCATGTGCTGCAGAGGATCCAGCACGAGGACGACCGCGAGACCGACACCGCTATCCGCGAGCGCCTGACCAGCGAGGAAGGCACCGACGAGGCGCTAATCCGCTACCGCACCGGCGACGGCGGCTGGCGCCACCTGCGGGTGCTCTACCGCTCCGGCCGCAAGCTGAAGTCCGGCCAGTACGAGATGTATGGCCTGAGCCAGAACGTCACCGACCTGGCGCTGGCCCGCGACGAAGCCAACGCCGGCGCCCTGCAGCTGAAGCTGGCGCTCACGGCCGCCCGCGCCGGAGTGTTCGCCTACGAGCACGCCACGAAAGCGTACTGGCTGTCTCAGGACGCCCGCGACCTGATCGGTGAAACGGGCGTCGCGATCGTCACCGAGACGGACGACCCACTGCAAATCTACCATCCCGACGACATCGACGGCATGCGCTTCATGAGCGTGGCCAGCCTGCAGGCCGGCCAGGCCATATCCCGTGACGCCCGCATCCTGCGCAAGGAAGGCCCGCTCTGGGTCCGCGTCTACTGGCAGACCGAGGGCGACGCGGACGGCGAGCCCGTGCGCGCTGTCGGGCTGCTCCTGGATATCGACGAGCAGAAGCGCCAGGAGATCGCGCTCACCGAGGCGCGCCAACTGGCGGAGTCGGCCACCGCGTCGAAGTCCAGCTTCCTGGCCTCGGTCAGCCACGAAATCCGCACCCCGATGAACGGCATCGTCGGCGTGCTGAACCTCCTGAAGCGGGAGGGTCTTTCCACCGAGGGCCGCGACCTGCTGGGCGAGGCGCTGGCCTGCAGCGACATGCTGGCCCAGTTGATCGACGACGTGCTGGACTTCTCCAAGATGGAGGCCGGCAAGCTCGACGTGACGCCAGCGCCCACCGATCCGGCCGCGGTCATGGCCAGCGTGGTCGCCCTGCTGCACCCCCAGGCCGACGCCAAGAACCTCTATCTGCGCGCCGTCGTGCGGTCCCCCGAGGGCGCTGAGGGGGTCGAGGGCCTGGGCTGGGCGATGATCGATCCGGTGCGCCTGCGCCAGTGCCTGTTCAACATCATCGGCAACGCCGTGAAATTCACCGAGGCCGGCGGCGTCGAGGTCCGGATGAGTCTGGTCGGCGGCGCGCGCCGGCGGCTGCGCGTCGAGGTGCAGGACACCGGCATCGGCGTGCCCGAGGCCGCCAAGCCGGCCCTCTTCGACCGCTTCCAACAGGCCCACACCGGCCCTGACCGCAAGTTCGGCGGCACGGGCCTTGGCCTGGCTATCTCCCGCAGCCTCGCCCAGCTGATGGGCGGCGAGATGGGCTTTGAGTCCGCCGAGGGCGTGGGTTCGGTGTTTTGGTTCGAGATCGCCGCGCCCCGGGCGGCGGCGCCCGCCGCCGCCGCCGAGGCCCAGGCCAGCGAGGCGCCGCTGGCGGGCCTGAAGATCCTGGTGGTCGACGACAACCGCACCAACCGCCTGGTGGGCCTAAAGTCGCTGGAGGCGCTGGGCGCCGAGGCCGAGACCGCCGACAGCGGCGAAGCGGCCATCGCGGCGGCGGCTCGCGGCGGGTATGACCTGATCCTGATGGACGTCAACATGCCGGGCATGGACGGCCTGGAGGCCACCCGGCGCATCCGTGAATTGCCGCAGCCGCAGGCCGGCGTGCCGATCGTCGCGCTGACCGCCGACGTCATGACCCACCACCAGGCGGCCTACCACGCCGCGGGCATGAACGGCTTCGTGCCCAAACCCTTCTCGCCGGCGCAGCTGCTCGGCGAGATCGTCCGGATCGCCGGTTAGGCCGCGCCTCCAGAGATTGTGCGGCTAGAGTGCTGGTCTGATCATGGCGACCCGTAGGTCTGACGCGACGTAGACACAGACGTCATCGGCATAGAGACGGCCGTTGGCGACGGCCACTGCGGTCTGGCCGCGCCGAACCTGGCGCACGTTCACCTCGTACCGCACCAGTTGGGTCTTGGGCGTGATGTCGCCCTGGAACCTGACTTCCCCGCCGACCGCCCGGCCTTTTCCCGGCGAACCCGACCAGCCGAGCCAATAACCCAGCAGCTGCCACAGCGCGTCCAGCCCCAGGCATCCGGGCATGACCGGGTCGCCCCGGAAGTGGCAGGCGAAGAACCAGAGCCCGGGGGTGATATCCAGCTCCGCGACCGCGAGGCCCTTGCCGAATTCGCCGCCCTCCAGGCTCAATTCGGTTATCCGGTCCATCATCAGCATAGGTGGCGCAGGCAGTTGTGCGTTGCCTGGTCCGAAATAGCCCCCTTCGGCGGAGAGGATCAGATCGTCCTTGGTGTAGCTTGGCTTTGGCTCGTGGAACGCGTGCGGGTGGGGCATGGAGCCGGGCTTCCTTAGTATGTCCTGGGTGGACCTCCGCCTCAGCGACTCCGTTCATCGGCGCGCGGCGGCATTGTCTGGAAATTGAAAAGAGCCGGCGGCGGATCGATCCAGTTCGCAGCGTCACTCAAGTAGACGTTCCCCACCGGCCGGAACATGCGCGGGTCGCGGAGGGTGGTTGCGAAGACGTTGACGATGGCAGCGTTCCCTGTGGACTTGGCGAACATTCGGGCGCCACAAGCTGTGCAATGGTACGTGGTGACGAGGTTTCCCGACGCCGTCGGCCGTTGAAACTCGCCGACCTCCCCTTGGTATGAAAACGCCTCAGCGGGCACAGAAAAGGCAGAGACAAAGGGTGCGCCGCTCAGCCTCTGGCACGCCCTGCAATGGCAGTGACCCGACCAGACCGGCGCGGCTGAGACCACATAGGTGACCGCCCCGCAGAGACAGCTTCCTTCCAATGGCGGGCTCATCGCACTGAGTTCGCGATTTAGCCGCTCGATCGCTTGGTTCATGCCGCCTCCCCAGATGCTGCTTGAAAATATGAGAAACGCTCGGCTTTCATTACTCGCGTTCACGACGGCGGCGCCTCGGACATGCGGCCGATGAAGAGCACTGAGAAATCACGGGAAATCCCGCGCCAAGAGCGAGCTCGCGAGAAGGTGCGTCTGATCGTCGAGGCCGCTGCTCAAGTTCTGGAGCAGCGCGGCGAAGGCGGTTTCAACACCAACGCAGTGGCCGAGCGCGCGGGCGTTAGCATCGGGACGTTATATCGCTACTTCCCCGACAAGGGGGCCATCCTCTACGCACTCGCTGAGCGGGAGATCGAGGCCCACCGAGCTCAATCTGCGAGCCTGAGGCAAAAGGGCGCGCCAGGGGTCGCGCCCGACCGCGCTCTCATTCGAGCGTTCCTTCATGCCTTCGGACGCCGCACCCGCGCGCGACAGGTGGCAATGAAGGCCTGGTTCGCACGCGCAGAATCGGAGGAGGTGTCCAGGCGCTTCCAAGCTTCGGAGCCGCCTTTCGTTGACGCGGCCGGGCGGCCACTGTCGCGCATCGAAGCCTTTGTGTTGTCTCGTTCGGTACTCGGCGCGATGAGGGCTGCCGTCCTGGAAGGTGCGGACTTTATCCTTGACCGTGAGTTCGAGGACGAGCTCGTGCGCCTCGCGCGTGCCTATCGAGCGCTCCCGCCGATCTCCCAATTAAGAGCGGACTGAGGGATCAGTCGTCCTACTGCTGGATCCCCGCTTTCGCGGGGATGACTCGCTGCGCGGTCATTTACCGTCGACCGAGAAGGCCAGCAGCACGTTCACCGCATTGCCCCCGGTGTTGGCCGCGCCCTGGAAGCCGCTCATCGTATAGACCATGCCGCCGGCGATCGCCGGGCCCAGGCCGTCGATGCTGCCGCCGGGCTGGCCCTTGACCTGATTGACCGTGTCGTAGGTCTGCGCCGTCGTCGAAAAGGCCCAGATGATCTTGCCGGTGGCGGGGTCATAGGCGCGGAACCAGCCGTCCATGGTGCCGGAGAACACCGCGCCCGGCATGGCCGACGGGGCCGCCGATTCCGCCCGGATGCAGGCGCCCCTGGCGTAGTCGCGGCTCCGGTCGCCGGCGTAGTGGCAGTCGGCCTTGGGCGCGGGCGCCGACCAGAGGAACTTGCCGTTGGCCGGGTTGAGCGCATAGAGGCCGGGCTTTGCCGGGCCCAGCTTGTCGTCGGTGATCGCCGCCGTGCCCGGGACTTCGCCGAACAGGTTAATGACGTCGGAGATCGCCACGAACAGCCGCTTGTCGTCGGCCGCCATGCCCCACTCGACGCCGCCCAGGGCCGAGCCGGAGCCCACCGCGGTCTTCCAGATCAGCTTGCCGCTGTCGGGGTCCATGCCGTAGGCGATGCCGGACTTCTGGCCCGACAGCAGGATCTGCTTGCCGCCCCCTTTTCCATCGCTTGAGGGCAGGGTGAACAGGATCGGCGAGGCGCCGAAGTCGTAGTCCGGGCCCACGGGCGTGGGGCAATTGGGCAGGTTCGAGTGGTTCTCGCAGCCCATGATGAAGTTGTCTTTTTCGGTGACCTGCGTGCTCCAGCGGATCTTGCCGGTCTTCATCTCGATGGCGACGATGGCGTCGTCGCCCTTGGTCGGTTCGTCGGTGTAGCTGTCGCCGGTGGCGACATAGACGAGGCCGCGCTTGGCGTCCGCCGTGGGCGCCGACCAGATGGCGCCGCCGGCCGGGCCCTGCATCATCACGCCCGCCGAATTCTTGTGGGTGTCGTGCAGCGGCTCGGTGACGACGAAGGTCTTCCACTGGGTCTTGCCGGTGGCCAGATCGAGCCCGACCAGCGAGCCGCGGAAACTGCAGCAGCGATAGGTGAGCTGGCGCGCCGCCGGCTCTTCGCCCGAGGTCAGCGGCACGAACAGCTGATCGCCACTGATCACCGGCGTACCGGTGATGCCGGCCACCGGATTGGCTTCCAGCTGCGCCGAGCGCCAGATCTCCTTGCCGTTCTGGGCGTCGATGGCGCGGACCACCCGGGTCCGTTCGCCGACGAAGGTCGCCCAGCCGCTGGGCGAGATCGCCGACTTCACGACCATCGGCGTGGTGCGCGAGGAGACACCCTCCAGCACCCAGTGGACGCAGCCGGTCTTGGCGTCCAGCGCGTAGAACTTGCCCGTGCGGTTGGTGATGAACAGCCAGTCGCCGATCACCGTTGGCATGGAGCCGCCGCTCATCGCGAACGACCACTTCACCTTCAGCTTCGGAATATCGGCGGCCTTCAGGCCGGGATTCTTCTGGAAGCGGCTGGAATTGCTGTCGAAACCGACGGTGCGCCAGTCGTTGGGCGTCTCGTGGATCGGGCCGTTGAGCTTGCACATCACGTCCGTGCCGCGGGCCATGGCCGAGACCGGCCGCGCGCCGCCGGCCGGCGCCGGGATCGGATGCGCGTCCGGGCCGGCCTGAGCCGTGGTCAGGAAGGCGGCGACCGCTTCCTTGTCGGCTTGCGACAGTCCCTGAGCCATCGGCGTCATCACGCCGCTGGTCAGCGCGGTGACGATCTGCGCCGGCGGCATAGCCGAGAGCGTCACGCGGTTGGGCGCCCGGTCGATGGCCGGCTCATGGCAGGCCTTGCAGCGGGTGTTGAACACGGTTTCGCCGGCGCCCGGCGCCTGCGCCATGGCGCTCAGCGGCGCCGCCAGCAGCGTTGCGCCCAATGCGGCCGCCGCCCAGATCCCCAACTTCATCCCCGACGCTCCCCAAACCGGTTTTCCTAAGCCTAGACGGCGCCGGGGGGCGATAACAAGCAAGGCGCGTGGTTTCGTTCAGCTTCCGGTCAGGGAACAGCGCGTCATAGTGACGCCGAGATTTCGTGGTTCTCCAACCTTGGAGCAATCGCCTCCTTGAGATCGTGGAAGCGTCAGGCATGCGTCCGAGCCGGCCTAAGACGATGATGGCGACAGCCGCCGCGGTGGCCCTTGCGGCGTCAGCGGCCTCCGCCGCCGATGGTCAGGCGGCGATCAGCGCCCATGACCTCGCCCTGCTCAACCGTCTCTCCTGGGGCCAGTCCGCCAGCTCAGCCGCCGAGCTGCAGGCGATAGGCGCGCGGGACTGGCTCGACCGCCAGCTGCGGCCCCGGGCCGCCGACCGCCTGCCCGACGCCGCCCAGGCGCAGATCGACGCCCTGCCCGGCGCGCAAACGCCGATGGCCGAGCTGGTCGTGCAGATGGACGCCCAGAACAAGGCGGCCGGCAAACTCACCGACCCGGATCAGAGGAAGGCCGCGCAACAGGCCTATCAGCAGGCCATGACCAATCTCGGCCGGGCGGCCGCCACGCGCGAACTGCTGCGCGACATCTACTCGCCCGATCAGCTGCAGGAGCAGATGACCTGGTTCTGGCTGAACCATTTCAACGTGCACATGTACAAGCGCGACATCCGCGCCATGGTCGGCGACTACGAGGACCAGGCGATCCGGCCGCGCGCGCTGGGCAAGTTCCGCGACCTGCTGGAGGCGACGCTCAAGCACCCGGCCATGCTGCGTTACCTGGACAACGACCAGAACGCGGGCGGCCACATCAACGAGAACTACGCCCGCGAGATCATGGAGCTGCACACCATGGGCGTGGGCTCCGGCTACAGCCAGAAGGACGTGCAGGAGCTGGCGCGCATCCTCACCGGCGTCGGCGTCGACCTCAATCCCGACCCGCCCAAGCTGAAGGCCGCCTATCAGCCGCTGCTGGTCCGTTCAGGTCTCTTCGAGTTCAATCCCAATCGGCACGACTTCGGCGACAAGGTCCTGCTCGGCCACACCATCAAGGGCTCGGGCTTCGGCGAGGTGGAGCAGGCGCTCGATATCCTGGCCCGCGAGCCGGCCGCCGCCCACCACATCTCAGCCCAGATGGCCGCCTATTTCATGGGCGACGATCCGCCGCCGGCCCTGGTCGATCGGATGGCCAAGACCTTCCTCAAGACCGATGGCGACATCGCGGCCACCCTGCGCACGCTGGTCACCAGCCGCGAGTTCGACGCCTCGCTCGGCAAGGCCTTCAAGGACCCGATGCACTACACCGTCTCCGCCGTGCGACTGGCCTACGACGACCGGGTGATCCTCAACACCACGCCGATGCAGAACTGGCTCAACCGGATGAGCGAGGGCCTCTACAACCACGAGACGCCGGATGGCTACGCCCAGCCCGCCGCGGCCTGGAGCGGCCCCGGCCAGATGGCGGTCCGTTTCGAGATCGCCCGCCAGATTGGCTCGGGCTCGGCCGGCCTCTTCAAGCCCGACCAGCCGGCGGCGAAAGACGCGCCCGCCTTCCCGCAACTGCAGAACGCCCTCTACTACAAGGCCGGCCTCGACCAGACGCTGGCGCCGGCCACCAAGTCGGCGCTTGGCCAGGCGGGGTCGCCGCAGGACTGGAACACCCTGTTCCTCTCCTCGCCGGAGTTCATGCGCCGATGACCCTCGACCGCCGCCACCTTATGAAGCTGGGGGCCGCGTTCGCGCCGGCCCTGATCGCCGGCCGCGTCTGGGCCGCGCCGCAGACCCGGACCCGTGTCCTGGTCGTCTTCCTGCGCGGCGCCTATGACGCGGCCAATGTGGTGATCCCGACGGGCAGCGACTTCTACTATCAGGCGCGCCCGACGCTCCACATCGCCAAGCCGGACCCGGCCAATCCCGACGCCGCCCTGCCGCTGGACGCCGACTGGAGCCTGCACCCGGCGCTGAAGGACACGATCTATCCGCTGTGGAAGGCCGGCCAGGTCGCCTTCGTGCCATTCGCGGGCGCCGGCGACGACCTCTCGCGCAGCCACTTCGAGACCCAGGACACCATCGAGCTCGGCCAGGCCCTGCAGGGGTCTCGCAACTATGGATCGGGCTTCATGAGCCGGCTCTCGGCGACACTCTCCGGCGCGCAGCCCATCGCCTTCACCGACCAGCTGCCGCTGACGTTTAGGGGCGGCAAGCCGATCCCCAATGTCGCCGTGGGCGCGGTCGGCAAGCCCGGCGTCGACGACCGCCTCGCGGGCCTGATCCGGCAGATGTACCAGGCCGATCCCTTGGGGCCCGCGGTCGCCGAGGGCTTCGAGGTGCGCGACGAGGTCTACCGCACCGTCTCCGCCGAGATGGTCGCCGCCAACCGGGGCGCCGTCTCGCCCAAGGGCTTCGAGCTGTCGGCGCGGCGGATCGGGCGGCTGATGAAGGCCGACTACAACCTGGGCTTTGTCGATATCGGCGGCTGGGACACCCACGTGAACGAGGGCGCGGCGCAGGGCTACCTGGCCGGGCGCCTGGGCGAGTTGGGCCGGGGCCTCAGTGGTTTCGCCGACGAGATCGGGCCGGACGCCTGGAAGGACACGGTGGTGGTGGTGGTCTCCGAGTTTGGCCGCACCTTCCGCGAGAACGGCGACCGCGGCACCGACCACGGCCACGGCAGCGTCTACTGGGTGATGGGCGGCGGCGTGAAGGGCGGGCGGATCGCCGGCGAACAGACCGCGGTGGCCGAGGCCAACCTCAATCAGAACCGCGACTACGCCGTGCTCACCGACTACCGCGCCCTGATCGGCGGGCTGTTCGGGCGGATTTACGGCCTGAACCAGGGCCAGCTCGGGCAGGTGTTCCCGGGCGCCGCGCCGAAGGACCTGCAGCTGGTCTAGGGCCCGGCCCGCAAAACCTCGGTCATCCCGGACGGCCGAAGAGCCGATCCGGGACCCAGGGGTTCACGCTGTGCGGCCGCCCCTGGGTCCCGGCTCTCCGCTACGCTGCGGCCGGGATGACAGGGCTATTTGCAGGTGAGATTGCGCGCGGAGCTAGGCCGAAACGTGCGCTTTTTCCGAGAGGCCCTTCAGCGCCTTCAGGCCATCGTCGAACATCGGCCCCACCATCTTGTCCATCGGGAAGACGGCGTGCATGAGCCGGGTCACGAAGGTCGTCGGACCGGTCATGGCCCAGGTCACCTTGCTGCCCGCGCCGTCCGGCTCGAGGGTGAATTCGGCGGTGTTGTTGGCCTTCATCGGTCTGGTGAACTTCAGGTCGATGACGACGCGCGAGGGCGTATCCGCCGTCAGGATCTGCATACTGCCGGCGCCGGCCTTCTTGCCCGACCAGGCGTATTGCGAGCCGACGCCGCGCGCCGGGCCGGAATAGGTCTTCTGCATCGCGCCGGGCGCATCCATTTTCTCGAACGGCGACCAGGCCTGCCAGGCGTGGAAGTCGTCGATGTGCGGAAAGATCTCGGCGGCGGGCGCGTCGATGTGGATCGAGCGCGCGACGCGGAAGCTGTCGTTGGCCATGGCGGTCTCCCTGAGGTGCGAATGTTCGCCTGAAAGACGCCGGCAGGCCAGCGGCGCCGACATCGGGGGCAGAAAAAAAGCCTCTGCCTTCCGTAGAGGGAAGGCGGCTTGCGCGGCGCGGCGGCTGGTCCAATAGTCCGCCCGCCGATCTGCCCCGGGGACCTCTGCCTATGACCATTCGCCTGACCGCCGCCGCCATGGCGCTGAGCGCCGCCGCCTTGTTCGCCGCCCAGGCTCACGCTCAGGGCCAGACCTACAGCTTGAAAGTCACGCCCTCGACGGTCGCCTGGGGCAACTATGACGCCGCGGCCAAGCCCGCGCTCACCGTCAAGTCCGGCGACACCGTGGTGGTCGACACCCTGCTTACCAACAACCCCACGGGCCTGAAGGCCAATGGCGTGCCCGACGACCAGATCGAAGCGTCGCTGAAGGACGTCTACGCCAATGTGCCGGCCGCCGCCCGCGGCCCCGGCGGCCACATCCTCACCGGCCCGATCGCCATCGAAGGCGCCGAGCCCGGCGACACCCTGGAAATCCGCATCCTGAAGATCGATCTGGCGATCCCCTACGCCTACAACGGCTTTGGGCCGGCCGCCGGTATCCTGCGCGACGACTTCCCCTATCGCCGCACCAAGATCATCCCGCTGGACAGCGCCAGGATGGTCGCCCGCTTCGGCCCCGGCATCACGCTCCCGCTGCATCCTTTCTTCGGCAGCATGGGCGTCGCGCCGCCGCCGGCCATGGGGAAGTGGGACTCCACGCCGCCGACCATCATGGGCGGCAATATGGACAACAAGGAGCTGGTCGCCGGGACCACGCTGTTCCTCCCCGTGCACGCCAAGGGCGCGCTGTTCGAAGTCGGCGACGGCCACGCGGGCCAGGGCAACGGCGAGTCCGACGTGACCGCGCTGGAGACCTCGCTCGTGGGCACCTTCCAGTTCGTGCTGCACAAGGGCGAGACGTCGCCCTATCCGCGCGCCGAAACGCCGACCCACTACATCGCCATGGGTTTCGACGACGACCTGGCGGTGGCGACGGTCAAGGCGGTGCGCAACATGGTCGACTTCCTGGTCACCCACAAAGGCATGACCCGCGACGACGCCTACATGCTGGTCAGCGTCGCCGGCGACGTCGACATCACCGAGCTCGTGGACCGCAACAAGGGCGTCCACGTCATGATGCCCAAGGCGATCTTCGCCAAATAGTTCAGCTACTTCGCGTCGAATTTGAAGGCAAGGTAGCGGAAGTCGCCGCCCTTCGGCACCAGGGTCTGGTGGGGCGCCCCGGCCGGGATCCAGAGCACGTCGCCCGGACCCAGCTGATAGGCCTTGGCGCCGGTCACCTTGCCGCCGCGCCATTCGCCGGGCGCGGCCTCCTTGTTCCCCTCGACCTTGCCGCCGACCAGCACGGTCGCGTGACCCGACTGGACGACGAACTCGTCGTTGAGCTTCAGGTGCACCTCGACCTGGCCGTCGGCGGTGCGATGCGCGGCGAGCATCGTCGTGCCCGGCCCGGCCGGCACCGGCGCGGTCGCCACCCCGTCCTTGGTCTTGGCGACAAGGGCGGCGATCTGGGCGGCGGAGACATAGACGCCCCGCCCCGTCTCGGCCGCCGCGGCGGCCGCTGCCGCCGTCGTGACAAGCAATCCGGCCAGCCAAAGCCTTGCGTGCGTCATCTTCGCTCCCTCCGATTTTCCGCCATGGTAGCCGCGATCGCGCGCGATGGGAGACAAACGAAAATGGCCGGCCTCGACGCCCTTGCCGCGCCTGGGATTCTGCGGCCTAGCTTGGCCAGACCTTCTAGGGGATGACGCGATGAGTTACCGGATTGCGGCGCTGCTGGCCGCGACGTTCCTGTCGGGCCAGGCCATGGCCCAGACCGCGCCAAAAGCCGATGCGCCGGCCAAGCCCGCCAAGTGGAACGTCAACGCGCCGCCGGGCCTGGCCACCCGCGAGATCCGCATCAACGTCGACAACGGCACCTGGATGAACCTCGACGTCAGCCACGACGGCAAGCTGATCGCCTTCGACCTGTTGGGCGACATCTACGTCATGCCGATCGCGGGCGGGACGCCGACCCGCGTCGCCGAGGGCCTGGCCTACGACCAGCAGCCGCGGTTCTCGCCGGACGACAAGCGCATCGCCTTCACCTCCGACCGGGGCGGCGGCGACAACATCTGGGTGATGAACGTCGATGGCTCCGACAAGCGCCAGGTGACCAAGGAAGATTTCCGCCTGCTCAACCAGCCGAGCTGGAGCCCGGATGGACGATTCATCGTCGCCAAGAAGCATTTCACCACCAGCCGTTCGCTCGGCACCGGCGAGGTCTGGCTCTACCATGTCTCCGGCGGCGGCGGCGTGCCGCTGGTCAAGAAGGCCAGCGAGCAACTGCAGAAGGAGCTGGGCGAGCCGACCTATTCACCCGACGGCAAGTCGATCTACTACACCCGCGACGTGACGCCCGGGCCGATCTTCGAATACGCCCAGGACTCCAACACCGACCTCTTCGACATCGAGCGCTATGACCTCGACAGCGGCGAGGTGAGCACGGTGGCCTCCGGCGCCGGCGGATCGGTGCGGCCGACGCCCTCGCCGGACGGCAAGCTGATCGCCTTCGTCCGCCGCGAGCGGGCGCGGTCCAAGCTCTATGTGAAGGACCTCGTCTCCGGCGAGGAGCGCAAGGTCTATGACGCGCTGGACCAGGACGTGCAGGAGACCTGGGCGGTGACCGGCGTCTATCCCAACATGGCCTGGACCCCGGACAGCAAGAGCGTGGTGTTCTGGGCCGGCGGCAAGATCCAGCGGGTCAGCGCGGCCGGCGGGCCCGCCAGCGTGATCCCCTTCCACATCGACGACACCCGCGTGGTGATCGACGCGGTCCATCCGCAGATCGAGGTCGCGCCGGACCGGTTCACCACCAAGATGCCGCGCTGGGCGACCGTCTCGCCGGACGGCAAAGAGGTGGTATTCGAGACACTCGGGAAGCTCTGGCTGAAGCCCGTCGCGGGCGGCGGGGCCGCAAAACGGCTGGTCAGCGGCGACGAGCCCGGCTTCGAACTCTTCCCCTCCTGGTCGCGGGACGGCAAAACGGTCGTCTTCGTCAGCTGGACCGACGATGGCCTTGGCCGCATCCGCACCGTCGCGGCGGCCGGCGGCGCGGCGCATGACGTCACCACCCAGCCGGGGCACTACGCCAGCCCACGCTTCTCGCCGGACGGCAAGACCATCGTCTTCGAACGCCGGCGCGCCGGGCAGCTCACCTCGGCCCGCTGGTCGCAGGACCCGGGCGTCTATCGCGTCGCCGCCAGCGGCGGGGCGCCGGTGCGGATCACCCGCGGCGGGGCCGAGCCGCAGTTCGCGGCCTCGAACGACCGGGTGTTCATGCTGGCCGGCGAGCGCGGCAAGCGCCAGCTGGTCTCCACCGACCTGAACGGCCAGGCCCGGCGCGTCCACGCCGAGGGCGAGCTCGTCAACGACTTCCAGGTCTCGCCGGACGGCCAGAACCTCGCCTTCCGCCAGAACTACGAGGCCTTCGTCATGCCGCTGCTGCCGGGCACGCAGGACGTCACCGTCGACGAAAAGGGCGGTCCCCTGCCGGTGACCCGCATCAGCGCCGAGGGCGCCGACTTCATCCACTGGTCGAACGACGGGCGCGAGGTGCACTGGAGCGTCGGCCCGACGCTCTACACGGCGCAAACCGAGGCGCTCTACGCCTCGGCCCCCGCCGCCGATGCGCCGGCGCCGAAATTCAAGCCGCCCGTGACGGGCCTGTCGCTTTCCATGGAGGTGGCGGCCGACAAGCCGACGGGCGTCGTCGCCCTGGTCGGCGCGCGGATCGTCACCATGACGGCCAAGGACGGCGGCATCATCGATGACGGGGTGATCGTCGTCCGCGGCGACCGGATCGTGGCGGTCGGAAAGCGCGGCTCGGTGACGATCCCGGCCGACGCCAAGCAGGTCGACGTCGCCGGCAAGACCATCATCCCCGGCCTGATCGACGCCCACGCCCACGGGCCGCAGGGCGAGAACGATCTGATTCCGCAGCAGAACTGGTCGGCGATGGCCAATCTGGCGATGGGCACGACGACGGTGCACGAGCCCTCGGCGCGCGCGGCCGAGATCTTCGTCGCCTCGGAGTATCAGCGGACGGGCAAGATCCTGAGCCCCCGCACCTTCTCCACCGGCGAGATTCTCTACGGCGCCAAGGACCCCAACAACTACGCCGAGATCAACAGCCTGGAGGACGCGCTGGCCCATGTTCGGCGGCTGAAGGCGGAGGGCGCGCACAGCATCAAGAACTACAACCAGCCGCGCCGCGAGCAGCGCCAGATGATCGTCGCGGCCGCGCAGGCGGAGGGCATGGAGGTGGTGCCGGAGGGCGGCTCGATCTACGCGCTCGACGTCACCCACATCGAGGACGGCAACGCGACGGTCGAGCACAACCCGCCGGTCGAGCACTTCTACGACGACCTGGTGAGCTTCTGGTCGCAGACCAAGACCAACTACACCCCGACCCTGGTGGTCACCTTCGGCGGCCCGGCCGGCGACCCCTATTGGCGTCAGCACACCGACGTCTGGCTGCACCCGCTGCTGTCGAAGCACGAGCCGCCGGCCATGCTGGCGGCGCGTAACGTCCGCCGCGTGGCGGCGCCGGAGGAGGACTATGTCGACGCGGCCAGCGCGCGCGAGGCCAAGAAGCTGATGGAAAAGGGCGTGCAGGTGTCGATCGGCGCCCACGGCCAGCAGCCGGGCCTGGGAGCGCACTGGGAAATGTGGTCGTTCGTGCGCGGCGGCTGGAGCCCGATCGAGGCGCTGCGCGCCGGCACGATCATGCCCGCCACCTCGCTGGGCTACGCCAAGGACATCGGGTCGCTGGAGACCGGCAAGCTCGCCGACCTGCTGGTGCTCGACGCCGACCCGACCAAGGACATCCGCAACACAGACAAGATCCACCGGGTGATGCTGGGCGGCCGGCTCTACGACCCTGTCACCTTGAACGAGGTGGTCACCGGCAAGCGGGTGCGACCGCCCTACTGGTGGGAGACGCCCGGCGGCAGCGGCGGCACGGCGGCCTCGACCGCCAGCGTCGACATCGATGAGGACAGCCCGTAGGGGCGGCGCTGCGGGCCGGACAAAGAAAAAGCCCCGCTTCGCAGCGGGGCTTCTTCAGTATTTTGGGTGCGGGGACAGGATTTGAACCTGTGACCTTCAGGTTATGAGCCTGACGAGCTACCGGGCTGCTCCACCCCGCGGCAAAGCGGTGATGTCTGGCATCGTGAATTGAAGGGTCTGGATCTCACATCCGTTTGGTAGACCTGGCGACGACCTACTCTCCCGCGCCTTAAGACGAAGTACCATCGGCCCAGGGGGGCTTAACGACCGAGTTCGGAATGGGATCGGGTGGGGACCCCCCGGCAAAATCACCAGGTCAACGAAACGGATGTGATTGAGAAGACATCAGGTCTGCAGCAAGCTCAAACCAGAGCGCGCATGAATTTTGCTAAGAACGATCAAGCCGATCGAGCGATTAGTACCAGTAAGCTACATGCCTCGCGGCACTTCCACACCTGGCCTATCAACGTGGTGGTCTACCACGGCTCTCGGCGAAGCCTTGTTTTGAGGTTAGTTTCCCGCTTAGATGCTTTCAGCGGTTATCTATTCCATACTTAGCTACCCTGCTGCGCGGCTGGCGCCACGACAGGTCCACCAGAGGTATGTCCATCCCGGTCCTCTCGTACTAGGGGCAGATCCTCTCAAGCTTCGTACACCCACGGCAGATAGGGACCAAACTGTCTCACGACGTTCTGAACCCAGCTCACGTACCACTTTAATCGGCGAACAGCCGAACCCTTGGGACCTGCTCCAGCCCCAGGATGTGATGAGCCGACATCGAGGTGCCAAACTTTGCCGTCGCTGTGGACGCTTGGGCAAAATCAGCCTGTTATCCCTAGAGTACCTTTTATTCGTTGAGCGATGGCCCTTCCATACAGAACCACCGGATCACTATGGCCGACTTTCGTCTCTGCTCGACTTGTCAGTCTCGCAGTCAGGCGGGCTTATGCCATTGCACTCGACGAGCGATTTCCGACCGCTCTGAGCCCACCATCGCGCGCCTCCGTTACACTTTGGGAGGCGACCGCCCCAGTCAAA
>NZ_DATGEX010000007.1:0-79717 GCF_035309685.1 Phenylobacterium sp.
CTGCGCCTGGCCGACAGCTACGGCATCAGTCGCTCGGAGTTCCTGAAGGCCTACTTCGGCTCGGAGATGCGTCCCGACTGGACCGATCAGGTCAAGGCGCTGGGCATCCGCTGGACCAAGTTCGCCGAGAACGACAACGGCCAGATCGGCGACATCCGCACCGAGATCGCCGCGCTCGCCACCGAGACCGGCGTGCCGATCGACGACTACCGCCGCATCGTCCAGACCGTGCAGAAGGGCGAACGCGAGGCCCGCCAGGCCAAGAAAGAGATGGTCGAGGCGAACCTGCGCCTGGTGATCTCCATCGCCAAGAAATACACCAACCGCGGCCTGCAGTTCCTGGACCTGATCCAGGAGGGCAACATCGGCCTGATGAAGGCGGTCGATAAGTTCGAGTACCGCCGCGGCTACAAGTTCTCGACCTACGCCACCTGGTGGATCCGCCAGGCGATCACCCGCTCGATCGCCGACCAGGCGCGGACCATCCGCATCCCGGTGCACATGATCGAGACGATCAACAAGATCGTCCGCACCAGCCGCCAGATGCTGCACGAGATCGGCCGTGAGCCGACGCCGGAGGAACTGGCCGAAAAGCTCGCCATGCCGCTGGAGAAGGTCCGCAAGGTCCTGAAGATCGCCAAGGAGCCGATCAGCCTCGAAACCCCCATCGGCGACGAGGAAGACAGCCACCTGGGCGACTTCATCGAGGACAAGAACGCGGTCCTGCCGATCGACGCGGCCATCCAGTCGAACCTGCGGGAAACCACCACCCGCGTGCTCGCCTCGCTGACGCCGCGGGAGGAGCGCGTGCTGCGCATGCGCTTCGGCATCGGCATGAACACCGACCATACGCTTGAGGAAGTCGGCCAGCAGTTCAGCGTGACCCGCGAACGCATCCGCCAGATCGAGGCCAAGGCGCTGCGTAAGCTGAAGCACCCGAGCCGGAGCCGGAAGCTGCGCAGCTTCCTCGACAGCTAGATCGATCAGGCCCCGCTTCGGCGGGGCTTTTTCATTTCCAGGCGTAGTTGAAGCTGATCGAGATGCGGTCGGTCTTCGCCCGGTTGGCCGGGACCTCGTGCCGGAGCCAGCTTTCCCACATAAAGACCGTGCCGGGCTCCGGCGTCAGGTAGACGAACGGTCGAGCTTCCTCGGCCGCATCGGCGCGGCGTGGCGGGGCGGCCATCATCAGGGGCAGGCGCGGATCCTCCAGCTTGAGCGCGCTCGAACCCTTGGGCGTGGCTACATAGACCGTGCCGGAGATCACGCTGTGCGGATGGATGTGGCCGGAGTGGGCCGCGCCGGGTTTGAGGATATTGACCCACAGGCTGTCGAGCTTCAGCCGGCCGCTCTTCAGATCGAAGGCGAGATCCTGCGCGAAGGCCTTGGCGTGGCGGTCCAGCAAGGCCTTCAATTCGCCGAACACGCTGACCCGGGTCGGCAGGTCGTCCAGCGACGCATAGGAGGTGTACCCCCCATAGCCGTTGGCCTTGCACCAGGCCCGCCCGGCGGCGTCCTCGGCGGCCAGCATGCGGCAGGCGGCTTCCAATTCGGCCCTGAAATTTTCGAAACTCGGGTCTGTGCTAAGCGACAGCTCAAGGACGGGAGTCGCGAACAGGTGTCGGAGCGCCATGGTTTGGCGCTAGTCGCCTGCGGCGCGATTGTCAAAAGCCGAGACGCTGTAAGCAGGGGTGCTGGCGCTTCGCCCAAAGGTCCGATAGGTATTTGAGGAAAGACGACTCCGTCGGTTTCGAGATGGGGATTTGGGGAGCGAAATTATGATCAGGACATTGGTTGTGCTGGCTTTGGCCGGCGCGGTTATTGGCGGTCAGGCGCAAGCCCAGACCGCGCCCGCCAAGCCGAAGCCGGTTGCGGCGGCGAAAGCGGCCCCCAAGGCCGGCGCCTACCGCGCGCCCAGGGGCCCGGATGGCAAGCATCCCGACCTGAACGGCGTGTGGCAGGTGATGAACACCGCCAACTACAACCTGGAAGCCCACGCCTCGAGCGCGGCGCTGCAGATGCGCCCGGGTCCGGTGGTGCCGGTGCCGGCCAAGGAAGTCCTGGCGCTGGGCGCCGTGGGCTCGGTGCCCGCCGGCTTGAGCGTCGTCGAAGGGGGCACGATCCCCTACACGGCCGAAGCCCTGAAGACGCGCGACGCCAACCACGCTGACTGGATCCACAAGGATCCGGAGATCAAGTGCTACCTGCCGGGCGTGCCGCGCGCCAACTACATGGCCCTGCCGTTCCAGATCTTCCAATCGGAAAGCGCCACCCTGATCGCCTACGAATATGCGGGCGCGGTGCGCAATCTGCAGTTCAAGGATCCCGGCCCCGCGCCGGTCGACAGCTGGATGGGCCAGTCGGTCGCCCACTGGGAAGGCGACACGCTGGTCGTCGTCGTCACCGGCATGCTGGACTCCTCCTGGTTCGACCGCGCCGGCAACTTCCACACCGGCGATCTCAAGGTCACCGAGCGCTGGACCCCCACCGGCCCCGGCGTGATGCGCTACGAGGCGACGATCGAGGATCCCTCGATCTTCACCCGCCCGTGGAAGATGAGCATGAACCTCTACAAGCACGTCGGCGAGGACGCGCGCCTGCAGCAATTCAAGTGCGTCGAATTCGTCGAAGAACTGATGTATGGTCACCTGCGGAAAGAACCGCTGAAGTGACGATCTGACCCACCTGTCTTCCCGTGACGCCGCAAAGACGCCGTGGGAAGATGCAAGAATATCAGCATCCTCCGCCGGAGACGCCCAAATGAATTTCCGTAAGCTCATTGTTCCCGCCGTGATTTCCGCCGGCCTCCTGGCTGCCGCTTCGATCGGCGTCACCCAGGCCGTCGCCCACCACGCCTTCGCCGCCGAATTTGACGGCAAGTCCCCCGTGCTGCTCCGCGGCAAGGTGGTCAAGGTCGAGTGGATCAACCCGCACGCCTGGGTTCACGTGATGAACACCAACCCGGACTTCGCCCAGGTCGAGTGGATGGTCGAGGGCGGCACGCCCAACACCCTGCTGCGCGCCGGCATCGACCGCAACTCGCTGAAGGTCGGCACCGAGATCGTGGTCCGCGGCTATCAGTCCAAGGACAAGGCCTGCACGCCGATCTGCAAGGCCAACGGCCGCGACGTGACCTTCCCGGACGGCCGCAAGCTGTTCATGGGCTCGTCGGGCACCGGCGCGCCGAAGGACGGCGCCGACGCCACCGAGAAGCCGTAGTCGGCGTCTCTGGAATTCGAGGAAGGGGGGCGTTTCGCCCCCCTTTTTTCTGGCTGCGAACCGCCCAAACGAGGCGACGATCCGCGGGTTACGATGGGTTACCGGCGCGGCGCGGAAGATCAGTGGCCCGGAGGTCGAACGGCCCGGGGCTTGCGCTTAGCCCTTGGTGAAGCTCAGAATTCAGGGCTGTAACCAAAGCGTAACGGCGCCGGAACCGTAAGCTGCTTGATTGGCGCCCCGCAGCCGGAGTCTATGCGACAAAGGCGATGGCGCAGATCGTCGTCCGAAGGTGAGGAACGGAATGAACGGATTGGCGGCGTCGATAAACGCCCTCCTGAACTGGGTCCAGCACGTATGGGGCAAGGGCCCGACGCCGGACGGCCAGTCCTTCAGCGAACTCTTGCTGGGCTCGCTGAACTTCTGGAGCCTGCTTGAGGGCACGCATCTCATTGTGCTGATGCTGTTCGCCGGCACCATCATGATCGTGGACCTGCGGCTCCTGGGCGTGACGCTGCGCAAGACCCGCGTGTCGGTGGTCAGCGACGCGGTCCTGCCGATGACCGTGTTCAGCTTCGCCTTCGTGGTGGTGACGGGCGTGGCCCTGCTGTTCTCCCGACCGATCACCTACTACCACACGGTCTGGTTCCTCGCGAAAATGGTCTTCCTGGCGCTGGCCCTGCTCAACATCGTGATCTTCCACGGCCGGGTGCAGGCGACGCAGGGAAGCTGGGACGCCGACGAGGTCCCGCCGAGGCCGGCGCGGATGTCCGCCGCGGCCTCCCTGATCCTCTGGACCCTGGTGATCATCTGCGGCCGGTTCACGCCCTACGACGTGTACCAATGCGGCAAGAAACAGCCGGACTGGGTCAACTGGGTGCAGCAGTGCAAGACCTCCGAGAAGGGTGAACAGAATATGGCCGGGCAGCGGTTCGATGCTCAGATGTGGAAGCCCCAGTCATGAGCGGCGGTCTGACCTTTCAGCATTTCTTCCCCCAGGCTTCGCACTGGGTGGACGGCCTGGCCGCCACCCCGATGGCCCTTTTGGTCAGCGGTCCGAAGTTCGGCTACGCCTCGTGGGAGGTGGGCCACATCCTGTCGCTGATCCTGATCGGCGGCACGACGATCCTCATCAACCTGCGCCTGTTGGGCGCGGGCATCACCAATGAGGAGCCACGGGAGATCGCCCGAAGTCTAAGGCTCTGGCAGACCATCGGCATCGTCGGGATCATCGTCACCGGCGTGCTGATCGGCTCCTCCAACGCGGTGAAGCTCTATAACTCGAGCGCCTTCACGGTGAAGATGATCGCCCTGCTCTCCGGCCTCATGCTGACCTATGGCGTCAGCCGTCCGGTCGCCGCGGCCAACGGCGCAGTGGGCGTCTTGCCGAAGATCTGGTTCGCGCTCGGCGGCGCCCTCTTCCTGGTCGGCCTCTGGATTCTCTGCACGACCGACCTGATCAACGTCGGCGTCTATCACATCATCACCGCCGCGGCCCTGATCCTGCTCCCCGTGACGCGCGGGCGGCTGCGCTGGGGCTATATCGCCGGCATGGCGGCCCTGATCGTCGCCCAGTTCGTCCACACCCACATCATCATCAAGCCGGACGACTACGACCACCTGAACCCGGTCAACAAGACCTACACGGCGCTCTACGCCGTCTGGATCGTCGGGACCGCGCTGATCACCCTCTTCCGCAACAAGGGCGAAGAGGGCGGGCCACTGACCAAGCTGATGGCCTACTTCGGCATTCTGGTGTGGGTGCTGGGCGCGACGGCCGGGCGGTGGATCGCCTACCAGTAGGACGTGAAGCCTAGCTGTGCTTTGGCGCGCTCTGCAGGTCGAGCAGGGACTGCCACATCTCGTCGGCGACCTTGATCACGCCCACGTCGGCCTTGAACGCCGTCGAGGCCTCGATCTGGGTCACGGCTTCGCTGGCGTAATCGACGCTGCTGTCATTCGCCGCGCCCGCGACGCGGGTCGCCGACGCCGTCAGCTGCTGGGTTGCGGCCATCATGCCGTAACGGGCGATCGAGATCGGGTCCATGAGGCCAGTCATAGGCCGCCCACGGTTAAGCTATCGCGAGGTTTCGTGGTGAACCGGCGACAACCTTTGCGGGCCGTTTCCGCCATCGGAGCAGGTTGACGCGAAGGGAAGTTCGGCGGCTCAATAGACCCGTTCGGGGGACGAGACGGAGAACGCCATGAAGCTATCCATCCTCCTGGCGGCGACCGCCCTGGCGATCAGCGCCGGCGCCGCGTCAGCCGACGTGATCGACAAGACCACGACCACCATCTGCCTCGACAGCGGCGGCCGTCAGCTCGCCCCGCACTGCAAGTCGCAGGACGCCAGCCGCCTCAGCTATCAGGAAGACATCTGCATCTGCCCGGCGGCGACCCGGCAGGTGAAGGCCTCGCTCTGCCCGCCCGGCGTCAATCCGCCCGGCGAGAGCGCCGCCTATGAGCAGGCACGGCTGGCCGCCGTCAGCCACGGCAGCCTGGTGAACGCCAACTGGAAAGGCCAGGCCATGTGCGTGGCCCCGCAGCGCCCGTAGCGGTTATTTGCCGAGCGCTGCGTAGACCGTCTTCTGGAAGATGGGCAGGGCGACGCGCCCGCCCATCCGCTGGCCGGTGGCGAGCTCGGCGGCGGCCTCCGGGCCGAGCGGCATGGAGTTCTGGATCAGGTAGATCATCACCATGTCCTCGGCGGGGTCGGCCTGCCACCAGGTGCCAAAGGCGCCCGGCCAGCCGAACGCGCCGGCGGAGCCAGCGCCCATCCAGGCCTGCTTCTCCGGGTCGGTGATCACCGAAACGCCCAGGCCGAACCCCTGGCCCAGCCAGAACGGGATGCCCATGAACGGGATCTGCCGCTGGGCGTCTGTCAGGCGGTTCTGCGTCATCATCTCGACGGTCGAGGCCTTCAGCAGCCGCACGCCGTCGACCTCGCCCTTGCCCAGCATCATGCGGGCGAACTTCAGATAGTCGTCGGCCGTGGAGATCAGGCCGCCGCCGCCCGGTTCCAGCGCCGGCTGGCTGTCGACGTGCGGGAAGGAGACATCCTCCAGGGTGTCGCTCCCTGGTTTGGCCCGATAGAGCTTGGCCATCCGGCCGCGCTTCTCCGGCGGGCACCAGAAGTCGGTGTCGCCCATGCCGAGCGGCGCGAAGATGCGGTCCTTCAGGACCCGGCCCAGCGGCTTGCCCTCGATCCGCGCCACCAGATAGCCCAGCACCTCGGTCGCGTGGCTGTAGTGGAACCGTTCGCCCGGCGGATAGCTGAGCGGCAGGCTCCCCAGCCGCTTGAGCCACTCATCCGGCGTCATCGTCCCGCCGAGCGGCGGGCCGAGCGTGTCCTCATAGAGCTGGCCGATCGGCCCGATCGAGGTGAAGGCGTAGGCGAGGCCCGCCCGGTGGGTCATCAGGTCTTCGACGGTGATCTCGCGCGGCGAGGGATAGGTGTCGTCGACCGGGCCGGCAGCCTCCTTCAGCACCCGCATGTCCGCGAACTCGGGGAGCCATTTGACGATCGGGTCGTCGAGCTTGAGCTTGCCTTCCTCCCACAGCATCAGCGCCGCGACCGAGGTCACCGGCTTGGTCATCGAGGCGATGCGGAAGAGGGTGTCGCGGGTCATCGGCAGGCCGGCCTCGATGTCGCGCTGGCCGAGCGTCAGGACCTGGGCGACCTCGCCCTTGCGCCAGACGAGCGTCACGAAACCGGAGAGATCGCCCGCGTCGATCACCGCCTGCAGGGCCGGCGGAATCTGCGCCAGCGCCGCCTCGACGAACCCGCCGCCCGCTTGATCGCCGTCCATGCTGCAAACTCCCAACGCCCGGGATCGGGCGGTGCCGGTGACCGGCGTTCAGGTGGCCATTGCGCAGGCGCCAAGGCGGCCCGTCAAGCCGTCAGCGGCGCGTCCCTGTTCAAGCTTCCTTCGTACTAGCTGAGGCGAATAGTACAGTTGCCCGCCGCGGGGCCGTGGCCTAGCTGGAGACCATGAGCGAGACTGGCCGATTGACCCGGCGCTTGAGCCTGGCGGCTGTGGGCGCGGCCCTGACCGCGGCCTGCGCGCCGCTGAGCCTGTTCGCAGCGCTGACGCCCAAGGACCCGGCCGCGCGCCAGGCGCGCAACGTGGCCTTTGGGCCGCAGCCACATCAGCGCCTCGACGTCTTCGGCCCGCACCGCGCCAAGGGCGACGCACCGGCCCCGGTGGCGGTGTTCTTCTATGGCGGGTCCTGGGACACCGGGCGCCGGCAGGACTACGGCTGGGTCGGCCAGGCGCTGGCCTCACGCGGTTTCGTGACCGTGCTCCCCGACTACGGCCTCTATCCGCAGGTGCGCTATCCGGGCTTCCTGCAGGACGGCGCCCAGGCCGTGCGTTGGGCGCAGGACCACGCGGCGGAGTTCGGCGGCGACCCCAACCGCATCGTGCTCGTCGGCCACTCGGCGGGCGCCTACAACGCCGCGATGATCGCGCTCGACACCCGCTATCTGAAGGCGGCCGGCGTCGACCCCAAGCACATCAGGGCGCTGGGCGGCCTGTCTGGACCCTACGACTTCCTGCCGCTGACCGATCCGATCGCGGAACGCACCTTCGGCGAGGCGGCCGACCTGCCAGGCACCCAGCCGACCAGCTTCGTGACCAAGGACTCGCCGCCCGCCTTCCTGGCCACCGGCGACGCCGACACCATGGTCTTCCCGAAGAACACCGTGAAACTGGCGGCCAAGCTGCGCGCCGCCGGCGTGCCGGTGGAGGAGGAGCACTACGCCGGCGTCGATCACGTGCGCATGGTGCTGGCGCTCTCAAGGCCATTCCGGGGCCGCGCGCCGGTGCTGCAGCAGCTGACCGACTTCCTGCACGCCCACGCCGGCTGAGGCCGCGCCGGACCCCGCGTTGAACCCCAACCGCTTCCTGCGTATTGGAGGCGGCATGACCGCTTCCCGCGCCGCCGCCGTCTGTCTCGCCGCCGTCGTGCTGACGGCCTGTTCACCCGACGCCCCGAAGGGCGTCGACAAGGACACGCTGGACGCGGCCATCTCCCAGGCGATCGGCGACCCGGCCTCCTGCCTGCTGATCGCCGAACAGGCCAGCGGCAAGCTGGTCTACCGCTACAACACCCACAGCGCCTGCGCGCGCGCGCTCCCGGCCTGCGACGGCACGAACAACGACACCCAGACCATCGACCAGCTCCTGAAGGCCACGGAGAAGGACGGCCAGACCCACATGCTGAGCTGCAGCTCCACCAACGACGCCTCGCGCGGCGTCGGCTGGGCGTCGGGGCCGATCCCCGGCAAGGGCCTGGTCTACGCCGCCATGATGGAGGGCGACCGCGCCTTCCCCGGCCGGATGATGGCCGATCGCCTCGCCAACGCCTTCAAGGCCGCGGGGCTTTAGCGCGTCAGCTCGTAGAGGCCGCTGATGTCGACCCGAACGGTGAGTTCGCCGGGCGCGACGGTGGTCGGCACGTTCTGCACCCGCGCCTGGGCCATGACCGTCATCGCTTGCGGCCGATAGGCCTCGACGCCGCCGCCTTCGCTCAGCGACACCAGCCGCGCGACACGATAGCCGCTGGCGCGCGCATAGAGCTCGGCCTTGGCGGCGAGCGCCCGGACCGCCTCCTCACGCGCCGCGTTCGCCGCCGCCGTCGGATCGGCGAGGCCGAAGCTGACGCCGTTCACCTGGTTCGCGCCCGCGCCGACCGTGGCGTCGGCGATCGCGCCCACCTTGCTCAGGTCATGCACCGTCACCGTGACCTGGTCGGTTGCGTGATAACCGGTGAGCCGCGGCGCCTGGCCCTGCTCATAGGCGTACTGAGCGTTGAGGTTGAGGCCCGAGGTGCGGATGTCCTTCTGCGGCACGCCCGCCGCCTTCAGCGCCCCCAGCACCTGGTTCATCCGCGCGGCGTTGTCGGAAAGGGCGCGCGCGGCCGTGCCGCCCTCGGTGGCGACGCCCAGGCTGATGGTCGCCATGTCCGGGCTGAGCTTGCTCTCGCCATAGGCCGACAGGTTGAGCGTGGTGGCGTGGAACAGGCTCTCGGCCGCGCTGGGTCCCGCGGCCTGGGCGTGCGCCGCCGAGAGCGGAGCGGGTGCGGCCAGCGCCAGGGCGAGCAGGCCGGCGCGCAGAGGCATCTTCATCGCAAATCTCCATCTGCCCGCCCAGGCGCCACGCCATCGCAGGCCGCGGATGAACGCAAGCTTTAAGGCCTCGTCCGGCCGTGGTACCGCCGGACCAGCGTCGCTGCTGGGGCCTGTAGCTCAATGGTTAGAGCCGGCCGCTCATAACGGTCTGGTTGCAGGTTCGAGTCCTGCCGGGCCCACCAGCGAGGCGGCGCGGGCGCCCTAGGGGCGGCCCTTCACGTCGGCCGAGGCGCTGATCTTCTTGGCGGCCTCGGCTTCCTCGAGCCGCGCGCCGGCCAGGATGTCGGGGAGGGCATAGTTGCCCTCGTGACAGGCGTATTCGTAGACCGGGCCCTTGGCCGGGCTGAATTCGTATTCGCCGCCCCAGGGCGTCGCCCAGACGTTGGGGTCCTCGACCTTGAACTCGTAGCGCAGGCGCTTCGGCCCGACGCGGGTGAAGCGCTCGGTGACCTTCATGTCGGACGTGCCGCCGAACATCTGCTGGTTGGGATTGTAGTTGGTGGTCTCGACCACCAGGGTGTCGCCTTCGTAGTGGCCGATGGAGTCGCCATACCAGACCTTCATGGGGCTGTGCTGGCTGTTCAGGCGCACGATCCGCACGTCGTGGATCATTTCGACCAGGATGGCGACCGAGTCGCGGCCCTGCACGATCTGGTAGTTGGAGTTGTAGAAGCTGGGCAGCATCACCGGGCCGGCATGGTTGGCGAAGGAGGTGATGCAGCGCTCGGCCAGCGTCTGGTTCTCCGGGTTTTCGCCCGCCCGGCCATAGACGCCGCGCACCGGCGCGGGCGCGCCGGGCTTGCGCGGCAGGCGGGCCGGCATGCGGCCATTGGCCGGGAAGGTGATCAGCGAGGTGCGGGGCTCGCCGTTCACGCGCATCACCGCATCGCCGTGGTCGGTCCAGAAGGCGTTGTAACCGCAGTCGACGTTGTCGCCTCCCGCCGTCAGGTTGGCCGCGTAGCAGGGCAGCTTGTTGGCGTCGAGCGAGGTGGGCGTGGGCGCGGCGTCCTTAGCCTTGATGTCGGCGCGGCGGCCCTCGACGGCCTTGACTTCGTCGGGGGTCATCACCAGCCGATCGCCCGTCGCCGGCGGCCGCTCCAGCGGAGTCAGGCTGGCGTTGGTCCAGGCGCCCTGCAGGTCGGGCTGCCCGTCGACGGCGCGCGGGGCGTGATAGGGCGCGGACGCGGCCAAGGCTGGGCTGGAAAGGGCCAGCGCCGCGACGGCGATCAGACCGAGGGACACCTGCTTCATCGCACCGCTCCTTCGAAGACTGGACGTCACCATAAATCGGCATAGGCTTCGCCGACGATCCGACGCTGGGAAAGGCCGCAAGTCAAATGCGGCCGCCAATGGGAGGCGAGGATGGCGGTATACGCAAAGCTGGCCGGGCTGGCCGTGGCCGGCGCTCTGCTGAGCCTGTCGGGTGGCGCGCCCGCTCTTACCGCGGCCGCGCCGCAGCGCGTCGCCGACTTCCAGCTGTCGGATCAGCACTATGTCGGGCGCCGCCTCTACAAGATGGACGACGACAAGGCCGTGGTCCTGGTCTCCTACGCCGCCGGCGACGGCCGGTTCCGGGCGGACGCGCCGGCGCTGGCGGCGCTGAAGGCGGCCTACGGCGGCAAGGGCGTGGAGTTCCTGATCGTCGATCCGCGCCTGGGCGACACGCGCGCCAAGCTGGCCGCCGACGCCGCGGCCGCGGGCCTGAACATCCCGGTGCTGTTCGACTACGAGCAGCTGGTCGGCGAGAGCCTGGGCCTGACCCGCTCGGCCGAGATCCTGGTGCTCGACCCGAAGGGTTGGACGGTGGCCTTCCGCGGTCCCGTGGACTCGCCGTCGGCCAAGCGGGCGCTGGACGGGCTGGTCGCCGGCCAATCGGTCAGCCTTCGCCCTGAGCCTGCGCGCGGCGAGGCCATCGCCTATCCGCAGAAGGCGGAGGCCAAATGGGCGGAGATTTCCTACGCCCGCGACGTCGTTCCGATCGTTCAGGCCAAGTGCGTCGTCTGCCACCAGCCGGGGGGCCTTGGCCCCATGCAACTCACCACCTACGAGCAGATCAAGGGCTTCTCGCCGATGATCCGCGAGGTGCTGCAGACCCACCGCATGCCGCCGTTCCAGCCGGACGTCACGGTCGGCCACTGGGCGCCCAACGAGGGCCTGTCCTCCGATCAGCTCAAGACCCTGGTGCACTGGATCGAGGCCGGCTCGCCGCGCGGCGCCGGCGAGGATCCGCTCGCCAACCAGAGCTTCCATGCGCCGCCCTGGAAGCTGGGCACGCCGGACGTGGTTCTGGCGCTGCCGCCGGTCGATGTGCCCGCCACGGGCGTGCTGCCCTACCAGAATCCGGTGGTGGCGACGAACATGAGCGAGGGCCGCTGGCTGAAGGCCAGCGAGTTCCTCGTCACCGACAAGAAGGTGCTGCATCACGTCACCACCACGCTCAGTTCGCCCGGCGAGACCGGCGCCATGATCCGTCAGGAGATGGCGGCCGGCGGCATTGGCGGACAGGGGCCCGGCCGGGTGATCAACCTGGTGCCGAAGGACATGGGCGTCTGGGTGCCGGCCAACGCCGACATCCACATGCAGACCCACTACACGCCCTACGGCAAGCCCACGACCGAGGCGACGAAGGTCGGGCTCTACTTCTATCCCAAGGGGCAGGAGCCGAAGTACCCGATGCGCACCTACGGGGTGTACGGGACCGGCATCACCATTCCCGCCGGCGAGGAGTACCACCCGGAGGTGGCCTACGCCGACATCCCGAAGGACATGCTGGTCTACGGCCTGACGGCGCACGCCCATGTGCGCGGGGGATCGACCCAGGTCTCGATCCTCTATCCCGACGGTCACGAGGAGATCGTGCTGGCGGTGCCGCGTTACGACTTCAACTGGCAGTGCGAGTTCTATCTCGAAAAGCCGATCATGGTCCCGGCCGGCTCGCGGATCATCAACCGCTGGACCTACGACAACTCGACCCGCAACCACGGCAACCCGGACCCGAAGAAGGACATCGTGTTCGGCGAGCAGACGACCGACGAGATGCTGACCTTCTTCATCCACTACCGGTGGATCGGCGAGACGGTGGCCAAGCCGCACGGCGACTACGATCAGCTGATGGCCAAGGGCCAGCTGATGGGCGCGCTGGACTCCAACATGGACGGCAAGCTGGAGCCGTCGGAGCTGCGCGGGACCGTCGGCCAGAAGCTGAAGGCCAATTTCGCAGCGCTGGACAAGAACCACGACGGGGTCCTGGACGCCGAGGAGCTCGCGGCCGCCACCGTGCGCGGGCCCAATCTGGTGCGGCCCAAGCAGACGGCCTCGGAGTCGGCCGGCGGCCGCCCGGTCGCCTCGAACTGAACGGGCTGACCGAATGATCCTGCGCCGCGCGGCGAGCCGCCTTCTCGCCGCGGTCCTGCTGGCCGCCAGCGCCGGCGGGTCCGCAGCCGCCCAGGAAGGCGCGCCCACGCCGAACGCCGCCGGCGCCGCCGTCTTCGAGGCCCGTTGCAAGAGCTGCCACGAGCCCCCGGTCGCCCGCGCGCCCAGCCGCGACCAGCTGCGCAGCCGGAGCAATCAGGAGATCCTGGAGGCCCTGACCGGCGGGATCATGAAGCCCATGGCCACGGGCCTCTCGGCGGCCGACCTGACCGCCGTGGCCACCTTCCTGACCGGCCGCAGTGTCCAGGCGCAGGCGGCGCAGTTCCCGGCCCAGCCCGCGCCGGTCTCCGTCGCGCCGAGCGCCGCCGCCCAGATTCAGCTCGGCAAGGTGCGCGCCGTCTCGCCCGCCATGCTGCACGACCCCTCGCCCGGCGACTGGCTGCAGTGGGGCCGCACCTACGACGGCCAGAACTTCAGCCCGCTGACGGCCATCAACCGCGAAACGGTGAAGTCGCTCTCGCCGGCCTGGCGCGCCCCGCTGCCGAGCGGGCCCAGCATGCCGACGCCCATCGTCCATGACGGGGTGATGTTCCTGCAGACCAGCCCGGACATGGTGGTGGCGCTGGACGCGGCGAACGGGACGGTGCTCTGGCGGCGAACCTACAAGCCGACCGTCCCGTCCAACCAGAAGATGGGGCTGTCGCTGTCGGGTGGGCGGGTGTTCGTGCCCACCTCCGACCTGCACGTGATTTCGCTCGACGCGCGGACCGGCGAGCAGGTCTGGGACCACGAGATCGCCATCGAGGCGCCGGCCAGGGACCGCAAGGCCTTCGTGCTGCGCAGCGCGCCGCTGATCGTCGGCGACAAGGTGATCCAGGGCGTCACCGCCAGCGGCGCCCCGGGCGGCGGCTTCATCATTGGGATGGACATCGCCACGGGGCGGGAGCTGTGGCGCTTCCACACCATCGCGCGGCCCGGCGAGCCCGGCGGGGACAGCTGGAACGGCCTTTCGCTCGACAAGCGGAGCGGCGCCTCGGTCTGGGACCAGGGCACCTACGACAAGGCGCTCAACCTGGTCTATTTCGGGGTCGGCCAGACCTACGACACGGGCCCGCTCCTGAAGCCGTCGGGCGTTCCTGGGACGACGCAGGACGCGCTCTACACCGACAGCACGCTCGCCCTGGACCCAGACACCGGCAAGCTCGTCTGGCACTTCCAGCACCTGCCGAACGATCAGTGGGACCTCGACTGGGTGTTCGAGCGCACGCTCGCGACGCTCAACATCGATGGGCGGCCGCGCCGGGTGGTGATGACGCTTGGCAAGATGGCCATCCTCGACGCGCTCGACGCCAAGACCGGCGCCTATCTGTTCTCCATCGACCCGGGCACGCAGAACGTCATCTCGGCGATCGATCGCAAGACCGGAGCGAAGACGATCGACCCGCAGCGGGTGCCGGACCTGGCGCGGCCGACGGTCATCTGCCCGGGGCCGTCCGGCGCGCGGTCCTGGCCCGCGACCTCGACCAATCCGCACAGCGGGCTGCTGTTCGCGCCGCTGACCCAGTGGTGCATGCTGTTCGGCCCGCCCAGCGGCTACCAGCTGTTGAGCTCCGGCGTGGGGTTGACCCCCGCCGACCATCCGGAGGCGGCGAAGAGCGGCATGATGGGCCGGCTGCAGGCCATGGACCTGAAGGGCCGCAAACTGGCCTGGAAGCACGACCTCACCGCGCCGATCTCCACCTCGGCGCTGGCCACGGCCGGCGGCGTCGTCTTCGCGGGCGACCTCGACCCCGCGCTGAAGGCCTTCGACGACCGCGACGGCAAGCTGCTCTGGCAGGCCCCGCTCGACAACTATCCGAGCTCCAGCGTGATCACCTACAGCGTCGGTCAGACGCAGTACGTCGCGGTGGTCACAGGTCTGCGCAACAACCACATCGGCGACCTCTCGCGGCGCTACCAGGCCTTCCGGCGGGCCCGCGGCGGGGTTGCCGACACGCCGAAGGGCGAGCCCGCCGTAGTGGTGTTCGCCCTGGGCGGCCCGAGGTCCTGACGGCCTTCCGCGATCCGGCGGTTCCCCTCGAAAGCAAGATCGCGCAGATTGGGCGGGCAGCGTAAGAGGTTGGCCTCGCTACGGCCTTTGCTTGAGGGGTGAGTTGATGGATCTGAAGCCCGGATCGCGCTGGAAGAGCGCGGTCTGCGACACCGAAGTGGTGCTCGTCCGCCCGCCGTCGGCGTCGGGCAGCCTGGAGTGCGGCGGCCAGCCGATGCTGCCGCACGCCGCCGAACGGCCGGCCGGGGCGACGATATCGCCCGATCGCGCCGCCGGCAGCCTGCTCGGCAAGCGATATGTGGACGAAGAAACCGGCCTGGAGGCCCTGTGCAGCAAGCCGGGCGCGGGCTCGCTCTCGCTGGACGGCCGGCCGCTGACCATGAAGGAAGCCAAGAAGCTTCCCGCGTCGGACTAGGTCTTCTCATGCACGCCGCGCTGCTTCTCGAGATGGCCGCCGACGCCTTCCCCGACCGCGCCGCGCTGGGCCCCCGCGCCGCGCCGGTCAGCTTCGCCGAGCTGCAGGCCCGCGCCCGCGGCGGCGCGGCCTGGCTCGCCGATGAGGGCGAGGGCAGCGTGGTCTGGCTGGGCCTGAACGGGCCGACCCTGCCGGTGGCCCTGTTCGCGAGCGGCGTGCTCGGCCGCCCCTTCGCGCCGCTGAACTATCGCCTGCCGGACGACGACCTCAGGCGCCTCGCGGCCCGCACCGCGCCGTCGGTCGCCATCGCCGACGACGACATGCTGGCGCGGATCTCCGGCATCCCCGGCGTGATCGCCGTCGCCCACAGCGCCTTCGACGCGGCCTGCCTCGACCCGGCGAACCGCGCCGTGGAGCCGCCGTTCGTCGACCCCGACATCGCGGTCCTGCTGTTCACCAGCGGCACCACCGGCGAGCCCAAGGCCGCGGTCCTGCGGCATCGACACCTCGCGTCCTACGTCATCTCCACAGTCGAGTTCATGGGCGCGGAGGAGGACGAGGCGGCTCTGGTCAGCGTGCCGCCCTACCACATCGCCGGCGTCTCGGCGGTGCTGACCAGCATCTATGGCGGGCGGCGGCTCGTGCACCTGGCGGCCTTCACGCCGGAGGCCTGGGTCGAGACCGCCGCGGCGGAAGAGATCACCCACGCCATGCTGGTGCCGACCATGCTCGGCCGCGTGCTGGACGTGCTGGAGGCCAAGGGCGAGCGCCTGCCACGCCTGCGGGCGCTCTCCTATGGCGGCGGCCGCATGCCGGCGGCGGTGATCGAGCGCGCGCTGAAGCTTCTGCCGCAGGTGAATTTCGTGAACGCCTACGGCTTGACCGAGACCAGCTCGACCATCTCGGTGCTGGGCCCCGACGACCACCGCGTCGCCATCGCCTCCGACGATCCCGATGTCCGCCGCCGGCTGGGTTCGGTCGGGCGGGTGCTGCCGGGTCTGGAGCTGGAGATCCGCGGGCCGTCGGGCGAGGTCATACCCACCGGCTCGGCGGGCGAGGTCTATGTGCGCGGCGAACAGGTGGCCGGCGAGTATCTCGGCAAGAGCCTGCTCGACGCCGACGGCTGGTTCCCGACCAACGACCAGGGCTGGCTGGACGCCGAAGGCTTCCTCTTCGTCGAGGGCCGGCTGGACGATGTGATCGTGCGCGGCGGCGAGAACATCTCGCCGGGCGAGATCGAGGACGTCTTGCGCGCCCATCCGCAGGTCGCCGACGTGGCGGTGGTCGGCGCGCCGGACGACCAGTGGGGCGAGCGGGTCGCGGCCTTCGTGGTACCGAAGGGCGATGCCCCCACGGCCGATGAGCTCAGCGCTTGGGTGAAGGCGCGCCTGCGGTCCACCAAGACCCCGGAGAGCTACGACTTCCGCGCCGAGCTGCCCTACAACGAGACCGGCAAGCTGTTGCGCCGCGTACTGAAGCAGGAGCTGGCCGCCCGCACGGCGGCCTGAGGCCCGCCGGTGCGCGCGACCGGCGCCGACTGGGAGATCGTCGAGCTCGCGGACGGCGCGCTTCGCCTCGGCGTCCATCGCGCGGGACCACGCCCGACGCCCAGCGGCGCCGACATCGCGCTCACCGCCGACCCCGATCCGCCGGCGCCCTGGGTCGGGGTCAAGGCGGCCGATCTCGACGCCCAGGTCGACGAGCTTTCCGCAGCGGCCGTCGCCCGGCCGATCGCTACAGCGGTCCTGATCCAGGTGCTGCGGATGTCGCTGGCCCTGCCGTTCGAGGACGCCCTGGTGGCGGAGTCGCTGGCCTATTCGACCCTGCTCGGCGGCGCGGAGTTCGCCGCCTGGCGCGCGGCGACGCCGGTCCGCGCGAGGCCCCGAGCCGCCGGCCTGGCCGCCGATGCGCCCTGGGTCCGCCTGGCGCGCGGCGAGGACGGGCTGATGGTGACGCTGGCGCGCGCCGAGGCGCGCAACGCGGTCAACGCGCGGCTGCGCGACGAACTGGTCGAGGCGCTGGAGTTCGCGCTGGTCGATCCCGACGCTGGCCCCGTGATCCTGGCCGGCCAGGGTCCGGCGTTCAGCGCCGGCGGCGACCTCAACGAGTTTGGCCAGGCGACCGACCTGGCGCTCGCTCACGCCGTCCGCGTGCAGCAATCGCCGGCCCGCCTGGCGCACGCGCTGGGTGGGCGGCTGACCGCGCGGCTGCACGGCCCCTGCATCGGCGCGGGCATCGAGATCCCGGCCGGGGCGGCTCGCGTCACAGCCACGCGGGACGCGTGGTTTCGATTGCCGGAAGTGTCGATGGGCCTGATCCCGGGGGCCGGTGGCACGGCGACGATCCCGCGCCGTATCGGGCGCGAGCGGTGCGGCTACATGGCGCTTAGCGGCCGCGCTATCGACGCCGCCACCGCGCTGGCCTGGGGCCTGGTCGACGCCATCGAGGCCAAGGCGTGAGCGCGCTCGCCGCCGCGGTGCGCCGCTTCGGCCAGCAGATCGCGGCCGGTTCGGCGGCGCTGGGGACCCGCGTCGAGGTGAGTGAGGCGGTGCTGGACGCCCGCGCCCCCTGGATGACCCTGGCGACGCCCGGCGAGCGCTCCCCCAACGGCAGCTGCCGCATGGTGCGCGCCGCCGACGGCTGGATCGCGGTCAACCTGCCGCGCGAGGACGATCGCGCGGCGGTCCCGGCTTGGATTGGCTGTGGCCTGGATGATGAGCCGTGGGCGGCGATCAAGGCGGCGGCCCGGACCCGACCCGCCGTGCGCCTGGCCGAGGACGCACAGCGCCTGGGCCTGCCGGTCGCGGTCGTCGGCGCGGTTCGGGCCGCCGGCGCCGACGCGCCGTTCCGCCGGTCCGGCGCAGGTGCGACCCAGCCGGGGTCGCGGCGGCTGCGGGTCATCGACCTCTCGAGCCTCTGGGCCGGCCCGCTCTGCGGCGCGTTGCTGGCGCGGGCCGGATGCGCTGTCCGCAAGATCGAGAGCGCCGCGCGGCCCGACGTCGCGCGGCTCTCGACCCCCGGCTTCTTCGCCGAGCTGAACAGCGGCAAAGGCCAGCTTGCCCTCGACTTCTCCGATCCGAACGACCTTGACCGGCTGAGGCAAGAGATCGGCCGGGCCGATGTCCTGATCACCAGCGCCCGGCCACGCGCCTTCGACCAGCTCGGCCTTCCGCCGGAGGCTGTGTTCGCGGCCAATCCCGGTCTCGTCTGGACGGCGATCACTGGCTACGGCTGGGAGGGGCCGCTGAGCCATCGCGTGGCCTTCGGCGACGACGCCGCCGCGGCCGGAGGCCTGGTCCGCTGGCGCGACGGACGGCCGGAGTTCATGGGCGACGCGCTCGCCGACCCTCTGACCGGACTCGCCGCGGCGGCCGGGACGCTCAAGGCGCTCGCCCAGGGCGGTGGCGGACTGGTCGACGTGGCCATGGCGCGGACCGCTGCGGGCGTGGCCGCTCGGGTTGGACTGGAGGCCGCGGTATGAGCGGGCGGCTCACCCTGCGCAATGTCGAGGTGGAGGGCGTCGGCGGTCTGGACGTGCGGCTCGATGGCGGCCGGATCGCAGCGATCGGGCGCAGCCTGGCGGGCGGCGGGCCCGAGCTCGACGGCGCTGGCGGGGGGCTGATCCCGGGCCTGATCGATCATCACGTTCACCTGCTGGCGCTGGCGGCGCAGGCGGACTCCATCGCGCTCGACACGGCCCAAGCCGCCGCCGACCTGGCCCAGCGGATCGGCGCGGCAGCGGCTGGGCGGGCGCCGGGCGCCTGGCTGCGGGCCACCGGCTATCACGAGCGTGTCGCGGGCGTCTTGGGCGCCGCAGAACTCGACCGGCTGGCGCCTGGTCATGCGCTGCGGGTGCAGCACCGCAGCGGCGCGCTCTGGATGCTGAACAGCCTGGCTCTGGAGCGCGTTCTGGGCGCCGAACCGCCGCCGCCCTGCGTCGAGATCGACGAAGCCGGGCGGCCCACCGGACGCATCTGGCGCGGCGACGACTGGTTGCGCACCCGCATCGGCTCAGCCCCGCCGCCGCTCGCGCCGATCGGCCGGGTTTTCGCGGCCTGTGGAGTCACTGGCCTGACCGACGCCAGCGCCACCACCGACGCCGCCGCAGCCGATCTGCTGGCCGCCGCGCGCCGGGCCGGCGCCTTGCCGCAGCGGCTGATGCTGATGAGCGCCGGCGAACTCTGCGCCCAGCCCGGCGTGATGGTGGGGCCGGTGAAGGTGCTGCTGGACGAGCACGACCTGCCGGACCTCGACGACCTGACCGCCCGCATCGGCCTGGCGCGCCGCTGGGGCCGGCGCGTCGCGATCCACTGCGTCACCGCCGTGGAGCTGGCGGTCTCGCTGGCGGCGTTCGAGGCGGCCGGCGCGGCGCCGGGCGACCGGATCGAGCATGGCGGGCTCATCCCGGAGGCCGCGATCGGGTCCCTCAAGGCGCTCGGGCTGACGGTTGTCACCCAGCCGGGCTTCATACTCGAACGCGGCGACCGCTATTTGGCCGAGGTCGCCGCCGCCGACCAGGACAGCCTCTACCGCATCGACAGCCTGCTTGGCGCCGGCGTGTCCGTGGCCGGCAGTTCCGACGCCCCCTATTCGAGCCCCGATCCCTGGCTCGCCATCGCCGCGGCGACCGCGCGGCGAACGCGCCTAGGCCAGACGGTCGGCGCGGGCGAGGGCGTAGCTCCTGCTCGCGCACTGGGGCTTTGGCTGGGCGGTTTCGAGGATCCAGGCGGTCCACCGCGCCGCGTGGCGGTCGGCGCAGCGGCGGACCTCTGCCTCTTGACGACGCCCCTGGCGCAGGCGCTCGTCGAGCCCGACGCGGAGCGGGTCGCCGCAACCCTGGTCGGCGGCGAAGTGGTCTATGAGCGCGGGTCCGAGCGGCCCGCCGCCTAGCCCTTGGCGCGGGCGCCCTTGGGCGGCGTGAACCAGATCGGCGAGGTCCAGGCGCGCTCCTGGATGGTCGCGGGCGCCTTGTCCGGGATCGGCAGGTGGTTGGCGATCGCCAGATAGGTCGTCCAGCGCGGCGTCGGGATTTCCAGCACCCGGGCGTAATAGACCGCGGCCACATGCGGATCGAAGCTCGGGTCGCGCCACACCGCGTTCAGCGTCGGCGCGCCGATGGTGTTGGCGTACTTGCCCGTGGTCAGGTCGACGGTATTGCCCACGGCCGGCGCCTTGCCGGTCTTCGGATCGTCCTTGCGCCCCCCGGAGAGCGCCACGTCGAAGACCGCCTCCTTGTAGGCCTTCCCATCCAGCCAGATCTTGATGACCTGGATGCGGTCGAGGTTGGCGCCGTCCGGGTCCTTCATGGCCTGCAGCACGAAGCTGGGCGCGCCGCTCTTCGCGGTCGGCAGGTCGGAGCCCATGGCCACGCCCTGCGCATAGGCGGTCTTCACCCAGTCGGCCTTCTTCAGCAGGTCCGGCGCGAAGCCGAAGCCGCCGAACATGCGCAGCCGGATGCGGGTGCCGGTGGTCGCGAAGGTCTCCTTGCGCTTCAGCGCCGCGAAGATCGAGCCGCGGGTGTTCTCCTCCGCCCAGACGCCGGTGATCGCCGCGCCGGCGAACTGCAGCGGCTCGTTCTCCGCCTGGCCGTTGGGCCGCACGCGGGTCTCGCCCTCGGCCTCGTTCATACCGAGCGCCACGCGCGCGGCCTGGCCCTTGGGCAGCATGGTGTTGCGATCGAGGCCGCTGATCCGTCCCGCGAAGGCGTTCTCGTCGCTGACGGAGAGGCCATTGTGGATGTCCGACGCGCCGACGACGCCCATCTTGAAGGGATTGGCGCCCACCTGGCTCTGGATCACCAGGCCCCGACCATAGGCCTCGCGCACGTAGGAGCCGTGCAGCACCGACTTGGTCTCGCCGCGATAGAGCCGGTCCATGATCTCGAAGTTGGCGAACTCGTCGTTCGGCGACAGTTCCGGGGCGGTGTCGGAGGAGCCTTTGGTCTGGCTGATCTCCACCAGCGGCTCGTTCAGGGCGCGGGCCTGGGCGTAGGCCTCGTCTATGGGGCGGCCGTCCGACATGTTCCAGTCGAAGTCGCGCCCGTCGCTGAGGTTCGAATTGTGCGGTATCGCCAGCACGTCGATCCCCTGCTTGCGCACGGCCTCCAGATATTTCCACAGGTCCTCGGGATGGTTGGAATCCACCGAGGTGAAGGGGTTGGGCGCGTGATCGGAATTGAAGATCACGTTGCGGTGCATGTGGATGCCCTGGCCCGGCGAGGCGGTCCATTCGTAGGCGACGAAGGTGGTGAACTTGCCGGGCTGATAGTTGGCGTTGGCGGCCTTCATCTCGACGTTCCAGCCGTCTGCGGCCTGGGCCGCGGCGGTCATGTCGCGGGTGTCCTGGGTGTCGCCGCCGCGCATGGCCTCGCCGGCCCGCAGGAACGCGCGCTGGCCGCCGCCGCCGACCTGCTTGGCGATGGAGGTCTGGGAGAAGGGGCTGCCTGGGATGTCGAGCTGGGTCATGGCGCCCAGGTATTCGGAGTGGTCGGTGACGGCGGTGAAGTCGAGCGGCCAGGCGCGCTTCGCCGGGACGGCGCCGGCCGGATTGAGGCCCTGCTGTTTGGCCACCTGGACGGCGGGCACCATCACGGTCTCGCCGCGGGCGAACTTGTAGGCCTGGTCCGGCGTCACCTTGGTGCCAAAGGTCCAGGCGTCGAAGGACATCACCGTGTGCAGGTGCAGTTCCCCGAAAAAGGCGCGCCGCGCGGCCGGCTCGGTCTTGGCGGCGGCTGGGGCAGGCGGCGGCTTGGCCGGCATGTCTGTGGAGGCCGCGGTGGCGGCGCCGGCGGCGACGATGGCGGTGGTAAGCAACAGCGCGCGCAGATGCATCTGAATCTCGCCCCATGTCAGGACGGAAACCCTAGGCGGCGGGCCTGGAAGGCGACAGCGCAATCGTCCATCAGTTCCGGATGGCGGAATCCGGCGGCGTCAGGATTTGCCCGGAACCTCCACATGGCCGCCGAAGCCGAAGCGCATGGCTGAGAGCAGTTTTTCGCCGAGCGTGTGCGCCTGGCGCGACCGGAAACGCGCGAAAAGCGACGCGGACAAGACGACGGCGGGCACGGCTTCCTCGACGGCCGCATCGATCGCCCAGCGGCCCTCGCCGCTGTCATCCACCGCGCCAGTGTAGCCCTCGAGCCGGGAATCTCCGGCCAGGGCCTGGGCGGTGAGGTCCAGCAGCCACGAGGAGATCACACTGCCCCGCCGCCACACCTCGGCGATGTCGGTCAGGTTGAGATCGAAGCGTTCAGCTTCCGGCAGGTTCGGCGAGTTCTTGCCGGCGAGGATGTCGAAGCCCTCGGCATAGGCCTGCATCAGACCGTATTCGATGCCGTTGTGGATCATCTTGACGAAATGGCCCGCGCCCACCGGGCCGGCGTGAATATAGCCCTCGATGGCCCTGGGGTCCGCGCCGTCCGGTCGGCGGGTGAGCGGGATATCGCCCGCGCCAGGCGCCAGGGTCTTCAGGATCGGGTCGAGCCGTTCGACGCTCGCCTTGTCGCCGCCGATCATCATGCAGTAGCCGCGTTCGAGGCCCCAGACGCCGCCGGAGGTGCCGACGTCCATGTAGGTGACGCCGCTGGGCGCCAGCGCCTGCGCGCGGCGGATGTCGTCCTTGTAGAAGCTGTTGCCGCCGTCGATGATCGTGTCGCCCGCCTGCATCAGCTTGCCGAGCGCGACGACGGTGTCCTCGGTCGGCGCGCCGGCCGGCAGCATTACCCAGACCGCACGCGGGGCCTGAAGCGCCCGGACCATCTCCTCAAGGGATTTGACGCCGGTTGCGCCGTCCTGGGCCAGCCCGTCGACGGCCTTGCCGTCGCGGTCATAGACGACGCACGCATGTCCGTTGTTCATCAAGCGGCGAACGATGTTGCCGCCCATCCGCCCTAGTCCGATGACGCCCAGCTGCATGTCGTCCTCCAAAGGAGGCGCCATGCCGGGCGATGCGAGCCCTAGGCGCCGCCGAATCCGAGATAGCCGCGCTCTACCATGCGCCGCATGCCTTCGTAGACGTCGGTCAGTTCTTCATAGACGGTCCGCAGCCGGGTAAGTTCCGCGAGCTGCTCTGCGGTGATGGACCGGTTGGACTCGCTGAGCGCGATGCCGGTGGCGACCCAGAGCGCGCGGGCCTGGGCAGTGGCCAGGGCCAGGCGTTCGAACTTCTTGGTGTCGATGCCGGCGAGCGTGGCGCTCATCACCTTCAGATTGGCCGCGTAGCCGATGTAGTCGATCTGCTCGAGATGCCCGCGCAGGGCGCGCTGGGCCTTCGGATCCATCGCCGCGTCGGGCTCGAAATGGTCCCCGATGATCCTGCGCGTACTGGTCCTGGTCATAGACATGCCGTGTCTCCCGCCCGAATAACCGCTTAGGGGCGCTGCAAACGATTGCGCAGAGCAAGACGCTGAATTGGCTAAGATTCGATTAGGGCTCTTCGCGGAGACGCGCGGGTCAGAGCTTCACGACGACACCGCGCCGGTCGAGCACGTAGCCCAGCAGCCAGCAAACCAGGGTGTAGGCGATGGCGCAGAGGAGAGAGCCGATCGGCCCAGGAACCGCCGCCTGGAACAGGGTCTCGCCCACCCAGTCGTAGAGCCCGACGCCCGGCGCGACCTCGGCCTGCTGCAGGGTGGTCACGAAGAGCTCGGAGAACAGGTAGATCACCAGGGGATTGCGCCCGAACACCTCGAAGAAGCGGCTGGCCGGGTTCGGCGGACGGCCTTCGAGGAGGGCCGCGAGCCCCGCGAGGATGACCAGGTCCGAGCCTACGGTCAGCAGGACGAAGCTGCCGGTCCAGAGCTTCTTGGCGATGGGAAAGAGCGGGTTCCAGGCGAGCGCCGCCAGCATCAGGACCAGGCCCGCCACGGCCATTCGGGGCACGGCTTGCCGTCGGTCGGCCGCGCCGGTCAGGTAGCGTGCGGTGAGGTAGCCCGCGATGACGTTGACCGTCGCCGGCAGGGTTCCCAGCAGGCCCTCGGGATCGAAGCCGCCGCCGCGCCGATAGAGGTGGCTTTGGCCCAGGACCAGCAGGTCGAGCCGGGCCCCGGCGTTGCCGAGTTTGGAAAACGGGTCGACGGGATTGTAAGCGACCAGGACGGCCCAATAGCCGGCCAGCAGCAGGATCGAGAGCGCCGCCAGCATCCGCACGGACAGGTAGCGGACGGCGAAGGCGGCCAGCCCGTAGCAGAGCGCGATCCGCTGCAGCACGCCCATGATCCGGGTGTCGGCGAGCGGGCTAAGGTTCCAGACCCCGCCGTCCCGATGCACGAACGGGTACCAGTACATCAGGAAGCCCAGCAGGAAGATCAGGGCCGTGCGCCGCAGGACCTTCAGCGCGAACTGCCCGTGCGTGGCCGGCTTGCTGAAGCTGAAGGCCATGGCGCAGCCCACGGCGAACAGGAAGGACGGGAAGACCCAGTCGGCGCCGGTGAAGCCCAACCACTTGGCGTGGACCAGCCAGGGAAAGGGCTGCGCGCCCGGTCCCGGCGTATTGACGACGATCATCAGGGCCACGGCGAGGCCGCGGAAGACATCCAGAGACAGGAAGCGCTCAGCCGGCTTGGCCATGGGGCCGAGCCTAGGCGCGATCCAGCGTGGCGAGAAGCGCCCGGACTGAGGCGACGGGATCGGCCGGCGGCTCGCGGACGTAGGCGGTGTCGCGCCCGACCCAGGCGTGCTCCCAGCCGGTGATCGTCGCGACGACGGCGGCCTCGTCGAAAGGGCCGGTTCCGGCGGCGCGCAGGGCGTCCAGGAACTGGCGCCAGCGCGGCAGGTAGAAGTCGCGGTAGAGGCCCTGCCAGGCCTTCGACGCATAGTCGTTGAGGTTGCCGTCGCCGCCCCAGATGGTGACCTGGGCCTTGGCGTTCAGGACATAGGCCCGGGCGTCGGCGGGGGCGTCGCCATAGGCGCGGGCCTCGGCGATCCAGGTCGCGAGCGTCTGCGGTTGGACGCCCAGCAGGGCGTCGAGGCCGAGCGCCAGGTCTTCGACCTTGCGGCGCGAGGCGTCGCCCGCCGCAAGGTCGCCGCGTCGGTAGGCCGAGACCGTCTCGATCAGCAGAAGGTCGACGCGCTCGCTGACCAGGTGGCGGACCGCGTCGACCAGATCGAGGACGAAGAGCCGCTCGCCCGCAAGCTGCGGGGCGAGGCGGGTAAGCTCCCGCACCGCCGCGTCCAACTCGGCGCGGTCGCCCGGGTGTCCTTCGAAGTTCACGATCGTCGCGGTCGGACGCTTGAAGAACAGGTAGGCGCCGGCGCGGTTGTCCCACCAGCGCGGCGTCCAGTAGCGGGTGCGATAGGCGCTGTCGGCCAGCTTCGCCAAGGCGGCGTCCAACTCGGGGCTCGTGCGGCCATACCGCGACCGCGCATAGGCCGAGAGCCAGTCGCCTTGCGACGCGCCGCCCGCGTTCCAGGCCAAGTCGTAGGCGGCCTCATAGACGATGGAATTGTTGTGCAGGCCCTCGGGGAACAGGCCGAAACCAGCCAGCGCCCTGGTGTCCTTGCTGGCGGTGAGCGCCGCCAGGTCGGTGCGGTAATAGCCGAGGTCGCCGTAGACCGGGTTGCTGGCCCCGTAGTTGTGCACGTAGCCGTAGATCCAGCGCTTGCCACCGAAGGCGCGGGCCCTGCGCCAGATATCCGGATAGCGGTCGTTGCCGATGTCGAGGACCATCAGCTTGTCGTCGGGGACCTGGCTGAAATAGGCGGCGATGGCGTCGGGCGTCCAGAACGCCTGGTCGGCGCCGAACAGCCAGCCCTGCATCACCCAGACCGCGTCTGGCTGAGCCTGCTGGAAGGCGTCGTGGATCGCCTTGCCGTAGGCGGCGAGGCGCCTCGCCTTCAGCGCCGGATCGACGGGCGCCTTAGCCTGGGCGACCTTGCCGGCCGCATCGTTGAAGGCGCCGCCGGCGTCGGAGCCATCCTGCGCGATGGGCGGGGTCATCTCGTTGAAGGAGTCGGCGAGGTAGAAGGTCCCCGGGCCGTAGGTCTCGCTGTAGAGCGCCAGGAAGCGCGCGGCGAGTTTCGGAAACAGCGGGTCGCCGGGGTCGAGCCAGTAGGTCTCGTGGAAGCCGGCGCCGGCGCGCATGCGGTAGATCTTCGCCGCGGGGTTCTTCTGCGCGAACGCCCTGGGCACATAGCCGCCGAAGGCCGGCAGGATCGGGCTCATGCCGAGGGCGCGCATGCGCGCCAGGATCAGGCGCTGCAAGTCGCGCTTCTTATCGATCCAGGCAGCGGGCAAGGGCGCACGGTAGCCCTCGAAATTGCCCATCCGCTGCCAGGGCGTGAAGGCCGGGCCGGAGAAATACTCAGCCAGTTCCCCTTCGGTCAGGCCCATCTCACGCCACAGCGCGCGCCAGACGTATTCCTGGCCCTCCATGGCCAGCGGCATGTCGATCCCGTGGACCGCCATCCAGTCGATCTCGCGCTCCCAGCGCGGCCAGCCCCACCAGGGCGTCGTGTAGCCGAAGGTGCAGGTGTTCAGGTAGGCGCGGTGGGCGAACGGGCTCTCCACCCGGCCGCTGGCGATGTCGGGCCAGCGCTTGGGCAGGGCGACGCGGTCGCCGTCCCAACTCACCTGCGCCGCTCCGAGCTGACGCATGGCGGCGTAGGCGCCACGGGCCAGGGCCACGGGGCCGTCGCCGCGCACGGCGAGCGTCCCGCCGCGGCCTTCGGCGGCGTACCAGGGTCGCGCAGCCGGCGGCTCAAGCGAGAGCCTGATCTTGCCGGCGGCAGGCCCGAACAGGCGCGTCAGCACGCCTCGCGCGGCGTCTGCGCCGGCGCTCAGAGCGGGCGTCGCGGCGGCGAGCCCCGCGCTCAGCGACCCGACCAGCGCCTCGCGGCGTGAGGGCGCCACGGCCCTGCTCTCAGTCCCGCGAGACGGCGCCGACGCGCGCCACGCGGAGCGAGTTTGTGCCGCCGGATTTGCCGAAGGGCACGCCGGCCACCACCACGATCTCGTCGCCCCGCCGGGCGATCCCGGCGCGGGAGGACAGCTGGGTCGCCATGGCCACCGTTTCGGTCATGGTGAAGGTGCCTTCGCAGACCAGCGGGTGCACGCCCCACGGCAGCGCGAGGCGGCGTGCGGTCTCCACCGACGGCGTCAGGCCGAGGATCACGCAGTCCGGCCGCTGGCGCGCGATCCTCAGCGCCGTGACCCCGCTGGTGGTGAAGGCCACGATCACGCTGGCCTCGATGGTCTCTGCGACCTGGCGTGCGGCCACCGAGATGGCGTCGGCGGAGGACTTTTCCGGGGTCGGGCGCATGGCCGCGCGGGTGGCGCGCAGGTCCTCGTCGCGCTCGGTGCGGGAAAGGATCCGGTCCATCATCCGCACGGTCTCGATGGGGTACTTGCCGGTGGCGGTCTCGGCCGACAGCATCACCGCATCGGCGCCGTCGAACACCGCGGTCGCCACGTCCGAGGCCTCGGCCCGGGTCGGCGAGGGCTGCTCGGTCATGCTCTCCATCATCTGGGTCGCCACGACGACGGGCTTGCCCCAGCGGTGGGCGGCGCGGATCACCCGCTTCTGGATCAGCGGCACGTCCTCGGGCGGCAGTTCGACGCCGAGGTCGCCGCGGGCCACCATCACCGCGTCGGAAAGCTGGAAGATCTCGTCGAGCTTCTCCAGCGCCTGCGGCTTCTCGATCTTCGACATCAGGTGCGCGCGGCCTTTCACCAGCTCGCGCGCCTCGGCCACGTCCTCCGGCCGCTGCACGAAGGAAAGCCCGATGTAGTCGACGCCGCAGTCCAGCGCGAAGGCGAGGTCGGAGCGGTCCTTCACGGTCAAGGCCGGGATCGGCAGGATCGCGCCCGGCAGGTTGACGCCCTTGCGGTCCGACAGCCGGCCGCCGACCGTCACCCGGGTCTCCAGATACTCCGGCGTCTGGCGCACCACCTCCAGCTGGATGCGGCCGTCGTCGAGCAGCAGGCTGTAGCCCACCGAGGCCGCGGCCATGATCTCCGGATGCGGCAGCTGCACCCGCGAGCCGTCGCCCGGCTGCGGCGACAGGTCCAGTCGGAACGGCCGGCCCCATTGCAGCACCACGTGGCCGGCGGCGAAGCGGCCGACCCGCAGTTTCGGCCCCTGCATATCGGCCAGGATCGCGATCGGGCGGCCAAGCTTCTTCTCGACGCGGCGGATCGCCTCGACGTTGCGAGCGTGGTCCTCCTGCGCGCCGTGGCTGAAGTTCAGCCGGAAGACGTCGGCGCCGGCCCGGAACAGCGCGTCGATGCGCTCGAGGTCGGAGGTCGCGGGCCCGAGGGTCGCGACGATCTTCATCCGGCGTTGGCGGGGAGGGTGAGCCATGGAGGCCTTATAGACTGACCGGGCGGCCAGTCTTCAAGGACTGAGCCGCTGCTTCGGCGAGCGCGAGGGCCGCGACGCCGTCCGCATAGCCGATCGCCGGCTCCGCCTTGCCGGCCAGGATGTCGGCGAAATGGGCCATCTCGGCGCGGTAGGCGGCGGCGTAGCGGTCGAGGAAGAAGTTCTGGAACCGGTCGGCCGCCGCGCCGTCCTCCCGCCAGACCTGGACCGTGCTCTCGGTGGCGTTGTCGGCGCGGACCATGCCGGCCGCGCCATAGGCCTCGATCCGCTGGTCGTAGCCGAAGCCGGAGCGGCGGCTGTTGGCGATCACGCAGAGCTTGCCGGACGCGGTCTTGAGCATGGTGCGCGCGGTGTCGATGTCGCCGGCCTCGCCGATGGCCGGGTCCACCAGGCAGCTCCCCCAGGCGAACACCTCCGACGGCTCTTCGCCCAGCAGCCAGCGGGCCATGTCGAAGTCGTGGATGGCCATGTCCTTGAAGAGGCCGCCGGAGACTTTCACATAGGAAACCGGCGGCGGCGCGGGATCGTTGCTGGTGATCTGCAGGGTTTCAAGCGCGCCGGCCGCGCCTGCGTCTAGCCGCGCCTTCAGGGCTCGGAAGCTGGGGTCGAAGCGGCGGTTGAAGCCCAGGAATAGGCGGGCGTCCCTGAGTTGCGCGGCCGCGGCGCGGGCCCGGCCCAGGTCCATGTCCAGCGGCTTCTCGCAGAAGATCGCCTTGCCGGCGGCGGCCGCAGCCAGGCAGTGGTCGAGGTGGGCGTCGGTGGAACTGGCGACGATCACCCCGTCGACCCCGCCGTCGGCCAGCACGGTTTCCAGAGCGGCCACGGCAGCGCCGGTCTCGGCGGCCAGCGCCTCGGCGCTCGCCGCCACCGGGTCCACCACGTGGCTCAGCGTCAGGGCTTGGTGCGCCATGGCGTTGGCCGCGTGGATCTTGCCGATCCGGCCGGCGCCGAGCAGGGCGATCTTGAACATGGCGGTGGCGGGGCCTCGAAACGTTGCGCAGAGCTCACGTATCGTGGACTACAGATTCCAGCACGCGCCAATGCGCGGTCATGGCGCCCCCGAAGTGTCCCCAGACGTGTCCAGCGACGGCAAAACCCTCGACCTTCTGGCGATCGGCCGCTCCAGCGTCGATCTCTACGGCCAGCAGGTCGGTGGTCGGCTGGAGGACATGGGCTCCTTCGCCAAGTACGTCGGCGGCAGCCCGACCAACACCGCCATCGGCGGCGCGCGCCTGGGACTGAAGACCGCGCTGCTGACCCGGGTCGGAGGCGACCACATGGGCCGGTTCATCCGCGAGCAGCTGGTCCGCGAGGGCGTCGACGTGGCCAGCGTGATCGCCGACCCGGCGCGGCTGACCGCCCTGGTGATCCTGGGCATCCGCGACCGCGAGAGCTTCCCGCTGATCTTCTACCGCGAGGCCTGCGCCGACATGGCGCTGACCGCCGCCGACGTGGATGAAGCCCAGGTGCGCGCCGCCCGCGCCGTGCTTGTCAACGGAACCCACCTGTCGCAACCCGGCGTCCGCGACTGTTCGATGAAGGCCGCCGAACTGGCGCGAGCGTCCGGCGGCAAGGTGGTGTTCGACGTCGACTACCGTCCGGTCCTCTGGGGGCTGACGGCGCGCGACATGGGCGAGGACCGCTTCGTGGCGCACGAGGCGGTGACGGCGATCCTGCAGCAGGTGTTGCCGGCCTGCGACCTAGTCGTGGGCACGGAAGAGGAGATGCACATCCTCGGCGGTTCGACCGACACCGTCGCCGCTTTGCGGTCTATCCGTACACGGACAGATGCGCTGCTGGTCTGCAAGCGCGGGCCCGAGGGCTGCTCGGCCTTCCCGGGCGCGATCCCCGGCAGTTTGGATGACGGCGTGGCGGGTCCGGGCTTCAAGGTCGAGGTGTTCAACGTGCTGGGCGCCGGCGACGCCTTCATGAGCGGCTTCCTGCGGGGTTGGCTGCGGGGCGAGCCGCTGGAGCGCTGCTGTGAGCTCGCCAACGCCGCGGGCGCCATCGTCGTCTCCCGCCACGGCTGCGCGCCCGCCATGCCGACCTGGCCGGAGATGCAGGCGTTCCTGGCGATGCGCGAGCGCCCGTTCCGCCTGCGCCAGGACGCCGAGCTGGAGCACATCCACTGGGCGACGACGCGGGCCGGGACCTACGATCAGCTCACCGTGCTCGCCATCGACCATCGCAGCCAGTTCGAGGACATGGCGCGCGACCTGGGCGCCGATCTCGCCCGCGTCCCTGCCTTCAAACGCCTGGCTCTGGCCGCGCTCGATCGGGTCGCTGGCGGCGATCCGAGTTTCGGCATCCTGCTCGACGGCCGTTTCGGCTTCGACGCCCTCGCTGCGGCGGCCGACCGTCCCTACTGGATCGGCCGGCCCATCGAGGTTCCGAGGTCGCGGCCGCTGGCGTTCGAATGTTCGGCCGATGTCGCCACCGAGATCGCCGAATGGCCGCTCAACCACGTCGTGAAGGTGCTGTGCCTCTATCATCCGGACGACGAACCCGACCTGCGTGAGCGGCAGGAGCGGCAGCTTGCCCGCCTCTTCGATGCCTGCCGCAAGACCCGCCACGAGCTGCTGGTCGAGATCATCCTGCCCGCCGAGATGCCGAGCGACGCCACGACCGTCGCCCGCGCCCTGGACCGCCTCTACGGCCTGGGGATCAAGCCGGACTGGTGGAAACTCGAGCCGCTGGACGATCCGGCCGCCTGGCGCGGCGTGGCCGCGGTTATCGAGAGCCGCGATCCCTTCTGCCGTGGCGTGGTGCTGCTGGGCCTGTCGCAGCCGACGGAGGCTCTGCTGGCCGCCTTCGCGGCGGTCGCCGATATCCCGGTGGTCAAAGGCTTCGCGGTCGGCCGAACCATCTTCGCCGAGGCCGCCCGGGCCTGGCTGGCCGGCGAGATCGACGATGCGGCGGCGGTGACCGTGCTGGCCGACAATCTGGCGGCCCTGGTCGAGGGCTGGCGGCGCGCGCGGGCGGCTGTGGGGCAGGCGGCATGAGCACGGTTCGGCTGACGGCGGCCCAGGCCGCGGTGCGCTATCTCGCGGCGCAGGATGTCGAGGTCGACGGCGGCGTCGTCCCGTTCTTCGCCGGGGTTTGGGCGATCTTCGGGCACGGCAATGTCGCGGGGCTCGGCGAGGCGCTGCAGGCCGCCCAGGACGTGCTGCCGACCTTCCGGGCCCACAACGAACAGGCCATGGCCCACGCCGCCATCGCCTACGCCAAGCAGATGCGCCGGGCCCGCGCCATGGTCTGCACCACGTCCATCGGGCCGGGCGCTGCCAACATGGTGACGGCCGCGGCGCTGGCGCACGTGAACCGCCTGCCGGTGCTGCTGCTGCCGGGCGACGTCTACGCCAGCCGCGCGCCCGATCCGGTGCTGCAGCAGGTGGAGGCCTTCGCCGACGGCACGGTCAGCGCCAACGACTGCTTCCGCCCGGTGTCGCGCTACTTCGACCGCATCGTCCGGCCCGAGCAGCTGCTCGCGGCCCTGCCGCGCGCCCTGGCGGTGCTGACCGATCCCGCCGACTGCGGGCCGGTGACGCTGGCCTTCTGCCAGGACGTTCAGGCCGAGGCCTATGACTGGCCGGAAGCGTTTTTCCGCCGCCGCCTTTGGCTGACGCGCCGCCAGCCGGCGGACCCACGCGAGATCGAGGCCCTGGCCAGGCGCCTGCGGGCCGCCAAGGCGCCGCTGATCGTGGCCGGCGGCGGCGTGCTCTACGCCAAGGCCGAGGCGGCGCTCGCCGAATTCGCCGCGCGGACCGGCGTTCCGGTCGCCGAGACGCAGGCCGGCAAGGGCGCGCTCACCTGGGACCACGCCCAGGCCCTGGGGGCCATCGGCGTCACCGGCTCCAGCGCCGCCAATGCGGCGGCCGCGGAAGCCGACCTCGTGGTCGCTATCGGCACGCGGTTGCAGGACTTCACCACCGGTTCGCGCGCCCTGTTCGCCAATCCTGACCGGACCTTGGTCCAGGTGAATGTCGCCACCTTCGACGCCGTGAAGCACAGCGCCGAGCCGGTGGTGGGCGATGCGGGCGCGGTGCTGGACCAGCTCGCCGCCGTGCTCGGCGACTGGCGCGCGCCGCGGGCCTGGGGCGACCGCACCGCCGAGGCCATCGCCCTCTGGACCGACGAGGCCGACGCCGCCATGGCGGTGACCGATGCGGAACTGCCCTCCGACGCCCAGGTGATCGGCGCCGTCTGGCGCGCCGTGCACGAGGGCGCGATCGTGGTCTGCGCCGCCGGCGGCCTGCCGGGCGAACTGCACAAGCTCTGGCGCACGCGCGAGCCTGGCGGCTACCACGTGGAGTACGGCTTTTCCTGTATGGGCTATGAGATCGCCGGCGGCCTGGGCGTGAAGCTTGCCGCGCCCGACCGCGAGGTCGTGGTCATGGTCGGCGACGGCTCGTACCTGATGCTGAATTCCGAGATCGCCACCTCGGTGGCCATGGGCGCCAAGCTGATCGTCACCGTGCTGGATAACCGCGGCTTCGGCTGCATCAGCCGTCTGCAGGCCGGGACAGGCGGCGCTGCGTTCAACAACCTGCTGGACGAGGCGGCGCCCGTGGTCGACTTCGCCGCCCATGCCGCAAGCCTCGGCGCGCGCTCGGAGAAGGTGAGCGGCATCGCCGAGTTCGAGGCCGCCATGGGCCGTGCCCGCGCGTCTGACCGCACCTATGTGGTGGTCATCGACACCGACCCGCTGGCGTCCACAGAAGCCGGCGGCGCCTGGTGGGATGTGGCGGTTCCGGAGGTCTCGCAGCGGGCCGAGGTGCGGGCCGCCCGCGCCGACTACGACGCCGCCAGGCAGAACCAGCGCCGGGGAGATTGAGTGTGAGTATCCGTTTCGGGGTCAGCCCGATCGCCTGGGTCAACGACGACATGCCGGAGCTGGGCGGCGAGACGCCGCTCGAGACCATCCTGGCCGACGCCCGCGACATCGGCTTTGCCGGTGTCGAGCTCGGCGGCAAGTTCCCGCGCGATCCGACGGTGCTGAAGCCGCTCCTCGCCGGCTACGGCCTGGACCTGGTCGGCGGCTGGTATTCCGGCGAACTGCTGACCCGCGACGTAGACGCCGAGATCGCCGCGGCGCAGGCCCACCTGACGCTGCTGAAAGCCCTGGGTTCGACCGTCTTCGTACACGCCGAGACCAGCAACGCCATCCACGGCCAGCGCACGGTCCCGCTGAGCCAGACGCCGCGTCTCGACGCGGCCGACTGGAAGCTGTTCGGGCCGCGGGTGACCGGCTTTGCCGAGTACATCCAGAGCCAGGGCCTGAAGTTCGCCTACCACCATCATCTCGGCACGGTCGTCGAGGGGCCGGACGACCTGGACAGCTTTCTGCGGGCGACGGGCGCGGCGGTGGGACTGACCCTGGATACGGGTCACGCGGCGCTGGGCGGTGTCGATCCGGTCGCGACGATCCGCGCTCACCCCGAACGCATCGCCCATGTGCACTGCAAGGATGTCCGAACCAGCGTGTTCAGCGGCGTGAAGGCGGCGGGCAGCAGCTTCCTGGACGGGGTCCTGGCCGGCATGTTCACGGTCCCCGGGGACGGCGCGCTGGACTATGGCGCGGTGATGCGCGCCTTGGCCGACATCGGCTACGCCGGCTGGATCATCATCGAGGCGGAGCAGGACCCGGCGATCTACGATCCGCGCAAATATGCCGAGCTGGGCCTCGCGACCCTGGAGCGCGAAGCCGCCGCCGCCGGTTTGAAGAAGGCCGCCTGAGATGACCGACCTGCTGGTCCGCAAGCACGCCCCCGACGCTGACGGCGTCGTGCTGGAAGTGACGCCCAAGAGCGCCGGCTGGGACCACGTGGGCTTCAAGGTGATCGAACTGGCGGCCGGCCAGACCGCGACCGGCGGCGAGGCCAGGCGAGAAGCCTGTCTGGTGCTGCTGAGCGGGGCGGCGGACATCAGCGTCGGCGGCCAGACCTTCGCAGGGCTCGGCGGCCGCGCCAGCGTGTTCGAGGATCGGGCGCCAGCCGCGGTCTACGCTCCGGGCGGCGCGGCCTGGACCGTGACGGCGGCGAGCCCGGTCGAGCTTGCCGTCTGCACCGCGCCCGCCGCCGGCGCCGGCGCCCCTCGCGAGATCGCCGCCGAGGCCATGAGCCGCGAGGTGCGCGGGTCGGGGACCAACACGCGGCATGTGCGCAATATCCTGCCGGAGACCGAGCCCGCGGAGAGCCTGCTGGTCGTGGAGGTGATCACGCCGGGCGGCAACTGGTCGAGCTATCCGCCGCACAAGCACGACACCGCCACGGCCGGCGAGGAGACGGCGCTGGAAGAGACCTACTATCATCGTCTCAACCCGCCGCAGGGCTTCGCCTTCCAAAGAGTGTACACGGACGACCGCAGTCTGGATCAGACCATGGCGGTGGAGGATGGCGACGTGGTGATGGTGCCGCGAGGTTACCATCCGGTCGGCGCGCCGCACGGCTACGATCTCTACTACCTGAACGTCATGGCCGGCCCGAAGCGGCAGTGGATCTTCCGCAACGACCCCGCCCACGACTGGATCATGCGCAAACCCTAGCCTTCGTCGTCGGCGTCCAGCCAGGCCATGGTCCGCTGCACGGCCTTCTTCCACTTGCGGTAGTGGCGGTTGCGTTCGTCGGCGGCCATGGCCGGGGTCCATTCGGCGGACTTCTTCCAGTTGGCGCGCAGGCTCTCGATGTCGGGCCAATACCCTACGGCTAACCCAGCAGCATACGCTGCGCCCAGGCAGGTGGTCTCCGGCACCACGGGCCGCACCACCGGCACGCCCAGCACGTCGGCCTGGAACTGCATGAGGAGCTCGTTGGCGGTCATACCGCCGTCGACCTTCAGGGTGGTCAGCGCCACGCCGGAATCGGCGCTCATGGCGTCGACGACCTCGCGGGTCTGCCAGGCCGTGGCTTCCAGCACCGCGCGGGCGATGTGGCCCTTGGTGATGTAGCCGGTGAGGCCGGCGATGACGCCGCGGGCGTCCGACTGCCAATAGGGCGCGAAGAGGCCGGAGAAAGCCGGCACGAAATAGCAGCCGCCGTTGTCCTCGACCGTGCGGGCGAGCGCCTCGATGTCGGAGGCCTTGTCGATCAAGCCCAGGTTGTCGCGGACCCACTGCACGAGCGAGCCGGTGACCGCGATCGAACCCTCCAGCGCGTAGACCGCCGGCTGGTCGCCGATCTTGTAGCCGACGGTGGTGAGCAGGCCGTTCTTCGAGTGCACCAGCTTGCCGCCGGTGTTGACCAGCAGGAAGCTGCCGGTGCCGTAGGTGTTCTTGCCTTCGCCGGGCGCGAAACAGGTCTGGCCGAACAGCGCCGCCTGCTGGTCGCCCAACGCCGAGGCCACCGGCACGCCGGCCAGGTCGCCAGACGCCTCGCCATAGACCTCCGACGACGGCCGGATTTCCGGCAGCATGGCGCGCGGCACGCCGATGGCGGCGAGCAGGCTGTCGTCCCAGTCCAGGGTCTTCAGGCTCATCAGCATGGTGCGGCTGGCGTTGGTCACGTCGGTGACGTGGCGCCCGGTCAACTTCCAGATGATCCAGCTGTCCATGGTGCCGAACAGCACCTCGCCGGCCTCGGCGCGCGCGCGCAGGCCGTCCACATGGTCCAGCAGCCAGCGGACCTTCGGGCCCGAGAAATAGGTCGCGAGCGGCAGGCCGCAGAGGTCGCGGAAGCGGTCCTGGCCGCGCGCCCCACCGAGCTCGCGGACCAGGCGGTCGGTGCGGGTGTCCTGCCACACGATCGCGTTGTGAACCGGCTTGCCGGTCGCCTTGTCCCAGAGGACCGTGGTCTCGCGCTGGTTGGTGATGCCGACGGCGGCCAGGTCCTTGGCCGTGATTTTCAACTTGGCGAGCGCGCCCTTCACCACCGCCTGGACGTTGGTCCAGATCTCCTCGGCGTCGTGCTCGACCCAGCCGGGCCTTGGGAAGATCTGCCGATGCTCCTTCTGGTCCACCGCGACGATCGCGCCGTCATGGTCAAAGACGATGCAGCGCGAGGAGGTCGTGCCCTGGTCGATGGCGGCGATGTAGCGGGTCATGGCGCGTCCGGTCAGCGAAGCGGGACGGAATCTCTACAGCAGCTCAAGCGGCCCCGCATCAGAAGGCGATCAGGAACCGCGCGCCCTCATCCGACGGCTCCAGCAAGAGCTGCCCGCCCTGGCTGACGATGGCCTGGCGCGCGAGGCTGAGCCCGATGCCGGCGCCCTCCGGCTTGGTGGTGAAGAACGGGCGGAAGACGTCGGCGGCCTGGTCGTCGGGCACCCCTAGGCCATTGTCCTCGACCGAGATGGCCGCGCCATCGCCGGAGGCGTGGGCCGACAGCCGGACGGTGGGCGTCGCGGCCTTGCCGGCCAGCGCGGCTTCGGCGGCGTTGGTCATCAGGCCCAGGAGCGCCTGGGCGGTGAGGTGCGGGTCGATGCGGATCAGGATGTCCGGTTTGGGCCGGGTGAGGTCGAGGCGCACGCCGAGCGGCGCCCAGCGGGTCTCGAAGAGCTGCCCCGCCTCGTTCATGAGGTCGGTCAGGCTGACCCGGCGCGGGGCCGGGGCGGGCAGGCGCGCGAGGCGGCGATAGGCCTCGACAAAGCGGTGCAGCCCCTCGGCGCGGCGCGCGATCACCTCGACGGACTGGCGCACCACCGGCAGGTCGGCGGGGTCCTCGTCGGCCAGCGCCTCGGCGGCGCTTTGGGCGAGGGAGGCGAGCGGCGTCAGCGAGTTCATCAGCTCGTGGCTCAGCACCTGCAGCAGTTCGCGAAGCGCCGCGGCTTCGGCGGCCTGGATTTCGGCCTCGATGTCAGTGAGGGCCGCCAGCCGCAGCGCGCCGCCCGCGCCCACCACGTCGGCCACCGAGATGGCGTAGGTCCGCGCCACGCCGCCTTCGGTCAGGCGCACCGTGCGCCGGCTGTCGGCCGAGCCTTCCAGGGCCGCGGCCACCAGCTCGGCGGCCGGCCCGGTGAGCACGTCGTCGGTGCGGAACAGGCGGCGCGCCGCGCGGTTGACCGCGTTGGCGGGCTCGCCGCGCCGCCAGGTGACCAAGGGCGTCGGGGCCTGGTCAAGGAAGGCCTGTAGAGTGCGCCGCGCTCGCTCGCGGTCGAGGTTCTCGGTGGGGATCTCGGGTTCGGGCTTGCCGGCGTCGTCGGGGCCGCCGACCCGGCCCGCCAGCCAGACCGCGGCCGCCGCGCCTGCGATGGCGAACAGCAGGGCGTTGGCCGGCAGCGTCGCGCGCCAGGCGAGGATCGCCACGGCGCCGCAGCCGAACACGATGGCCTGGGCGAAGAGGCCGGTCCAGAAGCGCCTAGAGCCCATGCTTGACCATGCGCCGATAGAGCGCCGCGCGCGTCAGGCCCAGGTCGCGGGCCGCCTGGCTGACGTTGTGGCCGTGCCGCTTGAGCGCCGCTTCGACCATGGAACGCTCGGAGCGGGAGAGGTTGAAGTCGGGGGCTCCGGTGGGGCGTTCGGCGCCGGACGCGGGGGCTGCGAAGTCGGCGGCGGTGAGGACGTCGCTCTCGGAGAGGACCACGGCGCGTTCGGCGGCCTGGCGCAGGCCGCGGACCTGGCCGGGCGGCGGCTGGACGCGCAGCATCTCCACAGCCGAGGTGTCGAGTGGCTTGGGCGGACGGTCATAGCGGCGGGCGAACAGGCGGACGAAATGCTCCAGCAGCAGGGTCAGGTCGTCGCCGCGCGCCGCGAGGGTGGGGAGCGCGATCTCGACGGTGTTCAGCCGGCCCAGCAGGTCGTCGCGCAGCCGGATCAGGCCCTCGCCGCCGCGCCGGGTGGCGGAGACGAGCCGCAGGTCGGGACCGGCGTCCAGCACCGCCAGCAGCCTGGCCTGGGCCGGGGTGGAGAGGTCGGCCACCTCGTCGAGGAACAGGGTGCCGCCGCGGGCCTCCAGCGCGGCCTCGCCGACCGCGTCTGCGGCGTCTTCGCCGAGGCCGCGGACGTCGATGCGGACGAAGGCGCCGGCGCGGCCGGAGCGGGCGTGCAGCAGGCGGGCGACCAGGTCCTTGCCCGTGCCGGCCTCGCCATGGATCAGCACCGCGGCGCCGGTGGGCGCGGCGCGGGCGACCAGGTCGCGGACCCGCTTCATCGGCGGGCTGTCACCGACCAGCAGCAGGTCGTCGTCGAGCGCGGGCGTGTCGTCGCCGCCGCTGCGGCGGCGGAGCGCGGCGGCCGCGCGGACGGTCTCCAGGAAGCGCGGATTGTTCCAGGGCTTCATGACGAAGTCGCTGGCGCCGGCCTTCATGGCGGCGACGGCGATGTTGATGCCGCTGTGGCCGGTGACCACCACGACGACCGCGTCGGGGTCGTGGGCGCGAATCTCCGCCAGCCACGCGAAGCCCTCGGCCCCCGACGTCGCGCCGCGGGCGAAGTTGAGGTCGAGCAGGATCACGTCGATCGGCTCGGCCGCCAGCACGCTCCAGGCCTCCGCCGGGCTGCGGGCGACGAAGAAGCGGAAGCCGTTCCGCTCCAGCAATACCTGGGCCGAGGTCAGGACGTCCGGGTCGTCGTCGACGAACAGGACGCTGGCGCCGGTTTCACTTGACAGACCCTCGACCATGTCCGGAAACGAACACCTCGTCCGAAAGCGGGCGAACGCCGCGCAGCCACGCGAGAAACCCCAATAAAAACGGTGACTTAGTTTACGGCCAAGCCGGGGTTACGCTGACCGCGAACCTTGCATTCCAGGCCCATGACGTCCAGTTCCGAAGTCTCCTACCTGCACACCGCCGCCGAGAGCATGGACCGGGTGATCGGCAAGCCCGGGCGCCGGCGCTGGCCGCTGCTGGCGGCGATCGGCGTGGCGCTGATCGCCATCGTGGCGCTGATCGTCTGGCTGCTGCCCGGCGCCAACTCCATCGCAGTGAAGGCCAGCGAGACGCAGATCGCGCAGGTGCGGCGCGAGCCCTTCCAGGACTATGTGCCGGTCCGCGCCGAGGTCGCGCCGCTGACCACCCAGTTCGTCACCGCCATCGAGGGCGGCCAGGTGAGCCAGGTCCTGGTGCTGGACGGCTCGGAGGTGGCGGCCGGGACACCGATCGCGCGCCTGACCAACCCGCAACTGCGCCTGGCGGTGGTGGCGCAGGAGGCGGAAATCTCCGGCAAGCTCGGCGACGTCAGCGCCCAGCAGCTGGCCCTGCAGAAGGCCCAGTCGGACCGCGAGCGCGACCTGGCCCAGGCGACCTACGAGCTGCAGAAGGCGCGCCATGAGCTCGATCGCCGCCAAACCCTGCACGATGGCGGCTTCGACTCCGATGTGGCGCTGCAGACGGCGCGGGACGACGCGGCCTACAACCAGTCCCGCGTGGCGGCGCTGCAGGCCAACAATGGCCGCGAAACGGCGCTGGGCGCGGCGCAGGCCGGCCAGGTGCGGGCGCTCTCCGCGCGGCTGAACGACAACCTGACCGCGGTGCAGGCGAGCCTGGACGCGCTGACCATCAAGGCCCCGATGAAGGGCCGCCTGACCAACTTCCTGCTGCAGCCCGGCCAGCCGCTGAAGGCCGGCGACAGCGTCGGCCAGGTGGATTCCGAGGGCGCCTACAAGCTCACCGCCGAGCTCGACGAGTTCTACCTGGGCCGCGTCGCGGTCGGGCAGTCGGCCAGCGCCGACATCGACGGCCACGCCGTGCCAGTGAAGGTCGCCCGCGTCCTGCCGCAGGTCACCCAGGGGCATTTCCATGTGGAGCTGGCGTTCCAGGGATCGATGCCCGCAACGCTTCGCCGCGGCCAGAGCCTGGATGTGCGCCTGATCCTGGGCGACACCCGGCCCGCGCTCGTGCTGCCCAACGAGGCCTGGCTGGAAGGCTCCGGCGGGTCCTTCGCCTTCGTGGTCCGCCCCGATGGCCACACGGCCGACCGCCGCGCCATCACCGTGCGCCGCCGCAATCCGCAGCAGGTGGAGGTGGCGTCCGGCCTCTCGCCCGGCGAGCGGGTGGTGGTCTCCTCCTATGCCGGGCTCGCTCCCTACGCCCACCTCATCCTTCGCTGAGAGACGCCTCATGATCGTGCTCGCCGACATCAACCGCCTGTTCCGCTCAGACGAGGTCGAGACCACGGCGCTGCGGTCCATCGACCTTTCCATCGAGGAGGGCGAGTTCGTGGCGATCATGGGCCCGTCGGGCTGCGGCAAGTCCACGCTCTTGAACACGCTGGGCATGATCGACCGGCCGACCAGCGGCCGCTACCTGTTCCGCGGCCAGGAGGTTACCGACCTGGAGGAAGCGCAGCTCGCCCGCATGCGGCGCGACAACCTGGGCTTCGTGTTCCAGAGCTTCAACCTGATCGACGAGCTGACCATCGCCGAGAACGTCGAGCTGGGGCTGGTCTACCGCCGCTGGGCCGGCAAGGACCGCAAGGCGCGCGTCGAGGCGGCCCTGGACCGCGTCGGCGTCGCCCACCGCGCCCGGCACTATCCGCACCAGCTCTCCGGCGGCCAGCAGCAGCGCGCGGCGATCGCCCGCGCCATCGTCGGCCAGCCCTCGCTGATCCTCGCCGACGAGCCCACCGGCAACCTCGACAGCGAGAACGGCGAGCAGGTGATGGAGATCCTGAAAAGCCTGAACCGCGAGGGCGCGACCATCGTCATGGTCACCCACTCGCCGCGCCACGCCGACATCGCCCAGCGGCGCATCGACATGCTGGACGGCCGCATCGTCATCTCCGCCAGCCGCGCCGCCTGAGGCCGGGCATGTTCGCCCACTGGCTCCTGACGTTCTACCGCTCCGTCGCACGGCACAGGCTCTACGCGGCGATCAATGTCCTGGGCCTGGCGCTGGGCGTGGCGGTGTTCCTCGTGCTGATGCTGGTGGTGCATTTCGAGACCAGCTTCGAGGCCTGGATCCCGCACGCGGACCAGATCTACGTGGTCCAGAGCAAAGACTTTGTCGTGGGAGGGTGGGACTCCAGTACGAAGGGCGCGCTTCTGGACGAGCTTCAGGGCGACTACCCGCAGATTGTGGGGACCCGCGCCAACGGCGATCTGGCCACCGTCCGGCAAGGCGCCACGATCACGCCGGAGCACGTGACGTGGGTGGACTCGAGCTTCTTCAAGGTTTTCGACCTGCCCTTGATCGCCGGCGACCGGACCCTGGCGCTTCGGGCGCCCGACGAGATGGTGATCGCGCAGAGCAAGGCGCGAAGGTACTTCGGCGCCGCCAATCCCATCGGCCAGCGGTTGACGCTCAGCCTCGACAAGAAGGTGCGGACCTACCGCGTCGTGGGCGTGATCAAAGACCCGCCGCCGACGACCGACTTCATGTTCGACTTCCTGGTTCGCATGGAGCAGCCGACGCCGGATGAGATTCCCCGATGGCGTTGCTGGTGCCGCAGGAGCGCCTCAACCTATCTTCGGTTCGCGACGCCGGGCGCGGCCAAGGCGCTGGACGAGGGCTTCGAGAGCTTCATCGATCGGCACTACGCACCCTCAAGCGAAAACCCGCCGCGCAAGGTCCTCGCCCTTCGCCTGACGCCCCTGCGCCATCTGCACCTGATCGTCCCGCCCGCCGGGGCGATTGTCGCCGCCATCGCCGCGGTGGCGGCGCTGACCCTGCTGCTGGCGGCTGTGAACTACGTGAACCTCGCGACCGCGCGGGCCTCGATGCGGGCCAAGGAGGTGGCGCTGCGCAAGGTGATGGGCGCCACACGGCGCGGGCTGATCGCCCAGTTCGTGGGCGAGTCGGTGGTAGTGGCCCTCTGCGGCGCCTTGATGGGCTTGGCCCTCTGTGAGCTGGTGCTGCCGCTGTTCAGCGCGGCCATCGGAGTCACCCTCAAACTCGACTATCTCGGCGACCCCTGGCTCGCCGGAATGATGGCGTTCGTGGTCCTGGTGGTGGGCGTCGGCGCGGGAGTTTACCCGGCCTTCGTCCTGTCGCGCTTCCAGCCGGCCAGCGTGCTTGTCTCCGCGCGCTCGCCCGGCGGCGGACGGGTGGGCTCGCGGCTGCGCGAGGCCCTGGTGATCCTGCAATTCGCCATCGCCATCGCCTTCACCATCGGCATGGCGGTGATCGTCAGCCAGGCCGCCTATCTGCATCGCGCCGACCTGGGCTTCCGGCGGCAAGGCCTGATCCAGGTGGATTCCTTTCCGCACGAGGACCTCACCCCCGAACAGCGCGCCAGCCTGCTGACCGCTTGGCGCGCGGAGCCCGGCGTGGTCGCCGCGGGGCAGGCGAACAACGCGCCCGGCTACAATTTCCGCCTGATGAATACGTTCAAGCGCGCGGGCGCGCCCGGCCATGGGCCGATCATCGACACCGTCGCGATCGGGCCGAACTTCCTGCAGACCTATGGCGCGCGGCTGCTGGCCGGGCGGCTGCCTGATCCCAGCCGGGCCGCCGACTTCTCCGTCTCGCCGGACGACGGGGCCAGCATCAACATCGTGCTCAACGCCCGCGCCGTGCAGGTGCTGGGGTTCGCAAGGCCACGTGACGCCGTCGGCCAGAGCCTAGAGGGGGGGACCAAGCCCTTCACTGTCATCGGGGTGGTCAGCGACATGCGGTTCAGGTCGCCCCATGAGAAGCTCGCGCCGATCATCTATCTGGCGTTCTCGGGCCCCATCGACGGCGCGGAGGCGGCGGTCCGTTACGCCGGCGTCGACAGCGACGCCCTGATGCCGCGGCTGGCGGCCGACTGGCGGCGCATCGTGCCCACCGAGCCGTTCCTGGCCAAGACCATGGCGGCCGAGCTCGAGCCCTACTACCGGACCGACGAGCAGATCAGCCGCATGCTGACCCTGGCCGCCGTCCTGGCGGTGGCGATCGGCTGCATCGGCCTCTATGGCCTGGCCTCGTTCAACACGGCCCAGCGGGTCAAGGAGATCGGCATCCGCAAGACGCTGGGCGCCTCGACAGCGGATATATTGCGCCTGCTGATGGGCCAGTTCCTGCGGCCGGTGGTGCTGGCCAATCTGGCGGCGTGGCCGCTAGCCTATGTGGCGCTCAGCGCCTATCTGGTCGGCTTCGACCAGCGGGTGGCGCTGACACCGGCCTATTTCCTCATCGCCTCGGCCATGACGCTGCTGATCGCGGTGGCGACCGTCGCGGCCCAGGCGCTGTTCGTCGCCCGCGCGCCGCCGTCCAAGGCGCTTCGCCATGAGTAGCGCGCCCGCATCCCCCATCCGCAATCCACGCCGAGAGCATCGCCATGCTGGGTAACTACGCCCTGTCGCTCTACCGCACGCTGAGCCGGCACAGGCTCTACGCCCTGCTGAACACCTTCGGCCTGGCGCTGGGCCTGGCGGTCTGCACGATCCTGTTCCTGGTGGTCCGCTTCGAGACCGGCTTCGACCACTGGGCGCCGCACCGGGACGCCATCTTCCGGGTCAACCAGATGTCCACCTGGCCCGGCCAGCCGCCGCACCATTCCTCGCAGACGCCCTACCTTCTGCAGTCGCGCCTCCTGGCCGATTTCCCGCAGATCCGCGCCGCCGCCCGGGTGATGGACAACAGCTACGTGGTCCGCAACACGGCCCGCAACGGGGGCCAGCAGGCCTTCGAGCGGGTGATCTTCGCCGACCCGTCGGTCTGGGACATCTTCCCGTTCCCGTTCGTGGCGGGCGACCGGGCGAGCTCGCTCAACGACTCCACCGGCGCAGTCATCACCCAGGCCACCGCGCGCAAGTATTTCGGAACCGACCAGGCCGTGGGCCGACGCTTGACCATCGTCATCGACGGCCAGCCCCGCGACTACCGCGTGAGCGGCGTGCTGCGCGACCTGCCGCCCGACAGCAACCTGGTGCTGGATATCGTGGTCCGGCTGGTCCCGGAGATCCTGACCGGCCGCAAGGACTTCATGCCCAGCTGGGGGTCCAACTGGATGGCTACCTTCGTGCGTCTGGGTTCGCCGGCGGACGCGGCCACCATCGACCGCGAATTTCCGGCCTTCGTGGACCGCGAGGCGACCGATATGCAGAAGCCCGCCAGCCAGCATGTCCACTATAGACTGGCGCCGCTGGCGAAGCTGCACCTCACGGACTCGACCGTGGACGTTTTCAGGCCCGCCGTCGACGGCCTGTTCGTGACCGCCCTGGGCGTGATGGGCGCCGTCACCCTGCTGATCGCGGTGGTCAACTATGTGAGCCTGGCCACGGCGCGGGCCGGGATGCGGGCGCGCGAGGTGGCGATCCGCAAGGTGATGGGTGCGACGCGCGGCATGCTGATCGCCCAGTTCGTCGGCGAGTCGGTCGCCGTCGCCTTGGCGGCGGGACTGATCGGCGCCGCCCTGATCGAGATCGCCCTGCCGGCGGTGAGCGCGGTGCTCGGCGAGCCTATCCGCATGACCTATTTCGGCGCGCGGGGCATGCTCCTGCCCCTGCTTGGCCTGTGCCTCGTCGTCGGTCTGGCGGCGGGCGTCTATCCGGCGGTGGTGCTGGCGCGCTTCCGCGCCGCATCCGTCCTGGCCTCAGCCCGGGCTCCGGGCGGCGGACGGGCCGGCGCGCGGCTGCGCGAGGCCCTGGCGGTCGGGCAGTTCGCCATCGCTATCTGCCTGATGGTGTGCACGGCGGTGATCTTCGCCCAGATGCAGTATCTGCGCGGCGCCGAGGTCGGCTTCCGGCGCGACGGCCTGCTGATCGTGCGCGGCCTGGGCGACCAGCAGGTGGCGCCGCAGATGCGCACCATCGTCGAGGCCTTCCGCCATACGCCGGGCGTGCTCTCGGTGACGGCCTCGGACCGCCACCCGGACCCGGAGTCCAACAGCAACACCAATGTGGAGCTGGTCGGGAAGCCGGAGATCAAGCCCTCGCTGCTGTACGAACGGATCGGGTCCGACTACGCGCGGACCTATGGCCTCAAGCTGGTCGCGGGCCGGGTGCTGGACGAGAGCCATGGCGCCGACGACCGCGCGGGGGAGACCTACGACCAGATCGCTGACGCCGGCCGTGGCATCAACACCATGATCAACGCGGGCGCCGCGCGCGAACTCGGATTCACCGATCCCGCCAAGGCGCTGGGCCAGCAGATCATCTTCAGTCGGAGCGACAAGGGCAATCGGGCGATCGCCACCATCGTCGGCGTGGTCGCCGACGTTCGCTTCGACTCGCCCCGCCTGCCGCCGCCGCCGCAGTTCTACCTCCTGAACAGCCGCCTGGGTCCGCCGAACGCACCGAGCGCCTGGTCCGCGGCGGTGCGGGTGCGTGACGGGACGCAGGCGGAGGTCCGCCAGCGGCTGGAGGCGGTCTGGCGCGGCCTCGCGCCCGGCGCGCCGTTCCAGGGCGAGACGGTGCAGGTGACCATGAAGCCGTTCTACGACAGCGACGCGCGGCGCGGGCAGCTGTTCGCCGCCGGCGCCGTGCTCTCGGCGGCGATCGCCTGCCTGGGCCTCTATGGGCTGGCCGCCTTCAACACCAGCCGGCGGGTCAAGGAGATCGGCATCCGCAAGACCCTGGGCGCCTCGACCGCCGACGTCCTGCGCCTGCTCATCGGCGAGTTCCTGCGTCCGGTCCTGTGGGCCAACCTGATCGCCTGGCCGGTGGCGTACCTCGCCATGAGCTGGTGGCTGGCGGGCTTCAATGAGCGGATCGGGCTCAATCCCGTCTTCTTCCTGGTCCCGAGCCTGGCGGCGGTCCTGGTAGCGGTGCTGACCGTGGCCGAGCAGGCGATCCGGGTCAGCCGCGCTGAGCCCTCGCGCGCGCTGAGGTACGAGTAGGCTGAATCGAAAATCGGCGGGATCGAGTGCTCTTGGCGTCCTCGCCCCCTTGCGGGGCGAGGGTAGGGAGTGGGGGTGTCATCGCCGTGCTTATGGGCCGAAGCGCAGTCCTCACAGCTTGCACCCCCACCCCTGACCCCTCCCCGCAAGGGGGAGGGGAGGCCGCTGGGCTGGCGCTCCCGCCGCGCGGCGGGCAAGCTCAGCTCAAAAGGGGAGCGCCGCATGGGAATCGCTGGATTTCGCCGGTGAGTGAGCCGGGGCCACGCGCCGCCTGGTGGCGGATCATGGACCTGCGGCTGGGCATGGTGCCCGTGCCGGTCGCCATTGTCGGCGTGGCCGTCACCGCCGCCTTCGTCTGGCTGGGCGCGCCGCCGTCGGACATCCTGATGAACATCGTGGTGCTGGCGGTGGGCGGCTTCTTCTGCGCCGAGATCGGCAAGCGCACGCCCGGCCTGAAGAACCTGGGCCTGGCGGCGATCCTGGCGACCTTCCTGCCGTCGTACCTGGTCTACGCCCACCTGCTGCCGGGGAGCCTGGTGAAGTCGATCACGGCGTTCACCGACAACTCCAACTTCCTCTACCTGTTCATCGCCGCGATCATCGTCGGCTCGATCCTGGGCATGGACCGGCGCGTGCTGATCGCCGGGTTCGTGAAAATCTTCGTGCCGCTGGCCATCGGATCGGTCGTCGCCTGCGCCGTGGGCTGCGCGGTCGGGACGGCGCTGGGGCTGGGGCTGTCGCACACCTTCTTCAAGGTTGTGGCGCCGATCATGGCCGGCGGGGTCGGCGAGGGCGCGATTCCCCTGACCATCGGCTACGCCAATTTCTCGCACCAGCCGCAGGGCGAGCTGTTCGCGCAGGTGCTGCCGGCGGTGATGCTGGGGAGCCTGACGGCTATCCTGTTCGCGGGCGCGCTGAACGCCGTCGGCAAACGCTATCCGCACCTGACCGGCGAGGGGCGCCTGCAACCCGGCGAGCAGGACGACGAGCCCTTCGCCACGCCGGACGCTGAACGCGCGCCGGTGACCCCGGCCGACGTCGGCGCGGCGCTGGTGATGGCGGTGACGCTCTATCTGGTCGGCGCGCTCGCCCAGAAGCTGTGGAACTGGCCCGGCCCGGTGGTGATGCTGGCGCTGGCGGTCCTGATGAAGTTTGGCCACGTGGCCTCGCCCAGGCTGGAGCGCGGCGCCTTCGCCAACTTCCAGTTCTTTTCCCAGGCGGTGACTTACCCGCTGCTGTTCGCCATCGGGGCCGCCAAGACGCCCTGGGAGAAGCTGATCGGCGCCTTCAACCTGCCGACGCTGACCACCATCGTCGTCACCGTGGCGACGCTGATGGGGACGGGCTTCGTGGTCGCCCGGTTCGTCAGGCTCTATCCGATCGATGCGGCCATCGTGAACGCCTGCCATTCCGGGCAGGGCGGCACCGGCGATGTGGCGATCCTCACCGCCGGCAACCGCATGCAGCTGATGCCCTTCGCCCAGATCGCCACGCGGATCGGAGGCGCGATCATGGTGACCTTGACTCTGGTCCTGTTCGCGCGCCTCGGCGCCGGCGGCTAGTTGGCGCCGCCGCCGTTCTTGGCGATGTAGGCGTCGAGCGCCTCGCGGGCCTCGCTCTTGCACCCAGGGGTGTCGGCGAGCTTCAGGATGTCGTCCAGGCTGTTGGCGTCAGGGCAGAGCGCGCCGCCGCGGCGGGCCCCGAAGGTGCGGCCGGCCGGCGGCGGGTCGATCAGCGACTTCAGGCTGTCGAACTTGGCGCCGTCGCTGGCGGCGAGCTTCGCGCCGGGGAGCGTGACGCCGGCCGCGCCGGCCTGCAGGGTGGTGATCTCGCCGGACGCGCGCATCACGGTCACGCTCTTGCCGGCCGCCACGGGCACGCGCATGCCGGCGTCCAGCGCCATGCCGCGCTTGATGCCCGGATCCGTTGAGTTGACGACGATGTAGTCGCTGGCGTTCGCCGCGCCGGCCACGCCGGCCGCGAGCAGAACGCCAAGAATGAAGCGACGCATACGGAACCTCTTGTTCAACCACCGCGCGAAAGCGGTGAGGTTTGTTCTTCTCTAGTACCACAAAGGTACGTGCCGCGGTACCGTTTGGCCTCAAGCAAGGGTGAGGCCAATTGTCATTCTTTTAACGTTACCCTCGAAAATCTGACGAGGCCGTACTTGGCCAGCCACACGAGGCCGCGCTCCAGGAAAGGCCGTTCTTGTGGCGGAAATCCGCTCAGGATCGCGCCCACCGCGGCCGGGCGGTCGTGCGACAGCGCCGCGATCAGGGCTTCGGTCTGCGGCAAGGTGGGCAGCCGGCTCTCCGCGCCGCGCACCGAAGGCGCGGCCATGATCGCCGCCAGGTCGGCCGGCGCGAACGCCCGGGTCAGCTGCACCGTGTCGGTGTGGGCGAGCGTGTGGCTCGGATAGGCCGCGAACATGCGGAAGGGGTCCAGCGCCCAGGGGTTCTCCAGGCCGACGCCCGGCGCCTGCGCCGGCGCGGCCCTGCGCCGCCGCTCGAGCTCGCGCCACAGCGTCTGGTATTGCGGGATCACCGCCTTCCAGTCGAAAACCGAACGCGCGCGCGCCATGGCCGAGGCGCCCATGCGCGCCCGCCGCTCCGGGTCCTGGATCAGCGCCGCCAGCGCCTGGCCGGCCCGTTCGACATCGACCGCGGTGAACTGCGATTGGGCGATGAAATAGCGGTCGTAGCCGCCGATGCCGTGGGCGTAGCGGTAGGCGAGATCGGCGCCGAGGCCGGGCCGGGGCGTCGTCGTCCGGATCAGGAAGCCGTCCGTCCCGTGGCGCAGGCTGGCGCGATAGCCGTCCCAGTCGGAGACCACGCAGGGCAGGCCCGCGGCCATGGCTTCGGGGACCGTCAGGCCGAAGCTCTCCTGCACATTGTCCGAAAATGAGATGAAGGCGTCGGCCGCCGACCAGATCGGGCCGTGGGCGTCGGGCTGCGCCTCGCCGACGAAGCGCAGCTGCACGTCGGGGCAGAAGGCCTGGGCGGCCTCGCGGAAGGCCTGGTCGGCGTCCGGCGAGAAGGTGCCGCCGAACAGGATCCAATAGACCGGCTGGCGGGTGCGGCGGGCCGCCTCCTGCAGGGCCAGGCCCATGGGCGCGGGGTTCATCTTGGTGGCGATGTTGAAGCGGCCGAAATAGAGCGCGGCGAAGGCGTCCTGCGGCACGTCGAGCGCGTCGCGCCAGCGGCGCCGCGCCTCCGGGTCCGGCGTGAAATCCTGGGTGTGGACGCCCAGCGGGATGGTGACCAGCTGGGCGGCCGGCATGCGGGTGACGCCGAAGCGGTCGTGCAGGTACTCGGCGACCGCCGCCAGCTGGGTCTGCACGGCGCTCTGCACGGCGGGCGAGGTGCAGATGAGCGCGTCCCAGGTCTCCACCGGCCCGATCAACAGGCCGGCGATCTCGGCCATGATGTGGTGCTCGGCGATGGTGTGGGTGACGCCGGTCAGGGAATAGCTGGCAGCGCCGGCCTCGCGGCGCGCCCAGGCCTCCTGCCGCAGCTCCGGCGTCGGGATGTGCACCGCGCCCGGCGCGGCGAGCGCGGCGCGGTCGGGCCCGATCCAGGTCAGGGGCTTGCCGGGCGGACCCAGCCGCTCGAGCAGCGGTGCGAATTCGGCCACGGGCCGGTCGCGGACGTTCCACAGATAGACCTGCTCGACGTCGGCGTGCTGCAGGAAGCCGCGCAGAAAGCCCTCGCCGGCCGACTGGCGGCCCAGCGGGCGCGCCAGGGCGGCGTCATAGGGCTCGCGATCGAAATAGATCGCGGCGTTGCCGGAACCGGCCGCAGCGGGGCGAGACGCGGCGATGCCGGGGCGTCCGCTAGGGCTGGCCGGCCGCCGCGGCGGCGGACGAGGTCGGCATGGCCCGCGCGCCATCGCCCACGATGGTGAAGGGCGCCCAGAAGTAGGGGTGCGACCAGTCGGGGCTCTGCTGCAGGACGACCTGCGCCTTCTGCAGGGCCTCGGCCTCGCTGCCGCCCTGGGTGGAGAACAGGCCGGTCATCAGCCGCACCGTCGCCGCGGAGTCCACGGACCAGTGGCTGACCACCAGGGCCCGGCCGCCGGCGTAGATCACCGCCCGGGTCAGGCCGCCCAGCGCCTCGCCACCGCCCTGCAGGCCGGTGAGGTCGGCGGCGTCGGAGCCCGCGCCGCCGGTGTCGCAGGCCGAAAGCACCACCAGGTCGGCGTCGAGCTTGAGGTCGAGGATCTCGCTGGCGTCCAGCAGACCGTCGCTGTCGGCGCCCGCGCCCACCGAGGTGACCAGCGCCGGCTCCGGCAGGCAGGCCGAGGGCTGCGGCAGCAGGCCGTGGGTCGCGAAATACAGCACCTTGAAGTCGCCCAGGTCGCTGCGTGACTTGACCGCGTCGTCGGTGAACGCCTTGCCGATCAGGAGATCGTCGGGGCGGGTGTCGTGCAGGCTGGCGCTGACCTTGCGCACCTCGTCGGCGGTGTCGGGGAGTTCCGGCAGGCGCAGCAGGGCCTGGCGGGTGCCCTCGCAGACGTTCGCGCCATTGCCGCCGGCGATCGTCCCCGAGCGCTTCAGCACCGAGGCGTAGGCGCGGGGCTCGGCCTTGGCGCTGGCCGGGTCGGCGAAGGCCAGGAAGGTCTGCTTGGCGCGGGACGGGCTGAAGGCGCGGGACTGCATGAAGCTCGCCGCCGACAGGACGAGCGAGCTGTCCAGCCGGGCGCCCAGCCAAGCCACCTTGCGGTAGTCAGGCTCCTTGCCCTTGGCCAGGCCCGCCAGCAGCGGCGCCGGGTCGTCCATCACCAGGGTGGCGACCGGGAGCGAGATCAGCGCGCCGTCCGGCTCGTAGATCAGGTGCTTGGCGGCGGCGATCTCGCCGCGCACCGGCCCGGCCAGCTGTTGGAAGAGGGCGTAGGACTTGGCGATGTCGAACGCGGGCAGGTTGTCTTCCGCCTCGAAGGGCGCGCGGATGGCGCGCACCGCGGCGGCGGCCTGATTGCGCGACAGGGTCAGGGCATAGGATTTCGCGGCGGTCTTGGAGACCAGGATGCCGTAGCCGCGCGGGCCCAGCAGCACCAGCTTCAGATAGACCTCGTCGGGCCGCAGCGCCTTCTGCAGGTCGCCGATCGCGGCGGTGGAGGCGACCAGCTGGGCGTAGCGGGGATTGGCCGCCAGCAGCTGGGCTTCCAGGGTGTCGGATTGGGTCTGCAGGGTCTTCAGCTGGGCGTCGAGCGTGGTCTTGGCCTCGCCGGCATAGGCGCCCTGCGCCTGGGCGTTGGCGATCCTGGCCTCGGTGGCGCGAAGCTCGCGCTTGGTGTCGTCGAGCGCGCGCACCAGGCCGGTGATCGCGCCGTCGCCCGAGGCCACGCGCGCGGCCAGCTTGGAGACCGTCTGGGCGGTGGCGTTGGAGACCACGCTTTCGGCCGCCGAGAAGAAGCGGCCCTTATAGTCGTCGGCATGGCTCGGATCGGAGGCGATCTTGGCCAGCAGCAGGTCGAAGTAGGGCGCGGCGTCGTCGGCCGAGGCGCCAAGCGAGCCCCGCTGGCTCTGGAACAGGGAAAACGCCCGGCCGAAGCTCGCCAGCGCCGCGTCGTCGCGGCCGGCCAGCATCTGGGCGTGGCCAAGCTGCAGCAGGAGGCCGCCTTCGGTCGCCGTGCCGGCATGGCGGGCGCGCAGGATCTGGATCGAGGTGGTCAGGCGGTCGGCGGCCTGGCCGGGCTGGCCGGCGGCCAGATCCAGGTCGGCGATATCGGCCTCCACGCGGCTGCGCAGCCAGACGTTGAGGGCGCCGTCGGCCTCGCTGGCGGTCAGGGTGCGGCCGGCCTGGGCCAGCGCCTCGCGCGCGCCGGCGTCGTCGCCCTGGGCGGCCAGGGACGAGCCGATGACCTCCCAGGCCTGGGCGTCCTGCACCAGGAACTGGTCGTTGATCGAGACCGCGCCGCCACCGCCCATCAGGTCCTGGCCGCCGGAGCGGGTGTTGAGCGCGTGCGACAGGTCGGACCCGATGGCCACGACGCCGCCGGTCGCCACGACGGTCGGGCCCTTGACGGTCAGGCCGCGGGCCGTGCGGACCTGTTCGCGGGCCTGCAGCGTCGCCCGCGCGGCCGTGACGGCTTCGGAGAACTTGCCTTCATTGCGCAGATGCAGGGCGTGGTAGCTCAGCGCCTGGGCGGCCAGCACCGGGTCGCCGGCCTGGGCGACCTGCGCATCGGCGGCGGCGAACTGGCGGTCGGCCTCGGCGAAGCGGCCATTGTTGGAAATGTTGAGCGCCAGGTTCAGCAGGGCCTCGCCCTGTTCGCGCGGCGAGGCGTTGCGCGCCTGGGCGTCGGTGGCCAGCGCCTGGAAGTCGGTCTCGGCCTCGTCGAAATGCCACTCGTTGTTCTGCACATAGGCGCGCGCCTTCAGGCGGGCCGGATCGGTGGCCGCGGCGGCCTGGGCGCGGGCGAGGCCGCCCGAGGCGCCCCCGAAGTCGGCGGCGATCTCGGCGCTGGCGGCGGAGACCTGCACCTCGGCGACCTTCGGCGGCCTGGCGGCGCCGGAGACCACCTTCAGCCCGGTCTCGAGCACGTCGGCGATCTGGCTGGCGCCCTCGGCGACGTAAAGGCCGCCGCCCTTCCTGGCGCCGTAGGTGAGGTAGGTGGCGTTGCTGGAGGCCGCATGGCAGGCGCGCCGGTCGACGGCGCCCAGGCCGGCGATCGTCTCCGGTTTCGCCGCCGCGCAGGTCGCCCGCGTCGCGAGCGCCTGGCTCCAGGCGCTCTGGGCGGCGGCGTTGGGCAGCACATAGATGCGGCCAAGGTTCACGTCCCAGCCCCGGCAATGGATGTTCCAGCCGCGCCGGCCCTGCGCCTGCACCACCGGGTCGTCGTAGTCGCGCACCGCCTCGCAGACCGCGCCTGAGGCGGCGCTGCGGCCAAGCGGGATCAGGTCGGCCCGGGTCTGGGCGTGGCCCGCGCCCGTGAAGCCCAGGAGCAGCATCGCGCCGCTTAGTGCGGCCCAAGTCCGGATGAGCGGGATCCGCGCGCCGGTCATGGCTTGCTCCCCTGCGGGCTCGGTTTGGCGTCCTTGTCACGCTTGCGCCAGATCTCTTCGCTGCCGGCGCCGGTGGTGACCGGATCGGTGAGCACGGCGTCGGCTTCCGGCGGCGCCGAGGACAACAGCGGCGGCCCGCTGTTGCGTCCGCCGGCGGCCTTGGCCGCACTGCCCTTGCCGCCGCCGCTGGAGCCGCCGCCGGACGAGCCGTCGCCGGAGTCCCCGGAATCGCCTGACCCGCCGCCGGCGGTGTCGGCGCCCAGTCCGCCGCCGCCGGTCGAGCTGACATTCAGCGTGGGCGTGTTCTGCGCCAGGTTGCTGGTCACCGTGGTCGCCCCCGCGCACTGGTTGGTGCCGAGCGTGCAGCTGTCGAAGCGGTAGATCGCGCCTAGCGGGGCGGAGGTCGGATTGCCCGCGGAGTCGACGATGGTGAAGGCCACGCCCGCGCCGGCCGAGAAGCTCGACACCACCTGGCCGCCCTGGCTGACGAACGAGCCGTAGAGGTCGACGAGCTGCGGCGGATCGATGATCAGGTCCGGCGTGACGGCGGTGGCGCCGGGCTTGCCGGTCAGGAACAGGCCCACCGACTGGTCGGGCGTCGGGCCGGTGTTCTGCGAGACCACCTTGCCCGAGGCGGAGAGCTCCAGGTCGCCGGCCGCCACCAGCACACGGTTCTGCTCCGCGGCGGTCGCCGCCACGCCGGCCGGTTTGTTCTTGCCGATCTCGATGTCGGCATTGGACGTCGACTGGATCAGGCTGATGAAGCGCTGAGAGCCGATGATGATGTCGTTGGTCGCGAACAGCCGCACGTCGTCGAAGTCGCGGACGTTGGAATAGCTTCCGTTGCTGTAGGCCGCCGCGCCGATCTGACCGCTGACCAGGATCGAATCCGGCTTCCAGGACCCGTTGGCGTTGTCGCCGATGTGGACGACGCCGCCCGAGGCCGTGGGCGCGATCAGGCCCTGGACCAGGGCGTTGTGCCCGGTCCCGACCAGGAAGTTCACCTGCGGTGTCGAGGCCGGATTGACGTCCAGGTTGAGGATCGTCAGATCGCCGCGCGTCGCGCCGGCCGCGAGGCCCGCATAGAGGTTCACCTGGCCCTTGGCGTGGATCTGGCCGAACTCGGTGTTGTCGAGCCATAGGCCCGACGCAGGCGCGGAGCCGCCGCCGACCTGCAGGGCGCCGGTGGCGGATTCGATCTGCACGTTCTGGGCGTTGATCGCGCCGCCGAGCGTCAGGTCGTTGGCGATGATGTCGACATTGCCGGGCGCGTTGACGCCTTGCAGCGTGGCCATGCCACCGACGTTGAGCGTGACATTGCGGCCCGCGGTCAAGGCGCTGCCGGCGGTGAAGGCGCCGGGCGTGGTGATCGACAGGTCGCGGCCGATGGCGGCGAGCTGTTGGCCCAGCGACAGGCTGGAGCCCTGCACGATGAGGTCGCGGCCGGCCTGGAACTTGGCGACGTTGACCGCGCCGTTCGAGGCTTTCAGCGTCAGGTCCTGGCCCGCCATGACGGCGCCCGCGGTGACGCTGCGGCCGGTGAGGGTGATCGAGCCGGAGGACGCGGTGATATCGCCGACCGTCAGCGCGCCGACCGCGCCGATGCTCAGGTTGCGGGTGGCGACCAGGGCCGCCGACGAGGTGAAATCGCCGCCGGTGGTCATCAGGGTCACGTCGCGGCCCGCGGTCACGGCGTTGAAGGTCACGCTGGGCGCCGTCAGGCTGGCGTCGCGGCCCGCGGTCACCGTCAGGGCGCCGGGCAAGGCGGTCGGCAGCTGTACGGTGGCGTCGAGGCCGCCGACCACGCTGACCGCCGTGGCGCCGGTCACCGAGCCGGTCGCCGAGCCAAGGGTTGCGCTGCCGGAGACCGACTGGACGGCGAGCACGCGGCCGTTGCCGGCCTTGTCGGGATTGCCGCCGAAGCCCGGGCCGACTTGGTCCGCAGCGGCCCCGGTCAGGGTGGCGTTGGTCAGGGAGGCGTCACCGCCGCTGGCCAGCACATAGATGTCGTCGCCCGCCTTGGCGGTCCCCACCGAGGCCCCGCCGGAGGACGAGACGTAGATGTCGTTGGCGCTGACAGCGTGGGCGACCGTGATGCCGCCGCCCTGCAGCAGCACCTCGTTGGCGCTGACCGTGCCGACGTTGAGCGTGCCCGCCTGCAGATTGGCGGTCCCGCCGGCGGTCACCGTGGTGAGCGAGGCGGAGGCCAGGTCGACCGTGACGTTGCCGGCGGCGTTGAGCACGATCGATCCGCCCGAGGCGGAGCCCGATCCGTCGCCAAGTCCGATGTCGCCGGCCGACTGCACATTGAGCGTCTGGCCGGCGCCGCCGGTCAGGCTGAGGCTGTCGAACTGCACCGAGCCAGCCGAGCTGATCGTGCCGGCGCCTGCGGCGGTGACCGATCCGGCGAGAAGGTCGCCGCCTTCGCTCTTCAGCGTCAGGGCGCGGCCCGCCGAGAGGCTGTTGGCCTGCAGGGTGTCGCTGTCGATGATGAGATCCCGGCCCGCTTTTGCCGAGCCAAGGTTTATGGCCTCGCTGGCCATCAGTATGGTGTCCCGGCCGGCCGTGAGATTCGAGACCTCGAGGTCGTTGACCACGCTGTGCAGGCGCGCCGAGATGAGCGGGCCGCCGAGCGCCAGTTCGCACCCGCTGATGCAGTCGTCGCCGCCGCCTCCGAAGCCGTTGCCGCCGCCGCCGTCACAACCGATGGCGTCGAGATTGTTGCAGCCGTCGCCAGGCGGCGGCGGCGGCACGAAGGCCGGCGGCGGCCCGTCCGGCGGCGGCGGCGGGGGCGGGCGCACATAGGGGTCGCCGAACACCTGGCCGCCGGTCTCCAGCACGATGTCGCGCGAGGCCGAGGAGGTGCGCAGATAGATGTCGGTCGGGGTGCCGCCGGCGTCCGGCCCCGGCTGCTTGCCGACGATGCCGCTGCGGCCCGACAGGATGATGTCGCCGCCGTCGGCGGTCACCGCCTGGGCGGTGATCATGCCTTGCAGGTTGATCACCGAGCTGGAGGCCTGGCTTCGGCTGACCGCGGCCACGAACACCGAGTTGGCGCTGGTGGAGTTCTGCAGGTCCATCAGGACCTGGGCGTCGCTGCCGTTGGGAATGATGAAGTCGACCAGGTCGAAATCGCCGGGTGCGTTCTGCGCCAGGGTGAGCTTGAAGCCCGTCGCCGCGCCGTAAAGGACGTTGGAGCCGTTCTGGCCGGTGACGGCGGTCCCGGCGCCCGTGATGATGGTCGGCGCAATGATCGCCACCAGGCCGCCGTGGCCGTTGATCGAAGAGCCGGGCAGCATGCCGATCGCCGGCTGGTCGACGACCTCGGCGCCGGGGAAGACGAAGGTCAGGTTGTTCGGATCGAGGAAGGTCGCGAGATCCGGCGCGGCGGTGCTGAGCAGGAGGCCGCCGGCGTCGATCTGGGCGCCCTCGCCGATGATCATGCCGCTGTGCGAGGCGAACCAGATGTTGCCGCCGAACGCCCCGTTCACGTGGCCGGCGATCGTGCCGTCGATTTCCGGCGTCTTGTTGTCCTGGATGCGGTTGAGCACGATCCAGTTGCGGGCGTTGAAGTTGTAGTTGACCGTCTCGCCGCTGGCGACGTTGTAGGTCGACCAGTCGATCACCGTGCGCGGCGCGTTCAGCCCCACATTGGTGGTCCCGGCCGTGCTGCTGATCGAGGGCAGGGCGCCGCCCGGATTGACCTGGCTCTGCCCGGTCCAGACCGGCAGGGCGTAGCTCGGCGAGGCGATGGAAACGACAACGCCCATCAGGGCGCCGCAAAGCGCGGTGCGGCACAGGAGATCGCGCCGGGCCGGGGCGCCGCGGTGGCGGTTGATGTGGCGGGCGGGCGAAGAGGTCATGCTGGCGTCTCCCCCTAGAAGAAACTGGCGGTCAGGTTGACGAGCAGGCGCCCCGCGGGCCGCGGGCCCCCGGCCGTCACCGCGTCGATCGGCTTGGCGTAGGTGAGCTCCAGATTGGCCCGGTTGGCCAGCCGCAAGGTCACCCCTGCGCCGAAGGACCGCAGCGTCCGGCTGGGGGTCAGGCCCGAGAGGCCCGCCTCGTTGTTGTGTACGAACCCCTGGTCGTAGAAGACGAAGGGCGAGGCCAGAATCTGGGGATAGAGCTGCACGAAGGCGTAGCGCAGGTCGAGCGCCGCCGCGGCCCCGGTGTCGCCCAGCACGACCGCCGGGTCATAGCCGCGCCCGACGCTGAGATCGCCCAGCGAAATCTGCTCATAGGGCGTCAGCGCCTTGTCCGAGTATTGCGCCTGCGCGCGCAGGCTGGCGCTGATCGGGCCGGCGACCGGGGCGCTGACGCCTGCCGTGGCGCGCACCAGAAAGGCGTCGGGCGCGGCGAACTCGCGGGTCGCCAGGTCCGCGCCCTGGCGGGTCGCGCCCAGGCCGGTGAGCCCTTTGCGGAGCGTGAGCGAACCGTCCAGCAGGAAGTTCCTGTCGAAGCCGTAGGCGCGCATGTCGCCATCGGCGCGCAGGTAGGCCACCCGGACATTGTCCTTGGTGAGCGCGCCCCCGCCGACCTGGCCTTCGCCCTGATCGGTCTCCTGGTTGATGACGTCGAGCCCGCCGGCGATGTTGAGGTTCAGCCGCCGCCGGCGGATCAGCGGGTAGGAGAGCTCCACATTGCCCACCGCCGAGGTGGTCTTCAGGTCGAGCGGCTTCAGCACGTCGCCCGGCCGGCTCTCGCCATAGACCGCGGAGGCGTGGACCATCAGGCCGTCGGCGCCGATCCGCGCGGCCTCCTGCAGCTGGACCACCCACTGCTCGTTGGAATCGAGGGTGTGGAAGGCCACCAGGGTGGTGTCCTCCCCCAGCGGGGTGAAGCTGCGCGCATCGCCCCGCACCAGCCCGCCCCAGCGGCCGACGGTCTTGGAGCCCATGTTCTGGGCGTTGCCGACCGCGCTGAAGGCGGTGCGCGAGACCGTGACGTCGATGTCGACCGCGCCGCGCTCCGGGCTGACCGAAGGCTTGATCGCGGCGCGCACCCGGACGCCCGGGATATCGGAGGCCAGCAGCAGGTAGCGCTGGGCCTTCTTCATGTCGAAGGGCTTCATGCCCCGCAGCTTCTCGACATAGCGCTCGACCGCGGCCTGGGCCGGGCCGATGTCGCCGCGCACCCGGACGTTGACCACATGCGCCTCGATCACGTCGAGGATCAGGGCTCCGCCGGCGATCCGTTGCTCTGGAATTTCCACGCGGGCCAGGATGCCGCGGTCGAACAGCGTCTGCGCCGCCCGGTCGCGGATCTGGCAGATCACGCCCACCTTCTGCGGCTTGCCGATGAATTCGCGGTAGGTCGGCCCGAAGTCTTCCGCCTTCAGCGCCGTCGAGCCGCGGAAGGTCACCGCGCCCAGAGTCACCGACACGTCGGAGTCGGCCAAGGGGCAGGGCCCCGGCGGTTCCGGCTGGAAGATGTCGGTATCGCGCGGCTGCAGACGCGGCACGCGCGCCGCCGGATTGAGTTCCGGGGCCGAAAGTCCTGTGGCGGCGGCTGACGGGGGAATGGTTCCCGGCGGCGCCCCGCCCGGCGCCGTCTGAGCCCAGGCCGCTCCGGACCCGGTGAGCGCGGTGGCGGCAAAGGCCAAAACCGTGCGCGTACCGAGGCCTACGCGAAGCGCCCTCATCCGTAGCTTCCCCCCAAACACGAGCCGATTCTAATGCTTCGGATAACGCCAATTTACAATGGTTTTCTTGGATAAACAGCAACTTCGCGGCAGAGGCGAACTTCTCGTCGCATCGTCCATTGCGTCTTTCACGGGGCCCGGCATTACTGCTACCTAAGCCGACTGCGGGGCGCTAAGATTCCCGCTGGGGCATCGTTGGAGCGGCGATGGGGCGGGGACACGCAAACGGAGTGATCGGCCTTCTCTGCGCCGCGTTTGCCGCGGCCGTGGCGCTGAGCCTTGCGCCGCGCGTGCTCGCCGACCCGGAGCCCGTGGCCGGCCGCGCCGGCGTCCACGAAGGCGTCGCCACCTGCGCCGGCTCGACCTGCCATAGCCGCCCGGTGGCCAGCGGCCTGGTGGTGCGCCAGAACGAGCTGATCACCTGGCAGGACCCGCACACCGAGGCCGGCGCCCACAGCCGCGCCTGGAAGGTGCTGACCCAGCCCCGCGCCGAGGCCATCGCCAAGCGCCTGGACATCGGCCCGGCGGAAAAGGCGCCGGCCTGCCTCGCCTGCCACGCCGATCCGGCTCCGGCCGGTCAGCGCGGCCCCCGCTTCCAGATCTCCGACGGTGTCGGCTGCGAGGCCTGCCACGGCGGGGCCGGCGGCTGGATCGCCAGCCACTATGCGGTGGGCGCGACCCACGCCGCCAATGTCGGGCGCGGCATGATCGCGCTGGACGATCCCAAGACCCGCGCCGCGCGCTGCCTCGACTGCCATTTCGGCGGCGCGGGCGAGAACCAGTTCGTCAGCCACCGGCTGATGGCCGCCGGCCACCCGCAGATCAGCTTCGAACTCGACCTGTTCACCAGTCTGCAGAAGCACCACGACATCGACGCCGACTATGTCTCGCGGCGCAAGGTTGTGGCCGGTCCGGTGAAGACCTGGGCCGTGGGCCAGGCCATGGCGCTCGACCGGATGCTGACGCTCTACGGCCCGCGCCACACCGGCGGCGCCTTCCCGGACTTCGTGTTCTTCGACTGCCAGAGCTGCCACCGGACGTTCTCGTCCGACGATCCCAAGTGGCGGCCGGTCTCCGAGCCCAACCCGGGCCGGCCGATCCCGGTGGGGGCCCCGCCATTCAACGACGCCAACATGATCATGCTGTCGGCCGCGGCGAAGGTGGCGGCGCCGGCGCTGGCCGGACGCTTCGAGACCGAGAGCCGCGATTTCCACCAGGCGCTGGCCCAGAACGGCGGCGTGGCGGCGGCCAAGGCGACGGCGCTGGCCGCGACCTCGAAGTCGCTGGCCGACGCCTTCGCCCGGCACGACTTCAGCCGCGCCGAGACGCTGGCCATCTTCCAGGGCCTGCTGAGCGGCGAGACCGCCCGGCGCTACACCGACTATAGCGGGGCCTCGCAGGCGGTGATGGCGGCCGACACCCTGCTGAACGGCCTTGTGGCCGACGGCGCTCTCGACCGCGCCCAGGCCGCCCGCGTGCGGCCCGATCTCGACCGCGCCTATGCTGCGGTGCGCGATCCCAACGCCTTCCATCCCGCCGAGGCGCGCGCGGCGCTCTTGGCCGTGGCCGAAAAGGTGAGGGGGCTGAAGTGAAGCGTGGGCCGTTCGGAACCTTCCTGGCCTGCGCCGCGGCCCTGGCGCTGGGCGCCTGCGGCGGCGGCGGCGGCGGCGGGGCCGCGTCGACGCCGACCAATCCCACGCCGCCGGTCGTCACCGCCGGCCCCTACGCGCTGCCGGGCGCCGAGTCGCTGAGCGTCGCCGACGTCCAACAGGTGATCGCCCAGGCGGTGAACGAGGCGAAGGCGCGCAACACGCCTGCGGTCATCGCGGTCACCGACCGGGTCGGCAATGTGCTGGCGGTCTATTCGATGACCGGCGCGCGGGCGACCGCGACGATCCGGCCCGGTCCGGGCGGCAATCTGGATGTGCAGGGCGTGGTCGTGCCGGCGGCCGCGGCGGCGATCAGCAAGGCGATCACCGGGGCCTATCTGTCCTCGGCCGGCCAGGCGTTCTCGACGCGGACCGCCAGCATGATCGTGCAGGAGCACTTCCCGCCGGCCCCGGCCTCGGCGGGCCTCGAGGGCGGGCCGCTGTTCGGGGTGCAGTTCTCCTCGCTGCCGTGCTCGGACCTGGTGGCGCGGTTCAGCCCGGCCGGCGGGACCGGCGCGCTCATCGGGCCCAAGCGGGCGCCGCTGGGCCTGGCGGCCGATCCCGGCGGCTTCCCGCTCTACAAGAACGGTGTCCTGGTCGGCGGCGTGGGCGTGATGTCCGACGGCGACTACGCCTTCGACCCCGACGTCTCCAACATCGACAACGACGACGAGGAGAACGTGGCGCTGGCCGCCACCAACGGCTTTGCGCCGCCCGCGACCATCACCGCCGATAAGGTGGCGCTGGCCGGCACGACCCTGCGCTATTCCGACGCCACCAGCGCCACCCTGAAGGTGAGCCCGACCAGCGCGCCGGCCTTCGCCGCCCTGCCGGCGGGGACGGGAACGCTGACCGCGGTGACGGGCTACTATCCGGGCGGCGCGGTGCTGGCCGGCCAGATCTTCGGGCAGGAGGCGTCGGGTGTCCGCCAGGCCTCGAGCGCCGAGTTCTCGGTGCCGGGCGGTTTCGTCCTCTCCAACGGCGCGGGCCAGAACCGCTATCCGCCCAAGGCCGGCACCGACGCCGAGGTGGGAACCCCGCTCAGCGCCGCCGAGGTGACCGCGCTCCTGGAAGAAGCCTTCAAGGTCATGGATCACGCGCGGGGCGCGATCCGCCAGCCGGCCGACTCGACCGCCCAGATGTCGATCGCCGTCACCGACACTCACGGCGTGATCCTGGGTCTTGTGCGCGCGCCGGACGCCTCGGTGTTCGGCACCGACGTGGCCGTGCAGAAGGCGCGCTCGGCGACCTTCTTCTCCGGCGCGTCCGCCGCGTCCGATCTCTTGGCCGATCCCAGCGCCGACGTCCGCGGCTTCGTGCAGAAGACCCGCGACTTCTTCCCCGACCCGGCGGCGCTCACCGGCAAGACCGCGTTTGGCATGCGCTCGATCGGCAACCTGGCGCGGCCGTTCTTCCCCGACGGCCAGCAGGGCCGGCCGAACGGGCCGCTGTCGCGGCCGATCTCGCAGTGGAGCATCTTCTCCACCGGCCTGCAGTCGGCGCTGATCCTCACCAACCTCGGCCAGCACCTGCAATATGTGACCGGCGCCTCGGCGAGCGACACCGCGCCCCGCTGCACCTTCCTGCCCGACGCAACGCCCGGTCAGAATCGCCTGCAGAACGGCCTGCAGATTTTCCCGGGCGGCGTGCCGATTTATCGGAGCGGAAAATTGGTCGGCGGCATCGGGGTGTCCGGCGACGGCATCGACCAGGACGACATGGTCGCTTTCCTGGGTGTTTTCAATGCTTCGAGCCGTGTCGGCATCAGCGAAGCGCCCGCTGCGATCCGCGCCGATCAGCTGGTTGTGGGTCCGGCGCCGGCGCAGCGGCTACTTTACGTTAACTGTCCGTTTGCACCGTTCCTAGACACCCAGGACCAGAACGTCTGTCAGGGAAAATAAGGGAATGCGGAGCGGCCTGCTCTTCGCCCTCCTGATCTGCACGCTCCCGCTCGCTCAGCGGGCGATGGCGGCTGACGTCATCGGCGACCTGATCGCCGCCGCTGAAGGCGCGGTCGCCGAGCCCCCGCCGGACCCGGCGCCGCTGGACGGCCGCCGCCGTCCGGGGCGCCCAAAGGAGCTGCCGCCCGCCGAAGCGCCGCAGGTCAATCCCAAGGGCATCGACGCCCCGCCGCCCGACGCCTTCCCCGCCGATCAGATCCCGGTTCCGGACCGCTGGCGGCTGATCGAGGCGGTGGGCGTCCACTCGCGCTGGTTCGACCCCTACAACCAGAACACCATCAAGGGCGACCGCCCGATCAAGGGCACGCAGGACTGGTTCTTCACGCTCACCGGCGTCTCCGACAGCGTGATCGAGCCGCGCAGCTTCCCGCTGCCGGTGGGCGCGCAGACCACGGCCAGGCCCGGCAGCAACGACAACTTCGGGCGCACCGAAAGCTTCGTCGGCTCCCAGACCTTCATCACGGGCCTCGCGCTTACCAAGGGCTCGACCGCCTACAAGCCGCCGGAGATCGAATTCCGCCTGACGCTGGCCTTCAACTACAACTACGCCCAGGTTCCCGAGAAGCGGATCCTGTCGATCAGCCCGAGCAATCCGACGCACCGCACAGACACCTTCGTCGGCGTGCAGGAAGCCTTCGTCGACTACCACATCCGCAACGTCTCGGACCGCTACGACTTCGATTCGCTGCGAGTCGGAATCCAACCATTTTCCAGTGACTTCCGAGGATTTCTTTTCCAGGACAATCAACTTGGAATCCGGCTGTTCGGCGACCGCGACAACAACCGGTGGCAGTACAACCTGGCCTTCTTCCAGCGCCTCGAGAAGGACACCAACTCGGGCCTGAACGACGTCACCCAGCCGCTGCGACACGACCAGGTGTTCATCGCCAACCTCTACCGCCAGGACCTGCCGTTCCCGGGCCTCACCTCGCAGGTCAGCGTGGTCTATGACCGCGACCGCGAGGCCGGCCGCATCCACTTCGACGACAACGGCTTCCCGGTGCGCCCCGCCCTGATCGGCGACGAGCGCGGCCGCAACTACGACGCGGTCTACCTGGGCTACAACGTCGACGGCCACATCGGCCGCCTGAACCTCACCGGCTCGGCCTACAGCGTCACCGGCCGCGACCGCAATTCGATCTTCACCAACAAGCCGGCGGACATTCAGGCCTGGTTCGCCGCGGTCGAACCCTCCTACGACTTCGACTGGATCCGGGTGCGCGGTTCGGCGCTCTGGGCCAGCGGCGACAAGCATCCCTTCGACAACAAGGAAACCGGCTTCGACGCGATCTACGAGAACCCGCAGTTCGCCGGCGCCGACACCAGCTACTGGATCCGCCAGTCGATCCTCTTCGTCGGCGGCGGCCGCGCCATCGGCATCAACGGCCGCAACGGCGTCCTGAACGACCTGCGCTCGTCGAAGGACGAGGGCCAGTCCAACTTCAATAACCCCGGCACGGTCCTGCTGGGCGTCGGCACGGACGTGGACCTGACGCCGCGGGTGCGCTGGAGCGTCAACGTCAACCACCTGTGGTTCGACGACACCGCGGTCTTGCGCACCCTGCGCGACGAGGGCTCGATCCCGAGGAGCCTGGGGTGGGACTATTCGACCTCGGTGATCTGGCGGCCGAAGATGACCCAGAACCTGATCCTGCGCGGCTCGGTGGCGGTCTTCCAGCCCAGTTCGGGTTTCAGCGATCTTCTGTCCAACAGCAACGGCGACAGCCGGTACTATTCGGTGCTTCTGAACGCGATTCTCAACTTCTAGGGGCGATATGGGGCGGTGGGGCAAATTCGGCTGGAGGGTGGCGGCGCTGGCGGCGCTGATCCTGGCCGCGCCTGTCGCCCTGCGCGCCGCGGGCGACGAGGAAAAGCCGGTCCCGCGCACCTACCACATGCAGGCGCCCGCCCCGGCCGGCGAGAGCGAGGCCGACGCCCACGCCAAGAGCGTCGGCTGCGAGAGCTGCCACACCGCCTCGGACGCGCCCTCGATGCACAAGTCCTCGGCCGTGGTGCTGGGCTGCGTCGACTGCCACGGCGGCGACGCCACGGTCACCGCCTCGGCGGGCCTGGCCAAGGACTCCGCGCCCTACGCCGCCCTGCGCGACAAGGCCCACGTCCTGCCGCGCTATCCCAAGGCCTGGCATTTCCCGTCCTCGGCCAAGCCGCAGCAGAGCTACACGCTGCTGAACCGCGAGGCGCCGGAGTTCGTGCGCTTCGTGAACCCGTCGGACTACCGCGTCGCCCGCGAGTCCTGCGGCGCCTGCCACCTGGAGGTCATCCAGAAGGCCGAGCGCTCGCTGATGGCCAACGGGACCATGTTCCTGGAGGGCGCGACCTACAACAACGGCATCCTGCCCAACAAGACCGGCATCCTGGGCGAGGCCTATACCCACAACGGCGAGCCGGCGCGGGTGATGTCGCCCGGATCGCCGCCCGGCACGGTGACGCCGGAGCAGAAGGCCAAGGGGGCCATCGGCACGCTCTATCCGGTGCCGACCTGGCAGGTGACGCCGCCCAGCGACATCTTCCGGGTGTTCGAGCGCGGCGGGCGCACCATCAACCCGACCTTCCCGGAAATCGGCCTGCCGGACTCGGTGGGCGAGCTGCAGAAGCTGGAAGAACCGGGGCGCCCCGACATCCGCCAATCGAACCGCGGTCCGGGCACCGGCCTGCGCGTGGCGATTCCCGTGCTCAACGTCCACAAGACCCGCCTGAACGACCCCTTCATGTGGTTCCTGGGCACCAACGACCAGCCGGGCGACTATCGCTCGTCGGGCTGCGCCGGCTGCCACGTGGTCTACGCCAACGACCGCGAACCGACCCATTCGCTGACCTGGGCGAAGTACGGCCGGGACGGCCAGTCGGCGACGGTGGACCCGACGATCAGCAAGACCGAGAGCGGCCACCCCATCGAGCACGCCTTCACCCGCTCGATCCCGACCTCGCAGTGCATGAATTGCCACATGCACCAGCCGAACATGTTCCTGAACACCTACTACGGCTACACGATGTGGGACTACGAGTCGGACGCGCCGTTCATGTGGCCGGAGCGGCAGCGCTATCCGACCGCGGCCGAGATGCGCAAGGTCCTGGACCGCAATCCGGAAGGCGCCGCTCCGCGCGGCCTGTGGTCGAGCCTCGACTTCCTGCGCAACGTCTTCGACCTGAACCCCAAGCTGCACGACACCCAGTTCGCCGACTATCACGGCCACGGCTGGAACTTCCGGGCGATCTTCAAGCGCGACCGCGAGGGCAACCTGCTGGACGCCGACGGCAAGATCGTCGCCAACGACGACCCCGAGAAGTGGCGCAAGGCCGGCGCTGGCAAGTTCGCCGAGCCGGGCAGCCAGGCCGGCAAGGCGGTCCACATGATGGACATCCACGCCGAGAAGGGCATGCAGTGCGCCGACTGCCACTTCGCCCAGGACAGCCATGGCTCGGGCCTGATCACCGGTGAAGTCGCCAACGCCGTGGAGATCGGCTGCCGCGACTGTCACGGCACCATCTCGGCCTATCCGACGCTGAAGACCTCCAACGTGGCCGCGAGCCCGTCCGGCACCGACCTCACCCAGCTGCGCAACCCCGATGGCCAGCGGCGCTTCGAATGGGTGGAGAAGGATGGCCGCCGCGTCCTGATGCAGCGCTCGATCATCGACCCGAAGATCGAGTGGCAGATCCATCTGGTGAAGGACTCGGTCGACCGGTCCAGCCCCGACTTCAACCCCAAGGCCGCCCGCGCCAAGCTGATGGGCAAGATCGCCGCCGACGGCAAGCCGTTCCAATGGGGCCCCGGCGTCGACAAGTCCAACCTCGCCCACAAGGACGGCGAGATGGAATGCTACGCCTGCCACACCTCGTGGACGACGTCCTGCGGCGGCTGCCACCTGCCCATCGAGGCCAACTGGAAGACCACCAGCCACAAGTACGAGGGCGAGGAGACGCGGAACTACGCGACCTACAACCCGCAGGTGGCGCGCGACGACGTGTTCCAGCTCGGCGTCCACTCGACGGTGAAGGGGCACACCGTCGCGCCCGTGCGCTCATCCTCGGCGCTGGTGCTGTCCTCGACCAACATCAACCGCGAGCGGATCTATGTGCAGCAGCCGCCGATCGCGGCGAGCGGCTATTCCAGCCAGGCGTTCGCGCCGCACTTCGCCCACACGGTCCGCAAGACCGAGACCAAGACCTGCAGCGACTGCCACGTCTCGGAAGCCAACGACAACAACGCCATCATGGCCCAGCTGCTGCTGCTCGGCACCAACACCATGAACTTCGTGGGCATGCACGCCTGGGTGGGCCTGGACCAGGGCATCGAGGCGGTGCGGGTCACCGAGTGGAACGAACCGCAGGCGGTGTTCGGCTCCTACCTGCAGAAGTACGCCTACCCCGACTTCTACAAGCTGCATGTGGAGAAGAACCACCGCGAGCTGATCAACTGGCGCCGCGGCAAGCCCTTCCAGAAGGGCCTGAGCGGCGGCGAGGCCGATGCGGCCGAGGACATCAACAACGTCACCCACAAGACCGGCGGCGCGGCGCGCTGCCTGCAGCAGCGCGGCGAATACATGTACGTGGCCGAGGGCCGGGGCGGCTTCCGCGCCTATGACATCGCCTCGATCGCCAACAAGGACATCTCCGACAAGATCCTGACGGCGCCCTTCTCGCCGCTGGGCGACGACACCCACATCGCGTCGAAGAACGCGACCTGCATGGCGATCCCGACCAACCAGTCGATCGCGCCCGGGCGCAACACGCCGCTGATGCAGACGGAGAACCAGGAGCAGCCGTTCCACCCGATCTACCACTACGCCTTCATCACCGACGCCGAAGAGGGCCTGATCGAGGTCAACGTCGACACGCTCTCGGACGGCGACCCGCGCAACAACAACCTGAAGCGCGCGCTCACCTGGAACCCGGGCAACCTGCTGAAGGGCGCGCGGCACATCACGCTGGGCGGCCACTACGCCTACATCGCCGCCGACGCCGGCCTGGTGGTGCTGGACCTCAACGATCCGCTGAAGCCCCGCCACGTGACCACGCTGGCGCTCCCCGACGTGCGGGCGAGCGCGCTGCAGTTCCGCTACCTGTGGGTCACCGACGCCCGCGGCCTGGAAGTGGTCGACGTGACCCGGCTCGAAAAGCCCGTGCTGGTGGCTGGCGCGACCGTGCCGTTGGCCGATGCCCGGCGGGTCTACATCGCCCGCACCTACGCCTATGTGGCGGCCAAGAAGGACGGGCTGGTGATCGTCGACGTGAAGCAGCCCGAGCATCCGAAGATCTACCAGAAGGTCGATTTCGGCGGGCAGATGAACGACGCCGAGGACGTGGTGGTGGCCTCCACCAACGCCTCGTTCTTCGCCTATGTCGCCGACGGCAAGAACGGCCTGAAGGTGATCCAGCTGACCAGCCCGTCGAGCCAGCCCAACTTCTACGGCTTCTCGCCCGCGCCCAAGCCCGAGCTGATCGCCTGGGCCAGGACCGCTTCGCCCGCGCTCGCGCTTTCGAAGGGCCTCGACCGCGACCGCGCGGTCGACGAGACCGGCCACCAGATCGCCGTCTTCGGCCGCCTGGGTTCGCGGCCCTTCCACCGCGACGAGATGGAGCACTTCTTCATCGACGCCTTCGACCGGCCCTACCGCGTGACCGACGACCCCGACTTCACCGCCTGGGTCTCGGCCGGGCGCTGAGCCGTCTACCGCGATTAGGCCTTGTCGTCCCCGGCGTCGGCCCCGCATGCTCATCGAGACGCGGCCATCCGAGAGCCGCGGCCTTCTGGGGGCTTCGATGTTCAGGCGCTTGCTGCCGCTCTCCATGGCGATCTCAGCCATCCTGTTCGCGGCCGGAGCCTCCGCCGCGCCGGCCCCCGCGACCGTCAAGGTCGAGAGTGGCCAGCTCCAAGGCGCGGCCGGCGACGGGGTTGTCGCCTTCAAAGGCATTCCCTTCGCCGAGCAGCCGGTGGGCGACCTGCGCTGGCGGCCGCCGCAGAAGGCCAAGCCCTGGACCGGCGTGCGGCCCGCGCTGAAGAACGGCCACGACTGCCTGCAGGCCGAGGTGAAGGGCGACCCGGGCATGGGCACGGACCTGGGCGAAGACTGCCTCTATCTCAACGTCTGGCGGCCCGCCGAAACCTCGGCCCAGGAAAAGGCGGGGAAGAAGCTGCCGGTGATGGTCTGGATCTATGGCGGAGGCCTCGTCAACGGCGGCAGCCAGCCGGCGATCTACCAGGGCGACCAGTTCGCCCGCGAAGGCGTGGTCTTCGTCAGCCTCAACTACCGCCTGGGCCGCTTCGGCTTCTTCGCCCACCCGGCGCTCACCGCCGAGCATCCGGACGAGCTGAAGGTCAACTACGCCTACATGGACCAGCTCGCGGCCCTCAAGTGGGTCCAGCGCAACATCTCAGCCTTCGGCGGCGACCCCAAGCAGGTGACTCTGTTCGGGGAGTCCGCGGGCGGGTTCTCGGTCCACACGCTGATCGCCTCGCCGATGGGCAAGGGCCTGTTCCAGCGGGCCATCGTCGAGAGCGGCGGCGGCCGCAGCAACGAGGGCGCCGCGCCCAGCGTGGCGGCGGCCGAGGCCACCGGCTTGGCCTTCGCCAAGGCGCAGGGCATCGCGGGGACCGACGCCGCGGCGCTCGCCAGGCTGCGGGCCTTGCCGGCCGCGGCGGTCACCGGCAACCTCAACATGTTCACCTCCAACGCCAACGCCGCGACCTATCCGGGCCCGGTGACCGACGGGAAGCTGGTGGTCGAGACACCGCAGGCCGCCTACCTCGGCCGCCGCCAGGCCAAGGTCGCCCTGATGACCGGGGCCAATGGCGCCGACCTCGGCTTCAACACCTCGCCGACCATGGACGCCCTGATGGCGCCCTTCGGGGCCAACAAGGCCAAGGCGCTGGCGGCCTACGATCCGGATGGGACCGGAAACCTGGCCAGGGTCCGCGCCAAGGTCGGCATGGACCAGCTGATGGAGGAGCCGGCGCGGTTCGACGCCGCCACCTTCGCGGCCCAAGGCCTGCCGGCCCACGAGTTCCGCTTCGACTATGTGGGTGACGCCCTGACGGCCCGCTCGCCCAACGGCGCGCCGCACGCCTCGGAAATCCCCTTCGTCTTCGACAAATACGGTCCGGGCTACATCGCCATGGTCACGCCCACCCACTCGGGCGAGGCCAGCGCCAAGGATGAGGCGGTGGCCCGCACCATCCACAGCTATTGGCTGAACTTCGCCAAGACCGGCGACCCCAATGGCGCCGGCCTGCCGCCCTGGCCGCGTTACTCGGCGGCCAGGGACGAACTGATGATCTTCCAGCGCGACGGCGCTGCGAAGGCGCAGCCGGACCCCCTGAGGGCGCGTATGGATCTGACCGCGGCGGCGCAGCCGAAGTAGCCGGGACTCAGGCGGCGCGGACGGCCCGGCGGCGGCGCAGGGCGAGGCCGAGGCCGCCGAAGCCCATCAGCACGAGCGCCCATTCGCCGGGTTCCGGAACGGCCGCGACGTTCACGCTGCTGAAGCTGCCGCCATCGCCAAGGGACGGCGCATCGCTGCGCACCGAGGCGAAGGTGCTGAGGTTGCCTCCGGAGGCGGCGATGACGTCGCCGATGCCGAAGCCGGCCGCGAAGGTCCCGTTGTGGGCGATTGAGTTCACGCCGTTGGTGATATCGAACGCCCAGGTCGTCGCGGTCAGTGACAGGGTCATGGTCAGGGGACCCGTGCCGCCGATAGGCCCCTGGCTGACGTAGCGGAACAGGCCGTTGTTATCGACGATGTCGAACACGGTCCGGTCGTCGCGCGCTTCCAGCCAGATCTCCGGACCGCAGCCCGCGCATTCGCTGATCCCGGGCTGGCCCCAGCCGACCATCACGCCCGCCGCGCCGATGTCCGGCCGGCTGTTCACCTGCCAGGTCAGCGTCGTGTCGGTCGGGTTGAAGGTGTCCAGGCTGTAGATGTTCTGATCGGCCGCGCCCGCCGCGCCGCCCACGAAGGCGAGGCCCCCGGACACGCTGGCGTGTGAAGACGGTCCGATGGCGAAACCGTCGCCCACGGCGCCGGGGCTGCCGAGGGTGGGGCCATTGAAGCTGTCACTCAGCAAAGGGTTCGCCTGGGCGGCGCCCGCCAATCCCAAAGCGAAGGTTGCGCCGGCCAGCAAAACTCGCGTCTTCATCGCCTATCTCCCGACGATCCCGATTGATCGCGCGTTGACCATATCAAGGGTATGTGACGATACAACTCTGATTTGTGCTTTTCGCCTGTAGTCGTCCGATTACGGAGGATCAGCCTCGGGGTCGGGACAACGCTAGATAGACGCTGTCGCACCATTCCTCGCCGATCCGCCAGGTGCGCGCCGCCCGATGGGTCTCGTGGAACCCCAGCTTGCCGAGCAGGGCGAGGGAGCCGGTATTGCGCGGATCGACGTCGGCGGTGAGCGCCGGAACCTCGAAGTTGGCAAAGACGTGGGCGATGGCCGCGGCCAGCGCCTCCGTGGCCAGGCCGCGGCCCCAGTAGTCCGGGTGCAGGATGTAGCCGACCGCAGGCAGGCGCCAGCAGCCGGCCTTGCCGATCACCTGGCCATCCAGCTCGACGATGAAGTCGTCGCTCTCCGCCGAGGGCGAGGCGATCATGTTCGCGAGCCATTCGCGGCTCTGCGCGATGTCGTTGTGCGGCAGGCTCGACCAGTAGCGCATGGCCTGGGGATGGCTGAGGATCGCGTGCAGGGCGGCCAGGTCGTCTGGGCGCGCGCGCCGCAGCCGCAGGCGTTGGGTTTCGATCACGAGGCCTGCATCCAAGGCCGCCATCAGATCGCGGTGTAGGCCTCGATGGGGATCGGCACGCCCTTGAGGTCGATTTCACCGACGGCGCGGGTCTCGCCGGCGTTGGGCGCCAGCCGCAGGGTCTCGGCGGAGAACAGGATGCGGGTGCCGAAGGTCTTGTTGGCCGCCTCCAGCCGGGCCGCGATCACCACCACCTCCCCGTAGGCCGTGTAGTTGAACCGCCGCTCGCCGCCGAAGTTGCCGACCAGGCCGATGCCGGAATCCAGCCCCATCCGCGTGTGGCCGAAGATGCCGTGCTTCTCGAGCATCTTCTTGCGGTACTCCTCGGCGAAGACGTCGATCTCGCGGACGCAGGCGATGGCCCGGTCGGCGTGGTCGGGGAACACCACCGGCGCGCCGAACAGCACGATCAGGCCGTCGCCGGTCATCTTGTCGATCATCGCCTCGTGCTTCCAGAGGATCTCGATCAGCCCATCGAAGTAGCCGTTGATCACCTCGGCGAAGGTGTCGACCGGCAGGGTGGCGACCAGGTTCGAGAAGTTCTCCAGGTCGGAGACCATGACGGTGATCTCGCGCGCCTCGGCGCCGATCTTCACCGCTTCGCGGCCTTCGACGATGCGGTCGATGACCTGCGGGGCTAGGTAGCGCTCCAGCGTCGAGGAGTAGAAGGCGCGCTGGTTCTGCAGTTCGGCGGCTTCCAGCCGGCTCATCACGAAGAAGGCGAAGGCGAAGCTCACCACCGGCGAGGTCATCGGGGCGACGAAATCGAACGAATAGAACAGCGCGACCGCGGCTCCGACGGCCAGCACCAGGGCGCCCAGGACGATACCGATGGACGCCCACCACTTCAGCGCGCCTCGGCCCATGGCCGCGCCGCCAAGCGCGGCGGCCAGGACGATCAGCTCGACGATCAGCCCGCCGGGCATGTGGATGCGGTCGCCCGCCATCATCTGCGACAGGGCGTGCAGATGCACCTCGACGCCGGGCGTGCCCATGACGTGGCCCTTGGTGAACCGCAGCGGCGTCTCGTGCAGGTCTTCCTTCGGCGAGTCAGCGTCGGGGCCGGCCGAGCGGGTCACGTCGCCGATGAAGGCGATCTTGCCCTTCAGCAGGGCTTCCGGGAGGAAGGGGACGAAGGCCGCGGAATAGGAGGGGCTGATGGCGCCGGCGTTCTCCGCGGTGACATGCGGATCGGCCCGGCGATAGCGGATCAGGAAGAGATGCGTCGGCGGCTTGAGGCCAACGGCCGCCATGCCCACCCGGGCCGCCAGGGAATAGTTGGCGCTGGGCTTGGGGTCGTAGTGGCGGATGATGTTGTCATAGTCGGTGTGGGTCAGGGCGCGAGCGTCGGAATAGATCAGCTTGGGCGAGACCGGATAGTCGACGCCAGCCTTATACGACGGGTCGACCGCGACCACGATCGGGGCCTTGGTCTTCGCGATACGGGCGTTGAAATCCTGGAACTCCTGCGGCGTCGACCAGGTGTCCAGCAGGTAGTCGACGCCGACGGCCTTGACGCCCTTGGCGTCCAGCGCCGCGATCAGGTCGCCCAGCCAGGCCTTGTTGATCGGGGCCGAGCAATGGCAGGGCGAGGCGTCGCTCATCGCCTTGGTGGCCGCGTCATCGATCTTGATGATCACGAAGTCGTTCTGCGCCGGCGGCGCCATCAGCGCGATGCGATAGTCGTAGGTCAGGTTCTCCATGGCCTGGAAGGGCGGGGTGGCGCGCAGCAACATGGCCGCGAGCGTGGCGGCGAGGGCGACGCCGGCCATCACGGCGACGTCGGCCCAGGCGCCGCGCGCCGCGCGCACGGCCGACAGATAGGCCACAAAGCGCTTGAACAGGCCTTCGGGCCGGGCGGCCATCTAGTCGAAGCCGAACGGGCGGGTATAGGCCACGGCCGGCTCGAACTCTCCGGCGACGCAGACGTGGGTCGTGACGCGGCCCTCGTCGGCCACTACCAGCACATAGCCCGGCGGCTCGGCCACCAGGATCTCGCGGCCATCGGGCCGCTCCATGTCGACCGGCGACAGGTTCAGCGTCACCTGGATCGAGGTCGCCGGCGCCGTCGCCACCACCTGGCCGGCCAGGAGGCCGTGGAAGGCGCGGTGCACGTGGCCGCAAAGCACGACGCGGACCTGATCGCGGCCGCGGATCGCGTCGGCCAATTCGCCGATCCAGGGCGCGTTCGGGTCTGGGTCCATCCAGCGCACGCCCGACAGGATCGGCGGATGGTGCATCACCACGATGGTCGGCGTGTCGGGCTGGGCGTCCAGAGTCTGCGCGAGCCATTCGGCGCGCTCGGCCGAGAACCCGGACCGGTCGCGGCCCTCTTCCAGGGTGTCGCAGACCACCATCCGCAGCCCCTCGAAATCGACCGCGTACTGGACGAAGCCGTTGGCGTCGGTGGGCGCGCTTGCGCCGCCGAAGGCGTCGAGGAACGGCTGGCGGCGGTCGTGGTTGCCGACCGCGTAGTAGATCGGGATTTCGCAGCCGCTGAGGATTCGCTTGAGCTCGGCGTACTCGGCCGGGTCGCCATGGTCCACCAGATCGCCGGACGCGATGATCGCGATGGGCCTGGGCCGCAGCTCGTGAATCGTCCGCAGCACCTGGCGCAAACGCTGTTCATTGCGCAGCTGGTTCAGCGGATCCTGACCTGTCGTGACATGCAGGTCTGTGATCTGCGCGATGGTTAACACAGGCTTCTCCCCGGCCTTACGCACTTTACCATCTACGAAGTACGTGGCTTTAGCGCCGACGGATGACCAAGTTCCGAATTTCCGTCATGTCTTCCATGGCGAATTTCACGCCCTCACGCCCCAGCCCCGAGTCCTTCACGCCGCCGTAAGGCATGTTGTCGACCCGGTAGCTGGGCACATCGCCTACCACCACGCCGCCCACGTCCAGCCTGTCCCAAGCCGTCAGGGTGCGGAAGAGATCGCGGGTGAACAGTCCAGCCTGGAGACCGAACTTCGAGTCGTTGACCTCGTCCAGTGCTGCTTCGAAATTGTCGAACTTCGACAGGATCGCGACGGGGCCGAACGCCTCCTCGGCATAGAGCTTGGCGTCGCGGCCGACGCCCTCCATGAGGGTGGCTTCCAGCATGGCGCCCTCGCGTTTGCCGCCGCACAGGATCTTGGCGCCGCTGGCCGCCGCGGCCTGGATCCAGTTATCCAGGCGGGTCGCCTCCTTCACGTCGATCATCGGCCCAATAAAGGTTTGCTCATCCTTCGGGTCGCCCGCGATCAGGGTCTTGGTCTTGGCCACCAGCCGGTCGCGCAGCTCGTCGTAGACCTTGGCGTGGATGATGATCCGCTGCACGCCGATGCAGGATTGGCCCGACTGGTAGAAGGCGCCGAAGATGATCCGCTCGACCGCGTCGTCGAGGTCGGCGCCGGTGATGTCCTCGTCGACGATCACCGCGGCGTTGCCGCCCAGCTCCAGCACCACCTTCTTCTTGCCGGCGCGCGCCTTCAGGTCCCAGCCCACGTCCGGCGAGCCGGTGAAGGATAACAGCTTAAGCCTATCGTCGGTGGTGAACAGGTCCGCGCCCTCGCGGTGGGCCGGCAGGATCGAGAACGCGCCCTTGGGCAGATCGGTCTCGGCCAGCACCTCGCCGATGATCAGCGCGCCCAGTGGAGTGCGCGACGCCGGCTTCATCACGAACGGGCAGCCGACGGCGAGCGCCGGCGCGATCTTGTGGGCCGCCAGGTTCAGCGGGAAGTTGAACGGCGAGACGAACGAGCAGGGCCCGATCGGCACCCGCTTCCACATGCCCTGATAGCCCTTGGCGCGGGGCGAGATGTCCAGCGGCTGCACCTCGCCGGTGATCCGCACGCTTTCCTCGGCGGCGATCCGGAAGGTGTCGATCAGGCGGGTGACCTCGCCCCTGGAATCGCGGATCGGCTTGCCGGCCTCGATGCAGAGCGCCATGGCCAGCTCGTCGAACCGCTCCTGGAAGCGGGTGACGCAATGGGCCAGCACCGCCTGGCGTTCGTAGGCGGCCATCTTCGCCATCGGCTCGGCGGCCTCGACGCAGGCGGCGATGCCGGCGTCGATGGTGGCGGCGTCGGCCTGGGCCACCCGCGTCGCCGGCTTGCCGGTGAACTTGTCGGTGACCACCAGATCCTGGTTGGGCGTCTTCGCTTCGTTGGCGAGGTACAGCGGATAGCTGGATTTGAGGGCAGGGGCTGCCATGGCGGGACGGAGCGCTTGGTCGTTAGACCTTCGCGCTCAGCTCCTTGATCTCTTTGTTCAGGATGCGGTCGTTGTCCGAGTAATCCACCGGCACCTCGATCAGGTTGACGCCCGGGGAGTTCAGGCACTTCTCCAGGATCCCCGGCAGGTCGGCCGCCGCTTCGACGCGGTAGCCGTTGGCCCCGTAGCTCTCGGCGTACTTCACGAAGTCGGGGTTGTTGTAGGTCAACCCCCAGTCCTTGAAGCCCATGTTGGCCTGCTTCCAGCGGATCATGCCGTAGGAATTGTCGTTGAGGATCAGCACGGTGATGTTGAGCTTCAGCCGGACGGCGGTCTCCATCTCCTGGCTGTTCATCATGAAGCCGCCGTCGCCGCAGATCGCCATGACCTTGCGGTCCGGGTAGACCATCGAGGACGCCATGGCGCTGGGCAGGCCGGCGCCCATGGTGGCGAGCGCATTGTCCAAGAGGACGGTGTTGGTCATCCGCGCCGGGTAGTTGCGCGCGAACCAGATCTTATAGACCCCGTTGTCCAGGCAGATGATGCCGTTGGGCGGCATGGCCTTGCGGATCTGCGCGACCAGGTGCTGCGGGTAGACCGGGAAGCGCATGTCGTCGACCTGCTCGGCCGTGTGCGCCACCTCCGCGGCCCGCGCCTTCTCCATCTTGGAGAAGTTCCAGTGGGCCTGGGGCAAGATGTCTTCCTTGATCTGCCAGATGGCGTTGCCGATGTCGCCGATCACCTCGTACTGCGGGAAGTAGACCGGATCGACCTCGGCCGAGCGGAAGTTGATGTGGATCACCTCCGCGCCACCCTTCTGCATGAAGAAGGGCGGCTTCTCGATCACGTCGTGGCCGACGTTGATGATCAGGTCGGCCGCCCCGATGGCCCGGTGCACGAAGTCGCCGGCCGAGAGCGCCGCGCAGCCCATGAACTTCGGGCTGGTCTCGTCGACCACGCCCTTGCCGAGCTGGGTCGAGACAAAGGGGATGCCGGTCTTCTCGATGAACTGGGTGAGCATCCGGCTGGTCATGGTGCGGTTGGCGCCGGCCCCGATCACCAGGATCGGCGCCTTGGCCTTCTCGATCCGCCGGGCCGCGGCCTTGATGGACTTCTCGTCGGCGACCGGACGGCGCGCGTTGCTCTTGGCGAAGGGCGTGGAGTCGGTCTGCTCGTGGGCGACGTCCTCGGGGAACTCCAGGTGGACGGCGCCGGGCTTTTCCTCCTGGCCCAGGCGGAAGGCCTCGCGGATGCGGGAGGGGATGTTGTCGGCCGAGGCGAGCTGATGGGTGTACTTGGTCAGCGGCCCCATCATCGCGACCACGTCGAGGATCTGGAAGCGGCCCTGTTTGGAGCTTTTGATCGGCTTCTGGCCGGTGACCATCATCATCGGCATGCCGCCCAGTTGGGCGTAGGCCGCGGCGGTCACGAAGTTGGTGGCGCCCGGGCCCAGGGTGGCGACGCAGACCCCGGCCTTGCCGGTGTGGCGGCCGTAGGTGGCGGCCATGAAGCCCGCGCCCTGTTCGTGCCGGGTAAGGATCAGCTTGATCTTGGTCGAGCGCGACAGGCTGTCCAGGAAATCGAGGTTCTCCTCGCCCGGCACGCCGAACACGTACTCGACGCCTTCTTCTTCCAGGCAGGCTATAAAGAGATCCGAAGCCTTGGTCATTTGCGTGCGCCCCTCGCTCGAAGTTTGCGAGTTGGGGTCATTTAGTCGGGTTTGTGAAGAGGCTTCGCACGTCGCGCGTAACAAGCTTCACCGAATGGGCTTAAGCTTGGGCCGATTACGTTGTTATGTACCTGTCGGGGACTGGCTGAGGCGCGCTGGGAGCGTCCCGCGCGGGCCAGATAATTTTTGGGGTAACGCCAATGGCTGTCACAGACCACGTCGATCTCGGAACCTTCGTCGAAGGGGTCCGCAAGCGCAATCCGGGCCAGCCGGAGTTCGTCCAGGCGGTGCAGGAAGTCGCCGAGGACATCTTCGATTTCATGCAGGACAAGGAGCAGTACCACAAAGCCCAGATCCTGCGCCGGATCGCCGAACCGGACCGGGTGATCTCCTTCCGGGTCTGCTGGGAGGACGACAAGGGCAACATCCGCGTGCAGCGCGCCTGGCGGGTGCAGAACAACAACGCCATCGGCCCCTACAAGGGCGGCATCCGCTTCCACCCGACGGTGACCGAGAGCGTGCTGAAGTTCCTGGCCTTCGAGCAGACCTTCAAGAACGCGCTGACGGGCCTCCCGATGGGCGGCGGCAAGGGCGGGTCGAACTTCAACCCCAAGGGCAAGTCCGACAATGAGGTGATGCGCTTCTGCCAGAGCCTGATGACCGAGCTCTACCGGCACATCGGCGCCGACGTGGACGTGCCGGCCGGCGACATCGGCGTGGGCGGCCGCGAGATCGGCTACATGTTCGGCCAGTACAAGCGGATCACCAACGAGTTCACCGGCGTGCTGACCGGCAAGGGCCTGGAGTACGGCGGCAGCCTGATCCGCACCGAGGCCACCGGCTATGGCGCGGTCTATTTCCTGCAGAACATGCTGAAGAACGTCGGCAATGACGTGGCCGGCAAGACGGTGGTGATCTCCGGCTCCGGCAACGTCGCGACCCACGCGGCCGAGAAAGCCACCCAACTGGGCGGCAAGGTGCTGACGCTCTCGGACTCCGAAGGCTTCATCCACGATCCGGCCGGCATCGACCAGGCCAAGATCGACTGGATCAAGGACCTGAAGACCAAGCGCCGCGGGCGGATCTCGGAGTACGTCAAGGAATTCAAGGGCTCCAGCTTCCACGGTGACGGCGCCCGGCCATGGGGCGTGGCCTGCGACCTGGCGCTGCCCTGCGCGACCCAGAACGAGCTCAACGGGGCGGAGGCGAGGATCCTGGTCTCCAACGGCTGCATCGCGGTGTCGGAAGGCGCCAACATGCCCACCGACCTGGACGGGGTGCACGTCTTCAAGCAGGCGCAGATCCTCTACGCGCCCGGCAAGGCGGCCAACGCCGGCGGCGTGGCGGTCTCGGGCCTGGAGATGAGCCAGAACTCGGCCCGCATCTCCTGGAAGGAAGCCGACCTGCAGCAGCACCTCCTGGACATCATGGCCGGCATCCACGAGCGCTGCGTCGAATACGGCGGCCGCAAGGGTTCGAAGGTCATCGACTATGTCCGCGGCGCCAACATCGCCGGCTTCAAGAAGGTCGCCGACGCGATGCTGGCCTATGGGGTGGTGTAGGGGGCTTCGCGAGGCGGTCGTGGCGGACGAGCCCGCTCACGGGTGATCAACGACCTTCGCAGCGACGGCTCGCCGCCGTTCTGCCGACGGACTATCCGGGCGCCGCGGTCCATCGCACCATCACGACCAAACCCGCCAGGGCGGCGGGAATGAACCAGGCCCAATCCCCGGCCAGGGAAACGGCCACGGCCGCAACGATGCAGCCCAGGAAGAAGCCGAGCAGCAGCGGCAGGAATTTGCCGATGCGCGGGCCGGCGGCCTTTCGCGTCGCGGGGTCCGGCGACAGCGCGTCCAGCAAGGCAAGGGTCGCGCTCACCAGGTTGCCGGTCATCACGGCCGTGGACGGCGCCCCGGTGATGGTCATGCGCAACAGCGCGTTCTGGCACGCCATGGCCGACGCGGCGACCAGCACCGCGACTCCCGCCGTCAGCCCATGCGGGTCGGCGGACGGGCGGGTGATGACGCAGAAGGCGAAGACCCCGGCCAACAGCAGGAACTGCACCAGCAACAGCCGCCGCGTCAGGGCTTCGTTTCGCGCCGCCTCGGTCCGGGCGAAAAGCCAGACGGCGGCGACCGAAAGGACGAAGGTCGGGACCGCCAGCGCCTGGGCCAGGTTGAGCGGGCCGCCCCGCACGGCCACAGCGGCCAGCACCACCAGATTGCCCGTGACGTGGGCGGTGAAGACGTTGCCGAGCGTGAGGAAGCCGGTGAGGTCGACCATGCCGGCGATGACGGCCAGCAATGCCGGCAGGCGTTTCTGCGAAAGCGAAAACGCGGGAATGTGAGGCGAGACCGCGGCCGCGCCGGACTTCGTCCCGGACATGGCGTTCCTCCGCAAGTCAGGGGGCCCGGCGCCGGGCGCGTTCACCCAGGCCGTCGATCAGCAGTTTCGGCGTGAGCAGCCCTAGGCTCATAGCCAGGACGATGGTTGCTGCGGTCGCGGCGTTGGACAGAGTCTCGCCGATTACGGACGGATCCGCGCTCGGACCGCCGGCGATCTGCACGAGCCCGCTGGCCATGCGGAACAGGAAGACGCCGGGCATCATCGACACCACCGAGGCGAACCCGACGGCGGCGAAGGGCATCTGCAGGCGGTTGGCGATAGGCGTCAGGACCAGACCGACGGTCAGGCAGGCC
>NZ_DATGEX010000008.1:0-70238 GCF_035309685.1 Phenylobacterium sp.
CATGCCCTCGAACACCTTCACCAGCCGGTCGGTCTCGGCGGCTTCGCGGCCGTCGGCCTGGGCCAGCAGCGCTTGCACATCGGCCTTCAGGCCCTGCAGCACCTTGGTCTTGACGTCGATCTTCGCCTCGGCGGCGGCCAGCAGGGCAAGTTGGGTGGAGAGGTCGGCTTCGCGCTGGTCCAGCTGACCGCGGCGCGCGCCCAGGTTCTGCAGCACCTGCAGTTCGGCGGGCGAGAGGCCGGCTTCCTTGGCCAGTTCCGCGGCGGTGGGCGCGCAGACCGGCTTGGCGGTGATGGTCGGCGGCGGCAGGCCGGCGGTGGCGGCTGTGTCGGCGGCGTCACCGGTGGCCGCGGCAACGGTCGAGCCGCCCGGGACGGCGGGCATGACGGGCTTCGCCGCCGCATCGGCGGGCGTGGCGTCGGCCGGCTTGGCGGACTTGGCCTTGGCCTTCTTATCGCCGCCGATCGGCTTGGCGGCCTCTTCGGCGAAGGCCTTGGCGCCGGAGATCAGGTCGGGAAGACTGCGCGCGCCGGCGAGCGCATTGATCGCCAGCACGCCGCCCAGCGCGACCCCCACCAGCGGCAGGATGCGAGGCATGTTCTTCACCGGCGGGCTCCGCGGATAGCTTCAAGGATCAGGGGTTCGTCGTCGAAGAGCTCGTCCTCGACGGTGCGGCGGGCGCGCGCCGGCTGTTGCGGCTGCATCTGGGCGCGGACCTCGTTGCGGACTTCCGGGCGCAGCGGCGGCATGACCCGCTCGGGGCGCGCCTCGCGGGCGGCGGCCAGCAGGGCGCCCAGACGGCGCTCGGCCACCGGGTCGTCCGGGGTCGCGGCGGCAGGGCGCTGCGGCACCGCGGCGTGCTCGGCCAGGCGCTCCAGCTTCATGGCCAGGCTGCGGCCCTTCTCGATACGGTCGGCCAGCATGTCGACGGCCTCGTCGGTGGCGGCGCGCAGGTCGGAAAGGCCCTGTTCGGCGCGGGCCGCGGCGGTGTTCAGCTCGGCGACGGCGGTGGCGAAGCCGTCATGGCTGTCGCGCAGCGCCTTCAGGCGGCGGTTCAGGCGCCAGCCCATCATCAGGGCGGCGACCAGGAGCCCGGCCAGCAGCAGGTTCATGGCCAAACCGATCAAGCTCATGATGTCCTCGTCACGGCTTGCCGCGCGTGCGGCGTCAGCGGCGCCTCCACACGGACGGCGATGTGGGCGTTGCGGCGGCCCATGCGGCCGCGGGTGAGCGGGATGACGCCGGCGCGCAGCTCGATCAGACTGTCCGGCGTGGCGTTCAGCATCAGGGTGTCGCCGACCTTCAGGTCGAGCACCTGCTTGAGGCCCATCTGCTGCTCGTCGAGCACGGCGCGGACGTCCATCTGGGTGGTCCAAAGCTCGGTGGCCAGGTGGCCTTCCCAGATGTTGTCGCGGCCGAACTTCTCACCCATGAACTGCTGCAGCAGCATCTTGCGGATGGGTTCCAGCGTGGCGTAGGGCAACAACAGCTCGATGCGGCCGCCGCGGTCTTCCATGTCGATGCGCAGCTTCACCAGAATGGCGGCGTTGGCCGGGCGCGCGATGGCGGCGAAGCGCGGGTTGGTCTCCAGGCGGTCCAGCGTGAAGTTCACCGGGGTCAGCGGCTCGAAGGCCTCGCGGGCGTCGGCCAGCACGACCTCGACCATCCGCTGCACCAGCACGCGCTCGATGGTGGTGTAGGGCCGGCCCTCGATACGCATGGCCGCGGTGCCGCGGCGCCCGCCCAAGAGCACGTCGACGATCGAATAGATCAGGTTCGAGTCGACGGTCAGCAGGCCGTAGTTGTTCAGCTCTTCCGCCCGGAACACCGACAGGATCGCCGGCAGCGGGATCGAGTTCAGATAGTCGCCGAAGCGGATGGACGAGATGTTGTCGAGGCTGACCTCGACGTTGTCGGAGGTGAAGTTGCGCAAGGACGTGGTCATCAACCGCACCAGGCGGTCGAAGACGATTTCCAGCATCGGCAGGCGCTCGTAGGAGACCAGCGCCGAGTTGATGATCGCGCGGATGCCGGTGCGCTCGCCGCCCTCTTCCTCGGAGAGGTCGAAGCCGAGCAGGCTGTCGATCTCGTCCTGATTGAGGATGCGTTCGGACTGGCCGTCGGGGTCGTCGGCCCACGAGTTGGTGTCCTCGCCGTTCGGCGCGGCGTCGGCGGCCTGGACCCCTTCGGGCGTCTCGGCGGTGATGTCTTCGGGTTCGTCGGCCATGCGTCTTGAGCGATCGCGGGCGCGTCCTGTGAGGGCGCGCTAGTTGATCAGCATCTCCTCGATCAGGACGGCGTTGGCCTTCGACGGCGCGATCACCAGGTTGACCCGGCGCAGGATCTCCATGCGCAGCTGATAGGAGCCCTGGCTGCCGGAAAGGTCCTCCGGGCGCAGTTCGCGCAGGAAGGTCTGGAACATGTCCTGGAGCCTGGGCATGTTCGGCTCCAGGTCGTCGACCGTCGCCTGGTCGGGCAGTTCCAGGGTGAGCTTGAGCTTCAGGAAGGTCGGCTTGCCGTCGGCGGTCTGCATGTTCACGACCACGTCGGGGATCGTATAGAACAGGACGCCGTCCGGGCCTTCGCGGACCACGGCCGCGGTCTTGTCGTCCTTCTTGTCCTTGTCGCCCTTCTTCTTGGCGGGCTTCTTCTTGGCGTCCTTGCCGGCCGCGGCCTCGGGTTTGGGCTTCAGCAGGAAGAAATAGGCAGCCCCGCCGCCGCCGAGCACGAGCACCATCGCGGCCGCGCCGGCGATGAGCATCATCAACGGCAGCTTCTTCTTGGGCTTGGCGCCCTCGCCGTCTTCGCCCTCGGGGGTTTCCCCCTCCGGCGCTTCCTTGACCTTGTCTTCGGCCACGCGCGCGTTCCTTAGAAACTTACGCCTCTCTCATGGGGGCAAGTTGGTTAACGCGCGGTTTTTAACGGTCGTTAATAGGTGCGAACCCTGCCCGGCATTTTCCGCCGCTGGGCAGGCGTTAACTATTCTATTTGTTGATTTCGTTCAGCTTTTAAGTTGGCCCGAAGCTTGCAGCCCTGACTGGCGAAAGTGTCGCGTCCAACAAGGCTGCAAAGAAATTCCATGGACAACGCCCTCTACGTCGGCCTGTCGAACCAGATGGTGCTCAAGCGCCAGATGGACATCATCGCCAACAACATCGCCAACGCCGACACCAACGGCTTCAAGTTCGAAAACCTGATCACCAAGACGGTGCCGGGCGCGCCGGCCTTCACCACGGGCGGCCCGCGTCCGGTGAAGTTCGTGGGCGCCGACGGCGTGGCCCGCGACTTCGGCCAGGGCACCCTGCGCAAGACCGACGCCAACTTCGACCTCGCCATCGAGGGCCAGGGCTTCTTCAAGGTCACCACCAAGAACGGCGACCGCTTCACCCGCGACGGCCACTTCCGCACCGACGCCAACGGGGTGATCACCACCCAGGCCGGCGATCCTGTCGCCGACGACGGCGGCGGCCAGGTCACCATCGACCCGTCGAAGCCCGGCGCGATCACCATCTCGCAGGATGGCATCGTCAGCCAGGGCGCCGAGCGGGTCGGCAAGATCGGCGTCTACAAGTTCGACAGCCTGTCGGCCCTCGAAAAGACCGGCGACAACCAGTTCCAGAACGCCGCCAACCAGCAGCCGACCGCCGCCACCGACGCCAAGGTGCGCCAGGGGATGCTGGAAAGCTCCAACGTCAATCCGATCGTCCAGATCACCAAGATGATCGATGTCAGCCGGGCCTACGAGTCCGTCACCCAGATGATGTCCACCGAATCCGATCTGTCGCGCAACTCCGTCGCGCGGCTCGGCAAGGCCAATTAGTGAGGACCTGAGCGATGCAAGCTCTCCGTACCGCCGCGACCGGCATGGCCGCGCAACAGATGAACGTCGAGGTCATCTCGAACAACATCGCGAACATGAACACCGTCGGCTACAAGAAGCAGCGGGCCGAGTTCCAGGATCTGCTCTACCAGACCCTGCAGCAGGCCGGCGCGCAGTCGTCCGACCAGGGCACCGTGGTGCCGACCGGCGTGCAGATCGGCGCGGGCGTGAAGGCCGGCTCGGTCTACCGGATCAACACCCAGGGCGCGCTCACCCAGACCGGCAACCAGTACGACCTGGCGATCAACGGCCGCGGCTTCTTCCAGGTGCTGACGCCCACCGGCGAGATCGCCTACACGCGGGCCGGCAACTTCTCGACCAACGACCAGGGCCAGCTCGTCACCCAGGACGGCTACCAGGTTCAGCCGGCGATCTCGATCCCGCAGGACGCCACCAACGTCACCATCTCGCCGTCGGGCCAGGTGCAGGTCACCCAGCCCGGCAACACGACGCCCAGCACGGTCGGCCAGCTCGAGCTCGCCAGCTTCACCAACGAGGGCGGCCTTTCGGCCCAGGGCGGCAACCTCTTCCTGCAGACCGGCGCGTCAGGCGCACCGGTCACCGGGGTCCCGGGCGTCCAGGGTTTCGGCACCCTGACGCAGGGCTACACCGAGGCCTCCAACGTCGATCCGGTGACCGAGATCACCTCGCTGATCGTCGCCCAGCGCGCCTACGAGATGAACTCCAAGGTGATCTCGACGGCGGACAACATGCTGCAGGTCGCCAACCAGGTGAAGGGCTAGGGTCATGCGCGGCTTCGTAAGCTTCATCGCGGTTCTGGCCTTTGCCGGCCCCGCCCTGGCGGGCAGCGCCGTCAGCCTGAAGGCCGACGCGGCGAGCGCCGACAGCGTCGTCACCCTGGGCGACCTCTTCGACGGCGCCGGCCCGGCCGGCCGCGTCGCGGTCGCCACCCGCACCGGCCAGACCGTGGTGCTCGACGCGGCGACCGTCCAGGCCGCGGCGCGCCGCGCGGGCCTCGACTGGGCCAACGCCGAGGGTCTGCACCGCATCGTCGTCCACGCCGGCGCGCCCAGCGCCGCGGCGGGGGGCTCGCCTGCTGTGTCCGCCGCACGCGGCAATACCGAGGTCCTGACCTACACCCGCAGCCTGGGCGCCGGAGAGATCGTCCAGCCCACCGACCTCGCCTGGACCAAGGCGGTCGGCGCGCCTGGCGACGCGCCCTCCGACGCCGACCAGGTGATCGGCCAGATGGCCAAGCGTCCCTTGCGCGCCGGCGCGGTGGTGCTGGCCCACGACGTGGCCGCCGCCATCGTCATCAAGGCCGGCGACCTGATCAGCGTGAAATACGACTCCGACGGCGTCTCGCTGACGCTGGAGGGCAAGGCCATGGCGTCGGCCGGCATCGGCGAGACCCTGGCCGTGATGAACACCCAGTCCAAGAAGATCGTCCAGGCCGTGGTCTCCGGACCCGGCCAGGCCGTGGTCGGCCCCGGCGCCGACCAGATGAAATCCGCCCGCTCCCTCCGCTACGCCGCCCGCTAAGAGGAAATCCGTTCCATGCGTACCCGCACCCCAATTCTTGCCTGCACTGGCGCCGCCCTCGCCGTCCTGATCCTGGCCCCGCTCGGCGCCTGTTCCTCGATCAAGGAGGCCGTGAAGGGCCCCGAGCTCTCGCCCGTCGGCTTCCCCGCCCAGCTCGCGCCGCTCGACCAGAAGATCTACGCCCAGAACCCGGCGCCGCAGCCGGCCACCGCCAATTCGCTGTGGCGCACGGGGGCCAGGACCTTCTTCAACGACCAGCGCGCGCACCAGCCCGGCGACATCCTGACCGTGCTGATCAATGTCAACGACAGCGCCAAGACCTCCAACGAGACGACCGCCGGCCGGACCTCGAGCAACAACGTCGGCATCCCCAACCTGCTCGGCCTGGAATCGACGCTTGGGAAGATTCTGCCGAGCGGCTTCAACCCCGCGACCGCCGTCAGCACCAACGCCAAGACCACCAGCGACGGCGTCGGCGCGGTGAACCGCCAGGAGCAGATCACCACCACCATCGCCGCGGTGGTCGCCTCGGTGCTGCCCAACGGCAACCTGGTGATCCAGGGCACCCAGCAGATGATGATCAACAACGAGATGCGCCAGGTGACCATCGCCGGCATCGTGCGGCCCGAGGACATCTCGTCCGCCAACACCATCCTGCACACCCAGATCGCGGAAGAGCGCCTGAACTACGGCGGCCGCGGCGACATCAGCCGCGTCCAGAAGACGCCCGCTCTGCAGTCGATCATGGAGAAGTTCTCGCCGTTCTAGGGCGAGAGGAGGTCGCTTTAAGATGCGCGGGTTGATCGCCCTGGGGTTGCTCGCGGCCGCGCTCGGCGGCTGCGCGACGCCGGTGGAACGCGTCTCCTGGCTGTTGGGTGAGACTCCTCAAGGGACCCTTCAGCTCATGTTGGGCGTCCCCAACTCGGACGATCTGCGGGTTCTGGCCGCTTGCCGGCCGCACTCCGGCGAGATCCGGCTGACGGTCTTCGGCCAGCGCGGCGATCCGCCGATCGTCGAACTGCATTCCGGCGAGCTCTTCAAGCGCTACGGCGGCGGCGGCGTGGACTATGGCGCCGACAGCCTTGGCGGGGTGGAGCTGCAGTTCCAGCTGCGCGCCGACGACCCGATCCTCGCCCGGGTGGCCGATACCGGCGAGCTGAAGATGAAGCTCGGCGACCGGTGGCTGAACCTGCCCAACGGCTTCGCCCAGCAGCACGACTTCCTGCGGCTCTGCCGGGCGAGTGATTAGCAATCCGCGCCACACAAGCTCTTGCAGACTACTTTGCTAGCTAGCGAGAGCTACTTGATCGACTTCAATGCCACCGGCATCGCTTACGTGAAACAAAATGGTCGCACGCCGAGACTGAGAGCTCTTCGAATTTCCCCCACTCGATTCTATATAGACGACACCCGGCGCTTCGTAATTTCCCTCAGCTCTACGAAGGACCAGCCCAGGAACCACGTCGATTCCTAGGACAACCACGGTTCCCTCGCCGCCAGGGCGCAGCTCGCCGTCGATTTTGTCCAAGCCAATCCCATCGACCGCCGCTTGCAGGTCGGAAGCTGAAACATTTCCTGCTTCAAGAGTCGGAGAGGTGTTGGGATCGTTGTCCATGATGGAGGCTATCAGATTAGAGCGACGGGTTCATGTAGCGCCATGTCAGCGCCTCGCAGATTCCACCGAGATCAGACATAATTGACGAGGCATCAACTCCTAGGCTGCCAATGCGGTTCTGAAAGTGAAGGCGAAACGCGGCGGGAATCTTAAATCTCCGCGGTTTGATGATCCGATATCGAGGTTGACCCAGAAGTCTCCGCCGAAACCCCTCCCAATCTTCGGTCGGGTTCAGATGAACCGAAAATACCCCGCGCTGCGAAATCATTCTCGGGGCACGTATTAGCGGCCTCACAAAAGCGACACCGCCTTGGGCATCAAATTGGGAAGGCCAAGTGTCGCTGTCAAACGGCCTTGGGTTCCGCGCGCCTTCATCATTGAGGTCCAGGTAATCGCGCTCTCGAGCGAGGACAGCCACGACCTCGGCGTCCGTATTCAGCGGGCGAGACGAAACTGCAAAATAGGCGGCCACAAGAGGATTTTGAGTCCAATCCAACATACGGGTCGGCAAGCCAAAATGCTGAGCCAGAGCCAGCCAATCCCAATCGCTGAAATCCACTCCCGTCTCGAATTGCCGAGCTCTCCGCTTGAACTCGGCGAGTAACGCGACCTCTGCGGAAGCGGTCCATTTCGAGACCAAATCCTCTCGACCGATCTTAGGGCGTAGCTTCCAAGATGTGTCCGAATGGCCCCGAAACACCCAGTCAGGCGATGAGAGTTCCGAAAGAAATCGTTCAAATCGCCGCCATTGGGGCTCCGGCTCGGGAGGTCTTCCTCTGCGAGCGTCGGCCATTCTAAGCTCGCCAACCCTTGGCGATGGCGTTGTCCATGCCGAGCGCGGCGAGCGCCCCGCGCACGATACCCTCCGCGTCGAGGCCGGCCTGGGCGTACATGGCGTCCGGCTTGTCCTGGTCCTGGAAGACGTCCGGCAGGACCAGGCTGCGGATCTTCAGGCCGCGGTCGAGCGCGCCGTGGTCGGCGAGCGCCTGCAGGACGAACGCGCCGAAGCCGCCCATCGCGCCCTCTTCCACGGTGATCAGCGCCTCGTGCTCGCGGGCGAGCCGCAGGATCAGATCGACGTCCAGCGGCTTGGCGAACCTCGCGTCGGCGACCGTGGCGGGCAGCCCGCGCGCGGCCAGCATGTCGGCGGCCTTCAGCGCTTCGCCAAGGCGCGTCCCGAACGACAGGATGGCGACGGCGGTCCCCTCGCGCACGATGCGGCCCTTGCCGATCTCGTAGGCGTCGGCGAGCGCGGGGATTTCCACGCCCGTCCCCTCGCCGCGCGGATAGCGGAAGGCGGACGGGCGATCGTCGATCTCGACGGCGGTGGCGATGGCGCGGGCGAGTTCGGCCTCGTCGGCCGGGCCCATCAAGACCATGCCCGGCAGCGCGCCCATGAAGCCGATGTCGAAGGAGCCGGCATGGGTCGGCCCGTCGGCGCCCACCAGGCCCGCGCGGTCCATGGCGAAGCGCACCGGCAGGCGCTGGATCGCCACGTCATGCACCACCTGGTCGTAGCCGCGCTGCAGGAAGGTCGAATAGACCGCCGCGAACGGCTTCATCCCATCGGCCGCCAGGCCCGCGGCGAAGGTCACCGCATGCTGCTCGGCGATGCCGACGTCGAAGGTGCGCTCGGGGAAGCGGTCGCCGAACAGGTCCAGGCCGGTGCCGGACGGCATGGCGGCGGTGATGGCGACGATCTTCGGGTCGAGCTCGGCCCGCTTGATCAGTTCCTGGGCGAAGACCTTGGTGTAGCTGGGGGCGGCGGCCTGACCCTTGGCCTGCTGGCCGGTGACCACATCGAACTTGACCACCGCATGGTGCTTGTCGGCGGCGTTCTCGGCCGGGCCGTAGCCCTTGCCCTTCTGGGTGACCACGTGGACCAGCACGGGCCGGTCGTTGATGCCGCGCGCGTTCTGCAGCACATGGACCAGGGCGTCCATGTCGTGCCCGTCGATCGGCCCGACATAATAGAAGCCCAGCTCCTCGAAGAAGGTGCCGCCGGTGACCATGCCGCGGGCGAATTCCTCGGCCTTGCGGGCCGCCTCCTGCATCGGCTTGGGCAGCACGCGCGCCACCGACTTGCCGACCTTGCGCAGCGACTGGTAGCCGCCGCCGGAGACCAGGCGCGCCATATAGGCGCTCATCCCGCCCACCGGAGGCGCGATCGACATGTCGTTGTCGTTGAGGATGACGGTCAGCTGGCGGGTGGTCTCGCAGGCCTGGTTCATCGCCTCATAGGCCATGCCGGCGCTCATCGAGCCGTCGCCGATCACCGCCACGACCTTGTTGTCCTCGCCCTTCTGGTCGCGGGCGGCGGCGAAGCCGAGCGCGGCCGAGATCGAGGTCGCCGCGTGCGCCGCGCCGAACGGATCGTAGGCGCTTTCCGCCCGCTTGGTGAAGCCCGACAGCCCGCCGCCCTGGCGCAGCGTGCGGATACGGTCGCGCCGGCCGGTGAGGATCTTATGCGGATAGGCCTGGTGGCCGACGTCCCAGATCAGGATGTCCTTGGGCGTCTCATAGACATGGTGCAGGGCGACGGTCAGCTCGACCACGCCAAGTCCCGCGCCGAGGTGGCCGCCGGTCACCGACACCGCGTCGATGGTCTCGGCCCGAAGCTCGTCGGCCAGCGTCTTCAACTGGGCGATCGTCATGCCGCGGGTGTCGGCGGGCGAGGCGACCGTGTCGAGCAGAGGGGTGTCGGGCATGGATCTCAAGCGGACCGCGAACGGGAACTAGTTTCGGCGCTCTAACACGAAATCGACGCTCGCCCGCAGGAATTCGGCCGCCACGCCGAAGGGCTCCAGGTGAGCCTTGGTCTGGTCGCGCAGCAGGCTCAGCCGCTCGCGCGCGGCGTCGACGCCCAGCAGGGTGACGAAGTTCGCCTTGCCCTTTTCAGCGTCCTTGCCGACCGCCTTGCCCAGGCTCGCCGCGTCGCCCTCGGCGTCCAGCAGGTCGTCGACGATCTGATAGGCCAGGCCCAGATCGTGGGCGAAGGCCAGCATGGCGTGGCGCTCGCTATCCTTGGCGCGGGCGATCACCAGCGGCAGCTCGAAGGCGCAGGCGATCAGCGCCCCGGTCTTCAGCCGCTGCATGCGCGCGACCCCGCCCAGATCGTCGCGCACGCCCAGAATGTCGATCATCTGGCCGCCGGCCATCCCCTTGGCGCCCGCCGCCTGGGCGAGCTTCATCACCAGCTCGGCGCGGATCGCCCCGTCGGAATGGGTGTCCGGGTGCGCCAGGATCTCGAAGGCCGCGGTCTGCAGCGCGTCGCCGGCCAGGACCGCGGTCGCCTCGTCATAGGCCTTGTGGGTGGTCGCCCGGCCGCGCCGCATGTCGTCGTCGTCCATGCACGGCAGGTCGTCGTGGATCAGGCTGTAGGCGTGGATGCACTCCAGCGCGCAGGCCGCGCGCAGCACCGCGCGTTCCGGCGCGTCGAACATCTTGCCGGTCTCCAGCGCGAAGAAGGTGCGCAGCCGCTTGCCGGGCCCGAGCGCCGCATAGCGCATCGCCTCGGTCAGCCGGCCCTCCGGCCCGTCCGCCCGGGGCAGAAGCTCGTCCAAGGCGACGGTGACCAGATCGGCGGCCTGGGCCACACGATGGGAGATCGCTCCGGTCCGGGGCGCCGGCCCGCCTGGATCGTTGGCGGGCATCAGCTGAACTCGGCGGGTTCGGCTGCCCGAGGACCGGTCATGGCTTGCCCCTTTCACCCCAAAACAGCCAAGCGTTGAGGCGCATGTTGTTGGCGCTCAGCGGCGACATCACGGCTCCCCAAACCACCACGAGGGCGAAGACCATCAGGGCGGAAGCCGCTGCCCAAGCAACAGCATGTGAACGAACCGGCGGAGGCTGAAGGTCGCGCAGTGAGCCATCTCCGGGATGGCCGTTCTCAAGCCAGACCTTCAAGGGCTGTCCTCGATGGAGATCAAAGCAATCGGGGGGACCGACCGGGCTGGAACCGCTGGTCTGGAATGTCCTTCCACCCACCTGGTAGGCAAATGTGACCCGGCCGTGGTTCTGGCAATCGGTCGACAACAACCACCCTGCGACTACGGATTCGCCAGCAAACATCTCCGGAGGGGGATTTGGTGCGAGCCAGAGAATGGCGGCAGCGCCGGCTGCGCAGAGCAGTCCGAACAAGACCTGAACAGCGAGAACCGCCCGGCGCATCAGCTGAACTCGGCGGGTTCGACTCCCGGCGGGCCGCCCGCGCCCACCACAATCTTCTCCACGCGCAGGCGCGCGGCCTCGAGCCGCGTCTCGCAGTGGGCCTTCAGCGCCGCGCCGCGTTCGTACATGCGGATGGAGTCCTCCAGCGGCGCCTGGCCGCTCTCCAGCCGCGCGACGATCTGCTCGAGCTCGGCCAGCGCCTGTTCGAAGCTGAGGGTGGCGATGTCGGCCGGTTCGGACATGGGTCCTTCCTAACGCCGCTCGAAGCGCCGCGTCGACCAGTACTTGTAGCCTTCACGCAGAGTCGGACGCCAACCGCGCCGCTTCAGCGCGCGCGCGATCAAAAAATTGAAGAACCCGTGGGCCAGGACCACGACGTTCTGTCCGCCAAGCGCCAGCTCTTGCAGCTTGTCCGCCGCCTGGTCGGCGCGGGCCTCGGCCTCACGCCGCGTCTCGCCGCCTTCATGATGATCGAAGAACCACCACCAGAACCGCGCGAAGAAGCCCCAGAGCCTGGGCGACAGCCGGATCCACGACGGCCAGTTGGGTGGCGGCAAGGGCGCCTCGACCAGAAGGGCCTCCTGCTCGAAGGCGCGGCCCTGTCCCACCGCCTGGGCGCTCTCGATGGCGCGCAGGCGCGTGGACGCGATCAGCAGGTCGCACTGCTCGACGAAGACGGAGAGGTGCGCCGGCGGCGTCTGGCCGGGCAGCAGGCCCATGATCTCGTAGTTGGCCCAGAAGTCGCGGTATTCGCTGGCCGACAGCCTGACCTTGCGCGAGAGCGCCGGCTCGCCGTGACGGGCGAGCGTGATCGCGCCAGTGGATTTGGAGGCGGTCAAGGCGCCTGCCGGTCCATCTGAACGGCCTGCCAATTGACCCCCACGCGCCGCCCCTAACCCTCGGAGAGAGCCCGCACGTGCGCCACCGCCGACGAGCCCAATGCTTCAAGGTCGTAACCGCCCTCCAGCGAGGACACAACCCGGCCCTTGGCGTGGCGGTTGGCCACCGAGGCGATGGCGCGGGTGGCCCAGGCGAAATCCTGCGCCTCCAGCGACTGGCCGCCGGCGCCCAGCGGGTCGCGCACATGGGCGTCGAAGCCGGCGGAGACGATGATCAGGTCGGGCGCGAAGGCGTCGACCTTGGGCATCAGGCTCTCGAACGCCTTGCGCCAGACCTCGCGGCTGCCGCCCTCCGGGGCCACGGCGTTGGCGATATTGGCGCTGACCGGCTCGTCCGGATGGCCGGTGCCGGGCCACATGGGCCACTGCTGGATCGAGGCCAGGAACAGGCCGTCCTGGCCGTCGAACGCGGCCTGGGTGCCGTTGCCGTGGTGGATGTCGAAGTCGACGACGGCGACCTTACGTAGGCCCGCCTCCTGGGCGGCGCGGGCGGCGATGGCCACGTTGGAGAAGATGCAGAAGCCCATCGGCAGGCCGGGCTCGGCGTGGTGGCCCGGCGGGCGCACGGCGCAGAACGCACGGTCGGCCTCGCCGGCGGCCACGTCGCGCACCGCGGCCACCACGGCGCCGGCGGCGCGGCGCGCGGCGTTGAGGCTGCCGGCCGACATCCAGGTGTCCTCGTCGAGTTTCAGCCGTCCGGCCGCGGGCTGGCTGGCGAAGATCGCGTCGAGGTAGGGCCGGCGGTGGACGCGGGCGAGATCGGCCTCCTCCGCCAGGGGCGCGTCGCGCACCATGAAGCGCATATCGCTGTCGCTCAGCGCCTGCGTCACCGCCTTCAGCCGCTCCGGCCGTTCGGGGTGGCGATCGCCTGGATGGTGGTCGAGCATATCGACATGGGTGTAGAGCGCGACAGTCATGCTTCACCTTACCTCAGATTCCGCGTTATGCCTGAACCCCTGATCCGCCGCGCCGGGTCCGCCGATGCGCAGATCCTCGCCGCCATCGGCGCGCAGACCTTCGTCGAGACCTTCGGGCATCTCTATCCGCCGGACGACCTCGCGAGCTTCCTCGCGGAGGCCTACGGCCTGGAGCGCACCCGCGCCGACCTGGCGGACCCGCAAAAGGCCGCGTGGCTGGTCGAGGCGGGCGGCCAGGCCATCGGCTACGCGCTGGCCGGGCCCTGCGGCCTTCCCCACGCCGAGGTGACGCCCCAATGCGGCGAGCTCAAGCGCATCTATATGCGCAAGGACGCGCAGGGCGGCGGTCTGGGCCTGCGCCTGTTCGGCGAGATCATGGCCTGGCTGGAGGCCCAGGGGCGGCGCACGGTCTGGCTCGGCGTCTGGTCGGAGAACCACGGCGCCCAGCGGTTCTACGCCCGCCAGGGGTTCGCGAAGGTCGGCGAGTATGGCTTCGCGGTCGGCAGCGTAGTCGATCACGAATACATTCTCAGGCGAGATGGGAACAGTTTTGCCGGCGGGACCGCGAAATCGGCGTCAAACGAACACAATCTCGCCTGAATCGGCCCGTCACGCGGTAGAATATTGCCGCGATTTAACCTTTCGCCTCTTGGCGGGAAGCTCTGCATTTGGGACTCTGCGCGCCGGAACCTCTTCAAACGGCGGGGCGCGGGCGGGCGCATGCTCAGGATCGGCTATGTGAGGCTGCGCGAGCCGGCGCCCGGAAGCGAGGCTTCCGACGGCGTCTCCTTGGGCGACGCGGCTCGGGACGCGGCGGATCTACGCGCGGCCGGCTGCCAGGTGGTGCGCGCCGAGGAGCCGCCGCAGCCGGGCGCCGATCCCTTCGCGACCCTGCATTCGATCCTCGACTTCATCGGCTCGGGCGATGAGCTGGTGGTCGGGCGGCTGGACCATCTGGGCGCCAGCGGCCGGGCCATGCTGACGGTGCTGGAGCGTCTTGAGCGGCGCGGCGCCAGCCTGCAGATCCTGCGGCCCGACCTCTCAAGCCGCGGCCCCGGCGGCCCGGCGCTCCGCGCGGCGCTGGAGGCGGTGGCGGCCTTCGAGCCGGTGGGCCCGGCCCGGGCGCGCAAGCCCGCCGCGACCCAGGAAATCCGCGCCCTGCAGCGCGCCGGCGTCGGGCCGGTCGAGATCGCGCGGCGCCTGGGCGTCAGCCGCATGACCGTCTGGCGCAAGCTCCGCGCGCTGGAACCCTGCGGCGGCTAGTCCGCGGCTAGTCGGCCGCGTGCGCGGCGCCGCCGGCGCCCAGGGCCCGCTTGGTCAGCCAGACGCAGGGGATCAGTACCACCATGGCGAAGGACGCGATGCGGAAGATGTCGTCGGTGGCCAGCAGATAGGCCTGACTGGTCACCTGGTTGGTCACCGCGCCCACCGACTGCTGGAGGCTGAGGCCCAGGCCCTGCAGCCGGCCCAGCGCCGCGGTGAAGGTCGGGTCGGCCGAGCCGATCACCTCTGAGAGCCGGCTCTGGTGCATGTTGGCCGACTGCTCCCACCAGGTGCCGACAATGGAGGCCGCGAAGCTGCCGGCGGTGATCCGCAGGAAGTTGTAGAGGCCCGACGCCTGCGGCACCTGGGCGCCCTGCACGCCGTTCAGCGTCAGCGTCACCATGGAGACGAAGAAGGTGCTCATGGCGATGCCCTGCACCAGCATCGGCACGACCAGGACACCGAAGCTGACGTCGGTGGTGTACTGCGAGCGCAGGAAGAAAGAGGCCGCGAAGGCGGCGAGCGACAGGCTGGCGGTCCAGCGCGCGTCGATCCTGTTCATCAGCCGCGCCGCGAAGGGGGTCAGGAACACCGCCACGACGCCCGACGGCGCGGCGACCAGGCCGGCCCAGGTGGCGATGTAGCCCATCCGGGTCTGCAGCCAGAGCGGCTGCAGGAGATTGGCCCCGAAGAACAGGGCGTAGCCGACGCAGGACACCACCGTGGCGATCACGAAGTTGCTCGACCTCATCAGCGACAGGTCGACGATCGGGTTGGCTTCGTTCAGCTCCCAGATCAGCCAGGCGATGAAGCCGATGATGGCGATGATCAGCTCGACGACGATCGCCGCGGAGTTGAACCAGTCGGCGTCCTTGCCGGTGTCCAGCATGACCTGCAGGGCGCCCACCCAGGTGAGCAGCAGGAAGAAGCCGGTGCGGTCGATCGGCACCACGCGGGTCGGGGTCTCGCGGCTGCGCATGTTCCGCCAGCACAGCACCGCGCAGATGATCCCCACCGGCACATTGATCAGGAAGATCCACGGCCAGGAGATGTTGTCGGAGATATAGCCGCCCAGGATCGGTCCGCTGATCGGCGCCACCAGCGTGGTCATCGACCAGATGGCGAGCGCGGTGCCGCGCTTGGCCGGCGGGAAGATCATGATCAGGAGCGCCTGCGAGCCGGGGATCATCGGCCCGGAGACCGCGCCCTGCAGCACCCGGAAGATGATCAGCGACGGCAGGTTCCAGGACACCCCGCAAAGGAACGAGGCGATGGTGAACATCACCACCGAGCCGACGAAGGTCTTGACCACCCCGTAGCGCATCATCAGCCAGCCGGTCAGCGGCACCGAGACGCCGTTGGCCACGGCGAAGGAGGTGATCACCCAGGTGCCCTGGCTGGTGGCGACGCCGAGATTGCCCGAAATGGTCGGGATCGAGACGTTGGCGATGGTGCCGTCCAGCACCTGCATGAAAGTGCCGAGCGCCAGCGCGATCGAGGTGATCGCCAGCATCGCGCCGGTCATCGGGGCGGGCGCTGCGGACGTGGTGGCGCCAGTGCTGGCCATGGTCTTGAGCCTTCGATGCCGGAAGCTTAGTTCGCGCTAGAGATGTCGACCGAGGCCTTCATCGACAGGCCGACCCGCAGCGGGTGCTGCGCCAGCTCCCTGGGATCCAGGTCGATGCGCACCGGCAGGCGCTGCACCACCTTGATCCAGTTGCCGGACGCGTTCTGGGCCGGGATCAGCGAGAAGGCCGATCCGGTGCCGCCGGAGAGGCCGCGCACGCGGCCGTGGAACTTCACCTTCGAGCCATAGAGGTCGGACGTGAGCGTCACCGGCTGGCCGGGGCGCACCTTGTCGAGCTGCACTTCCTTGAAGTTGGCGTCCACATAGGCCTCGCTGGCCGGGACGATGGCCATCAGGGGCGCGCCGATGGCGACCTGCTGGCCGACTTCCACCTGCTTCTTGGAGATGATGCCGTCCATCGGCGCGCGCAGCACGGTGCGGGAGAGGTTCAGCTGGGCGGCGTCGAGGCGGGCGCGGGCGGCGGCGACCTCGGGGTTCTGCTCCAGGCTGACGCCGGCGATCAGCACGCGGTTGGCCTCGCGGCTGCCGGCCGCGGCGGCGCGGCTGGCCTGGGCCTGAGCCAGCGCCGCCTGCGCCTCGGTGTATTTGTTCTTGGCGTTGGTCAGTTCGTCGCCGGAGACCGCGCCGGAGGCGGAAAGCGCCTGGCGCCGGTCGAGGTCGGTCTTGGCCCGGTCGAGGTCGGAGCGGGCGCGGGCGATGTCGGCGTCGCGCGCGGCCACCTGGCCGGCGAGCGCGGTGTCGCTGGCGCCATAGCCCTGCACCTTGCGCTCCGCCTGGCCGAGCGCGGCCTGCGCCTGCTCGACCGCGATCCTGGCGTCGGCGTCGTCGAGGACCACCAGCGGCTGGCCGGCCTTCACCGCTTCGGTCTCGCGCACCAGCACCTTGGCGACGGGCCCGGCGATCAGCGGCGTCACCTGGCCCACATCCGCGCCGACGTAGGCGTTGTCGGTCGACACCGTCTTGCCGGTGAACAGGAAGGCGTAGACGCCGTAGAGCGCGGCGCCCACGACCACCGCCGCCGCCAGCCAGATCAGCAGCCGCCGGCGCCGCGCCTGGGCGGCGGACGGGCCGGGCTTGGCGCCCAGGCTTGCACCGGTCGCGGCGCCGGTCGGCGCAGCGGGCTTGTCGAGGGTGGCGGCGTCGGCCATCGGGGCGGTCCTTGAGGTCGGGCGATAGTTCATGGGGCTAACCGGGTCTTTGTCGAGTCAGGTCGGGTTTCAGGCCGCGGCGTGATAGCCGCCGCCAAGCGCGCGGATCAGCTGGACGTCGAGGGCCAGCGCGCGGGCGTCGAGGTCGGCGACGGTGCGCCGCCGGCGCAGCACCCCCTGCTCGGCCAGCAGCACGGTGGGATAGGTGGCGAGGCCTCCCTTGTAGCGCAGGGTGGCGATCCGATAGGCGTCCTCGCTGGCGGCCAGCGCCGCGCGGGAGTCGGCGACCTGCGACTGCAGCGCGCGGCTGGAGGCCACCACGTCGGCGACCTGGCGGAAGGCCTCGGTCACCGTGGCGTCGTAGCTGGCGACCGCGGCGTCGCGGTCGGCCTCGGCGCCGCGCAGGCCGGCCCGCAGGCGCCCGCCGTCGAAGATCGGCAGGCTGACCGCCGGCCCCACCGAGCCGATGTCGGAGCCCGAGGCGAACAGCTTGTCCAGGTGCAGCGCCTCGGTCCCGATGAAGGCGGCCAGGTTGATGTCGGGATAGAAGGCCGCGCGGGCCTCATGGATGCGGCTGGCGGCGGCCTCGGCGCGCCAGCGCGCGGCGGTGACGTCGGGGCGGCGGCCGACCAGGTCGGCGGCCAGTTGAGCGGGCACGCCCACGGCCTTCAGCGCCGCGGCGTTCGGGCGGGTGAGCGTCAGGCCCCGGTCGGGACCGGCGCCGGCCAGCGCCGCCAGGCGGTTGCGGGTCAGCGCGATCTGCTCGTCGATGGCCGTCAGGTCGGCCTTGGCCTGCAGCGGGTCGGCCTCGGCCTGGCGCTGCTCGGCCAGCGTGTCGAGGCCGTTGGTCACCCGATCGCTCACCAGCTTGCTGGTCTCGGTGAGCACGCCGATGGAGGATTCGGCGACGTCGCGCTCGGCGTAGAGCCGCGTCAGGTCGGCGTAGGCGGCGGCCACATTGGTCGACAGCATCAGCCGCGCCTCGGCGGCGTCGGCCTGGGCGGCCTTGGCGTCGGAGACGGCGGCGGCGACCGCCGCGCGGTTCTTGCCCCAGAAGTCGAGTTCCCAGTTGAAGTCGAGCGTCAGGCGGCCATAGGCGTTGTAGCCCTGCGGCACGAACTCCGGCGGGATGCCGAAGTTGTAGCTCTGCTTCTGGTCCTCCGCGCTCGCGTTGGCGGTGACGGTGGGGGTCTCGCGGCTCCGCGCGGTCGCGGCCAGCGCCTCGGCGCGGCGCACCCGGGCCTGCGCCTGGGCCAGGTCCGGCGCGCCGGCCAGGGCCTCGGTCATCAGCGCGTTCAGCTGCGGGTCCCCATAGGCGGTCCACCAGGCGTCGGCCGGCCAGTCGCGGCTGGGGCCGGCGAGGGCCTGCGTGGCGGCATAGCTCGCCGGCGCCTTGGCGATCCGGGCGGGCGCCGCCGCCGGCAAGGTGGCGCAGGCCCCAAGCACGAGGGGGAGCGCGGTGGCGGCGAGGAGGCCCAGGAGCGTCTTCGGGGCGGAGGTGCGGGAAACGGTCATTGGCGGACTCTTGTCATACCGTACAGTACGGTCATATATTGTGCGAGACGATATAGCGAGCGCCAGCGTGGCGCGTCAAGACTGACCATACTGTACGGTTGAGAAAAAACATGCAGACGGCCATAGCAAAACTGGATGCCCCCGGGCGCGAGACACCCCGTCCGGAACGTCCGCGTTTGGATAGAGACGCGCGACGGGAGCGCATCCTCGACGTGGCGACGGAGGTTTTTCTCGAGGAAGGCTTCGCCAGCGCCTCGATGTCGACCATCGCCGCACGGCTCGGCGGGTCGAAGGGCACGCTCTACAACTACTTCAAGAGCAAGGACGACCTGTTCGCCGCCTATGTTGAGCGGCGCTGCGTCTGGCAGCAGGACGAGGTCTTCGCGGTGAAGCCGGGCGAGACGCCCGACGAGGCGGTCCATCGCATCGCCCGCTCCTTCCTGGCCTTTGTGGTCGACGAGACGACGGTGCGCAACTTCCGCGTGGTGGTCGGCGAGGCCGAGCGTTCGCCGGAGATCGGCGCGATTTTCTATAACGCCGGGCCCGTGCGCGGAACGGCCCGCCTGGCGGCATTCCTGGCCGAGCTGGAGGCCGACGGCGCGCTCGATCTGGAGGGCGACGCGCTGGGCGCGGCGCAACATCTGCTGGGCCTCGTCCAGGCTCCGACCTTCAAGGGCCGCCTCTGCAACGCCATTGCCGACCTCAGCGAGGCCGACCTCGACCGCGAGGCCTCCCGCGGCGTCCGCGCGTTCCTGCGGGCTTACAGGCGCCGCTAGGCCCCTGGCGCAGGAGCCGACGTAGAGCCCGCGGTAGCGGTTGGCGGCCATCGGCGTCCCCGTTTCCGGAAGGCCGACTCCCCAAAAGACGCGCGGCTCAGGGCGCGGCGAAAGACTCCCCGTAGGGCGGCGCGCGGACGCCCTTGGCCCAGTCGGCCAGCAGCTTGAGATAGCCGTCGGCCATGTTGGGCGTGGCGTGATGCTGGCCCTCGGCGTCGGCGGTGTAGAGCCGGATGCCGTGGTCGGCGTGCGGGAAGACGCGGATGTCGATGTCGGCGCCGGCCTGCCGGAGCTTCTTGAGACGCGCGATCGAGGGCGCGCTCACCGCCACGGAATCGTCCTGCGCCATCACCCAGAGCTGCGGCGCCTTCAGCCGCTTCAAGACGGCCTCGGAGTCGTAGTCCCAGGGCACATGGGCGGCGAGCCAGTCGTCCAGCTCCTTGCGGTCGAGCGCCGGACCGGGGACCAGCTTGCCCGACAGTATCTCGCCGGAATACTGGCCCGAGATCTTCGAGAACCAGGGCTCCGCGCCGTAGCGCTCGCGGACCGCCTGCAGGCCGTCGAGATGGCCCGCGAAATCGGCGCGGGCGACGGCGGCGGTCGCGTCGGTCACCGCATGGACCTTGGGCAGGATGTCGGGCGAAAAACCCCGCGCCTTCAGCTCGTAGTCCACCTGCCAGACGTCCTGCTCGATGGGCGTTGCGACCATGCCGAAGGCGACCTCCACGAAGTCGGCGCGCGCCTTCGCCGCCGCGGCCGGCGCGATCCAGCCGCCCTGGCTGCCGCCCTCCAGGCCGATGCGGCCGATCCGGCCCTTGGCAAGCCGGCGCACCTCCTCCACCGCCGCCGCCGCGTCGTCGGCCAGCACGTCGAAGTCCTGGGTGTAGACGCCCTGCGACTGGCCGGTGCCGCGCTTGTCGTAGGCGAAGGCCGCGACCCCCTGGCCGGCGAACATCACCTGGTAGAAGCGCAGGATCGGCGAGGTCGCCTCCGAGCCATGGACCAGCACCACCGCCGGCGGCTTTCCGGCGGACCGGACCGGCTCCAGCAGCAGACCGTGCAGGCGGACGCCGCCGTGGCCGATGAAGTCGGTCGGCGTGGCGCGCAGCGGGATCCGGGTCCAGGCGCCGCCCCCGACACCGTCCTTGCCGCGGTCTTTGAGCACGCCGCCCTCGCAGACCACCGGCGCGTCCGCCGCGCCCAGCTTTCCCGCCCGCCCGTCGATCAGGTTGTAGCGCTGCGGGTCCCCGGCCGGGGCGCCCGGCGGCGCGGTGGCCAGCGCCGCGACCCGCCCGTCGGGCGCCCGCCAGGCCCCGTTGGCGCAAGCCTCCTGCGCCCGCGCGGCGCCGGCCAGGACAGCGACGCTCAGGGCCAACCCGACGACGGCAACGGCGGTCCAACGCATGAAAACCCTCCAAACGGCAGCGGCCCTCCCGCCGCCCAGGCCTAGCGATAGCAGCCCGCAGCGGCCCGTTAATTCGAGGTAAGTCGAAGTGTCAGGGCGCGCGCGGGGCATGGCGCCTCAAAGACGTTCGTCCCACGCCAAGGCCGACATTTCCGCCCGCCGCGACGCTTCGCCCCGGTGCAGAGCTAAGCTGGACATCGCGGACCCAAGGCCGCATCCTCCGCGTTCAAACAGACGTTCGTCGCGCAAGGTCCCGCCGCATGTTCATGCGTTTCTTCACCGAGCTTCGCCAGGCCAAGGTGCCGGTGACGCTGAAGGAATACCTGATGCTGATGGAGGGCCTGGATAAGCAGGTCATCGACCGTTCGGTGGACGATTTCTACTACCTCTCCCGCGCCGCCCTGGTGAAGGACGAGAAGAACATCGACAAGTTCGACCAGGTCTTTTCCCACGTCTTCAAGGGCCTGGAGCGGATGGGCGACGACGTGGCCGTCGACATCCCGGCCGAGTGGCTGAAGCGGCTCTCCGACCAGTTCCTGACCGAAGAAGAGAAGGCGCAGATCGAGGCCATGGGCGGCTTCGAGGCGCTGATGGAGGCGCTGGCCCAGCGCGCCAAGGAGCAGAAGGAAGCCCAGGACAAGGACGGCAAGGGCCCCGGCAACGGCGGCGCCAACTCGCCGTTCGGCGCCAACGGCTACCACCCCGAGGGCATCCGCGTCGGCCAGGACAAGGGCCGCCACGGCAAGGCGATCAAGGTCTGGGACAAGCGCGAATACAAGAACCTCGACGACTCCGTCGAGCTTGGCACCCGCAACATCAAGGTGGCGCTGCGCCGCCTGCGCAAATGGGTCCGCGAGGGCCATCCCGACGAACTCGACATGGGCGGCACCATCAAGGGCACCGCCGAGAAGGGCTACCTCGACATCCAGATGCGCGCCGAGCGCCGCAACAAGATCAGCGTGCTGATCTTCTTCGACATCGGCGGCTCGATGGATTCGCACATCAAGGTCTGCGAGGAGCTGTTCAGCGCGGCCCGCTCCGAGTTCAAGAACATGGAGTTCTACTACTTCCACAACTGCCTCTACGAGAGCGTGTGGAAGGACAACCGCCGCCGTCACGCCGAGAAGCTGAACACCTGGGACATCCTCCACAAGTTCCCGCACGACTACAAAGTCATCTTCGTGGGCGACGCGACCATGAGCCCCTACGAGATCACCTATCCGGGCGGCTCGGTGGAGCACTGGAACGAGGAGGCGGGCGCGGTCTGGATGGACCGGGTCTCGAACATCTTCGACCACATGATCTGGCTGAACCCGACCGCCGAGCGGCACTGGGACTACACGCCGTCGGTCGGCCTCATCAAACAGCTGGTCGGCGACCGGATGTTCCCGCTGACCCTGTCGGGCCTGGAGAAGGCCATGAAGGAGCTCGCCCGCTAGGCCGGCCATGACCGACGTCACCCACGAAGCGCCCGAGACAGAAGAGGCGCACGCCGCCACCAAGGCCGCGGTGTTCAACGCCGCCGAGCGGCTGTTCGCCCTGCACGGCTTCCAGAACGTCTCGGTGCGCGACATCACCGCCGAGGCCGGGGTCAACCTGGCGAGCGTGAACTATCACTTCGGCTCCAAGGACGCCCTGCTGTTCGAGATCTTCCGCCGCCGCACCGGCGAGCTGAACCGCGAGCGCGCCCGCATGCTGCACGAGGCCAACGACCGGCACGGCGGCAAGCCCCCGGTGCGCGAGATCCTGGCCGCCCTGTTCGCCCCGCCGCTGCGCTGGGCCGACCCGGCCCACGACCGGCGGATCAGCGTGCAGTTCATCATCCGCGCGCGGTCGGAGGGCACGGCCGAGATGCGCGACGCCCTGCAAAACGACGTCAGCCACCTGGCCCGCTTCGCCGAGGCGCTGAAGACCGCCCGGCCGGAGCTCTCGCCCGAGACCGTCTACTGGCGGCTGCACTTCGTGCTCGGCATGGTCCACAACAACCGCTTCGTGGAGTTCGACCGCCTGCACCACCTCTCCGGCGGCCTGACCCGCGAGGGCGACGTCGCCGGCCTGCTCGACCGCATGCTGGACTTCGCCGAGGCGGGGTTCTTGGCGGCGTAGCGCCCTCTCGCCGCGCGAGCCGCAATCAAGAATTTGAACCACGGAAAACACGGAAAGAGCACGGAAAGAAGAAGAAGAAGAACCACGGACCCACACAAACGCACACGGACGCGTCCTGCCGCTCGAAGGGCCGAAGGCCATCTTCCGATAGGCTCTGACTATGATGAGAAGGCGAGCTGCGCTCGCAACCGCTGAAGCGCGTCCGTGTGCGTCTGTGTCCGTCCGTGGTTGAGCCTTCTTCTTTCCGTGCTCTTTCCGTGTTTTCCGTGGTTCCTCTTTCTTCCGCTTTGCCGACGCCTAGCGCTTCACCGACACGGGCAGCTTGACGCCGGCAGCCGCCGCGGCGGCCCGGCAATCCTCATGCTCGCGCGCCTCCCAGGCCTGGGATTCGCCGGTGTTCCGCGCGTCGGCGTAGGCCGCGGCCACCAGCTTGGCCTTCACGCAGCGGTCGAGCGGGGCGCGCGCCTTTTCATAGTCGCTGGTGGCGTCCCTGATCTTCAGGGTCTCGACGAGCTGGCCCTGCGCGTCGGCCACCTGCCCGCAGCCCGCACAGATCAGTCCCACAGCGAGTAACGCCAGCCCCCGCATCGCGCTTCGATTCCCCGGCCCTCAGGCGGGCCATGGTGAACGCGGTTGTGTGGCTCAATCGTGGCGCGGTTGGGTCCGCGCGGTGACGGTCAAGCTTGGTCAGGCGGCCTTCGTCAGCACGATGGTCCCTTCCATCATCAGCTCCAGCTTGGCGTCGCGGGTCAGCGCGTCGTCGAAGGTGGCCAGGATGTCGTCGGCCCAGGCCGGCAGGGTCAGGTCGTCGCGGCCGGAGCCCAGGCGCAGCTGCACCGCGGCCATCTCGCGATAGATCGTCGGCTTGCCGCCGTGCGGCTTGAACCGCGCCTCGCCGAAGCCGGCGGCGCGGGCCGCCTCTTCGATCCGCGTGCGGGAGAACAGCCACTTGTCGTCCAGGGCGGCGAAGCCGGCGGCGTCGGGATCGGGATCGCTGCGCGCCGCCACGTCGACGATGGTCGCCCGCAGCACCGCGTCCGCCGCCGGGTCCAGCGGCTGGCCGCGTAGGTCCGCCTCGGCCAGGATCCACTGGAACGCCAGCCGCATGATCGCCCAGCCGTGGAAGGGCTCGAAGAAGATCGCGTGGCCCCCGGGCTTCAGCGCCCGGGCGGCCGCCGCCAGGCCCTGTTCGGGGACGGTGAGGTGGTGCAGGATCGAGGCGCCGGTGACGAGGTCGAAGGCGCCCGGCGTCACCGCCTCGCCCATGGCGTCCATCCGCACGCAGGTCACCGATCCCGAAGCCCCGCTGTCCAGCGCGTAGCCGGCGAGCATGGCCAGGAGCTCGCCCGAGAGGTCGGTCGCCACCATCCGCGCGCCCGGGAACAGCCGCAGGCAGGGCACGATGGAGTTGACGCCCGAGCCGCTCCCCAGGTCGAGGATCAGCGGCGCCGGGGCGACCGCGATCCCGCTCGCCTCGATGCCCTGACGGAACAGGCGCTCGAAGTGGTCGCTGGCGGCGTAGCGGCGGTGGTACTCCTCGGCGTTGGCGGTGAACTGGTCGGTGATGGTCCCCGCCGCGCCCGGGTCGTCGATCGCCCAGACCAGCACCCGGCCGTCGTCGCGGGCCAGCAGAGGCTTAAGGCCGCCCGCGAACAGCGGCCGCGCCCAGGCCGGCGCCGCGCCGGGCGCGTGCGCCGCGGCCGCCCTGCCGCCCCGCAGAAGATCCCGAAACGCCATCCACTCCCCTCGCGCTCGCTCAGCGCCGGTTTCGAGCGTTAGGCGATTGGCGTGGGCGGGGCAATCGCCCCGGCCGGCTGTCCATTGCTGACATCAGGCTGACAGCAGGCCCCGCCGAGGATGGCCCCGTCACCCGCCACGGAAGGCCTCGCCATGATCGTCCTCTATTGCTTCGGTCCCCTGTGGGGCCTGCCCGACCCCAGCCCCTTCGTGGTCAAGACGGCGGTGCAGCTGAAGATGTCGGGGCTGGCCTTCCGCACCGACAAGTCGCGCCCGCCCGAGGCGCCCAAGGGCAAGCTGCCGTTCATCGAGGACAACGGCGTGCGGATCGGCGACTCGGTGTTCATCCGCGAGCATCTGGAACGCAAGTACGGCGTCGATCTCGACGCCGGTCTCGACGCGCGCCAGCGGGCGCAGGCCTGGGCCGTCGAGAAGGTCGTCGAGGACCATCTGTACTGGGCCACGGTCTACGCGCGCTGGGCCGTGAAGGAGAACTTCGACAAGGGCCCGGCGATCTTCTTCGGCGACGCGCCACCCGAGGTGCTCGAGGCCGCGCGCGGCCGCGTGCTCGAGGTGCTTCATGGTCAGGGCTTCGGCCGCCATTCGCTGGGCGAGGTCGCCCACCTGGCCGGACGCTCCTTCGCCTCGCTGGCGGAGCTGCTGGGCGACGGACCCTATCTCGCCGGCGAGACGATGGGCGGCGCCGACGCGACCCTGTTCGCGGGCCTGAGCGCGGTGCTCACCCCGCACTTCGACACCCCGGTGCGCGACGCGCTCCTGAAGCATCCCAACCTCGTCGCCTTCAGCCAGCGGATGATGCAGCGCTTCTACCCGGTCCCGGCCAAGGCGGAGCCCGCGACGGCCTGAGCTGCCTTGACGGCGCGTCTTCACGCAGACGTGCGCCGCGCCCCGGTCGCTTCCACGGCGGCGGTGAGGCATTTTAGCGCGCAGGTCAAAGATCACCGCGGGAGGTGCGACGATGACGCAGGGCTTCCAGCAGCAAGACCGCTTCGTGAACTTCAGTTTCCCCAAGTCCGCCCCTTCGCCGCAGCATGGGCGAAGTTCCGACGGCAAAGCCGCGGCGCCCTCGCGCCCCGCGCGGATCGTCGAGCCCCGGCCCGGGCACTAGGCGCCGGTCGCGCGTCAAGCCGCCCACTAGCGCATCCGTCTTCAATCGGGTTTCGTAGTCCTGGCAAGTCCGGCGCAACCGCGCCGCCCAAGGGGTCCTCGATGCCTGAGTTTTCCGTGCTGTCCCGCCGCGCCATGCTGGCCGGCGGCCTGATCCTGCCTTTGGCCCCCCGGCTGGCGCTCGCCGCGCCCAGGAACCTGACCTTCGCGGTGTTCCGCAACGGCGCCAAGATCGGCGAGCATCACGTGGCCTTCGCCGGCGACGAGGCCAACCTCACCGCCACCACCGACGCGGTGATGACGGTCAAGATCGGGCCGGTGCCGGTGTTCAAGTATCACCACCACGCGCTGGAAAAGCACGCCGGCGGCGTCTTCGCCTCGCTGGAGACCTCGACCACCACCAACGGCAAGGACGAGAAGGTGATGGCCGAGCGGGCCGGCGGCGCGATCCACGTCGACTGCAACTACGGCAAGGCCACCTTCAGCGCCGACACCAATCCGATGAACCACTGGAACGAGCAGATCTTCTCCGGCGCGCCCCTGTTCAACCCGCAGACCGGCAAGATCCTCAAGGTCAAGGTGGCCAAGGTTTCGCCCGACCACGTGACCATCCGCGGCGAGACCGAGATCGACGACTTCTACGACGCCGCCGGAACCTGGACCTCGCTCACCGGCAAGCTCGACGACGGCTCGAAGGTCGAATACCGGCGGGTCTAGGCAGCCCTGCCCGCCGGCCCCTTTCGCAGGCCCAGGGGACTCTGTTAGACCGGCGTGGCTTTGGACGCAGAGATCGAACCCACCGACGAGGTTGCAGGCGAGCCGGACCTCGCTGCGCGCGAGGCGGCCTATGAGAAGTTCGTCTGGGACAATCTGAGGCGCAACTACCTCGGCAACTACCTGCACGGCATGCTGGGCATGACCGGCTTTCGGCTGGTGAACGCGCCCACCTTCCTGCCGGCCTACATCCACATGATCTCGGGCTCCAATGTCATCGTGGGTCTGGCGCTGGCGCTACAGCAGCTCGGCGGCGTCATCGCCCCGATCTTCGCGGGCTCGCAGGTGGAGCACCGCAAGAAGGTGATGCCGGCGGCCATGTGGATGGGGGGACTGGGCCGGGTCGCGATCCTCTGCATGGCGCTCTCCGGCTGGTTCCTGAAAGGCCAGCCGCTGCTGATCGCCATGCTGTTCTTCATCGGCATGTTCGGCCTGTTCATGGGCGCCCAGCGGGTGGTGTTCGGCCTCTTGATCGCCAAGGTGATCCCGACCAGCCGGCGCGGTCGCCTGCAAGCCTGGCGCAACGCCACGGGGGGCTTCATCGCCGCGATCCTGGCCTGGGTGGCGGGCAAATACTTCATCGGGCCGAACCTGTTCGGGAACGGCTATTCGACCACCTTCGTCTTCGCCTTCATCCTGACCAGCCTGGGGCTTTCAGCCCTGCAGATGCTGCTGCGCGAGCCGGAGCCGCCGACCACGCGCCAGCAGGCGCGGTTCCGCGACCGGCTGCGCGACGCGCCGGCCCTGATCGGCCAGGACCGCAGCTACGCCTGTTTCCTGCTGGTCCAGATGCTGGCCACCTCGGCGCGGATCGCGACGCCGTTCTACATCCTCTACGTGGGCCACCAGATGCACCTAACGGGCGGCCTGCTAGGCAACCTGTCGCTGGCGTTCCTGGGGGCCGACACGCTCTCAAACCTGGTCTGGGGCAACCTGGGCGACCGGACCGGCTTCCGCCTGGTGCTGCTGTTCTCGATCGCGCTGTGGATCGCGGCCACCGTGCTGCTGCTGGAGATCCATGTGGGCCCGGCGATCTTCGTGTCGTTCTTCGGCCTGGGCGCGGCGCAGGCCGGCTACATGATGGCCGCCCAGACCATGATCCTGGAGTTCGGCCACCGCGACGACCTGCCGATGCGCATCGCCGTCTCGGCCACCGCCGAGAGCATCACCGCCACGGCCGGCCCCCTGATCGGCGGCTGGATGGCCGACCTCTTCGGCTACGGCGCGGTCTTCGGCGCCTCCATCGGCATGCTGGCGGCGGGCCTGATCCTGCTCATCGCCGCGGTGAAGGAGCCCCGCACCGCGCGGCTGGCGGCGCTCTAGGCGCGTGATCCAGGTTCCCACCGCGGCCTGGACGCACACCGCCTTCGACCTGGCGGCCTGGGCGAGCGGCGGGGCGTTGTCGTTCGTCCTCTATCGCTGGCGGCTGAAGGACGTGGCTCGGGAGGTGGCGCGCCGCGTGGACGGCGGCTATTTCGCCGCTCTGGCGCTCGGCGCGATCCCCGGCGCCTGGCTGGCCGGATCGCTCAACACCCTGCGCGACAGCCATCCGGCGCTGAGCCACAGCGTGGTCGGCGCCCTGGTCGGCGCGATCGTCGGCGTGGAGGCCTACAAACGCCTGCGCGGGATCGCCGGCTCGACCGGCGGCGTGTTCGTGGGCTCGTTCTCGCTGGGCGTGGTCGTCGGCCGGTTCGGCTGCCTGTTCGCGGGCCTGCCGGACGGGACCTACGGGACGCGCACACGCCTGCCCTGGGCCGTCGACCTGGGCGACGGGGTCGGCCGACACCCGGTGGAGCTTTACGAGAGCGGGGCCATGGCGCTGTTCCTCGCCGCCTATCTCTGGGGCCTGAAGGTCCGCGCGCCCTGGGCGATGCGGCGCGGCTTCTACGCCATGTGCCTCTGGTACGGGGTCCAGCGCTTCGCCTGGGAGTTCCTCAAGCCCTATCCGCCGCTGATCGGGCCGTTTAACCTCTTCCACGTTCTGTGCGGGGGACTGGTCGCCTATGGATGGCTCTACTGGCTCGGCGACCTTAGGCGAGAGCGGGCAGCGCAAGGTCGCGCCCTATCTGTTCCAAGGTCAGACCACGAGCCTCTGCGAAACCTGCCTTAGCCTGGTTCCAGCCAAGATCATCTCCGAGGGCGGCGACGTCTTCTATCTGAAGCGCTGCCGCGAACACGGGGTGCAGAAGACCCTGATCAGCGACGACCTCGGCTACTGGAAGGCCCAGAAGGACTGGCTGAAGCCCGGCGACCGGCCGCTCGGCGTCCAGACCCGCACCGAGCACGGCTGCCCTTGGGATTGCGGCCTCTGCCCCGACCACGAGCAGCACTCATGCCTGGCGATCATCGAGGTCAACGAGGCCTGCAACCTCTCCTGCCCGGTCTGTTTCGCCGACTCCTCGGTGAAGCGCGCGGCGCATCGGCCGCTCGCCGAGATCGAGGCCATGCTGGACGTGCTGGTCGCCTCCGAAGGCGAGCCGGACCTGGTGCAGATCAGCGGCGGCGAGCCCACCATCCATCCGCAATTCTTCGAGATTCTCGACGCCGCCAAGGCCCGACCGGTGCGCCATCTGATGATCAACACCAACGGCCTCAGAATCGCTCGCGAGCCCGGCTTCGCCGAGCGGCTGGCCGCCTATATGCCGCGGTTCGAGGTCTACCTGCAGTTCGACAGCCTGAAGCGCGAGGCGCTGATGGACCTGCGGGGCGCGGACCTCACCTCGGTGCGCCAGCAGGCGCTGGAAGCGCTGGAGCGCAACAACATCTCCACCACCCTGGTGGTGACTCTGAAGAAGGGCGTCAACGACGGCGAGATCGCCGACATCGTGCGCCACGCCCTGGAATGGCGCTGCGTGCGCGGGGTGACCTTCCAGCCGATCCAGGACGCCGGGCGCAACGACGGCTTCGACCCCAAGGCGCACCGGATCGTGCTCACCGAGGTGCGGCGCGCGATCGCGCAGGCGGGCGTCTTCGCGCTGGAGGACCTGATCCCGCTCCCCTGCAACCCCGACCAGATCTGCATCGGCTATGGCCTGCGGAACGGGCGCGAGGTGCAGCCGATCACCGCCATGCTGCCGCGCGAGCTGTTCGTGGCCGCCGCGCCCAACACCGTGACCTTCGAGGCCTATCCGGATCTGCAGAAGGCGGTGTTCAACCTGCTCTCGCTCTCGACCGCCCAGGCCGACACCACCGACAAGCTGGCCGGCCTGCTCTGCTGCCTGCCCGAGGCGGTGGTGCCGCAGGAGGTCGCCTACGAGAACACCTTCCGCGTGGTGGTCAGCCAGTTCCTCGACCGTTTCAACTTCGACCTGGGCACGGTGAAGCGCTCCTGCGTGCATTTCGTCCAGCCGGACGGGCGGATCATCCCCTTCGACACCTTCAACACCTTCTACCGGCCGGGTGCGGCGGGGGCGCAGGCGTTGCGGAAGGGCCAGGGACTATGAACAGAACCGGATCAGCCCTCGGACTGTTCGTCGGCGGCGCCCTGCAGGCTGTCGCAATCATGCTGATCGCCTACGCGGGCCTTTGCGCCTGCTATATGGCGACGACGAGCCCGGGCGCTGAATTCAGACCATCCAACGACGCCTGGATCCAGGTGCTGGTCGTCATCCCCGGCTTGGCGCTTTGGTTCGCTGGGCGCTGGCTCATGCGGCGCAGCAGCGCAGCGCCTCCGGCCGATCCGAAATGACCAAGCCGACCGGCAAATCCGACCCGGTGCTGGTATTCTTCGGCGGCGCGCTGTTGGCCATCGGCTGGCTTTCGGTGGTGCTGGGCGGGCTCTGCACCCTGGCGGTCGGCTTCTTCTCAATCGTCGGCGTCGGCGATCACGAGGGGCACGTGGCCCTCGAGGACTTCATGCCGGCGATCATCACGCTGGGCTTCGGGGCGGGCTGCGTCTGGGCCGGGCGGCGGATGCGGCGGCCGCCAGAGACAGTGGGACAGGACGATGGCGGACCGCGACCCGATTGAGCGCTTCGCCGCCTACGCGGTGATGCTGGTGGGCGGACTGATGCTGGGGCTGTCGGGCCTTTGCACCGCGGGCGTGGGCTGGGCCCAGATCGCCTATCTGTTCCAGCCTGGTCAGTCTGGAGGACTGGACTCGCTTGGCGGCTTGGTCACGACCGTGATCGCCCTCGCCATCTTTGGTGGGATCCCGATGGTGGCGGGCTTTCTGATCCTGCGATGGGGCCGACGCCTAAATGCGTCTGGCGCCCCGACCGGCGGCCAGCACGAGCCGTTGGCCGGCGCGATCGGCCTGGCGCTCGGTGGCGTCCTTGCGGTCGTTGGGGCCGCCGCCAGCCTCTGGCTGTTGGCGGTCGCGATCCAGACCTTGGCGCGGGGCGGTCGCGACAGCTTCTATGGCCTGATGGTCGCGCCCTTTGTTTTCATGACCGGCCTGCTGACGGCCTTCGGCCTGTGGCTGGCCATCAGCGCCTACCGGATGTGGCGCCCTAGGCCGCCGCCTTCTTCTGCTCCGCCGCCAGGCTGATCCTCGCCTTGGCCATTTCGTTGGCCACTTCGTGGGTCGGGCGGTGTTCGGACTTGGAGCGGTCCAGCACCTCGGCCAGCGTCTCCATCAGGCGGCCGAGCTTCATCTCCACCCACGCCGGGTCGAAGGCTTCGCCCCGGTCCAGCGCGCGGATCTCGCCGGCGACGTTGATGATGCCGCCGCCGTTGATCACATAGTCGGGCATGTAGAGCATGCCGCGCTCGTAGACCGCCGCGCCGATCTCGGGCTCGGCCAGCTGGTTGTTGGCGCCGCCGGCGATCACCTTGGCCTTCAGCTTGGGCAGGGTGTCGATGTTGATGGCGCCGCCCAGCGCGCAGGGGGCGAAGACCTCGGCCTCGGCGTCGAAGATGGCGTGCGGCGGAACGATCTTGGCGCCGGTCTTGTCGGCGACTTCGCGGAGCGCGTCCTGGTTGACGTCGGTGATGATCAGCTTGGCGCCGGCGGCGTGCAGCTTCTCGGCCAGGTAGGCGCCGACGTGGCCGACGCCCTGGATCGCCACGGTGACGCCATCGAGGTCGCGGTTCAGCGCCCGGCGCACGCCCAGCGTCACCCCCCGGAACACGCCCTCGGCGGTCACCGGGCTCGGGTCGCCCGAGGCGGCGGCGTGGCCGGTCAGGCCGGCCACGTAGCGGGTGGTCTTGCGCGCATGCATCAGGTCGGCCGGCGAGACGCCGACGTCCTCGGCGGTCCAGTACTTGCCGCCCACGTCCTCGACCGCGCGGCCGAAGGCTTCGAAGAGCGCCGGGGTCTTCATGGTCCGGCTGTCGCCGATGATCACGGCCTTGCCGCCGCCCAGCTCCAGGTCGGCCATGGCGTTCTTGTAGGACATGGCGCGCGAGAGCCTTAAGGCATCCTCCAGCGCCGCGTCGGCGCTGGGGAACGGCCACATGCGGCAGCCGCCGGCCGCGGGACCGCGGGCCGTGGAATGCACCGCGATGATGCATTTGAGGCCGGTTTTTTCGTCGAAAAAGGCGTGGACGCCTTCGTGGCCCTCGAATGCTGGGGAATCGAACAAGGTCATGCCGCGGACTTCACTGGTTCTGGGGGAAGGATTTGCGGGCCCAGCCTCTACGCCGGACCGGTTAACGGAACAACCCCGATCAGGCTCCGGCCGCCGCCTGGGCCCGCCCCTTCGTCGCATGCTGCCGGCCGCCGGGCGCGGTCGGGATCGGCGGCGCGCCGGACGGCAGCGGCGCGGCCGGATCCTTGATGAAGCTCAGCACGTCCTTCCACACCATCGGCCCTTGATGATCGCGCATCATCAGGTGCCAGCCGTGCGCGTAGTAGGCCGAGCGATCGGTCGCTTTCAGCTGCGCCGCCGCCTTGAACGCCGCGTTCTTCGGGATGATCTGGTCGTGGGCGCCGTAGAGGTAGAGCGTCGGCAGGCCGGCCTTCCCCACATCGTCGGCCGCCTTATCCATGGTCGAGACCAGGCCGTAGAGGGTGTCCGACCGCGCGCCCCAGATCATCAGCGGGTCCTTCCCCATGGCGATCAGTTCGTCGCGGTTGTCCGACGGGCTGACCTTGGAGGTGAGCCAGCGCGGCGGCTCATAGACCTTCTGGCCGGTGAAGTTGGCGGCGAACCACAGGAGGGTCTTGTTGGGCAGCGGCTGCGAGCGCCAGCCCCAGACCGCCGGCGACATCAGGATCAGCCGGTCGGCGGTGGGCGGCCGGTCAGAGGCGAAGGCCTCCGCCGCCACAGCGCCGCCCAGGCTCTCGCCGTCCACGACCAGAAGGGCGTGCGGATACTTCTGGCGCACCAGGGCGCAGACGGTGCGCAGGTCCTCAGTCATCAAGTCGTCGCCGGCCCAGACGCCCCGGCCAGGCGAGCGGCCAAAGCCGCGCTGGTCGTAGGCGATGGTGGTCACGCCCTGCTGCGCCCACCAGGGCGCGGCCATGTGGAAAGCGTTGGCGTAGTCGTTCATGCCGTGCACGCCGACGATCACCGCCCAGGGCTCACCGGACGTCGCGTCCCACTCAGAGAGGCCGAGCTTGGCGCCGTCAAAGCTGACGATGTCGCTGGCCTCGATGCGCGGGCCGCCAAAGCCCAGCGGCGGCTGACCGGCCTGCTGCACCATCAGCGGCGTGCAGGCGCCCAGCAGCAGGGCGGCGAAAAGGACGGCGAGGACGCGGATCATATCGTGGAACGACCTGCCAGAGCCTTTCGGCGGATTCTAGGCGCCCTCAAGTCGCAGCGTCGTCCGGCAGCGGCAGCCGCAGGCGATAGACGCCCTTGAAGTCGTCGGGATCGGCCGGCTTGTTGTGGCGCAGGATGACGAGCTTCCCCTGCCGCGCCAGTCCGCGGGCGACGGCGCGGACGTGTCCGAGGGTACGTCGCCAGCCCTCCGGATCGGCGGCGCGGGCCACATCCTCCGGCGAAACGGACTTGCCCGGGGCGACCTTGGCGAGGAGATCGAAGATGGCGGTCTCGATTTCGGCGCTCACTCAGCCGCCCCGCTTCAGAGTCTCACGCGCGATGACCACCTGCTGGATCTGGCTGGTGCCCTCGTAGATGCGGAAGATGCGCACGTCGCGGTAGAGCCGCTCGATGCCGTGGTCGGCGACATAGCCGGCGCCGCCGAAGATCTGCACCGCGCGGTCGGCGACACGGCCCACCATCTCGGACGCGAAGTACTTGGCCGCGGCCGCTTCCATGGTCACCGACTGGCCGGCGTCGCGCTTGCGGGCGGTTTCCATGGTGAGCGCCTTGGCCGCCAGACTCTCGGTCTTGGAGTCGGCGATCATCCCCTGCAGGAGCTGGAAGTTCGACAGCGCCTGGCCGAACTGCTTGCGCTCGCCCATGTACTCGACGCAGTCCTTGATCAGCCGCTCGGCGACGCCGACGCAGACCGCCGAGATGTGCAGGCGCCCGCGGTCCAGCACCTGCATGGCGACCTTGAAACCCTCGCCCTCGCGGCCCAGGCGGTTCTCCACCGGCACGCGGACGTTGTCGAAGATCACGTCGCAGATGTGGGCGCCCTGCTGGCCCATCTTCTTTTCGGGCTTGCCGACGGAGAGGCCCGGCAGGTTCCGCTCCACCAGGAAGGCCGACACACCGCCCGCGCCGGGCTTGTCCGGATCGCTTCGCGCCATGACCGTGAAGAGGTCGGCCTTGTTGGCGTTGGTGATGAACCGCTTGGCGCCGTTCAGGACGTAGTGGTCACCGTCGAGGATGGCGCGGGTCTGGACATTGGCGCTGTCGGACCCGGCCTCCGGCTCGGTGAGCGCAAACGAGGTGATGATCTCGCCCGACGCGATGCCGGGCAGGTACTTCTCCTTCTGCGCGTCGGTGCCGAACATGCACAGGCCCTGGCTGCCGATGCCGACGTTGGTGCCGAAGGCCGAGCGGAAGGCCGGGCTGGTGCGGCCGAGCTCGACCGCCACCAGGCACTCGTCCTCCATGGAGAGGTCGAGGCCGCCGTACTGTTCGGGGATCGAGAGGCCATAGAGGCCGAGCGCCTTCATCTCGTCGAGGAGATCGTCGGGCATGGCGTCGTCTTCGGCGACCTTGGCCTCCAGCGGCCGCAGGCGCTCGGCGACGAACCGGCGGACGGTGTCGATCAGCTGATCGCGGGTTTCAAGATCGAGGGCCACGGTCAGGCGCGCTCGAAGATCGCGGCGATACCCTGGCCGCCGCCGATGCACATGGTCTCCAGGCCGTACTTGCCGTCGCGGCGCTGCAGCTCCCGCAGCAGATTGGCGAGGATGCGGCCGCCGGTGGCGCCGATCGGGTGGCCGAGCGAGATGCCCGAGCCGTTGACGTTCAGCCGGTCGCGCTCGTCCCAGCCCCAGCCCTTCAGCACCGCCAGCACCTGCGGGGCGAAGGCCTCGTTGAGCTCGACGAGGTCGATATCGTCCCAGCCTAGGCCGGTGCGTTCGAAGAGCCGCTTCACAGCCGGGACCGGGCCGATGCCCATGCGCGAAGGCTCGCAGCCGGCCGCGGCCCAGCTCACGAACCAGCCCATCGGGTCGAGGTTCAGCTCGGCCAGCTTGTCCTCGGAGACCACCAGGCAGGCGGCGGCCGCGTCGTTCTGCTGGCTGGCGTTGCCGGCGGTGACCACGCCGTCCTTCTCGATAGGACGCAGCTTGCCCAGGCTCTCGGCGGTGGCGTCGGCGCGGACGCCTTCGTCCATGCGGAAGATGATGGGATCGCCCTTCTTCTGCGGCACCGAGACCGGCACCACCTCGTCGTCGAACTTGCCGGCGGCCCAGGCGGCGGCGGCGCGCTTGTGGCTCTCGGCGGCGTATTCGTCCGACGCTTCGCGACTGATCTGATAGTCGCGGGCCAGGTTGTCGGCGGTCTCGATCATGCCGCTGATCACCCCGAAGCGCTCGATGGGCTGGCTCATCACCCGGCCGCGCGCCAGTCGGTCGTGCAGGGTGACCGAGCCCATCCGGGCGCCTTTACGCATATCGTTGGTGTAGTACTCGGTGTTGCTCATGCTCTCGACGCCGCCGGCCACGACCACGTCGGCGACGCCGGTCTGCACCATCATCGCCGCGTCGACCACCGCCTGCAGGCCCGAGCCGCAGCGGCGGTCGAGCTGGTAGCCGGGCACCTCGATCGGCAGGCCCGCCGCCAGCGCCGACCAGCGTGCGATGCAGGGCGCCTCGCCCGACGCATAGCCCTGGGCGAAGATCACGTCGTCGATCTTGCCCGGATCGATCCCGGTCCGCTCCACCAGCGCCCTCAGCACCACCGCGCCCAGGTCGCCGGCGGTGATGTCGCTGAGCGCGCCCAGGTATTTGCCCACACCGGTGCGGATGGGGGAGACGATGGCGGCGCGTTTCATGGGGTCGGTCCTGTGGTCCTAAGCTGGACGTCCCTATAGCGCGCCTCCCGCGACGGCGTCCAAGCCGATCACTCGAACTCTTCCCAGGCGCCATTACGCCGGAGCAGCAAGCGGTCACACAGGAAATCGGACGTCCGATAGCCGGCGGCCAGTCTTCTCAGTAGTTGGATAAGTTCACTGTCACCGAACCTGGCGACGACAACTTGGTCGCGCTCGATGGGGCAGACGACGAGGTCCCCTTCCGACGCGAAATGGGGATGTCGCCAGAACTCCTCGACCGCAAGAACGCTCGCGGCCAAACCAGTCCCGGTCTTAAGCGTGGTCACCTTTCCCCGCTCCATTTTTGGCGGCACGGGATCGATTCGAGCGCGGAGATTCTCGAAGGCCCGCCGCCAGATGGCGTCTTCGTCCATTCCGAGCTCGTCGCGCAGTTCGCAGGCCGTCGCCATTCTGAAGCCTGCGGGTTGATCAACCGCCACGACAGCGATCAGCCCCGCAGCGATATCATGCGCAAGTCCGCGGTCATCGCTGCCTCTCTCTCCCACCTGAAACGATTCTGGCCGAGTCAGCACGATGAGGCTCTCTGGCGTCGCGGCCGCAGGCTCATAGACAGCCAAGTCCGCGAGTTGTCGGATGACGAGATCCATCTGTTGCGGATTCTCGAGATAGTAGGCGTACCCACGACCAACGTTGCCTTCGCCGCCACCGATCGTCTTCATCCCCGCCTCGCCGACCCGCTCGATCTCAAGGTCTGGCCGCATGCGCAGCACTTCCTCGATCACTCTCTCCCTGAACTCAAAGAGGGCTAGCGGCGGCTTGCGCCGCAACCCAAGCCGTTCGAGCAAACCCTTCCCCATTCCCTACCTCCATGCTTTGAGAAGCTTCCCTTAGCTCACCTAGAACAGACTGTGAACATGGACGGCGGCGAACTCGACACCAACTACACCTCCAAGATGGTCACCATCACCGAGGGCGAGTGGGCCGGCTGGAACCAGTATCCGGGCGGCGATCCGTTCGAGGATCTGGCCGGGCCGTTCTATTGCCGCATCGACAAGGAGGGCCGCCGGCTCAGCGCCTTCCGCGCCGAGCACAAGCACATGAACGGCGGCATGTTCATGCATGGCGGCTGCGTCATGACCTTCGCCGACTTCTCCCTCTTCTGGATCGCCCGCGACGCCATCGAGGGCCAGAGCAGCGTCACCGCCACCTTCAACGCCGAACTCGTCGGCACCTGCGGGGTCGGCGATCTGGTGGAATGCCGCGGCGAGGTGGTGAAGGCCGGCCGCAGCATGGTCTTCCTGCGCGGGATCATCACCAACGCCTCGGACGGCGGCGCGCCGATGATGAGTTTCTCCTCCGTCCTCAAAAAGACCACCCGGCGTTCCTAGATATCCGCCCAAGATAAGGGGACTGGACAGGCCTTGCCGCCTTGTCCCCCTATGGACGGGTACGGAGGACCAGGATGATCGAGGCCGCCTGCCATTGCGGGGCCGTGAAGCTGACGGCGCCCGCCGCGCCGCACACGGTGACGGAGTGCAACTGCTCGATCTGCCGCAAGCTCGCCGCCCGCTGGGCCTACTATTCGCCGGCCGAGGTGGGCATGCCCAAGGCGGGGTCCACTCAGCCCTACGTCTGGGGCGACCGCATGCTGGCCTTCCACCGCTGCAAGACCTGCGGCGTCGCCACCCACTGGCAGAGTCTCGACGGCGCCCAGGAGCGGATGGCCATCAACGCGCGGCTGGTCGACGGGCTCGACTGGCCCGCGATCCGCATCCGCCAGTTCGATGGGGCGGACACCTGGAAGTACCTGGACGAGTAGCCGGGTGATCCTCTCCGCGCTCGACCTGTCGCCGGTCACCGGCGACGCCACGCAGGCTGAGGCCGTGCGCCAGACGATCGAGGTCGCCCGCGCCGCCGAGCGCGTCGGCTATCACCGCCTGTGGCTGGCGGAGCATCACAATATCGCAGCCCTCGGCTCGCCCGCCCCGGAGATCCTGATCGCGGCGTTGACCCAGGCGACCAGCACCATCCGGCTGGGGTCCGGCGGCGTCATGCTGGTGAACCACTCGCCGTTGAAGGTCGCCGAGGTGTTCATGGAGCTGGAGGCCTTGGCGCCGGGCCGGATCGACCTCGGCCTTGGCCGCGCGCTCGGGACCGACGCACGGACCGGCGGCGCCCTGCGCTCGGTGGGCTCGGAGGCCTTCCCGCAGTATTTCCACCTGCTGACCAGTTGGCTGCTTGATGCGTCGGGCAAGGCGCCGATCGGCGATGAGCACCCGCTGCACGGCATCCACGCCAGTCCCGCCGGCCCGTCGCATCCGCAGGTCTTCGTGCTCTGCACCTCGGAGGAGAGCGCGATCTTCGCCGGCCAGATGGGCGTCGGCATGGTCTTCGCCGAGTTCATCGCCCGCGCCGAGGGCGGGGCGGCGGTGGCGGCCTACCGTAAGGCTTTCCAACCCTCGGCGCTCAGCGCCGAACCCTGGGCCGGGATCGCCTTGATCGCCTATGCCGCCGAGACCAGTGAGCAGGCCTGGGCGGAGGATGCGCTGCGCCGCGCGGCCACCGTCTCGATGCTGTCCGGCCGCCGGCGGCGGTTCACCGACCTGGCGAGCGCCGAAACCTTCCTGGCCGAACATGCCGGCACGCCGGTCCGTGCGCTCGTCGAAGGCCAGGCCCTGGCCGCGGACGCCGCAACCGTCCATGGGCGCCTCGCCGACAAGGCGCACCGCGCCGACGCCGACGAAGTCTTCGTCCTGGCCACCGGCCCCAGCCTTGACGCGCGCATCCGCTCGCTTGAACTGATCGCCCAGGTCCATCGGAGCGCCGCATGAGGTTCGCGACCCTGCTCGCCGCCGCCGTCCTGGCCCTCCCCGCCGCCGCCTTGGCAGCGCCGCTGTTCCAGCCCTGGATCGACGGGACGCATGCGGCCGAGCCGCAGATGCAGGTGCAACGCTACGACGCCGACACCTATGTCATCCGCCAGTCGGTGAAGACCAACTTCGAGGCGCCCTTCCTCTATCTGCTGTTCGGTCAGGACAGGGCGCTGTTGCTCGACACCGGCGCCGGCGGCCTGGCCGTGCGGCCGACCATCGACGGCGTCATCGCCGACTGGCTCAAGGCGCATCGTCGCGCCTCGATCCCGCTGGTGGTCGCCCACACCCACAGCCACGGCGACCACCGCTCGGGCGACGGCGAGTTCATGGACCGGCCGGACACCGTTGTCGTTGGCTGGACTCCGCCCGAGGTCGCCGCCTTCTTCAAGATCGCCGACTGGCCGCGCGACATCGTCAAGTTCGACCTCGGGCGCCGCGTGCTCGACGTCGTCCCGACGCCCGGCCACCACCCCTCGCACATCATGTTGTTCGACGAGAAGACGCATCTGCTGCTGTCCGGCGACACCCTCTATCCGGGCCGCCTCTATGTGCCGGCGGACCAGCTTGCGGCCTACCGCGACAGCATCGACCGCGTCGTCGCCTTCACCAGAACGCGCAAGGTCAGCCATATCCTGGGGGCCCATATCGAGATGACCACGACCGCCGGCCAGGATTTCCCGATGCGCGCGCCGGCGCACCCGAGCGAGCATCGCCTCGAACTGCCCTACGCCGACCTCCTCGAGCTGCAGGCGGCGGTTCACGAGATGGGGGACAAGCCGGTGCGCGACAAACACGACGACTTCATCGTCTGGCCCCTGCCCCCAACGCCAACCCCCGCGCCGCCTGCGCCCAAACCGGCCGGCTGAACCGGCGCCTTCGAAGAGCGTTGCCTCAACCATGGCCAAAGCCCCCTCGCGTCCGAAGATCCTGATCGTCGGCGCCGGCCCCTGCGGCCTGACCGCGGCGCTGGAGCTGGCCCGGCGCGGCTACCATCCGCGGATCATCGACAAGGCCCCAGGCCCGACGCCGCTCAGCAAGGCGGTCGGGATCAATCCGCGCAGCCTGGAAATCCTCGAGCCCACCGGCGTCACCGACCGGCTGATGGCCCAGGGCATCCGCATGCAGGGCGTCCAGGCCCGCTACGAGGGCCGCCTGCTGGCCGAAATCCAAATCAGCCGCCTGCCGCACCGCTTCAACTTCATGCTGGCCTTGCCGCAGAGCGAGACCGAGACGGTGATGGAGGACGTGCTCGTCAGCCTGGGCGTGCGACCCGAATGGAATGTCGAGCTGACCGACATCCGCCTGGCCGGCGGCAAGGTGGAGGCGGAACTCAGGGGCGCCCACGGCGGAACCTTCGACTATGTGTACGGCGCCGACGGCGCGCACAGCCGGGTGCGCGAGGTGCTGAACCTCGGCTTCTCCGGCTACACCCACAAGCGCCTGTGGAGCATCGCCGACGCGACGATCCCGGACTGGCCCTATCCGGAGGCCACCGCCATGGCCAACCTGCACGGGAACGGCGACATGGGCTTCATCATCCCGATCGGCCCCAAGCGGTTCCGGGCGGTCGCCAATACGTCCGATGCGCTCAGCCAACTGCCCGGCGTCGAGAGCGCGCAAGTCAGCCAGAGCGACACCTTCCACATTCCGGTGCGCCAGGCCGACAGCTATCAGACCGGCGGCGTCTTCCTGGGCGGCGATGCGGCCCACGTCCATTCGCCGATCGGCGCGCGCGGCATGAATCTGGGCATCGAGGACGCCTTCGTCTTCGTCCGCCGCCTCGCGGAGGGGACGCTGGATGGCTACACCTCCGAGCGGCATCCGGTCGGGCGCCGCTGGATCCTGCTCAGCGAGCGGCTGTTGGCCGGCGTGCAGCTTTCCAACCCGCTGCTGATCCCCCTGCGCAACCTGGCCCTCAGCACCCTCGCCCACCTGACCGCCGTGCAGCAGCCGATGATGGCGCGCGTGGCGGGTCTGCGAGAGTAGGAGGCCTCCTTCAGGCGGCTTGCGGCATCCCCGCCTTGGCCGCCGGGCGGGCGGACATGGCGGCGTGCCAGCGCACGACGTTAGTCAGGTCCTCGGGCGGCTTCACCTTGATCATCCGAGCGAAGTCCAGGCCGATGAAGGCCACGACGTCGGCGATGGTGATCCGCTCGGCGGCGATCCAGTCGCGGCCTGCAAGCCGGCGGTCGAAGAACTTCAGCGCCTTCAGCGCGCTGTCGCGGCTGTGCTCGCCGACGGCGGCGTTCTGCTGCTCGAGCGCCGCCATCGCCGGATGGGTGTGGCGCACGCCGATCATCATCGGATGCGCCACCATCAGCTCGGCGCGGCGCAGCCACATCTCGATGATGGCGGTCTCCTCGGGTCCACGGCCGAACAGGTTCGGCTCCGGGTAGCGGCTCTCCAGATAGCGGCAGATGGCGACGGACTCGCCGATGGTGGTCCCATCGTCGAGCTCCAGAGCCGGCACCACCGGCAGGCCGGCCTTGGCCACATAGTCCGGCGCGCGCTGCTCGCCCTGCATCAGGTTCAGCGTGATGACCTCGATGTCGTCGATGCCCTTCTCGGCCATGAACCAGCGGACCCGGCGCGGATTGGGGGCGAGTAGGGTGTCGTAGAGTTTCATGGCTTGCTCGGAGCGGCTGTGGGGGAGGTCGTGTCGGTGGCCGCGGCCGGATTGGGCGCCAGCGTCGGCTGCAGCACCGGCGGCGCGGGCCTGGCGGGCGGCGGCGGTTCGTGGCCGAATAGTTCGCTTGGCATGAAGCCCACCACGGACGCGGTCAGGCAGGTGGCCAGGAAGCCGGCCATCATCGCCTTCCAGACCATGCCCATGATTTCGGCGCGGCGCTCGGGCACCAGCACCGAGTAGCCGGCGACATTGATGCCCACCGAAGCGATGTTGGCGAAGCCGCACAGCGCATAGGTCATGATCACCCGCGTCCGCTCGTCGATGGCGCCGGCCGGGATCGCGCCCATGCGGATGAAGGCGGTGAACTCGGTCAGCACCAGCTTCACGCCCAGCAGCGAGCCCGCCGTCGGCGCATCGGCCCAGCGGATGCCGAGCGCCCAGGCCAGCGGCGCGAAGACGAAGCCCAGGATGCGCTCCACCGAGATCGGCGCGCCGCCCACCGGCGGGATCATCCCCAGGATGCCGTTGACCATCGCCACCAGGGCGACGAACACGATCAGCGTGGCTGCGATGTTGAGCACGATGGAAAGGCCGTCGCTGGTGCCCTTGATCAGCGCGTCGACCGAGCTTTCGTAGACCTTGTCCTCCTCGGGGCTCAGCGGTTCGGAGACCTCGGTTTCCGGCATCCGCGGCACCAGGATGCGGGCCAGCAGGATACCCGCCGGGGCGGAGATGATCGAGGCGGTCAGCACGTGGCTGGCGGCGTTGGGCAGCACGTCCTTCAGGATCGTCGCATAGGCCACCATGGTCGAGCCGGAGACGCAGCTCATGCCGACCGCGATCAGCATGAAGAGCTCCGACCGCGAGAGCCTGGGCAGGTAGCTGCGGATGAAGATCGGGCCTTCCACCTGGCCCATGAAGACGGTGGCGGCGGTGGCCAGCGCCGGCGGCCCGCGCAGGCCCATGGTCTTTTCGAAAACGATGCCGAAGCCCTGGGTGATCCAGCGCAGGATCCGCCAGTGCCACAGAAGCGCCGCCAGCGCGCAGACCACCAGGATCACCGGCAGCACGCGGAAGGCGAAGACGAACAGCGAGCCCGGGTCGGTCAGCGCATAGGGCTGGTTCGGCGTGCCGGCCAGAAAGCCGAACACGAAGGCGACGCCGGCCTGGGTCGAGGCCGATAGCCCGTCCACCGCATGGCCGACGCCCTGCAGGGCGGAGCGCAGCGCTGGCAGGCCGAACAGCGCCAGCACCAGCGCCGCCTGCACCAGCACCGCGCCGATGGCCAGCTTCCACGGGAACCGGCGGCGGTCCTCCGACAGCGCCCAGCAAAGGCCGATCGCCAGAGCGACGCCCACCAGGCTCTGCGCATTCTCAAGACGGAACATCAAACCGCGATCCCCTCCGCCGCGCCCAAGTCTGCAAACTTGAGTCTCGCGGCCCCCAAACCGGCGATAGAGCGGCAGAAGCCCGATCTGTGCAAGGTGGGTGCGCGCAAGATTGCAGCCTGCGGAACCCTGCGGACTCTGCTAGACTCTGTGGCTCAAAACGGACGGGCGCCCGGCCTATCGCGAGAGCGCCCGCGCAAGGGAGCAGGGCTATGGGCAAGGGCGTCTCGATCGCTGCGATGGTAGCGTGTGCTTTGGCGGCGGCCGGCGCCGCCCAGGCGGCTGAGAAGGCCTACAGCCCACCGCGCACCAGTTCCGGCCATCCCGACCTCACCGGCGTCTGGTCCAACGCCTCGGTGACAAACCTGACGCGCGCGCCGGGCGTGGGCTCGCTGGTGGTCGACCAGGCCCAGGCCGCCAAGCTCGCCAAGGAGAGCCCTTTCGAAAAGCTTGCCGAGGCCGAGGAAGGCCCGTCGAACCTGAACGACAACCTGCTCAAGGACGGCAACAACGACCGCGGCTACAACACCTTCTGGATCGACCCGGGCAAGAGCCTGGCCAATGTGAAGGGGCAGTTCCGCACCTCGTGGATCGTCGAGCCGGCCAACGGCCAGTTGCCGCTATCCGAGGCCGGCCGCAAGCTGCTCACCGCCTTCCGCGCCGAGCGGGCCAACCACCTGTTCGCCGGGCCGGAATACCTGCCGCTGCCGGAGCGCTGCCTGATCGGCTTCACCGGGGCCGGCGGTCCCGGCATGCTGAACACGATCTACAACAACAACTATCAGATCGTGGAGACGCCCGACGCCATCGTCATCGACGTGGAGATGGTCCACGACGCCCGCGTCATCCCGCTGTTCAAGTCAAAGGCCGAGGCCATCGCGCACCACCGCCCGGCGACCATGGCGCCGTGGCTGGGCGACTCCGTCGGCTGGTGGGACGGCGACACCCTGGTGGTCGACACCGTCAATGTGAACCCGCAGGAGGGCCGCGGCGGCCCGATCTTCCTGTCGGACAAGGGCCATGTGACGGAGAAATTCACGCGCTCTTCAGCGACCCAGATCTTCTACGAGTTCCAGGTCGAGGACCCGGTCTACTACACGCAAGCCTGGCGCGCGGAGGAGAGCCTGAACGCGCGCCAGGAGCACGTCTACGAATACGCCTGCCACGAGGGCAACTACGCCATGGCCGGCATCCTGGGCGGCGCGCGCAGCCAGGAGGCCCAGGGCATCAAGCCGTCCATGGGCCCCGGCATCTTCGGCACGCCCATTCCGGAGAAGGCCAAGCCCGGCCAGTAGCCGGCCGGGCGCCTTCCGGCGGCGGATTACAAAGGTTTAATCGGGCGGATCGCATCTGACGCGACGCCCTCGCGTCTCCTTGTCATTGAGCGCCTCCCACGCTCGCGAAAGGTCGGCTGTTGCGTCCCTGCTACCGGGATTTGACTGGCCCCCTGGCGGCGGCGGGACCACCTGGCGCTCGAACGGGAGGGACCTCCATGTCGCTGGCTCTGGCCACGCTGCTTTACGAGTGGAAGCGCTACAGCGCCGCCATGGTCGCGCTCGCCTTCTCGGGCCTGCTGATCCTGGCCCAGGTCGGCATGTTCACCGGCATCGTGAAGGGCATCACCGCTTCGATCGACCGCTCGCGGGCGGACATCATGATCCTGGCGCCTAAGAACGACAGCCTGATCAATTCCGGCCCCAATGGCCTGCCCGAGCGCATCCAGCCGCTGATCTACCTCAACCCGCAGGTCACCGAGGTCGAGAGCCTCGACGGCGACGGCGCGCGCTGGGTCAATACACCGGAGCCCGGCAAGAAGGCCGTGACCACCTTCGTCAACACCTTCGACGTCGACCCGACGCCGGGCTCGGTCACCCTGCCGATCGACTATCCGGAATCGATCCGGCTCGCCCTGCTCGAGCCCTATGCGGTGATCATGGACAAGACCGCGCTGGCGCGGCTCGGCACCCATCTGGGCGCCACCGCGACGCTCGGCGGCAAGACCGTGCACGTGCGCGGCGTGCTGGAAAACTACCCCAACGTCGATCAGCCGACCGTCTACATGTCGCGCGACACGCTTCGGCTGCTGGGCATGGGCCCGAAGAACGGCAAGACCGGTCCCCTGATGGTGCGCCTGAAGGATCCGACAAAGGCCCTGCAGGTCCGCGACGAGTTGAACGCCGCCAGCCACGGCGCCTACAAGGCCTGGAGCAAGCCGGACCTCGCCGCGGCCAATGAAAAGGCCCTGATGGGCGAGCAGATCATCGGCATCTTCCTGGGCTTTTCGCTGTTCCTGGGCCTGTTGATCGGGGTCGGCATCACCTCGCAGACCCTGCGCGGCGCGATCCTGGCCAGCATCAAGGAGTTCGCCAGCCTGCGGGCCCTCGGCGTCTCCATGCGCTCGCTCAGCGCCATCGTCTTCGAGCTGTCGCTGTGGGTCGGCGTGGCCGGCCTGATCGCCACCGGCGTCTTCACCTTCCTCGTCTATCTGCTGGGCAGCAGCATGGGCATGCCGATGGGCTTCCCGCTGCCCTGGGTGATCACTGTGGTGATCCTGCTCGCCGCCATCTCGATCCTCTCGGGGCTCTTCTCCCTGGGCATCCTCAAGAAAAGCCAACCTGCGGACCTGCTGCGATGAGCTCTTCCCAACCTGCCCTGGTGGCCAAAGGCCTCGCGAAGCGCTTCAAGACCGGGCGCACCCACATCGAGGTGCTGAAGTCGGTCGACTTCGAGGCCCTGCACGGCGAAGTGACCATGGTGATGGGCCCGTCGGGCTCGGGCAAGTCGACCCTGGTCGCCGCACTCTCCGGCCTCTTGCGGCCCGACGCCGGGTCGGTCAGCGCCATGGGCCAGGACATCTGGGCGCTGAAGCCCAACAAGATCGACCGCTTCCGGCTCGACCACTGCGGCTTCATCTTCCAGGGCTTCAACCTGTTCCCGGCGCTGACCGCGCGCCAGCAGGTGGAGATCATCCTGAAATACAAGGGCTTCTCCCGCTCCGAGGCCCGCCACAAGGCGGCGATCGCGCTCACCGAGGTCGGCCTGGAGATGCGTATGAACTCGCGCCCCTCCGAAATGTCCGGCGGCGAGAAGCAGCGCGTGGCCATCGCCCGCGCGCTCGCCAAGGACCCGCAGCTGCTGTTCGCCGATGAGCCGACCAGCGCGCTGGACGGCGAGAACGGCCAGGTGGTGATCAAGCTCCTGCAGCGCGCCGCCAAGTCGTTCGGCGCCGCGGTCGTCGTCGTCACCCACGACCCCAGGCTGGAAGCCTACGCCGACCGCATCATCCACATCGAGGACGGTCACATTCTCGACGACCGGCGCGCTGACCCCCTGTCGACGCCCGAACCCCATCACCACCACCCCGAATTCGCCGGGGCCTAAGGACCATCGTCATGCTTGCCCTCGCCCGTAACCGTATCGTCTGGTTCGTCGCCGTCCTCGTCGTGATGGTCGCCGCCGGCGGCGTCTTCTGGAACAGCCAGGCCGCCGCCAAGAAGACCCAGGCCGCCAAGGTCGCCGCCGCCAACGCGCCCAAGAGCCCCTACGTCGCCATCGCCAACGGCAAGGCCGACGTGGAAGGCGGCGTGATCCAGGTCGCCGCCCGCACCTCGGGCATCGTCCGTGAGGTGCTGGTGCAGGAAGGCGACGACGTGAAGAAAGGCCAGATTCTGGCCCGCCTGGAGGACGAACAGCCGCGCCTGGCCGCCGACGAAGCCGCCGCGGAACTGCGCCAGGCCAAGGCCCAGGTCGCCCTGCTGCAGGTGCAGATCTCGACCGCCAAGCGCGAGTTCAACCGCCTGCAGCCGCTGATCGAGAAGAACTTCGCGGCCCGCCAGCAGGTGGACCAGGCGCAGGATGCGATCCGCCAGTCCGAAGCCGGGCTGGAGGCGCAGAACGCCGCCATCGCCACCTATCAGGCCAAGCTGAACGAGGCGCAGTACAATCAGGAGCTGACCATCATCCGCGCCCCGGCCGACGGCCGCATCGTGCGCCGCTACGCCAATCCGGGCGCCGGCGCCTCGACGCTCAACGTCTCCAACATGTTCGACCTTGAGCCCAAGGCCAACCGCATCGTCCGCGCCGAGATCTCCGAGAGCGCGCTCCCCTTCGTGCTGATCGGCCAGAACGTGCAGCTCTCGCCCGAAGCCGATCCGGCCAAGGTGGTGCAGGGCAAGGTGCTGCGCCGCGCCGCGGTGTTCGGCGCCCGCAAGCTGCAGTCGGACGATCCGACCGAACGCACCGACGAACGCGTCGTCGAAGTGGTCGTCGCCACCGACGGCGCGCCCTTCCTGATCGGCCAGCGGGTGCTGGTGAAGTTCATGCGCACCCAGCAGCAGGCCCAGGCGAACACCCCGGCGGTGGGATAGGCCGCAGGGGTGTCGCCGGCGCCCGGGGATTTTCGGGCCGCCGGCAAAAGGCTCGCGCACCCAGGCGCGAGATAGGGGCGTTCGGCAGGCCGCCGCCAACCCGGCCTGTCGGGCGCCCCTTACCTGTTCCGTCAGCCGCCTTGACGCCTCCCGCGCCGCGCCGCACAAGGCGCGCCGAATTCCAGCGCTTCTCCAGAGAGGACTCCCCATGGCGGACATCCGCTTCGACGGCAAAGTGGCCATTGTCACCGGCTCCGGCGGGGGCCTCGGCCGCCAGCACGCGCTTGAGCTCGCCCGGCGCGGCGCCAAGGTGGTGGTCAACGACCTGGGCGGGTCGGTCGACGGCTCCGGCGGCGGCTCGGACGCGGCGAACGCCGTGGTGGAAGAGATCAAGGCCTTCGGCGGCGAAGCCATCGCCAACGGCTCCTCGGTGACCGACGACGCCGGCGTCGCCCTGATGGTCAAGCACGCCATGGACGCCTGGGGCCGCATCGACATCCTGGTCGCCAATGCCGGCGTGCTGCGCGACAAGACCTTCGCCAAGATGGAGATCGCCGACTTCGAGTTCGTGCTGAACGTCCACCTGCTGGGCACGGTGAAGCCGGCCAAGGCCGTCTGGGAGATCATGCGCGAGCAGAACTACGGGCGCATCGTCTGCACGACCTCGTCCTCCGGCCTCTATGGCAACTTCGGCCAATCGAACTATGGCGCCGCCAAGCTCGGCATCGTCGGCTTCATGAACACGCTGAAGCTCGAGGGTCAGAAGAACAATATCCACGTCAACGCCGTGAGCCCCGTCGCCGCCACGCGGATGACCGAGAACCTCGGCATGCCGCAGGAGATCTTCGACCGCCTGAAGCCGGAATATGTGACGCCGGGCGTGGTGTTCCTCTGCTCGGAGGAGGCGCCCACCGGCTGCATCATGACCGCCGGCGCCGGCGCCTTTGCGCTCGCCCGCATCGTCGAGACCGAGGGCGTCTACCTGGGCGAAGGCGGGCTGTCGGTGGAAGAGGTCCGCGACAACTGGAGCAAGATCACCGACCCGGCCGGCCAGCAGGCCTATCAGGCCGGCGGCGAACAGACGGGCAAGTTCTTCCGCAAGCTGCAGGGCGGCTGACGCCCGTTCCCGGAGCGGCGCTCCGCGAGCGACATTACGCCGAATCCACTTGCGCGGCTGAGGCCCCGCGCGCGTAACCTTCTCCGCTGACCGCACCCGCCAGAGGCGCGGCGTCGAGGAGGTTTGCGTTTGGCCAAATCCGCCGCGAGTGCGCCCCTGTCGCTGGGCTCCATCCTCACCTTCGCCTGCTGCTACCTGCCGTTCTCGGCGCTCAACACCTCGGTGGCGGTGCAGGTGCCCAACTACTTCGCCCGCCATATCGGCCTGGGCCTGGCGGTCGGCGGCGTGTTCGGCCTGATCCGGCTGATCGACATCCCGCTAGACCCGTTCCTGGGCCTGGTGATGGACCGCACGCGCACGCCGCTCGGCCGCTACCGGCCGTGGATGATGCTGGGCGCGCCGGTGCTGATGGCGGCGATCTACATGATGTACGAGGCGCCGGTGGGCGCATCTCGCGGCTATCTGCTGTTGTGGCTGCTGATCATGTACCTGGGCATGTCGCTGCTGTTGCTGGCGGCCAACGCCTGGGCGGCGGCGCTGGCGGCGAGCTACACCCAGCGCTCGCGCATCTTCGGCGCCATGCAGGGCCTGGGAACGCTCGGGGCCATCGCCATCCTGGTGATCCCGATCCTCACCCACAACATGCACAAGACCGACGCCCAGGGCATCCAGGCCGTCGGCTGGTTCCTGGTGATCATGGCCCCGGTGACCATCGCGCTCGTGACATTGCGCACGCCCGAGCCGCTAAAGCATATGGCGACCAGCCGGGTGCGGCTCGCCGACTACGCGAGCCTGCTGGCGCGGCCCAATGTGCTGCGCCTGATCGCCGCCGACTTCTTCATCATCATGGGCCCGGCCTGGATGAGCGCGCTCTACCTGTTCTTCTTCACCGACAGCCGGGGGTTCTCAGTCTCGCAGGCCAACCTGCTCTTGGTGTTCTACATCGCCGCCGGACTGGTCGGGGCCCCGGCCACGGCCTGGCTCGCCAACCGCGTCAGCAAGCACCGGGCGCTGGCGGTGACCGCCGTCGGCTATTCGCTGATGCTGGTGGTGATCTTCCTGTCGCCCAAGGCCAGCGTGCCGATCGCCGCGCCGGCGATGTTCCTGGCCGGTGCGCTCGCCTCCGGCAGCGTGGTGATGATCCGCTCGCTCACCGCCGACATCGGCGACGAGATCCGTCTGGAAAAGGACCAGCATCAGATCGGCCTGCTTTACGCGATGACCAGCGGCACCACCAAGGCGGCCGGCGCGTTCGCGGTCACCCTGACCTTCTGGGTGCTGGACCTGGTGGGCTACAATCCGGCCGAGCATGCGGTGAACGGACCCGCGCAGATTCGCGGCCTGGAGCTCGCCTACGCCATCGGCCCGATCGTCTTCGTGATGCTCGGAGGCGCCTGCTTCCTCGGCTACAAGCTGTCGGCCGAACGCCACGCCGACATTCGCCGCCAGCTCGACGCGCGCGACGCCGCCTACGACGAGGCCCCGGTGATCCAGGGTTTGACCGGGTCGGGAGAGGTCGCGGTCTCGGGCTCGTGACCGTCCGCGGCGCCCAAAAGCCCTTGCGCGTCCGAAATCTACGGGCTTCCCTGCTTGGATAACCACCCCATCAGAGGGTGACCTAGTCATATTGGGAGACGCACAGTGACTGTAAGCTCGGGGGCCCCCGTGGGCCGGATGCCGCTACCGCGGCTGCTCGCCTTCTCCCTCGGCAGCATCCCTGCCTACATGCTGATCTCGATGACCGGCGTCTATCTGCCGCCGTTCTACGCCGGCAAGATGGGCGTCACCCTCACCGTCATCGGCGCGACCATCGGCCTGCTGCGGCTCGCCGACCTGGGGCTCGACATTGCCCTGGGCTGGCTGATGGACAAGACCCGCACGCCGCTCGGCCGCTATCGGCCCTGGTATCTGGCCGGCCTGCCGGTGCTGTGGCTGTCGGTCTACAAGGTGTTCAACCCGCCGGCGAACCCCGACACCACCTACCTCTTTGTCTGGTACATCCTGCTCTATGTCGCCTATTCGATGCTGGTGCTCGGGCACTCGGCCTGGGCCGCGACGATCAGCGGCAAGTACCACGAGCGCTCGCGGATGTTCGGCTGGATGCTGGGCGTCGGCGTGGCCGGCTCGTCGTTCCTGGGCCTGTTGCCGAAGCTGACCAACGGCAAGATCGCGCCCGCCGACCCGGGCAGCATCCCGACCATCGGCTGGATCATCATGGCGGTCAGCACGGTCGCGGTGGTCATCGCCTTCTTCTCGACGCCGGAACGCTCGACGCCCGTGGCGGCCAAGGAGCGCAACACGCTCAAGGACTACTTCGCGGTGATCACCAACCCGTCGATGTTCCGGCTGGTGGCGGCGGACCTGTTCCTGATCCTGGGCCCGGGCGCGAGCGCGCCGATCTATCTGTTCTTCTTCCACGAGGCAAAGGGCTTCACGCCCGCCAACGTCGGCCTGCTGCTGATCCCCTATGGCGCGGCGGGCATCCTGGCGGCCCCGATCTGGGCGAAGATCGCCCAGCGCCTCGGCAAGCACCGCACCGTGCAGGTGGCCGGCGTCTGCTATGCGATTTTCCAGACGATCCTGATGCTGGTCCCGGCCGGCATGTTCTGGCCGACCTTCCTCAGCATGTTCAGCGTCGGCTTCTGCGCGGCGGCCTTCATCGTGCTGATCCGCGCCATGGTGGCGGACGTCGCCGACGAACTTAGGCTCACCACCGGCCAGGAGCGCTCGGGCGTGCTCTATGCCTTGGTGACGCTGACGCAGAAGCTCGGTTCGTCGCTGGCGGTGGCGATCATCTATCCGATCCTCGACCTGTTCCACTATGTGGCCAAGCCCGGCTATCACAACACGCCGGAAGCCATCCGGGGCCTGGAGATTTGCTACGTCTTCGCGCCCATCATCCTGGTCGTCGTCGGGTCGGTCTGCCTGGTCGGCTACAAGCTCGACGCCAAGCGGCAGAACGAGATCCGCACCGCGCTGGAGGAACTTGACGCGAAGGACTACGCCGCCAGCCTGGAGGCGCTGGGCGGGCCCGGCGAAAAGATCGCCGCGGCCGAATAGCTCAGAGCAGGCGGCGCGCGATGTCCATGAAGACGTGCGCCGCCGGGCTGTCGGGATGGGTGGCGACGAGCGGCGCGCCGTCGTCGCCGGACTGACGCACGGCGACCTCTATCGGCACTTGGCCCAGCAGGGGCACGCCCAGCGCCTGGGCCTCCCTGGCCGCGCCGCCCTCGCCGAAGATGTGGATGCGCGCGCCGCTTGTGGGGTCGGAGAACCAGGCCATGTTCTCCACCACGCCCAGGATCGAGGCGCCGGTCTTGCGGAACATCGTCGCGCCGCGCCGCGCGTCGATCAGCGCGATCTCCTGCGGCGTCGAGACGATCACCACCCCGTCGAGCTGCAGCCGCTGAACCAGCGTCAGCTGGATGTCGCCGGTGCCGGGTGGCAGGTCGATGATCAGCACGTCCAGCGGATCAGCTTCCGTCCCCCAGACGCTGTTCATCAGGGTACGCAGCGCCGAGGACGCCATCGGCCCCCGCCAGATGTTGGCCGTGCCGTCCTCGACGATGAAGCCGATGGACATGACCTTCACGCCCCAGGCCATCAGCGGGATCAGCCGCTTGTCCTCATCGAAGGTCGGCTCGTCCCTGATGCCCATCATGTGCGGTGCGGACGGGCCATAGATGTCGGCGTCCAGCAGCCCCGCCTTCAGGCCCAGGCGCGCGAAGGCCGCCGCCAGGTTCACCGAGACCGTCGACTTGCCGACCCCGCCCTTGCCGCTGGCGATGGCGATCACCTTGCCGACGAAGGCCGGGCGCTCGGCCTCGGCCATGGGCGATAGCTTCGCCTGCGGGTCTTCCTGCACCCGCGCGGTGGGCCGGCGCGGCGTGACGCGCAGGTTCACCTGCGGCCCCGCCGTCTCGGCGGTCAGCACCACCTGGGCGGTGGCGACGCCGGCGACGGCCGCCATGGCGCGTTCGGCCGCCTCGCGGACCGGGGCGTAGCGGGCGGTCTCGGTGGCCGGGATCTCCAGCATGAACGCCGCCTTGGCGCCCCGGATCGTCAGACCCCGCACCAACCCGGCCGCGGTCAGGCCCTTGCCGGTCCTGGGGTCCTCCACGCGGTCCAGCGCGGCCAGGATTTCGTCTCGATTCGGGGCGGGCTGTTCGCTCATGACGCCTTAAGCTTGCTTTGACCCCTGTTGGGTCTCATATCCGGTCAGGACTGCGCCGGTTTACACGCCCGCCGCGGCCGGATCGACCACAACAAGCTTCAAGTCAAAAGCACAGAACAAAGACCGACCCGGCCAATGCCCTGGAACGACAACGCCAATCCCGGCCCCTGGGGCTCTCCGCCTTCGGGCGATGACGGCGGCGGCAAGGATCCGCCCAAGCGCCCGGGCGGCGGCGGACCCCGCCGGCCAGGCGGCCCGGACCTGAACGCCGGCCTCAACGATCTGGGCCGCCGCATGCGCGGCCTCCTGGGCGGCCCGGGACAGGGCGTGCGCCCAGGCGCCATCGCCGCCATCGCCGCGGCCGCCTTCGCGCTCTGGGCGCTCAGCGGCATCTATCAGGTGGCGTCCAACGAGGAGGCCGTGGTCACCCGCTTCGGCGCGTTCGACCGGGTCGAGGCGCCGGGCCTGCGCTATCATCTGCCGAGCCCGATCGAACATGTGGAGAAGGTGGCGGTCACCTCGCTGAACCGCCTGGACATCGGCGGGTCCGGAACCGCCGACGGCGACATCCCGCAGGAGAGCCTGATGCTCACCAGCGACCAGGATATCGTCGACCTGGATTTCAGCGTCACCTGGCGCGTCTCCAACGCCGCGCAGTTCGTCTTCTCCACCCGTGCGCCGGACGACGCGGTGAAGGCCGTCGCCGAGAGCGCCATGCGCCAGGTAATCGGCAAGACGCCTCTCGACGTCATCCTGACCAACGGCCGGGGCCAGGTGCAGCTGGCCACCGCCGAACTCATGCAGAAGACGCTCGATTCCTGGGGCGCCGGCGTCACCGTGGTCGAGGTGCAGATCCGCAACGTGAACCCGCCGCAGGAGGTGGTCGCCGCCTTCCGCGACGTGCAGAGCGCCGAGCAGGACCGCGACTCCGCGGTCAATGAGGCTGACGCCTACCGCAACCGCGTGGTGCAGGAGGCCAAGGGTGACGCGGCCAAGATCCTGCAATCCGCGCAGGGCTACCGCGAGCAGTCGGTGCGCACCGCGACCGGCGACGCCGCCCGCTTCAACTCGATCTACGGCGAATACAAGCGTGCGCCCGAGGCGACCCGCGAACGGCTCTATCTGGAGACCATGGAGCGCGTGCTCGCCCATTCCAACAAGGTGGTGATCTCCGGCAAGGGCGTGACCGCCCCGGTGATCCTGCCGGCCGACGTCTTCCGCCCGCGCGGTGGCCCCAACGCCGCCCCGCCGGCCGCCCAGGCCCCGCCCGCGCAACCACAGGCTCCGGCGCCGGGAGGCCAGCCATGAGCCGTTCAACGCCGCTGATCGTCTATGCGATCCTCATCTTCGTCGGCCTGATCGTTGTCGCCAATTCCCTGTTCATCGTCGAGCAGCGGGAGGAAGCCGTCGTGCTGCGTTTCGGCCAGCCCGAGCGGGTGATCCACGCGCCCGGCCAGGGCGGCGCGGGCCTCAATTTCAAGCAGCCGTTCCTGGAAAACGTGGTCACCTTCGATCGCCGCAACCAGGCCCTCGAAGCCGACCAGGAAGAGATCGTCGACGGCAACCAGGAACGCCTGGTGGTCGACGCCTTCCTTCGCTACCGCATCGCCGACCCGCTGCAGTATTACCGGACGCTGCGCGACGAGCACACGGCTCAGGATCGGCTGGAGCGCCTGGTGAATTCCTCGCTCCGTCAGGTGCTGGGGTCGAGCACGACGGACGAGATCATCTCCGGCAAGCGCGACGTGCTCATGCAGCAATCGAAGCTCGACGTGGCGAAGCGCGCCAAGGAATCCCAGCTGGGCATCCAGGTCATCGACCTGCGCATCAAGCGCGTCGACCTGCCGCCCGGCGCGACCCAGGCGGCCGTCTATCGCCGCATGCAGACGCAGCGTCAGCAGATCGCCGCCCAAACCCGCGCCAATGGCGAACAGCAGAAGCGCGAGATCTTCGCCGCCGCCGACAAGGAAGTGACGATCACGCTCGCCAACGCTCAGCAACAGGGCGAAACCACCCGCGGCGAAGGCGATGCGCAACGCACGCGCATCTTCGCCCAGGCCTACGGCAAGGACCCCGGTTTCGCGGCCTTCTACCGCTCGATGCTGGCCTATGAGGCGGGCCTCGGCCAGGGCGACACGACCATGATCCTCGCCCCCGACAGCGCCTTCTTCAAATATTTCGAACAAGGCCCGAGCGGCGGTGGCGCGGCCGCCAAGCGCTGAGCCGATGCCGAGCCTCGTCCGGGCGGAACTGGCCTATGTCCCAAGCCTCATCGAGGCGATGCGGGAAGGCTATTCGCGTGACAATCTGCGACCGACCACGGCTGGCGAGATCGCCCAGGTCGAGCGGGAGCCGGAATGGTTCGTCCGTCAGGTGAACCATCCGCCGCGCCAGGTGGTGCTGCCCGACGGGACGCTCGGCCAGCGGGTGCCGGCGACCGACCTCTGGTACGTGGACGGCTCGACCTTCCTGGGTTCGGTGGGCATCCGGCACGAGCTCAACGAGATCCTGGAGAGCTGGGGCGGCCACATCGGCTACGCCGTGCGGCCTTCCGCGCGGCGGCAGGGCCACGCCAGCGCCATGCTGGCCCAAACCCTCGATTTTGTGCGCGCCAACCTGCCGCTGAAACGGGTCCTGCTCACGGTCAGCAATGCGAACCAAGGCTCGATCCGGGTGATCGAGAAGAACGGCGGCGTTTTGGAAGCCGAGGTCGATAATCCCTGGGTCGAGGGCGATCGGGGCCGCCGCTATTGGATCGACCTCTGAGCTTCCAGGAGTTCGCGGACCTCGTGCAGGTCGCGGGCGATCCGCACCGTCAGCGTGCGCATCTCCTCGGTGGGGTCGAGCATGTCGGGCACCATCACCGTCATCATCCCCGCCGAGGACGCCGAGCGCACGCCGTTGTGGCTGTCCTCCAGGGCCAGGCAGTCCTGCGGCGAGACGCCAAGCGCCGCGGCGGCCTTCAGGAACGGCTCGGGGTGCGGCTTGCCCTGCTCCTGGACCTCCTTGGTGATCAGGGCGGCGAAGCGGTCGATCAGGCCGCCGGGCGTGAGGTTGCGCTGCACCGACGCCAGGCTGGACGAGGTGGCGATCGCGCAAGGCAAACCGGCCTCAGCCAGATAGTCGAGGATCTCCACGACCCCGGCCTTCAAGGCCACGCCCGCCGCCATCTGCTCGTGGCTGTGGGCGCGGACCGCCTTGGTCCAGGCCGCCAGATCGAACCCCTCGCCGAAGTGATCGACGACGATCTGGTTGCTGGCGGCGTCCTGCAGGCCGACCATTCGCTGGAACGTCGCGAAGGGCAGCTCGCCGCCCAGGCCGCCTGCCACGTGCTGCATAGCGCGGAAGATCACCGTCTCGGTGTCGACCAGCAGGCCGTCCATATCGAAGACGACAGCTTTCACGGTTCGGGGAAAACTCATGGCGCCGACTAAGCGGAGTCGGCGGCCCGCGCCAACTCAAGCCCGGCTTCAGTCTGTAACGAAGCCGCCGATCTCGTAGCCCTGGAAATAGAGCAGCGCGGTGAGGTCGCAGTGGTCGATCCGCGCGTGCGCCTGGGCCGCCACGATGGGCTTGGCGCGATAGGCGACGCCCAGGCCCGCGGCCTCGATCATCGCCAGGTCGTTGGCCCCGTCGCCGATGGCGAGAGTCTGCGAAAGCGCCAGGTCGTGGGCGGCGGCCTCTTCCTGCAGCGCCGCGAGCTTGGCCTCGCGCCCCAGGATCGGCTCGCCGACCTCGCCAGTGAGCTCGCCCTTCTCGCTCTTCAGCCAGTTGGCGCGGTCGGCGTGGAAGCCCGCCTCGGCCGCCACCCGAACCGTGAAGAAGTTGAACCCGCCGGAGACCAGCACGCAGTGCGCGCCGTTCGCCGCCATGGTCCGCACCAGGGTCCGCGCGCCCGGATTGAGCCGCACGCGCTCGTCGTAGGTCTCCTCCAGGGCGCTGATCGGCAGACCCTTCAGCATGGCCACGCGTTCACGCAAGGCGCCCTCGAAGGCCAGTTCGCCGCGCATGGCCCGCTCGGTGATCGCCGAGATCTCCGCCTTCAGGCCCGCGAAATCGGCCAGCTCGTCCAGGCACTCGACGTTGATGATGGTCGAATCCATGTCGGCGACCAGCAGGCGTTTGCGGCGGCCTTCCAGCGGCTGCAGGCACCAGTCCACCGGTTGGCCGTCGAGCGCGGGGCCCAGGGCGGCGCGTACCGCCGCCAGGTCGTCGGCCTCCAGGATCACATCGGTCGCGGCCATATCGCCGGCGTCAAGCTTGCGAGATTCCTTGCCCCGCGCCCCGACGCTCGCGAACGTTTCGCGTAGGTTGGCGGAGAAGGCGCCTGCGTTCGGGGGCGCGACGATGGTGAGCACGAGGTCCATGGAGCCCCGCATCTGGCTGATCGCCGGACCCACGGCAAGCGGCAAGTCGGCGCTGGCCTTGCGCCTGGCCACCGCCCTGGGCGGGGAAATCGTCAACGCCGATTCCATGCAGCTCTACCGCGACCTGCGCCTGCTGACCGCCCGACCGTCGCCGCAGGAGGAGGCTGAGGCCCCGCACCACCTGTTCGGGACCGTCAACGCGGCGGACGGCTGGTCGGTGGGCCGTTGGCTGCGGGCGGCGACCGCCGTGCTGGACGAGATCGCCGCGCGGGATCGCCCTGCCGTCGTGGTCGGCGGCACCGGCCTCTATTTCCGCGCGCTCACCGTGGGCCTGGCCGAGATCCCGCAGGTCCCGGCCGAGGTCCGAGCCCAGGCCGGCGACGACTACGACCGGATGGGCGAGATGGACTTCCGCGGCCGCCTGGGTGCGGTCGACCCGGCCGCCGCCGCGCGCATCGCGCCCGGCGACCGCCAACGGCTGGTGCGCGCCTGGGAGGTGTTCGCCGCCACCGAAACCCCGCTCAGCGACTGGCAGAACAACGGCCGGCCGGCCATCGCGCCCGGATCCTGGCGCGCCGTCGCTCTGGAGCCGCCCCGCGCGGACCTCTACGCCCGCTGCGATGCGCGTCTCGCCGCGATGGTCGAGGCCGGCGTCCTGGACGAGGTCTCGGGCCTGGTGGCCCGGAATCTCGACGCCGACATGCCGCTGATGAAGGCGGTGGGCCTGCGCGAATTCGCCGCCCATCTGCGCGGCGAGACGACGCTCGCGGCTGCACTCGCCGCCGCCCAGCAGGAGACCCGCCGCTACGCCAAGCGCCAGACCACCTGGATGCGCGGCCAGATGGCCGACTGGCCGCGGCTCACCGAAATCGACGCCGAGGCGCAATGGAGGCAGTTTGTTGCTCTTAACCCTGCCTTGACGCCCTAGGCGCAGCATGCGAAACGCCTGAACCGAACTTCCTGAGGAAATCTCGTGCGCACTATTCTTGTACTCGTAAGGCGGCCCGCCGCGGACTGAGCTCGCTCAGCCCGTCAAAGGTCGCTTGCACCAGGCCCCCTCGAGGGCCTTTTTTATTGCCCAAACAGAGCCCAGCCATGACCGCCCACACCCCGACGATCGAAGCCGAAACCATCACCCTCTCGGGCGCCGAGATGGTCGTGCGCGCGCTCATCGACCAGGGCGTGGACGTGCTCTTCGGTTATCCGGGCGGCGCGGTGCTGCCGATTTACGACGCGCTCTACGCGGAGCCGCGGCTGCAGCACGTGCTGGTGCGCCACGAGCAGGGCGCCACCCACGCGGCGGAGGGCTATGCGCGCTCGACCGGCAAGCCCGGCGTGGTGCTGGTGACCTCCGGCCCCGGCGCGACCAACGCGGTGACCGGCATCGTCGACGCCCTGATGGACTCGATCCCGCTGATCGTCATCACCGGTCAGGTCGCCACCCACCTAATCGGCACCGACGCCTTCCAGGAATGCGACACTATCGGCATCACCAGGCCCTGCACCAAGCACAACTACCTGGTGAAGGACGTCGCCGACCTGCCCCGCATCCTGCACGAGGCCTTCCACATAGCGACCTCCGGAAGGCCTGGACCGGTGGTGATCGACATTCCGAAAGACGTGCAGTTCGCCAAGGGCGCCTATCTGGGCCCCAGCGAGGTCAAGCACGTCCACAACTACAACCCGCGCACCAAGGGCGACCCGGGCCGGATCGCCGAGGCCGCCGCCATGATCGCCAAGGCCAGGCGCCCGATCCTTTACACCGGCGGCGGCGTCATCAACGCGGGGCCCGAGGCGGCCAAGTTGCTGCGCGAGTTCGCCGAGCTGACCGGCGCGCCGGTGACCTCGACCCTGATGGGCCTGGGCGCCTTCCCGGCGTCGGACCCGAAGTGGCTGGGCATGCTGGGCATGCACGGCTCGTTCGAGAGCAACAACGCCATGCACGACTGCGACGTGATGGTGGCCATCGGTGCGCGGTTCGACGACCGGGTGACGGGCCGCCTCGACGCCTTCGCGCCCGGCTCGCGCAAGATCCACATCGACATCGACGCCAGCTCCATCGGCAAGAACGTGCGCACCGACATCGGCATCGTCGGCGACGCGGGCTCGGTGCTCGCCGACCTGATCGCGGTCTGGAAGGCGAAGAACCTGAAGTGTGAGCCCAAGGCCCTGACCGACTGGTGGAAACAGATCGACGCCTGGCGCGCGGTGGACAGCTTCCGCTATCGCCCGGACAGCAAGCTGATCAAGCCGCAGCACGCCATCCAGCGACTCTACGCGCTGACCCGCGGCCACGACACCTACATCACCACCGAGGTCGGCCAGCACCAGATGTGGGCGGCCCAGTTCTTCCACTTCGAGGAGCCCAACCGCTGGATGACCTCCGGCGGCCTGGGCACCATGGGCTACGGCATCCCAGCCGCGGTCGGCGTGCAGATGGCCCATCCCAAGAGCCTGGTCATCGACATCGCCGGCGACGCCTCGGTGCAGATGACCATGCAGGAGATGTCGACGGCGGTGCAGTACGGCCTGCCGATCAAGATCTTCATTCTCAACAACGAGTGGATGGGCATGGTGCGCCAGTGGCAGCAGCTGCTGCACGGCGAGCGCTATTCGCACACCTATTCCGCCAGCCTGCCCGACTTCGTGAAGCTTGCCGAAGCCTACGGCGGCGTCGGCTTCCGCGCCGAGCACCCCGACGAGCTCGACGACATGATCCGCGAGATGATCGCCGTCGATAAGCCGGTGATCTTCGACTGCCGGGTGACCAAGGAAGAGAACTGCTTCCCGATGATCCCGTCCGGCAAGGCGCACAACGAGATGATCATGGCCGACGAAGCCCGCGACTTAGGTACGATCATCGACGATGCCGGCAAGCGGCTGGTCTAGGGGCACGATCGTCGACGACGCCGGCAAGCGGCTGGTCTAGCGCGCGCCCAGCCGCACCATCACCTCGCGCGGAATCTGGTAGTCGGCGACGATCTGGGCGCGGTCGCGCAGGCCCATGACCTCGCGCTGGACGAAGAAGCACCACACGGCGTCGGCCGCCGTCTTGAGCACCTCGGCGCGGCCCTCGCCCTCATGAGCTCTGAGGGCCGCCAGCGCCGCCTCGGCCTTGCGGCCCACGCGACCCAGTGACGCCGCCTGCTCGCTGACGAGTTCCGCCTGCAGAGCCGCGTCGGCGGCGTCGCGGGCTCCGAGGCGGGACAGGATGGAAGGCGTGAAGGGCGGCGAGGACATGCACGCCCATGTTGGCGTCCAGCCCCACGCGCGCAAGCGACCTTCGCTCACGGGATCTGCCTCGCATTGACCGACATCTCGCTTGTTCTATAAATGTTCCTATCGGAGGGACCGATGTTCAGAGCACTCAAGCGGGCCATTCATCGATGGGACACGGCGCGGCGCGTTCGGCGCCAAGGCTGGAGTGGAATCTACGTCGGCGACTATCGGTCGTCACCAAGCTGGGCCTACACAATCGGATTCCTCAGCAGCCTAGGCGCACCCGAAGTCATCGTTTTCGATGTTCCGCAGAGGAGCGCGAACGGCATCTTCGGAACGGTCTTTGAGGAGTTGAAAGCCGGAGAACTGGTGTTGCGGGACGGCGAGGCGTGGAAATCGGCGGCGCACCCGGCCGTCTGGCGCGAAGTCCACCCCAGTCGATATGTTGACGAAGAACAGCCCTGGCTCGGCATCGCCGAGACGATAGCGGCGATCCAGGCCGGGCCGGAGTTTCGGGCGTTCCAACTCGTCCTCAGCGACCCGGAGGGGCGCCTCCCCTGGGAGCCGCAGTACGACGAGCGCCTGCGGCCCCTGCAGCGGGAACTCTACCTGCCGGCGGCTGAGGCCTGAGTCACATGCCGGCGTAGAAGAACGCCTCCTCGGCGATCTTGCCGTCCTTGATCGTGTAGAGGGCGTGCTCGTCCATGACGAAGCGCTGGCCGCTTTCCTTCTGGGTGACGTCCATCTTGAAGCGGACGACGAAGCGGTCGCCGTTCACCCAGGGGCCCTCGACCTCGACGCCGTGCACCTCGTGGGCGCCTTCCCACCACTCGCCCTTGCCGCGGGCGGCGGCCTTGCCCTTGGAGACCGGATCGCCGCCGTTGGGCGCGCCGGGCTCGATCGAGACTACGTCGTCAGCCCAGTACTTCTCGCCGGAGTTCTTGAAATCGCCGGCCTTCCACATCGCCACCAGATCGTTGGCCACGTCCTGCGTCGTCATGACGGACTCCCTTCTGCTCAGCCCGATCCTCCGCCGTCCCTGTGACAGGCTTGCGGCGGGCCCTTGATGAAGACGCGCGGGATGGCGCGAATTCGACACGGCCATGACTACATCCCGCTCGTGACAGCGTGCTGGCAGCAGCGCGCGGCGGCGCTATAAGGTCGGGCCCAAGAAAGAGACCCCATGACCGACACCGCCCAGCCCGCCTCCGTCTACGATCTCGCCCACGAGGACCAGGTCGAGAACTCGGCGACCTTCGCGGTGCTGGTGGACAATGAGCCGGGCGTGCTGCACCGGCTGGTCGGCCTGTTCGCGGCGCGGGGCTACAACATCGAGAGCCTGACGGTCGCCGAGACCGACCACAACGCCCACACCAGCCGGGTCACCATCGTCACCCGCGGCACGCCGGCGGTGCTGGCGCAGATCGAGGCCCAGCTCACCAAGATGGTCTCGACCAGACACGTGCAGGACGTGACCCGCGACCCGAACGGCCTGGAGCGCGAACTGGCGCTGATCAAGGTCAAGGGGACCGGGCCGGACCGGGTCGAGGCGCTGCGCGTCGCCGACATCTTCCGCGCCAAGGTGATCGACACCACCCACGAAAGCTTCGTCTTCGAACTCACCGGCGCGCCGTCGAAGATCGATAAGTTCGCTGACCTGATGCGCCCGCTCGGCCTGGTGGAGGTGTCGCGCACCGGCGTGCTCTCCATCCAGCGCGGCGTGGACATGCTCTAGTCTTTCGGGGAACCGTCCGGAGGGCTCAGCGGCTTAGCCAACGTGTTCCGTCCGATCCTGACATGCGCCCTGGTGGCCGCGGCCGGCGCGGCATGGGCCCAGCCCGTGAAGCCGCCGCCGAAGGGCCTGCCGCCGGCTCAGGCCGAGATCTGGCCCTATCCGCCGCCGGACCCGAAGGGCTGGTGGGAGGACAAGCGCCCGCTGCCGCCTGAGGCTGCCGATCCGCTGGGCGCGCGCCGGATGGGCGCCCACGAGCGGCTGATCCCGGTGGACAGCGGCGTCGATCCCTCGACCTACCGCCTCTGGGGCCTTCCGCCCCTGCAGTGGCAGCTCTTGCGCAGCCAGGAGATGATCCTCGAGGTCTGGGTGCGCCCGGCGCGGACCGTGCGCCAGAGCGTCATCCGCCTGACGGTGCGGCGCGACGGCAAGGCCTTCGTGCAGGGCCGCGCGGGCTTCGCCTGTTGCGAGGCGGGGATCGCCCGGCGGATGGGCTTTGACGCCGAATTGCCGCCCGGCCAGGCGCAGGCCTTGCTGGCGCTGCGGGCCGACCCCCTGTGGTCCGCGCCGCGCGGCGTGCGGGTCAGCGAGGGCCCGGACATCTCCGAGGAGGTCTGTGTCGACGGCACGGCCTATGACCTGACCCTGATGATTCCCGGCCGGGCGCGCTCGGTCCGCCGCGCCTGCGACAGCGCCGCCATCGGTCAGGCGGCCGCGCCGTTGGAGGCGGCGCTCACCGCCGCCTTGGGCCACGATCCGCGCTTCGACGTGATCTTCCCGACGGGCCCCAGCTTCGCCGCGGCGCGCAAGGCCTATGCCGACCTGGTCGCCCACGGCGGCATGCTGAAGCCGGACCCGAAGGCCCGGCCGCAGCCGCCCGGCGTGGCGCCGGCGCCGGACACCTTGCCCTAGGCGGCGATCGGCAGGTCCGTCGCGTTCGCCTTGGCCGCGGCCTCCGCCTCGGTGCGCCGGGCGTTGCGGATCGCCCGGGCGCGGACGGCAAGATACTGCACGGCGAAGAGGCTGATCTTCGAGGCGGCCGGGAAGATGGCGATGAAGGCGCTCCAGACCGTCAGGCTCATCGTCAGCGCGACCACCGCATTGAGGGCGGCGGTGAAGAACATCAGGCCGGCCCAGACATAGCCCCAGCCGATCATCACATCGTCATGCAGATGCTCGCGGGCCGACGGCGGCAGATAGGGCAGCATCCAGCCGCGCTCCAGCATGGCGAGGCCGACCAGCACATAGACGACGCTCGGCTTGGCCATCATGAATCGCGGGTTGTGGGTGATGAGCGTAGCGCCGCCGGTGACCAGCACCAGGCCCAGGCTCATCCACTGCATGGCGTTGACGTGCTCGCGCCGCGACAGCTGCCAGGCCACCCGGGCGGCGCCAGCCGCGATGGCGACGGCGGTCGCCAGCATCACATTGCCGGTGAGCGCGCTTAAGCCCACGAACACCAGGGTGGACATCAGGTCCAGCGCCAGGGGTCGGATCGCGAAAAGCAGGTTTTTCATAAGCTTACCTTGGGTGAAATTCGATGCTCCCAAGGTAGTGGCGCAGCCCCTCACCTCTCCAGGCCGCTCACGAACGGCCGGTGGCCGTTCGCGGAAAACACCCCGCCGTCCACGCTTCGCGAACGAACAGTTCTTCTTTTCACAACCCTCCGCGCCTATATTGGCGGGGTCAGGGCTTGCTCTGACTATGGAGATAAACGCGCACGTAATAAGCGGACTGGACCCGGGTGCGATTCCCGGCGGCTCCACCAATCTTTCCCTCGGGTATCGCCGAGGCAGTGCGGGGCCGATCAGCATCGACAGACGTCTAAAGGTGTTGCTTTCTCTCGGCCTGACCCACCGTCCCGGGTTTTAAACTAACTGCGAACGATAACTTCGCTGGAGAAGTCCGCCTGGCCGCGTAAGCGGTTCGACGGTTCTCAATCTAAGTCCTAGGGGTTCAGATCCTTAGGCGGGGCCCGGGAGGCGCCTGCCAACAGAAGCCTCCCACCTACCTCTCAGCGGCGCCTCCCTGCTTTCAGGCAAAGGGGCGAGGCGCCTGCCAACAGAAGCCTCCCACCTAATCTTCCCTGCAGAATAATTCCGACATGAACCTGCTTTGCGCGCTGCAACACAGGCGTTAGGTTCGCGTCTTCGTTCGGAGACCCCATGGCGCAAGACCCGCCCGCCCAGGACCTGATGCGCTATGAGGCCATGGCCCAGGACGCGCTTCGCGGGGTCGTGAAAACGGCGCTGAAGCGCGCCGCCGCGCCCGAGGGCCTGCCGGGCGCCCACCACTTCTACATCACCTTCAAGACCGACGCGCCCGGCGTCTCCGGCCCGCCGGACCTCTTAGGCAAGTACCCGGACGAGATGACCATCGTCCTGCAGCACCAGTATTGGGACCTGGCGCCCGGCGAGACCTTCTTCTCGGTGACCCTGCAGTTCGGCGGCCAGCCGAAGCGGCTTTCGGTGCCCTATGCCGCGGTGACCCGGTTCTACGATCCGAGCGTGCAGTTCCTGCTGCAGTTCGAGCCGCCCGCCGCCACCGACGCCAAGCCGGCCGAGGCTGAGCCCAGGGCGGCCGACACCGATCCCGAGACGCCGCCCGCCGATGGCGAGGCGAAGGTCGTCTCCCTCGACCAGTTCCGGAAGAAGTGAACCACGCCTGATGGTTGATGTCGCGTCCGACGAGCCGCTTACCCTGACCGACGAAGCGATCCTCGAACGCTTCCTGCGCACCAGGAACCAGCCGACCGGCTCCCAGACCCTGGGCTTCAAGATGGTCTCGGTGAACCAGGCGACCAAGACCGTCGAGGTCGAGTTCGACGCCAAGGCCGAGCTCCTGCTCAATCCCATGAAACAGATCCAGGGCGGCTATCTCTGCGCCATGCTCGACGAGTGCATGAGCGTCGCCTGCATGGTGGCCTCCGGCATGACCTCGGTCGCCCCGACCCTGGAAATGAAGACCAGCTTCTTCCGCCCCGGCATGCCCGGCAAGCTGCGCGGGATCGGCCGGGTCGCCAAGTGGGGCCGCCAGGTGGCCTTCACCGAGGGCGAGATTTACGGGGAGGACGGCAAGCTGCTCGCCAAGGCGACCGGCACGGCCATCCCGACCCCGTTCCAGAACTACAAGAAATAGCGTGCGGCCGGTCGCCCGCCCCATGTCCTGGAAAGGATGGGTCTGGCTGATCGGCCTCGCCTGCCTCGCCCTCGCCGCGCCGGCCGCGGCCTCGCCGTTCAGCGATTGGGCCGCGGTGGTGGTGGCGGGCGACTGGCACGCCCATTCCGGAGCCCCGTCGGAAGCCTTCGACAACGCGCGCCGCGACGTCACCCAGGCCTTCGAGCAGGCGGGCTTCGACCCGGCCAATCTGCGCCAGTTCTCCGTGCGGCCGGAGCTCTACAAGGGCGTGGCGCTCACTAAGTCCGACCCGCCGGCCATCGGCCAGGCGCTCAGCGAACTCACCGCCAAGGCCCAGGGCGGCTGCCTGGTCTATTTCAGCTCGCATGGCGCGCCGATGGGCGTGGTGGTCGACCAGGGCTTCCTGGCGCCGGGCGTCCTGGCCGGCATGCTGGATACGACCTGCGGCAAGCGGCCGACCGTGGTGATCATCTCGGCCTGTTTCTCGGGCGTGTTCGTCGGGCCGCTGGCGGGGTCCAACCGCATGGTGCTGACCGCCGCGCGGCCCGACCGCACCTCCTTCGGCTGCGGCGAGGCCGACAAGTATCCCTACTTCGACCAGTGCGTGCTGGAGTCGATCCCGAAGGTCGGCGACTTCGCGAGTCTGGCGAGGACCGTGCAGGTCTGCGTCGCCGCGCGCGAGATCAAGGAGGGCATGAAGCCGCCGTCCGAGCCGCAGCTGTTCATCGGCCCGGCGCTGAAGCCCATGCTGCCGCTCTACGCCTTCGATCCGCCGAAACGAAACTGACGCCCGGCGGCCTACCGCATAAGAGCCGAGGCTTGGAATGACTCAGCGCGGCGCCTACAACCGGATGAGCCTTCCGCTCGGTCCTTAGGTTTCCTTGATGCGGTCCACCGTCTTCGCCGTCGCCGCCGCCCTGGCGTTCATGCTGTCGCCGCTGGCCGGCGCGCGGGCTCAGGACGAGGCCCCGGCGGCCGCCCCCAAGCGTGAGGCGCCGGCGCCGACCCTGCCCAAGGCGCCGATCCCCTACACCAAGCTGCATCCCAAGCCCGCCCGGCCGAAGCCGCATCCCGCCGACGCCCCGCCTGGCGCTCCGGCCGCCGCGACGCCGCTCACCGCGTCCAGGTCGGCGCCTGCCACGACGGTCGCCCAAACCGAGGCGCCGGTCTCCGACGCCGCGCCGGTCGAGGCCGCGCCGCGCCCCGCTCCCAGTCCCGCGGCCCCGCCGCCGCCCGCGCTCGGCGGCCGGCTCGCGGCTGGCCAAGCGATCCCCCCGGTCGAGCTGGAGGCCTTTGTCGACGGCATGCTGAAGGACGCCATGGCCCGCGAGCACATCGCCGGCGCCACCGTCGCAATCGTCCAGAACGGCCAGGTGATCCTGAAGCGGGGCTACGGCTTTTCGGGCCTGAGCCCGCAGCGCCCCGTCGATCCGGACCGGACGCTGTTCCGCGTCGGCTCGATCTCCAAGACCTTCACCTGGATCGCCCTGATGAAAGAGGTCGAGGCCGGACGCATGCGTCTGAACCAGCCGGTGAACCTCTACCTGCCGGAAAAGGCGCAGGTGAAGGACCAGGGCTATGACCAGCCGGTGCGCGTCGCCAACCTGATGGACCATTCGGCGGGATTCGAGGACCGGGCGCTCGGCCAGCTGTTCGAGCGCAACTACAACCGGGTGCGCCCGCTCGATCTCTACCTGCGCCAGGAACGGCCCAAGCGGGTGCATGCGCCGGGCGCGATCTCCAGCTATTCGAACTATGGCGCGGCGCTGGCCGGCGAGGCGGTCAGCTACACCGCCGGCAAGCCCTATGAACGCCTGGTCGAGGACGAGATTCTGGTCCCGCTGGGCATGGGTCACACCACCTTCCGCGAGCCGCATGCGCCCAAGGCCGGGTTGCCGGCCCCCATGCCCGCGGCCCTGGTGGGCGACATCTCCGACGGCTACCGCTGGACGCCGGTCGGCTTCCAGCGCCGCGACTACGAGTTCATCGGCCAGATCGCGCCGGCCGGCGCGGGTTCATCCACGGCCGGCGACATGGCCCGCTACATGCTGATGCAGCTGGGCGGCGGGCAGCTGAACGGCGTCACCGTCTACGGCCCCGTCACCGCTCAAGCCTTCCGCACGCCGCTGCGCAAGACGCCGGTGGGCGTCAACGGTTGGGCGCACGGCTTCATGGTCTTCGACCTCCCCGGCGGCCATCGCGGCTACGGCCACGGCGGCGCGACGCTGTCGTTTCTGTCCAACATGGTGGTCGTGCCGGACCTGGGCCTGGGGATCTTCATCTCCACCAACACCGACACCGGCCGCCCGCTGGTGAACCGCCTGCCCGACGCCATCGTGCAGCATTTCTACGCGCCGCCCGCGACCTTCCCTCGGCCGGGCTCGCCCGAGCTTGTGCAGCGCGGCGACGAGTTCGCCGGCTACTACATGACCACGCGCCGCGCCTATTCCGGCCTGGAAGGTTTCATCGACCAGCTGCGCGGCGGGGCCGAGGTCGGCGTCACCCACGACGGGCAGCTCACCGTCAGCGACAGCGCGGGCCTGCGCACCTGGGTTCCGGAGGGCTCGCTGGACGACGGGGGTTTCATCCGCACCCAGGGTAACGAGCGGATCGCCTTCGACACCAACGACGGGGCGCGCGCCTTCCATGTCGGCAACGGGACCCAGGTCTTCCAGCGCATCGCCTTCTGGCGCCAGCCGCGGGCGCTGGAGCTCTTGACCGCGCTCGCCGCCGCGGCCGCGATCGCCACGCTCGCCGGCATCGCCGTGCGCAATCGCCGCGAGTTCCGCGAGAACCAGATCCAGACCCGCGCCAGCCTGGTGCAGAACATCCAGGCCGTGCTGTGGCTGGCGGCGATGGGCCTCTTCGCGCTCTGGGCCTCGAAGACCGGGGACGAGGCGCAGATGATGTACCGCTGGCCGGGCATCTTGATGATCACCGCCTCGGCCTGCGCCCTGGTGGCCGCCGGGCTCACGGCCACCACCTTCCTGGTGATGCCGGCGATCTGGCGGGGCGGCCGCCGCGTCGACAGCTGGAGCCCGCTGCGCAAGGCGTTCTTCAGCCTGACGGTGCTGATCTACGCCGCCTTTTCGGCCGATCTGGCGCTCTGGGGCGCGCTCAGCCCGTGGAGTGGCTAAGGGGAGCGGCTGACGCCCGAAGTCTTAAGCCCGCGCGGCCAATCGGCCCCAAATCGGGCGACGTCTAAACCCCGCGTTTACCAAGCACTGGGTAAATCCTGCCTAGCGGTAGGCAAATTCCGTATGCCCGCCGCGCTTGGTTTCACGGAAGGACGCCGGCGTTGAACCAGATTCTGGCTGCGCTTCAGAGGTTCGGGATTGGACGGCTCGCCGCCATCCTCGGCATCGGCGCGGGCGTCGCGGCGGCGCTGTTCGCCGTGACCATGGGCCTGGGTCAGCCCAAGGCCCTGCTCTACTCCAACCTCGACCTGAAAGAAGCTGGCACCATCACCCAGGCCCTCGACCAGGGCGGCATCAAGTATGAGGTGAAGGGCGACGGTTCGACCATCATGGTGCCGCGCGACCAGGTGGCCTCGACGCGGCTGATGCTGTCGTCCAAGGGCCTGCCGACCGCCGGCTCCGTCGGCTACGAGATCTTCGACAGCCAGAGCGCCATGGGCCAGACGGACTTCGTCCAGCAGCTCAACCGCCAGCGCGCCCTGGAAGGCGAGCTTGGCCGCACTATCCACAGCCTCGATGGCATCACCTCGGCCCGCGTCCACCTGGTGCTGCCCAAGCGCCAGCTGTTCGAGGAAGAAGCCGACCAGCCCTCCGCGTCGGTGACGCTCGGCGTCGGCGGCCGCGAGCCCGGCCCCGACCAGGTCCGCGCCGTGCAGAATCTGGTGGCCGGCGCCGTCCCCAACCTGAAGCCCGACCGCGTCACCGTGATCGACCAGCACGCCAAGACGCTCAGCGGCGGCGACACCGGCATGGCCGCCGAGGCCGACGGCCGCAAGACCGAGGTCGAGCAGCGCATCGCCAAGCAGGTGAAGACCCTGGTGGAAGGCATCGTGGGCGCCGGCAAGGCGCGGGTGAACGTCACCGCCGACGTCGACCTCGCCCACGTCACCACCCAGAAGGAAGCCTTCGACCCCGACGGCCAGGTCGTCCGGTCCGAGAGCACCACCGACGAGAAGTCGCAGGAAGGCCAGACCGGCGCTTCGACCCAAGCCTCCGCCGCGGCCAAGGTGCCGGGCGGCGCGTCGGTCGACCAGGGCGGCGACACCTCGAACAACTCAGGCAAGCAGGAATCCACCACCAACTACGAGATCACCAAGACCACCACGACCCAGGTCACCGAGCCCGGCGCGGTGAAGAAGATCTCCGTCGCGGTCGCCGTCGACGGCTCGACCGGCCCCGCAGACAAGAAGGGCAAGCCCGGCCCCTACACGCCGCGCTCGGCCGCCGAGATCGCCCAGATCGAGCAGTTGGTGCAGGCCGCGGTCGGCTACGACCAGGCCCGCGGCGACGTGGTGAAGGTGATCAACGTCAAGTTTCCCACCAACGAGGACCCCGACGGCGTCACCGCGGCCAACCCGCTGATGGGCTTCGACAAGAACGACATCATGCGCGGCGCCGAACTGGGCGTGATGGCCATCGTCGCGATCCTGATGATGCTGTTCATCGTGCGCCCGCTGCTGCGCGGCGCGCTGGGCGGCGCCGGCGGCGGACAGCTGGCGATCGGGCAGGGCGTGACCCGCATGGTCACCAGCGCTGACGGCCAGCCGATGCAGATCACCGTCGACCCCACGACCGGCCAGCAGATGCTGCCAGGGCCGGTCAACGAGGGCCTGGAGCAGAAGATCGACATCGCCCGCATCGAGGGCCAGGTGAAGGCCAGTTCCGTCAAGCGCGTCGCCGAGTTCGTCGACAAGCACCCTGATGAGTCCGTCGCGATCATCCGCGGCTGGCTGCATGAGTCCGCCTGACCATGGCTAAGTCCAGAGGCGTCGCCGAACTCTCCAGGCTGAGCGGTCCTGAAAAGGCCGCGGTGGTGCTGCTCGCGCTTGGCGAAGATCACGCCAGCGTCTGGCGCGGCCTGGACGAGGAAGAGATCAAGGTGATCTCCCAGGCTATGGCGGGCTTGGGTCAGGTCACCGCGCAGGTCGTCGAGGACCTCCTGGTGGAGTTCGTCTCCGGCATGGGCTCGGGCGCGATCACCGGCTCGGTGGAGCTCACGCAGAAGCTGCTCGCCTCCATCATGCCGGAGGACAAGGTCGACACCCTGATGGAGGAGATCCGCGGTCCGGCGGGTCGCACCATGTGGGACAAGCTCGGCAACGTGAACGAGGCCGTGCTCGCCAACTATCTGAAGAACGAATACCCGCAGACCGTCGCTGTGGTCCTCTCCAAGATCAAGTCCGAACACGCCGCCCGCGTGCTATCGGCCCTGCCGGAGGACTTCGCCCTCGAGTGCGTCATGCGCATGCTGCGCATGGAGCCGGTGCAGCGCGAGATCCTCGATAAGATCGAGCAGACCTTGAGGACCGA
>NZ_DATGEX010000009.1:0-56234 GCF_035309685.1 Phenylobacterium sp.
GTTCGGCGTGAAACTGGCCGACCTCGGCGGCCGCGTCTCCAGCGAGATCGTCGCCGAACTCGTCCCCGGCGCGCGGGTCGTCAAGACCTTCAACCACTTCGGCGTCGAGCTGCTGCTCGAGCCCGAGGTCGCCGGCGGCCAGCGCGTGCTGTTCTATTCGGGCGACGACCCCGCCGCGAAGGCCGAGGTGCGCCAGTTGATCGAGGCCCTGGGCTTCTTCCCGGTCGATCTCGGCGCGCTCAAGGTGGGCGGCGCGCAGGCCACGCCGCTGGGCCCGCTGTCGATGACCAACTTCGTCAAGGTCTAGCGCATTTCCGTTCGCGCAGGCCTTCATTGTCGCATTTTAGGAAACGATACTTTTCGGAAGTTTCTATTTTTGAGCTCAGACGGCCTGGCTAACGTCCCGGTGCGCAATGACAAAACGCCGCGCAAACCCGAGGAGGAACCCTGTCATGCAAGCCGCCGTCGCGCTCTCGACCGAACAAGGCCTTGGCCAATACCTGCGCCAGATTCGCGAAATGCCCATGCTGCAGCCGCAGGACGAATACATGCTGGCGCGCCGCTGGCAGGAACACCAGGACCCTGACGCCGCCCAGCGGCTGATTACCTCGCACCTGCGGCTCGTGGCCAAGGTCGCCATGGGCTACCGCGGCTACGGCCTGCCGGTCTCCGACCTGATCTCCGAGGGGAACATCGGCCTGATGCAGGCGGTGCGCCGCTTCGATCCGGACCGCGGCTTCCGCCTGGCCACCTACGCCATGTGGTGGATCCGCTCGACCATCCAGGAGTTCGTGATCCGCTCCTGGTCCCTGGTGAAGATGGGGACCACCGGCGCCCAGAAGAAGCTGTTCTTCGGTCTGCGCCGCGCCAAGCAGGCGATCTCCGCCCTGGAGGACGCCAATCTGCGTCCCGAGCAGGCGCAGGCGATCGCCGAGCGGCTCGGCGTCCTGCCGCAGGAAGTCGTCGAGATGAACCAGCGGATGGCCGGCGACAACTCGCTGAACGCCCCGATGGCCGACGCCGAAATGGGCGGCGCCGAATGGCAGGACCAGCTGGCCGACCAGGCGGCCTCGCCGGAAGCCGAGCTGATCGAGAGCCAGGAGACCGACTACCGCCGCCAGGCGCTGACATCCGCCCTGACCACGCTCAGCCCCCGTGAGCGGGCGATCTTCGAGGCGCGCCATCTGCGCGAGGAAGCGGCCACCTACGGCGAACTCTCCGAGCTGCATGGGGTCTCCCGGGAGCGGGTGCGCCAGATCGAGGCGCGGGCGTTCGCCAAGGTGCAGTCCGCCGTGCTGGGCCGTCCGATCGGCGCCTCCGATGCGCCACGCACCGACATCCGCCGCCGCGCCCGCAGCACGGGGCCGGTGGCCATGGAGCTGCGCGCCGCCTGACCGGCCGGCGCCTCGCCCGGCCCGGACCCTCTCCAAGACCCCTCACCGACGCCGGGCGCGCCACACGCGACCCGGCGCTCGGCGTTGGCGGCCGTGTCAGTCCGGCGCGGCGGGGCCCGCCAGCTGCCGCCGGCGATAGGCCTGCGGCGTCAGGCCGAAGGCGTGGCCAAAGGCGGTCGTCAGGTGCGCATGGCTGGAAAAACCGGTCTGGACGGCGAGCAGGGCGAGGTCCTCGGCTCCTGCCTCCAGCCGCTGGCGCGCCTCGGCCAGCCGGCGCGTCAGGACGAACTGGTGCGGGCTTTCACCGGTGGCGGCCTGGAAGGCGCGGGAGAAATAGCCGCGGCTCAGGCCCGCCACGCTGGCCAGCTCTTCCACCGTGATGCGCTCGGCGAGCCGGCTGTCGATGTGCTCCTGCACGCGGCGCAGATTGAACGGCGCGAGGTCGGGGCGCCGCCGGCGCGGCGGCTCGGCGCCGCTGACCTGCAAGGCGCGCGTGACCAGGGTGTCCGCCAGACCCGCCAGATAGTCCCGCGCCTGATCCCCCTCGCTCAGCAGCACGCGGCGGATCTCATGCGCCAGGGCGCGCACGCCGGGATCGGCGCCCCTCAAGAGCGCCGCCTCCGGCGACTTGACCTTGCTGCACGCCGCCGGGAGGTCGAAGGCCACCGCCAGAGTCTCAACCGGCCCGGCGCTCTCCAGGCTGCGCGGCTGGCCTGGCAGGAGGACGCTGAACACGCCGCGCGGAATGGCCGGCCCGCCGCTCGCCGGCCGGGCGGGACTGAACAGGAAGATCAACATCGGCCGCCGGCCGTCATACTCAAGGCGGAACGGCGCCAGCGTCTGGTGCCGGATCCAGATCCGCGTCAGGTCGACCAGGGTGACGGGGCCCTGGGCGGCCAGCCCGAGGGGTGGGCCGGCGCCGTCGGGCGCCGTCAGTGAGGCTCTTAGGGTCACGCGCAACGCTCTCCGTCTGCGACACAGATAGGCGCGGCAATCTGGACGGCAACAGCCTGAGCGACTCGGCGAATTCCGGCGAGACCTTGTCGGGAATGCGCGACTTTTGGGTCACGCCTTTGAAAGGCTGACGCCATTCCTGGAAGCGAACCCGCGCCGCGGCGCCGATCTGCGACATCACAAGCCCGCAAACGGGCCGACGTCCAAGTCGGAGTACAAGAAAATGAAATCTCTCATCCTATCCGCGGCCGCTGCGGCCGCCTTGACTGCCGCCGCCGCGCCGGGTGCGTCCCAAGCGGCCGACGACAACAGCTGGTACGTCCGTGGCGACGCCGGCGCGACCTTCTCGGGCCGCATCGACGGGACCAACGGCCCGCGCAGCGACGACGGCTGGACCGTCGACGTCGGCGCCGGCAAGAGCCTCGGCAACGGCTGGCGCGCCGAAGGCCAGGTCCTCTACCTGGACAACAGCGGCAAGTCCGGCGCCGGCGACACCAAGGTCACGGCGGGCCTCGCCAGCGTCTACTACGACTTCCTGCCCGACAGCCAATGGCGGCCCTTCCTGGGCGCCGGCGTCGGCATCGCCCAGGTGAAGGAAGACGGCGGCCCGGCGACCGCCCCGCACGGCGAAAAGACCACCTTCGCCTACCAGCTCGGCGGCGGGATCAGCCACCCCTTCAACGACCAGCTGACCGGCGAACTCGCCTACCGCTACCTGGGCGCGCCCAGCGTGAAGTTCGGCGCCGCGGGGAACCGCGTGAACGGCGACTTCGGCGCGTCCCTGGTCACCGTCGGCCTGCGCTACCGGTTCGGCGGATAGCGTGGTCCCAGGGGCCCCGCGCGGCGTCTCCCTCCCCCCGGACCGCGCCGCGCGGGGCTCCTCCCCTTCACCCTCCAATCCGGCAGCCTCGCCATGACCACCTCCCGCACCTTCGCAACCGCCGCCGCCAACGCCTGGACCCAGGCCCGGTTGGCGAGCTTCCTGCTGCTGGCGGCCCTGGTCCTGCTCTCGGCCTGCGCGCCCAGGGGCCTGCAGTTCATCGAGGCGACGCAGGCCGGCCCGGCGGCGCCGCACATCTCGGTGCTGCAGAGCGACGTCCTGGTCATCGACGGCCAGACCGTCCATCTCGCCGACGCCGTCACCCCGCAATCCTCGCCCGACGCCCGCTGCGCCGCCGAGGCCCTGGCTTCACGCCAGGCCGCCCATCGCCTCAAGGAGCTGGTCCACGGCGTCCGCACCGTGACGGTCACCCCGACCGGAACCCGCGACGACCAGAACCGTCCGAACGCGCGCGTGCTGCTGGACGGCGAGGATCCGGCTCACGAGCTGATCGAGGATGGCCTGGCCGTCGCGCCGGGCGCCAAGCGGTTCGACTGGTGCGCCCCGATCTCGGCCGTCTTCCCCCGCGCGGAGCACATCGCGGCCCTGTCGTTCTCGGGGACCTGACCGTGCCTCCCAGGCGGGCGGGCCCCTGCGCCGGCGTGGCCCAAGCCCCTCAGCCTTGATCTCGGGCCGCCGGTGCTCCTTGATGCCCCGGAGCGCCATCAGCTGAGGCCGCCGTGCCGGGCCCATCGCACCTTTTCGCCGCTGTGGCCGCCGCCGCGAGCCTGCTGCTCGCCGGCTGCGGGTCGATCGAGCGCCCCGACCTGGCGGGCGCCGTGGCGGCCGAGCCGTCCGGTCCGCTTGAGGCGATGAGATTCGCGTCGGCCGACCGCGAGGCCTTCCTGCGCTGGGACGGCGCCTGGACGGCGCAGCGCGAGGCGCGGCGCCTGGGCGGCGTCACGGTGCTGGCGCTGTCCGGCGGCGGGGCCAACGGCGCCTACGGGGCCGGCCTTCTGGTCGGCTGGACGCAGGCCGGGACCCGCCCGCAGTTCGACCTGGTCACCGGCGTCAGCACCGGAGCGCTGATCGCCCCGCTCGCCTTCCTGGGTCCGGCTTGGGACGGCAAACTGGCCGCCGCCTATCACGACCCGGCGCTGCAGCACGTGACGCAGGGCCGGCTCGGGGCCCTGGTGCGGCCGAGCCTCTACAGCTCCAGGCCCCTCGCTCAGATCATCGCCCGCTACATCGACGACGCCACCCTGGCGGCGATCGCGCAGGCGGACGACCAGGGCCGGCGCCTGGTCGTGGTCACCACCGACCTCGACCGGCAACAGGCCATCCTGTGGGACATGGGCGCGATCGCCCGGTCCGCCCGCGCGCCGGACGACCATGGCGCGGCGGTGACGCTGTTCCGCCAGGTGCTGCTCGCCTCGGCCAGCATCCCCGGCGTCTTTCCCCCGGCGCTGATCGCCCCCAGAGGGGCCGGGCAGCGGGCGGAACTGCACGTCGACGGCGGGGTTGCGTCGCCGTTCGTGGTCATTCCCGAGGCCATGACCTTCTGGACGCCCAGTGGCGGGACGCGCCCGCAGCACCTCTACGTCATCGTCAACGGGCCGCTGAACCCCAGCTACGCCCGCACCAAGGGCGGGTTCGGCGCGATCCTGCTGCGGGCCTACGACACCCTGAGCCGGGGCGAGGTCCGAACCCAGATCGACACCGCGCGCGTCTTCGCCGAACGGAGCGGGGCGCCGCTCAGCATCGCCTGGCTGCCGGAAGAGGCCGCGGCGGACCCCCTGGACTTCCGCCCCGACCACCTGGCGAGCCTGTTCGAACTTGGCCGCACCCAGGCGGTCCGGTCGCAGGCCTTCCGGCCGACGCCGGCGATGGCGGCGGACAGCGCCCCGCCGCCCTAGGCCCGACGGACGCCGGGGTGACCGATCTCCAGTTGATCCCCATCACCAGTTGACGTGAGCCGGACCAGGGCCGAGCCTGCGGGCATGTGGCTCCGGGGACTTGCATCCATGAGACGCTCGACAATCGCTGGCCTGACCGCCGCCGCGTTTGGCCTGGCCGTGGCCGGCCTCGCCCAGGCGGCCGATGGCCCAGGCGGCGGCGCCGCGGGCGACTATCACGCGCCGCGCAACGGCTTTGGCCAGCCGGATTTCGGCGGCAGCTGGACCAACACCACGCTCACGCCGCAGGCGCGCCCGGCGCTCTACGGCACGCGCCGCGCCCAGACCCCGGAGGAGGTCAGGCTGCTGGAAGGCGCGGTCGCGGCCAAGGACGCCGCCTCCGCCGCCCCGGTCACCGCCGCCAGCGCGGGCGGCGCCTCGGACAATGTCGGGGCCTACGACCGCGCCTGGATCGACCAGGGCGCCAAGGTCATGCGGGTGAACGGCGAGCCGCGCACCTCGCTGATCACCACCGCCGACGGCCAGCCGCCGCCGCATAGGGGCGAGGCCGCCCACGCGCTTCCGCCTGGCGCGGGCTCGGTGGACGCGGGGCGGACGGCGGTGAAACAGGCCGCCGACTTCGACCAGTTCGCCGCCCAGGGCAACGTCGCCATCGGCAAGATGGGTTCCTTCGACAATCCCGAGAGCCGCGGCGTCGGCGAGCGCTGCATCATCGGCTTCGGCCGCAACGCCGGCCCGCCGATGTTCCCCAACGGCTGGTACAACAACAACTACCTGATCGTGCAGGGGAAGGACGAGGTCGGCATCGTGGTCGAGATGAACCACGACGTGCGCCACATCCGGCTGAACGCCCGCCACCGCACCGACGACGTCCGCCCCTGGTTCGGCGACTCGATCGGCCGCTATGAGGGCGACACCCTGATCGTCGAGACCGACCACTTCCCGCAGGCCCAGGCCTATTTCGGGGCCTGGAAGGACCTGAAGGTCACCGAGCGCTTCACCCGCGTGGGCAAGGACCGCGTGCTCTACCGCTTCACCGTCGAGGCGCCGTCGGTCTGGGACAAGCCCTGGGGCGGCGAATACGAGTTCGCGCCGCTGAAGGGCCAGCTCTACGAATACGCCTGCCACGAGGGCAACCACGCCCTGCCCGGCATCCTGTCGGGCGCCCGGGCCGAGGAACGCGCGGCGGCGGCGCAGGGCAAGGCCGGCCCGGCCGGCGGCGGAAAATAACACCGCGCCATCGCGCGCCATCTCTAGGGGGAAATCCGATGAAAGCCGTCGTCAAAGCCGCCTGCGCGCTCGCGCTGGTCCTGCCCGCAACCGCTGCGCTCGCCCAGCCGCCGGCGCCGCCGAAGATGCAGACCGAGGCGCCGAACTACGTCTCCATTCCCATGCAGATCGACGTGAAACGGCCGGCCGCCGAGGTCTGGAAGCGGATCGGCAAATACTGCGACATCGCCGAGTGGCTGCAGATCGCCACCGGCTGCCAGATCACCTCGGGCAAGGACGGCGAGGTCGGCGCGGTGCGGACGGTCGGGCGCGAGATCCTGGTCGGCAAGACCGACCTTTCCTACACCTACACTCAGCCGGTCTATGAGGGCCGGCCCTACAACCTCTATCACGGGACGCTGGAGGTGAAGCCGCTCACCGCCAAGACCAGCCGAATCGTCTACACCCTGATCTACGACAACTCCCGCATCCCCGGCGACGACGCCGCCAAGGCGGCCGAAATCCAGCGCCGCCGCACCGCCTTCGAAAAGGGCGTGGCCAACATGAAGATCCTCGCCGAGGGCGGGACCCTGCCGCCGCCGGCGCCCCCCGCGCCGCGCTAGACGGTCCGAAGGTCCACGTTCTTCAGCGGCAGCTTGCGCACCCGCTTGCCGGTGGCGGCGAAGATCGCGTTGCAGAGCGCCGGCGCGATCGGCGCCACCGAGGGCTCGCCGATGCCGCCCCAGCGCGGCCCGCCGGTCAGCACCAGATGGGTCTCGATCGGCGGGGTCTCGGCCATGGTCAGCAGGGGATAGTCGTTGAAGTTGCCCTGCACCGGGGCGCCGTCCTTGATGGTGATCTCGCCGTGCATGGCGGCGGTCAGGCCAAAGACGATGCCGCCCTCGATCTGCTGGGCGATCGTGTTGGGGTTGGCCGCGTGGTAGCAGTCGACGGCGGCGACCACCCGCTCCACCTTCAGCTTGCCGGCCTCGCTGACGCTGACCTCGATCACCTGGGCGGTGACGGTGCCGTAGGTGTCGACGATGGCGATGCCGCGCCCATGGCCCTTCGGCAACGGGGTCCCCCAGCCGCTCTCCTTGGCCACCTTGTCCAGCACCGCCACATAGTCCGGCCGGTCGGCCGCCAGCTTGCGGCGGAACTGGTAGGGGTCCTGCCCGGCCTCATGCGCCAGCTCGTCGATGAAGCTTTCCAGGAAGAAGGTGTTCTGCGAGGCGCCGACGCTGCGCCAGAACATCACCGGCACGTGGGCGTTCTTCAGCACCACGTCCACGCGGTTGTTGGGGATCTTGTAGGCGTGGGTGGCGATAACCTCCACGGCCATGGGTTCGAGCCCGTTCTCGACCTTGCTGGCGCCCAGGGAGCGGAGCAGCGAGCCGACGGCCACCTGGCTGGCGATGGCCGTGGGCGTCCCGTCCGGGCCCAGGGCGGCCCTGAAACGGACGGCGGCCTGCGGGCGGTAGCGGTCGCGGCGGATGTCCTGCTCGCGCCGCCAGATCAGCTTCACCGGCTTTCCCACGGCCTTGGCCGCGGCGATGGCGTGGATCAGCTCGTCGTGCTGGGTGCGCCGCCCGAAGCCGCCGCCCACGAAGTGGTTGTGGACGTAGACGTTTTCCGGCGCGACGTTCGCCTGCTGGGCGGCCAGCCGCAGGACGGCCATGGGCGCCTGAGTGCCGATCCAGACGTCGACGCGGTCGGGGGCGAGCTTCACCGTGCAGTTCAGGGGCTCCATCGGCGCGTGCGCCAGGTAGGGCGCCTCGTAGAGCGCCTCGATCACCTTGGGCGCGGCCGCCAGCGTGGCCGGCGCGTCGCCGACGTTCTTGGCCTGGACCAGCGGCCCGTCGAGCGCGTCGCGGTAGGCCTGGTCGAGCTGGGCGCTGTCGACCTTCGAGGCCCCGCCGGAGGCCCAGACCGGCTTCAGCAGGTTCAGCGCCGAGCGGGCCCGCCAATAGCGGTCGGCCACGACGATCACCGCGTCGTCGGTCTTCACCACCGCCAATACGCCGCGGCGGCCCTGGATCGGGGTTTCGTCGACCGAGACCAGCTTGCCGCCGAACTCGGGGCAGCTGAGGGCGTCGGCGTAGACCATGCCTTCGACCTGGGCGTCGAGGCCGAACTGCGCCGAGCCGTCCAGCTTCGAGGCGGTGTCGAGCCTGGGCGTCCACTTGCCGAGCAGCTTGTACTGGTCGGGCGTCTTGATCGCCGGCTCGGCGGTCAGGCTGACCTTGGCCGCGTCGGCGGCGAGGTCGCCGTAGGTGAAGCTGCGGTTCGACGCCTTGTGCAGGCACTTGCCGGGCGTGATGCTGCAATCGGCCGGGTCGACCTTCCAGCGCTGGGCGGCGGCGAGGCGCAGGCGCTCGCGGGCGCTGGCCCCGGCCTGCTGCATCATGGCGACCGAGGAGCGCACGCCCGCGCTGCCGACGGTCTGCATCTGGCCATAGAGCTTCATGCCCGACCGGGCGTTGCGGTTGGCCGAGGCGTATTCGACGCGCACCTTGGCCCAGTCGCAGTTCAGCTCTTCCGCCACCATCATGGCGAGCGCCGTCGAGGTGCCCTGGCCCATCTCCTGGTGCGGCAGGCGGATGGTGACGCTGCTGTCCGGGTCGATCACCAGGAAGGCGGTCATCTCCGGCTTCAGGTCCTGGCCGTCGGCCCAGGAGACCTTGCGCAGGCCTTTCGTGGCCGCGCGCACCGGAAAGCCGATGGCCAATCCCCCGGCGGCGGAAAGCCCGCAGAGGATGGCGCGGCGGCTGAGCTTGGGTTGGAAAGCGATGTCGTTCATGGCGCTACGCCTTGACCTTGGCCGCCAGCGCGGCGGCGCGATGGACGGCTTTCCGGATGCGCGGATAGGTGCCGCAGCGGCAGAGGTTGGTGAGATTGGCGTCGATGTCGGCGTCTGTGGGTTCGGGGTGGGTCTTCAGGAAGGCCGCCGCGCTCATGATCTGGCCGGACTGGCAGTAGCCGCACTGGGGCACGTCCTCCTCCAGCCAGGCCTGCTGCACCGGGTGGCGCAGATCGGGCGACAGCGCCTCGATGGTGACGATCTCGGCGCCCTGGGCGGCCTTGGCCGGCAGGATGCAGGTGCGCTGCGCCTTGCCGTTCATGTGCACCGTGCAGGCGCCGCACTGGGCGATGCCGCAGCCGAACTTGGTCCCGGTCAGGCCCAGCTCGTCGCGCAGCACCCAGAGCAGCGGCGCGTCGTCCTCGACATCGAGTTGATGGGTCTTGCCGTTCACTGAGAGGGTGATCAAAGCGAACCTCCTGCACGACATCGCCACGATCTAGGCCCCTGCGGACGGCTTTGACAAGGAAGGCCTGGGCGCGGGCTCGGCCTGTCCAGCCGGCCTGTCTCAAATCGCCCTGCGGGGACAGGATTGGACAGAACGGCGCCACGCGGCTTATGTCGCCGATCGGCAGAGCGGTGAGAAGGCCCAAAGCACATGCGCGCGACGATCAAGGACGTCTCCGCCATCGCCGGCGTCTCGACCAAGACCGTCTCGCGGGTGCTCAACAAAGAGCGCTATGTCTCCGATGAGACAAGGCTGCGGGTCGAGGCCGCGGTGGCGCAGCTCAACTTCCGCCCCAGCGCCGCGGCCCGGACGCTGGCCGGCCGGCGCAGCTTCCAGATCGCGCTGATCTACGACAACCACAGCCCGCACTACATCCACCAGATCCAGACCGGGGTCTGGGCGCGCTGCATCGAGGAGGGCGTGCGCCTGCTGGCCCAACCCACCGACGCGGCCTCCACCCAGCTGGCCGATGAGGTCGGCGGCCTGATCGACCAGACCCAGGTGGACGGCGTCATCCTGTCTTCGCCGGTCACCGACGCGGCGGCGGCGCTCGACGAGCTGGAGCGGCGCGGCATCCCCTATGTGCGGATTTCGCCCGGCACCGACCACGGACGCTCCTCCTCGGTCTCCATGGACGACGTCCAGGCGGCCGACGAGATGACCAGCCACCTGATCGCACTCGGCCACCGGCGGATCGGCTTCATCATCGGCCACACCAACCATACGGCCAGCGACCTGCGCCTCTATGGCTATCGCCGCGCGCTGGACCGGGCCGGCATCGATTTCGAGCCGAAATATGTGCGCCAGGGCCAGTTCGATTTCGCCTCGGGCGAGGCCGCCGCCGACCGTCTGCTCGACCTGCCGATCCCGCCGACCGCGATCTTCGCCAGCAACGACGATATGGCCGCCGGCGTGCTGACCGTCGCCCACCGCCGCGGGATGTCGCTGCCGCGCGACCTTTCGGTCGCCGGCTTCGACGACACCGCGCTCGCCGGCCAGCTCTGGCCGCCGCTGACCACGGTGCGCCAGCCGACCCGCGACCTCGCCTACGCCGCCACCGACCTGCTGTTCGAGGGCCAGGAGGCCCCGGTGCACCGCCGCCTCGCCCACGAGCTGGTGCTGCGCGCCTCGACCACCGCGCCTCGCCCCGACGCCAGCTAGGCGATTCCCCAACAACCGCTGGCCGGCGCCATTGTCAGGGTTCCGAACGTCTGGTTAGTATGACAGCGATGTCAGAACTCCCAGCGCCTTCGCCGACACGGCCGCTCTACGCGGGCGGCCCGACCGTCTCGTCCGTGGCCTGGGGCATGTGGCGGTTCGCCGGCGAGGACGTCGGCCTCGCCGAGGCGCGGGTGCAGGCGGCGCTGGACGCCGGCGTCACCCTGTTCGACACCGCCGACATCTACGGTCCCGACAACGGCGAGCCCTTCGGCGCCGCTGAGCTGCTGTTGGGCAAGGTGCTGAAGCGCAATCCGGCGCTGGCCGACCGCATGGTGCTGGCCACCAAAGGCGGCATCTCCATGGGCGTGCCCTACGATTCCAGCGCCGACTACCTGACCTCGGCGATCGATGCATCCCTAAGGCGGCTGGGCGTCGAGCGCGTGGCGCTCTGGCAGATCCATCGGCCGGACATTCTGACCCATCCCGCCGAGATCAGCCGCGCGATGGAGGCGGCGCACGCCGCCGGCAAGATCGGCGCCTTCGGCGTCTCCAATTTCACGGCCGCTCAGGTCGCCGCCCTGGCCGCCCACTCCGCCCTGCCGGTCGTCAGCACCCAACCCGAGTTCTCGCCGCTCGCCATCGAACCCCTGACCGACGGCGTCCTCGACCAGGCCGTCGCCAAGGGGATCACGGTGCTCGCCTGGTCGCCGCTGGGCGGCGGGCGGCTGGGCGATCCGCGCGACGAACGGACCCTTGCGGTCGCCAGGGCGCTGGATGCGAAAGCCGAGGCCTGCGGCGTCAGCCGCGCGGCCGCCGCCTACAGCTGGATCATGGCCCATCCGTCGCGGCCGATCCCCATCGTCGGGACCCAGACCCCGGCCCGCATCGCCGAGATCCCCGACGCCTATCGCCCGACCTGGACGCGGGCCGAGTGGTACGCCGTCCTGATCGCCTCCAGGGGAGAGCCGCTGCCATGAACCCCCTCCCTGTGATGAAACCTTGCGAGATCAGCTGGTTCTCCGCGCTCTGCGACGACGACTACGAGTTCCTGGGCGTGCCGGACCCCATGCTGCAGTCGAGCTGGGAGCATTGCCGCGACATCGTCTGCCAGGCCGAGGCCGGCGGCTTCGACAACATCCTGCTGCCGTCGGGCTACGAGCTCGGCATCGACACCACCGCCTTCGCCGCCGGCATCGCGCCGCTGCTTAAGCGCATGCGGCTGTTGATGGCCACCCGCATCGGCGAGGTCTGGCCGCCGCAGCTCGCCCGCCAGATCGCCACCATCGACCGGATGCTGGGCGGCCGGCTCACCATCAACATCATCTCTTCCGACATGCCGGGCGAGAAGCTGGCGTCGGCGCCGCGCTACGCGCGCACGGTCGAGGCGATGAGCATCCTGAAGACCCTGCTGAACGGCCAGCCGCTGGACCACGACGGCGAGTTCTGGAAGCTGAAGCTCAACCCGCCGCGCATCGGCACGCTCAGCGGCAAGGCGCCCCTGCTCTACTTCGGCGGCCTGTCGGAGGACGCGCGCGAAGCGGCGGCCAAGGGCTGCGACGTCTTCCTGATGTGGCCCGACAAGAAGGAAACGGTCGCCGCGATCATCGAGGACATGACCGCGCGGGCCGCCAAATACGGCCGCACGCTGAAGTTCGGCTACCGCGCCCACATGATCGTGCGCGACACCGAGGCTGAGGCCCGCACCGCCGCCGACCGCCTGCTGTCGAAGCTCGACGACGAGGTGGGCGCCGCGATCAAGGCCAAGGCGCAGGACTCGACCTCGGCCGGCGTGCAGGCCCAGGTGGCGCTGCGCCAGTCGGCGGCGGACGACGGCTATGCCGAGGCCAACCTGTGGACCGGCGTCGGGCGCGCGCGGTCGGGCTGCGGCGCCGCCATCGTCGGCGACCCGGATCAAGTGCTGGCCAAGCTCAACGACTACCGCGCCATGGGCATCGAGGCTTTCATCCTGTCCGGCTATCCGCACGCCGCCGAGGCCGACCTCTTCGCCCGCCACGTGCTGCCGCACATCGACCACGGCCCGCTCGTCATCTGACCTGACAGCGCTGTCTCCACACCCCCGGGAGTTGAAACTTGAGGAACACCGTCCGCTACGGCCTGGTCGGGACCGGCCTGATGGCCAACGAGCACCTGCGCAACCTGGCGATCACGCCGGGCGCGGTGGTGACCGCGCTGGCCGACCCGGTGGAAAGCTCGCTGGCGACCGCCAAGGCGACGCTCGGCGCGGCGGCGGACGAGGCCCAGACCTTCGCCGACAGCGCGGCCCTGGCCGCCAGCGGCCTCATCGATGCGGTGATCGTCGCCAGCCCCAACTACACCCATCGCAGCGTGCTCGAGCCGCTGTTCGAGGCGGGCGTCGCGATCCTCTGCGAGAAGCCGCTCGCGACGACGCTGGAGGACGCCCGCTGGGTGGCCGGCCGCGCCGCAGAGTCCAAGGCCCCGTTCTGGGTGGCGATGGAATACCGCTACATGCCCCCGGTCGTGGAATACATCGACCAGATCCGCGCCGGCCGCATCGGCACGCTGCACATGCTGTCGATCCGCGAGCACCGCTTCCCGTTCCTGAAGAAGATCGGCGACTGGAACCGCTTCAACCGCAACAGCGGCGGGACCATGGTCGAGAAGTGCTGCCACTTCTTCGACATGATGCGGCTGATCACCCAGTCTGAGGCCGTGCGCGTCTACTGCTCCGGCGCCATGGACGTGAACCACCTGGACGAGCGCTACGGCGGCGAGACGCCCGACATCATCGACAACAGCTACACCACCGTCGACTTCGCCAATGGCGTGCGGGCCATGCTGGACCTCTCGATGTTCGCGGACGGCGCGGAGAACCAGGAGGAGATCACCGCGGTGGGTGACAAGGCGCGCCTAGACGTGCTGATCCCGGAGGGCGCGATCGTCTATTCGCCGCGTGTGGGCGTGCGCAATCCCAAGCGCGTGGAGCGCCAGGTGGTCGAGGTCGATCCGGCCGCCCTGAAGGCCGGCAGCCACCATGGCTCGACCTTCTACGAGCACCAGAAGTTCATCGCCGCCGTGCGCGGCGAAGGTCCGGTGGAAGTCACGGCGCACGACGGCCTGATGGCCGTGGCCATCGGCATGGCCGCCGAGATCAGCGCTCGCGAGAAGCGGGTGGTGGAGATGTCCGAACTGGGGTTCTAGACCGCGACGGGCTCGGCGACGGGCGTCAGCCGCGGCACCCAGAGGTGCAGCCAGACGAGGCCCAGCAGGTAGGACACCGCCGCGATCGCCAGCAACGGCATGTAGCCGAGGCCCGCGGTGAGGATCTGGCCGGCCAGGTAGACGATGCCCATCCCGGCCAGGTTGCCGCAAAAGGCCCCGAACGAGGTCACCGTGCCCACCCGCGACCTGGGCGTGATGTCGGCGATGATCGAGAAGATGCTGACCGAGAACCCCTGATGGCCGGCCATGGTCACCGCCAGCAGGCCCGCGGCGGCCCAGAGGTTGTGGGTCACCAGCGCCAGCGGCAGGGTGGTCACCAGCAGCGCGCTGACCAGCATCACGCTCTTGCGCACGGTGTTGAGCGAATAGCCCCGCGCCAGCAGGCGCGTGCCGGCCCATCCGGCGATCACCGACCCCAGGGCCGAGCCGGTATAGGCGACCGCCAGCGGCGGCCCCAGCTGGGCCACGCCCACGCCATAGACCCGGTGGAAGAAGTCCGGCGCCCAGAACAGCAGCAGCCACCAGATCTGGTCGGAGAGCACCTTGGCGCCGGCGATGCCCCAGGTGCGCCGGTCGCCGAGCAGGGTCTTGAGGCCGCTCAGCCTCGGCAGCCGCGAGGCGGCCGGCTCGGTGTCGGCGAAGCTCACGCCGCGGCTCACCACGATCCAGACCGCGACCCAGACGAAGCCCAGCACGCCCACGAAGAAGAAGACGCCGCGCCAGCCGAGCGCCAGCCCCATCAGCGGCAGGAACAGCGGCGTGACGATGGCGCCGATGGACGAGACGCCGTTGGAGAAGCCGAAGGCCAGCGACCGGGTCCGCGCCGAGAAGATGCCGCCCAGCGTCTTCACCCCTGTGGGCGTGCCCATCGCCTCCGTGGCGCCGAGCGCGATCCGCACGGCGGAGAACTGGCCCAGCGTCACCGCCCAGCCGTGGGCCATGGCCGCGAGGCTCCAGGCGAAGACGCCCGCCGGGCCCGCCCATTTCGCGCCCAGCCGGTCGACGGCCCAGCCGGCGCCGAGGAAGGCGATGGCCGCGGACAGCTGGAACAGCGAGGCCAGGCGGCCGTAGTCGACATCGGTCCAGTGCAGGTCGGCCTCGATCAGCGGCTTCAGCACCGAGATCACCTGGCGGTCCACCAGGTTCAGGATGCCCGCGGCCATCACCAGGGCCAGCAGCCACCACTTGCGTCGCTCCAGCAGCCCGCCCCGCGCGATGACCGCGCCTTCGGCTGCGTCGGCGAGCGCCTCAGCCACGGGTCACGTGCTCGCCCTTCTGGACGACCGGAATGGCGTTGCGGCGCAGCTGGCGGGTGCCGGGGTTGAGCATCACCTCGGGAGTATACTGCGCCAGATACACCCTGCGCATCTTGTCGGTCCGGTTGGCGCCGGTGGTGTGCAGGAGGCGGCTGGAGAAGGCCACTACGCTGCCGGCCGGGACCTCCAGCACCACGCCCTCGTCGTTGCCCTTCCAGCCGACCAGGTCGTTAGTCCCGGGCTGGCGCTCGTGCGGCATGATCCAGTCGCGCGACAGCGGGACCTCGCTGAACGGCAGCACCCGCACCGTGCCGTTGTCGGCGGTGGCGTCGTCCAGCGGGCACCAGCAGGTGAGGTAGGGCGCGTGGTCCACCGGCCCGCCGTTGCCGACCACATAGCCCGAGTCCTGATGCCAGCCGAACGGCAGGCCGCCCTCGGGCCCCTTCACGACATACTGGTCGAAGAAGAAGTAGGCGTCGTCGCCGAGCGTGGCGCGGCAGACGTCGGCCATCGTCTCGCTGAACAGCATCTGGCGCAGGCTGGGTTCCTCGCGCTGGCACTCGTTGGCGAAGTAGCGTTTGCCCCGGTGGCTGATGCCCAGCGTGTCGACGCCGGCGGCGTCCATCCGCGCGTCCTCGCGCGCCACGAAGGCCGCGCACTGCTCACGCAACAGCTCCAGCAGCTCGCCCTCGAGCACCCGCTCGAACACCGCGTAACCTTCGCGCGCGAACTGCTCGCGCTGTGGTTCGAAGCCCATGGTCGTTCCCTGAGTTACAAGGTTCTCACGTGACAGGCGGGGCCAGTCATGACAACGTTATCATGACGCAAACCCACGGGGAGGCAAATTGCGATCCCAAGCTGAGCCGAGTCGCCTCTTCGGCTGAGGATTCCGCGGATTATGGTGTTTCCATAAGAAATCCGCGACGGGGCGCGAGAAAAATTACAACGACATCCCGTAGTTGCAGGTTCTAAATCCTACTTGTTAGATAGGATAATGACAGCGCTATCATGATCGCCGGCAGGCTAGAGCGCCGGCGCACCAAGACAAAAAACGATAGGGGGAAGACCATGATTTCAGCCAAGACCCGCCATCCGCGCGCGCCACGCGCGGCCGGCCGCATCCTGCTCGCCGGCCTGCTGGCCAGCTCCAGCCTTGTCGCGGCGACGTCGGCGATGGCCGCCGAAGCCGCGGCCGGCAAGACCGACGCCCAGGGCGTCACCACGCTCGAGGATCTGGTGGTCACCGCGCGCCTGCGCTCGGAGACCCTGCAGAACGTCCCCGTGGCCATCAGCGTCGTCACCGGCGCGCTGGCCATGGAGGAAAACCGCAACGACCTCACCGCGCTGGTCGCGGTCATCCCCAGCGTCGAGTTCCGCAGCCAGCCCTCCAACAAGGACCAGGACATCCTGATCCGGGGCCTGGGCACCATCACCACCTCGGCGGGCGCGGAGCCGACCGTTTCGACGGTCATCGACGGCGTGGTGCTGGCGCGGCCCGGCCAGATGGTCTCCGACCTCATCGACCTCGACCACATCGAGGTGCTGCGCGGGCCGCAGGGGACGCTGTTCGGCAAGAACGCCTCGGCCGGCGTGATCAGCATCGTGACCAAGGACCCGACGCCGACGCCCGGCGGCTTCATCGACGCCAGCTACTACACCGGCAACGAGTACCGCATCGCCGGCGCCGTGAACGGCGAGATCATCAAGGACAAGCTCAGCGGTCGCCTCGCCGGCGTCACCAGCAGCTTCGACGGCAACGTCACCAACGTCTTCAACCACACGAAGATCAACGGCGACGACTTTCAGGGCGCGCGCGGCAAGCTGCTTTGGACGCCGTCGAGCGACCTGCGCGTGGTGTTCGGCGCGGACTATATGTACACGACGCAGTCGGGGAACCCGGGCGTCTTCATCAACAACCGTAACGTCGCCTATCCGACGGGCGTGGTGACCACCAGCGCGAACCTGCTGTCGGTCCTGACCACCGAGGGCGTCACGCCCTCGTTCGGCAACCACAACGTCTCCCAGAACTCGCCCTACGACGACCGGGACCTGACCTCAGGGGCCTATGTGCAGGCCGACTACTCGTTCGGCGGCGGCTACACGCTCACCTCGATCAGCGCCTACCGGTACTGGCGCAACGTCCAGCGCGGCGACCTCGACCTGTTCTCGATCCTGACAGCGCTCTCGCCGACCCAGCAGGTCGATCTGGGCCACGTCTGGGAGAAGCAATATTCCGAGGAAATCCGCCTGGCCTCGCCGAAAGGCAACCTGCTCGACTATGTGATCGGCGCCTACTACCTGCATGAGCCGGACAAGGAACAATACCGCCGCGACGTCACCCAGCTGACCGCGGCGACCGGCGCGCTCACCTCGAACTTCGGCGTGAACAACTTCGGGGCGAGGACGACGAACTACTCGGTGTTCGGCGAAGCCAACATCAACTTCACCAAGGACTTCCGCGCCATCGCGGGCCTGCGCCTGGTGCATGACGATCTGAGCTTCTACACCGGCCGGACCTCGACCTCCGCGACCGCGGTCCCAGGCGTCTCGCCGGCCTTCGCGGCGACCGGCTCGACCGGCGTCAGCGGCTACGCCGACCGGCTCGGCCTGCAGTACGACATCAGCCCCACGGCCAACGCCTATTTCACCTATTCGCGCGGCTACAAGGGCCCGGCCTACAACGTCTTCTTCAACATGACGGCGCTGCAGACCAACCAGCTGAACCCGGAAACCTCCAACGCCTTCGAAGTCGGGTTCAAGTCCAAGCTGCTCGACAACCATCTGCAGCTGAACGTCGCGGTGTTCGACGACAAGGTCTCCAACTATCAGGCGAACGAGCCGGACCTGGTCGCGGGCACGGTGGTCACCCGGCTGATCAACGCCGGCGACGTGTCCACAAAGGGCGCCGAGGTGGATGCGGTGGCCCGGGTCCTCGACAACCTGACCTTCAGCCTCGACTACTCCTACGTCGACGCGCGGATCGACAGCTTCAGCTGCCCGCCCGGCTCGGCCATCAGTTGCCAGGTCAACGGCAAGCCCCTGCCCTTCGCGCCGAAGAACAAGTTCACGATCCGCGGGGATTGGACGGCCTGGACCAACGGGCGCTACGAGGTCGCCTTGAAGACCGACTACTCCTGGCAGGCCAAGCAGCAGGACAGCATCGGCCAGACCCCCGACACCATCCAGCCGGCCTATGGGATCTGGAACGGGTCGATCGCGCTCACCGACCGCCAGGCGGACTGGAACGCGCGCCTGATCTTCAAGAACATCGCCAACCAGCACTACTACCTGATCCAGGCCGAGGGGAACGGCGGCCTGATCGGCAGCGTGCCGCGCGACTTCAGCCGCTACGCCGGCATCTCGCTGCACAAGGACTTCTGACCTCGACGCAGATCCACGAGCCGGCCGGGGCGCGTCGCAAGGCGCGCCCCGATGGCTGTGTGGTCGCGCCACTGGACAAGGCTTCCGGTCGGGGTGACGGTGCGCGCCGTTCGCTAAGGCGTCCTGGGGAGGAACCTGCATGCCGTCGATCGCCGTCCGCACGATGCTGGCCGCAGCCCTGATCTCGGCCGGCGCCTCCGCCGCCCTCGCCCAGGCCCCGGGCGCGCCGCCGGCGGCCTCCGCGCCGCGCCCGCCACTGGTCGTCAAGCCGGTGAAGCCCGGCCTCTTCATGATCGTCGGGGCCGGCGGCAACACCACCGTCCGCGTCACCGACGACGGCCTGATCCTCGTCGACTCCAAGAACCCCGGCCAGTCGATCTATGACGAGATCGTCGCCGACGCCCACACCATCAGTCCCAAGCCGATCAAGTACCTGATCGACACCCACATGCACGCCGACCACACCGGCAACAACGGCCGCTTCGAGGCCGCCGGGGTCAAGGTCGTCGGCCAGAAGAACATCGGGGTCCAGCTGGCGAAGTTCACCCCGCCGCCGAACAATCCGGCAGCGCAGGCGCCGGCCAGCCCCGACGTCACCTACGACAAAACCTACGAGATCAAGCTCGGCGGCAAGACCGTGAAGCTGAACCACTTCGCCCCGGCGCACACCGATGGCGACACGGTGGTCTATTTCCCTGACCTGAAGGTGGTCTCGATGGGCGACGAGCTGGTGGCCGTGACCCCCAACTGCGACTACGGCGGCGGCGGCTCGATCACGGGATGGCTGAGCTCGCTCGACCAGACCCTGAAGCTCGACTGGGACCTGGCCATCCCCGGCCACGGCGACACTCCGCTGACCAAGGCCGACATGAAAGCCTTCCGCGACAAGTGGGCGACCTTCCTCGACCGCGCCAGGGCGGCGGTGAAGGCCGGCGCGACCAAGGACAGGCTGGTCGCGGCGATCAAGACCGACGACCTCTGGACCTTCAACCCCAACGCCTGGACGGGCGCCCGGCTGGACGGCCTCTACGCCGAGGCCGGCGGGAAATAGTCGTGAGCGAGCGCGCCGACAGCCTCGCGCGAGCCCTGGCCGAGCGGCACGCGCGGCGCGAGGTCTTCACCAGCATTTTCGAGAAGGGCGAAGCGCCCGACGTGCCCCTCGCCTATCGGGTTCAGGAGCGCTTCGTCGCGGGCCTGGGCGGGACGGCGGTCGGCTTCAAGGTAGGGCTCACCACCGCGCGCATGCAGCAGATGTGCGGCGTGAACGAGCCGATCTCCGGCGTCGTGCTGGCCTCCCGCGTGCTGCGCTCGCCGGCCAGCGTGAAGACGGGCGACTATGTGCGCCTGGGCCTGGAGAGCGAGATGGTGGTGCGGATTGCCCAAGGCGCTGGACGGACCGGCTTGGAACTGCAGGACCTGCCGCTGCATCACCTGATCGACCAGGTCTGCGCCGCCTTCGAACTCGTCGAGGACAGCGGCGCGGACTACAGCAAGCTCTCTGCCGCTTCGATCGTCGCCGACAACAGCTGGAACGCCGGCCTGGTGCTGGGCCCGCCGATCCCGGTCGGCGGCCTCGCCCACCTGCGCGGGCGCAAGGGCGTGCTGAGTCTGAACGGCGAAGAGGCGAACCAGGGCATGAGCGACGAGGTGCTGGGCGATCCGCTGAACGCGGTCCACTGGCTCGCCTCGCACCTGCGCCGGCGGGGCCAGGCGCTGCGACCGGGCCAATGGGTCAGCACCGGCGCCATCGTCCCCACCCGCTTCGCCCAGCCGGGCGAGGCCTACCGTTTCGAGATCGACGGCCTGCCGCCGGTCGAACTGCAGGTGAGCTGATGGACCTGGGCATCAAGGGCCGCAGCGCCATCGTCTGTGGCTCCAGCAAAGGCCTGGGCCTCGCCTGCGCCACCGCGCTCGCCGACGCCGGGGTCGAGGTCCTGTTGAACGGCCGATCGCCGGAGCCGCTGGCGGCGGCGGCCCAGCGGCTTTCCGACCGCGTCGGCCGGCCGGTGGCGTCCGTCGCCGCCGACGTGACGACCGAAGACGGCCGCGCGCGCCTGCTGGAGGCGTGCCCCGAGCCGGACATCCTGGTCACCAACGCCGCCGGCCCGCCGCCCGGCCAGTTCGAGGACTGGGGCGAAGCCGAATGGCACGCCGCTGTCCAGGCCAACATGGTCGCGCCGCTGCAGCTGATCCGCGCGACGATTCCCGCCATGCGCCGCAGGGGTTGGGGCCGCATCCTCAACATCACCTCCTCGGCGGTGAAGTCGCCGGTGGCGATGCTGGGGCTTTCCACCGGCGCGCGCTCGGGCCTCACCGGCGCGGTCGCCAGCCTGGCCCGCGAGGCGGCGGCCGACGGGGTGACGATCAACAACCTGCTGCCGGGCTATTTCGACACCGACCGACTGGCCGGGGTCTTCGCCGCGCAGGCCGCGCGGGCCGGCGTCCCGGCCGCCGATCTGCGGGTCCGCGCCGAGGCCGCCAATCCCACCCGCCGGGTAGGGCGTCCCGAGGAGTTCGGCGCGGTCTGCGCCTTCCTGGCCAGCCAGCACGCCGGCTTCATCAACGGCCAGAACCTGCTGCTGGACGGCGGCGCGTTCCCCGGCGTGTTCTGAAGGCGGCGAGCTCCGAGCTTGACCGTGCCGTCCGCAAGCCGCCAGCTAGGACGACTTCGCGCGAGCCGCGGGGATGGGAGCGCGCGATGACCAAGGAAACCACCCTTCTGGGCCTGATGGGCTTCGGCATCTGGCTGTCGGGCGCCGTGGGCTTCCGCCTGGGCGGGACGCTGCTGTTCGAGAGCGGGCCGCTTGTGCTGGCGATCGTCGCGCTCGTCATGGCGGCCAGCGTCTGCCTGCTGCTGAAGGCCACTATGGATTGGCGCAAGGTCCCGGTCGCCCAGTCGGCCAGCGTCGCGCTGATCATGACGCTCGGCGGCCTGTTCGGCGACGTCGCCTATATCGCCGATTTCAGCCAGATCACCGGCCTGAGGCCCGCCACCGCCGGCCCGTTCGCCGCGGTGCTGATCTTCGCGACGGCGGCGCTCTATCTCTTCGCCCTGGTGCGCGCGGCGCGGGCCAAAGGCTAGGGTCCGACGATCCCCGCCGCCGGCATCGGCGGATCGCTCGGCCGCGCCTTACAGCCGAGCCAGGCGTAGTAGAGGATGTAGAGGTAGCAGGGCGCCATCAGGACGGCGAACACCGCCTGGAAGTCGTAGTGCTGCTTCAGCGCCGCGAAGGCCTGCGGGATGATCGCCCCGCCGGCGATGCCCATGACCAGTAGGGCCGAGCCGGTCTCCGTCGCCTTGCCGAGCCCGCGGATCGCCAGGGGGAAGATCGCCGGCCACATCATCGCATTGGCGAAGCCGAGCGAGGCCACGAAGCCCACCGAGATATAGCCCTTGGTCAGGAAGGCGCCGCCGACCAGCACCAGACCCAGCAGCGCCGAGGCGCGCAGGTAGGTGTCCTGCGAAACGATCCTGGGCGTGAACACCAGGCCGGCGATATAGCCCAGCAGCATGGCCGCCAGCGTAAAGGCGGTGAAGAACTTGGTCTGGTCGAGCGGCAGGCCGAACGCCCGGCCGTAGGCCCCGATGGCGTCGCCGGCCATCACCTCGACGCCGACGTAGACAAACAGGCAGACGACGCCGAGCCAGAGGTGCGGGTAGCTGAAAACGCTGCGCCCATCCGCCTCGCCCAAGGGTGTCGAGGACGCGTTGACCTCCGAGGCCTTCAGGTCCGGCAGGGGCGACCGGAGGATCCCCGCCGCGACCGCCAGCAGCAGCGCGGCCATCGCCAGGTAGGGCAGATGGATCTTGGCCGCGAAGCTGTCGAGCAGGGCCTCGCGGGCCGGGCCGCTGACCCCTTGCAGCCGATCCGCCAGATCGCCGATCCCGCGCAGCACCAGGGCGCCGATCACCAGCGGGGCTGCGATGCCGGCGGCCTTGTTGCAGATGCCCATCAACGCGATCCGCCGCGCCGCGCCCTCGATGGGCCCCAGGATGCTGACGTAGGGATTGATCGCGGTCTGCAGCAGCGCCAGGCCCCCGCCGATGGTGAAGAGGCCGGTGAGCGCGCCGGGATACCAGCGCCGCGTGGCGAACTCCCCGAACATCGCCGCGCCCACGGCCATCACCGTCAGGCTGAGCGAGAGCCCGCGCTTCAGGCCGGTCCTCCGCAGGATCATCGACGCCGGCAGGGCCAGCACGAAATAGGACAGGTAGAAGACCATCAGCACCAGGAACGAGTTCACCTCGTTCAGGTCGAAGGCCAGCCGCACGAAGGTGATCAGCGGCCCGTTCAGCCAGGTGAAGAAGCCGATGATGAAGAACAGGCCGCCGGCGATGGCGATCGACCGGGCCGGGCTGTCGGCCCGGCCCGCCGGCGCGGCGGCCACCGCGGTCACCTGCCGCCCTTCCCAGACGCGGCAGGCCCGTACTCCAGCCCGTTGAACACGAACTTGAAGGTCCCGTAGGACTGGCCGCGCATGGCGACCTCCGGACCCAGCAGGAAGACCTTGCCCTTGCCATAGCTGGCGTCGACCACGCCCACCGTCCCGTCCAGCGCCTTCTGCCCCCAGGCCCAGCCGGAGAGCAGCGGGTCGGCGCCCTGGAACCACGACACCGACTTGGCGTCGGCCGGCGCGGTGATCTTGAACACCGGGCTTGAATCGAAGAACACGTCGACGTGGTCGGCGAAGCCGAAGCCCAGCGGGTCCTTGTTGTCGACCTTGGCTTCGAGGATCGAACCCGGGATGTAGAACTTGGTCGACGGGATCGGCTCGGGCTTGCCGTCCTTGCCCGGCGCGACCAGGCCATTCTCGGTCAGCTTCAGATATTCGCCGAGCCGCGTGGAGCCGCCGACGGCGATGGCCGTGCCCCCGTTCTGGATGAAGGCCTGCACCTGCGGGAGCGTCTTCTCCTGGGTGATGTTGCCCAGCATCTTGCGGTACTTCTCCGGCACCTCGTCGGGCTTCGGCAGGCCGCGCCCGCCGCCGCCGCCACCGTAGCGGCCGTTGCCGCCCGGGATCGCGCCGTCGACGAACAGCAGCACATCGTACTTGGCGTTGAGATTGCCGGCGTCGAGCTCGGGCCCGTAGACCAGGCTGTAGGGGAACTCGAACTGCTCGACGACCCACTGCATCCAGCCCGAGGTGATCAGGCCGCCGTAGGTGTCGACGATGCCGATGCGCGGCGCCTTCAGCGCGATCTTCTCGCCCTTGGGCGCGGCGCTCATCGCATAGGCGTTGACGCCCAGGTCGGCGACGCCCTTGTCGACGATCGCCTTGGCCTTGCCGCTGGCCGGAACCCAGACCGCGCCGGGTGCGAAGGTCCTGCCGTCGGCGCTGACCTCGCTCTTCAGCCACGAGACCGGCACGCCGGCCTTCTGCAGCCGGTTGGTCAGCGTGAAGCTGTTGTTGACCCCGTGATCCAGCAGCCAGCCCGCGCCGCCCGTTCCCACCACCTTGCCGGGCGGCGGCGCCATGACGTCGTTGATCGGCTGGAAGGGGCCTGAGAAGCCCTCCAGGATGCGGTCGTACTTCACCCCCATCTGGTAGCTTAGGTTATAGCCGGTGATGTCATAGGGCTTGATCGGCGGGCCGCCCGGGAATTCGAAGTCCTGCGGGTGGTCCTGCGGCTCGAACATGTCGAGGATGTGCGGCCGGTAGGCCTGGTCGCAGAGCACCACATAGCTGCCGGCCGGATAGGTCTTGCCGGCCACCGTGAAGGGCGCCGTCGCCTTGTCGATGACGATGCCCGACTTGATGAGCGCGTTCAGGAACTTGACCGTGGTCGGCATGTCCGGCTGGTCGGGCGGCAGGATGTAGCCGCGCGGATCGCGCTCGTTCGGAGCGTGCAGCACGCTCTCGTAGAGCTTGGGATCGACCACCTGCGACTGGTCGCCGTTGCCGGCCAGGCCGTCGCCGCCCCGCGTGCGCGGCGGCGCGCCGCCCGCGGCCTTCGAGGCCTCGACCACCGCGTTCACCCGCTTGGGCGTCACCGTCCAGTTGTCGCGGGTCCCGCGGGTGATGGAGTTCTTGCCCATCAGATAGCGGTTGTAGAGCAGGTCTTCGCGGTTCTTCGACGCGTAGTCCATGACCGCGCGGTTCAGGCTCTTCACGTACTCGACCGTCTGGCGGAAGTGCCAGATCTGCGGCGCCACCGGATAGAGCTCGTCCTGGTTGGAGAGCTGCTTGGAGGGCACGAAGGGCAGCTGCATCGGGGTGGGCGAGCCGATGATCTCGGTCAGGATGCCGACCACGTTGTGGAAGTAGCCGGTGGTCCGCAGGCCCCCGTTGAACCAGGTCGAATAGGGCGCCGCCGAGCGCTCGCCCGAGCCCGGCTTGTCCTCCTGGATCAGGCGCGAGTGCATGGCCGCCGACACCCCGTCCAGCTCCGAGAGCACCAGCGGGTCGAAGTGGTAGTTCGACGGATTGCGGAATGGCGGCACGAAGACCACCTCGCCCAGCGGGCCGGTCTGGTGCTCGTTGTAGACGATCTGCGGGAACCAGTCCTTGAACATGGCCTTGTTGATGGCCGTCGTCTCCGGCTGGTTGGACATGTAGTATTCGCGGTTGTTGTCGTGCCCGACGTAGCGCTGGTAGATCACCGGCAGGTCGGCCAGCGAGCGAGCCTTCGGGTCGGCCTTGCGCATGTACCAGTCCGCGACCAGCTGCTGGCCGTCCGGGTTGGGCAGCACGAAGAGCGTGATGTCGTCGGCCAGGAAACGCAGCGTCTCCGGGTCGTTCTTCGACAGCATCTCATAGACGATCTGGATCTGGCTCTGGGCGCTCGACACCTCGCTGGCGTGCAGGCCGCCGTCGATCCACACCATGGCCTTGCCTTCGCGCGCCAGCGCATGCGCCTGCGCGTCATCCAGGCCCTTGGCCAGCGCCAGCCGCTTGTCGATGTCGACGTAGTGGTCGAGCTTCTTGAGGTTCTCGGGCGACGAGACGATCGCCATCCAGATCTCGCGGCCCTCCACGGACTTGCCCAGGCTGACCAGCTTCACCCGGTCGCTCTCGGTCGCCAGCTTCTTCCAGTAGGCGGTGGTCTGGTCGTAGTTGGCGAGGAAGTAGTCGTCCCCCGGCTCGGCGCCGTTGAAGGCCTCCTTCGGCGTGGTGATGTGTCCGCCTTGGGCGATAGCCGCGCCCTGCCAGACCAGAGCCAGCGCGACGCCGGCCAACAACGCTGATTTCATCGACAGTTCCCCGTGCCTGGGCCGCAACCACCGGGCCCAGTCTCGTCGCGCACGCTAGCCCGCGCGCGCGGCTTGTCGATGGCTAAGCTGAAACCTTTCGGCGTTCTGCGAGCGCGGCGCCTTGACTGTCGCCAGCGGAAGGCCGCCACTTTCGCGAAACGCGCCGACTCTTCCCTCAGATGAGGAGCGGTCTAGGGGGACGAACGCATGAAGCTGGGCGCGGTCGATTGGGGCGTCATCGCCCTCTACCTGATCTTCGTGCTCGGCATCGGGATCGTCTCCGCCCGGCGCGCCAAGAGCGGAAACGACTTCTTCCTGGCGGGGCGCGCGATCCCGGCCTGGGTCTGCGGGCTCGCCTTCATCTCGGCCAATCTGGGCGCCCAGGAGGTGATCGGCATGGGCGCGTCGGGCGCCAAGTACGGCATCTCGACGGCGCACTTCTATTGGATCGGCGCCATCCCGGCGATGGTGTTCATCGGCGTCTTCATGATGCCGTTCTACTACGGGTCGAAAGCCCGCTCGGCGCCCGAATACCTGCGCATGCGGTTCGACGAAAAGACCCGCGCCCTGAACGCGGTGACCTTCGCGCTGATGACGATCCTGAACTCCGGGATCTCGATGTATGCGCTGGCCAAGCTGATCCAGACGCTGCACGTCTTCGACGGCCCGTTCGCCGCGCTCGGCCTGCCGCAGGCCTGGATCTTCCACGGGGCGATCCTGACCGCCGCGGCCGTGGTGCTGGTCTACATCTACATGGGCGGGCTTAGGGGCGCGATCTACAACGAGGTCCTGCAGTTCTTCCTGATCGTCGCCGGCTTCGCGCCCTTGGTATGGCTCGGCCTGCGCCAGGTCGGCGGCTGGCACGGGCTGCAGACCACGCTGGGGCCCAGCTACACCCACGCCTGGGCCGGCATGGCGCACGCCACCACCAACAAGCTGGGCGTCGACTGGTTCGGGCTCTCGATGGGCCTCGGGTTCGTCCTCTCCTTTGGCTATTGGTGCACCGACTTCCTGGTCGTCCAGCGGGCCATGGCGGCCAACTCCATGTCGGCGGCCAGGCGCACCCCGCTGATCGCCGCCGGCGTGAAGATGTTCATCCCCTTCATCGTGATCCTGCCGGGCCTGATCGCCATCGCGCTCACCTCTGCCCCCGACCATCCGGGCAAGGCTTCAGTGCCCGCGGTGCGGGCCGGCGAGATCGTGCAGCACGACCCGGGCGTCATCCCGATCAAGATCGATTCCACCACCGGCAAGCCGATGCTCGACGCCCGTGGCGAACCGCAGCTCGACTACGACCTGGCGACGCCCAACCTGCTGCTGCGCTACTTCCCGATCGGCATGGTGGGCGTGGGCCTGACCGCGCTCCTGGCCAGCTTCATGTCGGGGATGGCCGGCGGCGTCACCGCCTTCAACACGGTGTTCACCTACGACATCTACCAGGCCTACATCCGGCGCGAGGCGCCCGACGCGCACTATCTGATGGTCGGCAGGCTCGCGACCCTGTTCGGCATCGCGGCCTCGGTGGCGGCGGCCTATCTCTGCAGCCAGTTCAACAACATCAACGACTTCCTGCAGCTGGTCATGGCCTTCGTGAACGCCCCGGTGTTCGCGACCTTCCTGCTGGGCATGTTCTGGAAGCGGACCACCGGCCACGGCGCCTTCATCGGCCTGGCGGCGGGCACCATCACCGCGGCGATCCATCACGGCCTGACGCTGCCGGTGAACGACATGGCGGGGCTGAAGGGCGGCTGGCTCGGCGTCACCCACACCTACGCCAGCGAGATGGCCCAGAACTTCTGGATCGCCATCTGGGCCTGGAGCGCCTGCTTCATCGTCACCATCGCCGTCAGCCTGGTGACCCGGCCCAAGCCGCAGGGCGAGCTCACCGGCCTGGTCTATTCCCTCACCCCCAAGATCGTCCGCGAGAACGGGCCCTGGTACATGCGCCCGGTGCTGCTGGGGGTGATCATGCTGACCCTCACCGTCATCCTCAACCTGATCTTCCGCTAGGAGCCGCAAGCCATGCTCTTCGACGTGCGCCTGCCCATCGGGCTCCTGTTCCTGGCCATCGGCCTGCTGGTCGGCGGCTACGGCGTCCTTGGCCCCGCCACGCTGTCGGCCGGGGTCAACATCGACCTGATCTGGGGTGGCGTGATGGCGGCCTTCGGCGCGCTCATGCTGGTCCTCGCGGCGCTCGCCAAACGCGGCCGGCTCGACCCGCCACCGGAAGACCAAACCTAAGGGAGATGGACATGCTCGACCGGCGCGCAGTGACGGCTGGCCTGATCGGCCTCGGCGCGCTGCCGGGGCGCGCCACGGCGGCCCAGGGCGTCGTCGAGGGTGAGCCGACCTGGAGCGAGTCGGCGATGGTGCTCTACTTCGATCCCGACGCGCGCAACGGCCTCTCCTTGCGCATCTCGCGCTATCCGGAGCGCGGCAAGACCTGGGTGTGGCTGCACCTCCTGGCCGACGGCGTGCTCTACACCTTCACCGACAGCCAGGTTCCCAGCTCGGCGGACAAGATCACCGCCGAACTTCCCAGCGCCACCTATCCATCGCCTGGCCTCAAGGCCTCGATCTCCCGCGTCGGGACCTCCGGCGATCTCAAGGCCATGTCGTTCCGCGCCGAGCTCGGGGCCCACAGGGGAACCAGCGGGACGGACGGACCGGGCGCCGCGCTGGTCAGCGTCGAAGGCGTCTTCCATCCGGGTCAGTTGCTGGCCGGCTCGCCCAAGGGCCGCTTCGAACACACCGGCCGGGTGGAGGCCACGCTTCGGGCCGCCGGCAAGACAATCCATGTCGGCGGCGTCGGCAAGGCGCACGAGCAGACCCAGACCAACCCACGGTTCACCGCCCCCTTCACCTACGCCATGCTGTGGAGCGCCGACTCCGGAATGATCGGCCTGTTGAGCCCTGGGCGCGGCTATGGCGACCTCGACCTCGGCGGTCAGGACACCCCGATGGAGAGGTTCCGTATCGAGCCCTGGTCGCCCAAGCGCCGCTTCGCCGCCCTGTTGAAAGACGGCCGTAGCGTCGAGGGATCGGCGGAGACCGTGGTCAGCTATCAGGTGCCGATCTTCGGGCGTCAGTGGAGTGGCAACGTGGTCCGCGCGCAGGTCGCCGGCCATCCGATGGTCGGCATGATCAACGACTGGAAGCCGAAGGAGCAGCCCTACGGGCTCAGCTGAGCTCGCCCTCCTTGCCCGCCGCACTCCACCGCGCCTCGTCCAGGCCAAGCGCGATCTGGCCGGCGAGCGCGCGCAGCGGACCCAGATACTTCCTGACCGCCTCGGCCTCGCTCATCACCGACTGGTAGTAGAACATGACGATCGCGCCGAGCGGGCGGTCCGGGACCCCGGCCTCCAGCACCGGGACGGCGATGCTGCGGGTCGGATCGGCCGGCGGGCGCACAATGGCCGCATAGCCGTCGCCCCGGACCTTCTCGACCATCGCGGCGATGCGCTTGGGCCCGCCGACGCTGGCGACCTGCTCGGGGTAGGCCGTGCGCACCAGCTTGAGGATGGTCCGCCGCTCGCCGGCCGAGCAGAAGGCGAAATAGGCCTGGCCGATGGCGCTGCGCAGCATGCCGACGCGGCGGTTCAGGAACACCTCCTCGCGGGCGAAGGGGCTGATGTCGCGGGTGGTGGCGCGGACCAGCATGCTGTCGCGCTCGCTGGTGGCCAGCGACACCTGCCATTTGTGTTTGCGGGTGAAGGCCTCCAGCGCCGGCCGCGCGATGTCCACCAGCACGTCGCGGCGCCGCACGCCGGCCGAGAGCAACAGCACGCTGTCGGTCAGCGAATAGCCGTCGCGCCGCGAGACCCGCACCACATAGCCCGCCGCGATCAGGGTCTCCAGCAGCCGGATCAGCGTCGACTTCGGCAGGCCGGTCCGGCCGTGCAGCACCTCCAGCGACGTCACCCGGTGCTGGTTCAGCGCCTCGATGACGGTCAGCACGCGCAGGGCGGACTGGACGGTGGCGTCTGCGGCCATGGCGCTCGGTTCCGCAATTCCGGGAGACGGAATTAGACCCGGCCTTGGCGTCGCTTCCAGAGGAAATAGGCCGCGGTGAGCAGCAGCACCCACGGGATGCCGACGATCCAGGAGACATTGAAGTCCGGGCTCAGGCCCATGGTCGCCAGGATCGCGCCGATCAGGATCAGCCCCACGATCTGCAGGACCGGGAAGAACGGCATCCGCACCGGCAAGGTCTCCGGCCGATGCCGGCGGCGAAAGGCCAGGTGGCTGAGCAGGATCACGATCCAGACGAACAGCGCTCCGAACAGCGCGATCCCGAACAGGTAGTTGTAGGCGAGCGGCGTCAGGCGCGAGACCATGGCGCAGGCCAGGATCACGCCGCCGGAGAACAGCACCGCCGGCGCCGGCGCGCCCGCCTTGTTCAACACGCCGAACTGCCTGGGCGCATAGTTCCCGCGCGCCAGCGAGAACAGCATCCGGCCGGTCAGGTAGGTGTTGGCGTTCATGCTGGAGAGCGCCGCGGTCAGCACCACGAAGTTCATGATCGCCGCGGCGTAGGGCACGTGGGTGTATTCGAAAACCTTCACGAAGGGGCTCTCGGACACGACCTTCGCGCCGACCTCCGTCCAGGGGACGAAGCTCACCACGATGGTCAGGCCGACCAGGTAGAACAGCCCCAGGCGCGCGGTCATCGATCTGAGCGCCGCCGGAATCGCGGTCTTCGGGTCGGGCGTCTCGGCGGCGGTCACCGCGATCAGCTCGACCCCGATGAAGGAGAAGATGCCCATCATCGTCCCCATCCAGATCCCCTTCAGCCCGTGCGGGGCGAAGCCGCCCGGCAGGCCGGTCAGGTTGTGGAAGCCCACCGCCGGCTGCGCCACGCCCAGGATCGCCGCCCCGCCCAGGATGATGAACAGGATGATGGCGGTGACCTTGATCAGCGCGAACCAGTATTCGACGGTCCCGAAGTTCTTCACCGAGCGGGAGTTCAGGAAGATGATCCCCACGGCGAATCCCAGCGACCAGATCCACACCGGCACGCCCGGCAGCCAGAAACCCATGTAGGTCCCGGCCGCCACGGCCTCGCCGCCGATGGCGACCACCTGGCAGGCCCAGTAGGTGTAGCGCACGGCGTAGCCGGCCCAGGGATTGAGATAGGTCTCGGCATAGACCCCGAAGGAGCCCGCGGCCGGATGCATCACCGCCATCTCCGACAGGCTGAAGACCATGATCACCGCGATGAAGGCGGCGATGGCGTAGCTCACGACCACGGCGGGGCCGGCATAGCCGATGGCGATGCCCGAGCCCATGAACAGGCCGGTGCCGATGGCGCCGCCCAGGCCCATCATGGTGATCTGCGCGCGCGTCAGGCCCTTGCTCAGCCCGGCCTCGCGCTCGATGATCGCGTCTTCGTCGGTCACGCCGCCCCTCACCGGAATCCCAGCCCCATGAACGCAGGTTCGCCGCGCCGCACAAGGCGCCCCGTTTGACCGCTCAACCGGACTGGACAGCCTTCCGCGCGCTGTTCCCGACGCTCAAGCACAAGACCTACCTGGCCAGCGGCTCCTACGGCCTCTTGGCGGCGCCGGTGGAGGCCGCCTTCCGGCGCTACCTCGACGACCGGCTGGCGAAGGGCGTCGACTGGGGCGGATGGGGCGAGCGGCAGGAGGCGGTGCGGGGCGCCGTCGCCGGCCTCCTGAACGCCCAGGCGGACGAGATCGCCGTCACCACCTCGGCCTCGGCCGGGATCAACAGCCTGGCGAGCGCGCTCAGCTTCGAGGGCCCGCGCAACAAGGTGGTGGTCTCCAACCTGGAATTCCCCACCGGCGCCCAGATCTGGCACGCCCAGGCTTCGCGTGGGGCCGTGGTCACACACGTCCCCGAGGCCGCCGACGGGACCGTGCCGCTCGAGCATTTCGACCGGCTGATCGACGAGCGGACCAAGCTCGTCCAGGTCACCCACGTCTGCTACCGCAACGGCGCGCGGATCGACGTGGAGGGCGTGGTGAAGCTCGCCCACGCCCGCGGCGCGCTGGTCTTGCTGGACGCCTTCCAGTCGGCCGGCGCGGTGGACATCGATGTCGCCGCGCTCGGCGTCGACTTCGCGGTCGGCGGGATGCTGAAGTACCTGCTGGGGACGGCGGGCGTCGGCTACCTCTACGTCGCCAAACGCCACATCGAAGCGCTCACCCCCACGGTCAGCGGCTGGTTCGCCCAGGCCGACATCGGCGCCATGGACATCTTCGCCAACACGCCGTCCTCCACCGCGCGCCGCTTCGAGACCGGCACGCCGCCGGTGCCCAACTGCTACGCCGCCGAGGCCGGGATCGGGCTGATCCGCGCATGGGGCGTCCCGGCCATCGAGGCCCGCATCCGCGAGCTCACCGGAACCGCCATGGACCGCCTGGCCGCCGCCGGCTGCACGCTCGCCACCCCGCGCGACGACGCCCGGCGCGGGCCGCAGGTGGCGGTTCGGTCCAAGGACGCCGCGGCCATGACCGAGCGGTTGGCCGAACACGGCGTGGTCGTTTCGTGGCGCGAGGACAAGGTCCGCGCCATGTTCCATGCCTACAACGACGGCAGCGACATCGACGCCCTGGTCGAAGGCCTCACGGCCAACCGGGACCTGCTGGCGTAGCGCGCGGTTACCGGCCAAGGTGGCGCCCATTCGGTCGGCGGATTTCGGGGGATTTCGAGATGAAGAAACTGGCGCTTCTGGCGGCCTGCGCCCTGTTTGCGGTGACGGGGTCGCTGGCCCTGCCGCGCATGGCGCTCGCCGAAACCTGGGCCATCGAGCACGTCACCCTGATCGACGGAACCGGCCACGCGCCCCAGGCCGACATGACCGTCACGGTCGACGGCGACAGGATCGCGAGCGTCGGCCCCAGCGCCCTTGCGAAATCCAAAGGCAAGGTCATCGACGGCCACGGCAAATACCTGATGCCCGGCCTGATGGACGTGCACATCCACCTGCACGGCGGCGTCGACAACAGGACCGACACCAACGAGAGCCGCACCGCCGCACTCGCCAGCTACATCTATTCCGGCGTCACCACGGTCTATGACGCCGGCAATCAGGTCGACAACATCCTGCCGCTGCGCGCCGCCGAGCGGGCCGGCAAGATTCTCAGCCCACGCATCTTCTGCACCGGCAATCTGATCACCTATCCGGGCAGCCACGGCAGCGGCATGGCGGTCAACGTCTCCGACTTCGAGAAGGACAAGGACAAGCTCGACCGCCAGATCGCCGAGCAGCAGCCCGACATCATCAAGCTCACCCTGGAGGAAGAGGGCTGGGGCGCGCGGCCGATGATCACCCTGATGCCCGAACAGCTGCTCAGGGACGTGATCCGCTACTACAATCTGCACGGCATCCGCACGACCATCCACGTCTCCTCGGAGCTGCGCGCGGAAGAGGCGATCTTCGCCGGCACCGACAGCCTCGCTCACCCGGTGATCCAGGGCCCGGTCAGCGATAGCTTCGTCAAGCTGATGGGGGCCAAGAAGACGCCCTTCGCCAGCACGCTCACCATCGGCGAGAACTACAGCCGGCTCGCCGAACACCCGGAATATCTCGACCAGCCGCTCTACGCGGCGAGCTTCAGCCCCGCCGACCGCGCGACGCTGAAGACCAAGGTCCGCGCCGAATACCAGGCCCGCATGTGGACCGCCTGGATGAAGCTGATGACGCCGGTGGCCGAAGAGAACATCCGCAAGGTCTGGGCGGCCGGCGGCGTGGTGGCGGCCGGCACCGACCAGTCCAGCGGGCCCGCCCTGCAGCGCGAGCTGGAGCTGCTGGTCGCGGCCGGCATCAAGCCCTTCGACGTGCTGACCATCGCCACCCACAACGGCGCGGTGCTGCTGGGCAAGGCCGATACCCTGGGCTCCGTCGAGCCCGGCAAGCTCGCGGACCTGTTGCTGCTCAACGCCGACCCGACCGCCAGCATCGAGAACGTCAAGAACATCGCCTTCGTCATGAAGGCCGGCCAGATCATCGACGAGTCCAAGCTGCCGCTGGCCGGCGGCCCGCAGAAGCGGCGGTTCACACCCTAGAACGGAGTCCCCTTCCCCTCGATGGGGAAGGGTCGGGGATGGGGTGTGTGCAGCGAGATGAGGCGTGAGGCTGCGCCGGGCGAAGGCGCCGTTCCGCGCCATCGACACCACCTCAACAATCACACCCCAACCCAACCCTTCCCCATCGAGGGGAAGGGCTAAGAGGCCGATGCCCCGGCCGGCAGCATCACTTCCAGCAGCTGGAGATCGTCCGACGCGTCGCTGAGCCCCCAGGTCTCGCCGGCCGGGATGACGAAGGCGTCGGTGGGGCCAAGCGCGTGGGCGCCCTGGCAGTCCAGCGTGGCTGAGCCCTCCAGCACGAAGCCGAAAAAGAACTCGCCGTCGTGCGGTTGAGCGCTGAAGCCCCGCGCCCCGGCGGGCCGGATCGCGCGCACGTCGGCGAGGCCGCCGGTGGCAGCGGCCATCCCCGTTTCGCGCGCCTCGAAGCCCGGCACGCCGTGCGGCGTCCAGGGCGTCTCGGCGGCGACCGCGTGCAGGAACCGCTGGCCGCCGAAGTCACGATCGCGCGCGAGCGTCGCGGTCGGCAGCGCCATCTCGTGGTCGGCCAGGGTCTCGTGCAGGGCCGGGCAGCCGATCTCCATCACCTCGAAGGCGTCGGAGCTTTCCTGCACCCGGTGGCGGATGCGCGGCGGCTGCAGCACGCAGTCGCCCGCCTTGAACAGGAACGGCTCGCCCTGATCCTCGTAGACCAGCCGCACCCAGCCGCGCCGGCAGACCAGCATCTGGAAACGGATTTTGTGAAAGTGGACCCAATCGGCGACCGGCCCGCCGGTCGGGATGGAGATGTGCGAGGCGATGAAACGGCCGCCGAGCCGTCCCGGGATCAGGTCGCGGTAGAGCATGCCGGCCCGCCCCGCGCCGCCCGCCGGACCCTCGCCCGCCCGGGTGACGATGAACTGGGGCTGCAGCGGCGGGACCTCCAGTGGCGGGTCGGGATCGACGAACTCGATGCGCGTGCCGTTGGGCGCGGTCAGCGGCTCGCCGGCGCCCGCCATCCGGATCACCCCGGGATCGCCCCCGGGCGCCAGGCGCAGGCGCAGGCCATGGCCGGACAGGGTCGCCACCTTGGGATCGTCGGCCGGGAAGATCGTCTCGATGCGGAAGCCCAGGCGCCCCACGAAGACCTCCAGCGCGGGCGCAAGGTCTTCACAGCCGATCTGGACCTCGGCGAGCAAGCTGTCGGGGGCGGAAGCGTTCACGCCGCCATCTTCGGGTTGCGCGGCCAGTTTGCAAGCCGCCCCGTTTTCGAGGTCGCGGCGAAACCGCGTTCATGGAACATCTATCGGCACGATTAATGTCAGTATATAGAACTCGCCGACGGATGGTCGGAGGCGGTCATGAAGCTGTGGACCTGGCTGGGCGCGCTCGTGCTCGTCGTGCTGGCGGCGCTCGGCCTCGCCTATTCGAACCGCGCGACGATCCTGGCCATGGTCGCCCATTCGCGCCTGCCGCACGTCGAGCCGAACCACGCGGTGACGTGGGATGAGGGCCCATCGGCCCCACCGCCGGGGCGGCGCCGGCCGAACGTCGTCTTCATCCTGGCCGACGACATGGGCTTCAACGACATCACCTTCAACGGCGGCGGCGTGGCGCGGGGCGCCGTGCCGACGCCCAACATCGATTCCATCGGCCGCGACGGAGTCGACTTCACCAACGGCTACTGCGGCAACGCCACCTGCGCGCCCAGCCGCGCGGCGATCATGACCGGCCGCTATCCCACCCGCTTCGGCTTTGAGTTCACGCCAGCGCCCGTGGCCTTCGAGAAGATGGTCGGCACCGAGGCGGAGCCCGGCGCCATCGTGAAGCCGAAGTTCTTCAAGGACCGCCTGGCCCAGATGCCGCCCGGCTCGACGTCGGCCTCGCCGTCAGCGGTCAACATGCTGGCCGTGCCCGCCAGCGAGATCACCATCGCCGAGGTCCTGAAGACCCAGGGCTACCACACCCTGCATTTCGGCAAGTGGCACCTGGGCGGCGTCAAGGGCTCGCGGCCCGAGGATCAGGGTTTCGACGAAAGCCTGGGCTTCATCCCAGGCGCCTCGATGTATCTGCCCGAGCACGACCCGGGCGTCGAGAACTCCAAGCAGCCGTGGGACCCGATCGACAAGTTCCTGTGGCCCAACCTGCCCTACGCCGTGCAGTTCAACGGCAGCCCCATGTTCGCGCCCAAGGGCTACATGACCGACTACCTCACCGACGAGGCGGTCCGGTCGATCCACGCCAACAAGAACCGCCCCTTCTTCATGTACTTCGCGCCCAACGCCATCCACACGCCGCTGCAGGCCACCAAGGCCGACTACGATGCGCTGCCTGGGATCAAGGACCACCGCCTGCGGGTCTATGGCGCGATGGTCCGCAACCTCGACCGCAACGTCGGGCGGATCCTGAAAGAGCTGAAGGACGACGGCCTGGATAAGGACACGCTCGTCATCTTCACCAGCGACAACGGCGGCGCCGGCTACATCGGCCTGCCGGAGATCAACCAGCCCTACCGCGGCTGGAAGTCGACCTTCTTCGAGGGCGGCATCCACGCGCCCTTCTTCATGCGCTGGCCGGGGCAGATCCAGGCGGGTTCGCGGTTCAACTATCCGGTCGGCCACGTGGACATCTTCGCCACCGCCGCCGGCGCGGCCGGCGCGCAGGTCCCCAAGGACCGGGTGATCGACGGCGTCGACCTGATGCCCTTCCTCCAGGGCAAGCAGACCGGCCGTCCGCACCAGACGCTGTTCTGGCGCTCGGGCCAGTACAAGGTCGTCCTCGATGGCGACTGGAAGCTGCAGTCCAGCGAGGCGCAGAAGAAGGTCTGGCTCTACGACCTGGCGACCGACCCGACCGAGCGCCACGAACTCTCCGCCGCCCAGCCGCAGCGGACCAAGGCTATGCTGGCCCTGCTCGCCGCCCAGGACCGCCAGGACGTCAAACCCATGTGGCCGTCGCTGCTGCAGGGGCCGGTCTTCATCGACCACCCGAGCGGCGTTCGTCAGCGCAAGGGCGAGGAATATATCGAGTGGGACAACTGAGCGGAGCGATCCGATGAGCTTCCTGCCGCCGTCGACCAATGCCGACTATCGGGGCTCGCCGCTGTCGCCCTGGTTCCTGGGCCTCGCCGCGATCCTGACGCTGGCCCCGGGCCTGATCCACAGCTTCCTGCCGGACGGCGGCGCGGGCGTGATCGCCCACCTGGACATGGGCGACCGCGCCGACCTGGTGCGCGGCGTCTTCGCTTGGGAGGGCGCGACGCAACTGGCGCTCGGCATTCCGATGCTGCTGGTGGCCCTGCGCTATCGGCCGCTGACCCCGCTGTTCCTGGCCATGGTCATTGTCGAGCGCGGGCTGATGGCGCTGCAGGGCTGGATCCTCATCCCGCCGGCGGGCGGCCACCACCCGCCGGAGCACTATGCGAGCCCGGTCGCCGTCGTCCTGGCGGCGGTGTTCCTGGTCCTGTCTCTGCGTCCCAAGAAGGCCTGAGCTAGAACCCCTCGCCGGGCTTGGTCCGGATGTTGAGTTGGCCCGCCAGGCCGGCCTTCCGATGATGCTCGATGGCGTGCATCTCCGGCGACATGGCCATGTTCCGGAAGGCTTCCAGCGACGGGTATTCGGCCAGCGCCACCACGTCCCACAGCTCTTCCACCTCGCCCAGCATCAGGCCGGTGACACGGCCCTGGTAGCGGACCTTTCCGCCCAGGCCCTCGACCAGCTTCCGCACGGCCTCGCCGTAGAGCATGTAGGCCTCCTGGCCGCTCAGGCCCCGGTCGCCGTCCTCGTATTTCGCACGGTCGTGGAACTTCAAGAGGTTGACCATCACGAACGGCCCGTCCTCGGCGCCGCCGAAGAACGCCATGGCGCGGGCCATGTCGGGCGTCACCTGGTTGACCACCTGCATCAGGCGAACCCCTTGGCGCGGCGCACGATCATGCCTTCGATCAGGGCGGCGATCTCGGCGGGGCTGTCTTCCTGCAGGAAGTGGCCGCCTGAGAGGGTCACATGCGGCTGGTCCTTGGCGCCCGGCACGCGGGCCTGGAAGGCCGCCTCGCCGCCGCGGGTCACCGCGTCGCCGTCGCTGAACGCAGTGATCAGCGGTTTGTCGAACCGCTCCAGCACCTTCCAGGCGGCCTCGTTCTCGGCGACCGAGGCGTGCTGCGGGGTGATCGGCACGAGAGTCGGGAACTGGCGAGCGCCCTCCTTGTAGCTCTCGTCCGGGAACGGCGCCTCATAGGCGGCGATCTCCGCTTCGCTCAGGTCGCGGACGCAGCCGCCGTTCAGGATGAAACCGATCGGCAGCACCGGAACCTTCTGGCTGAAATCGAGCCAGGCCTTGAAGCCTTCGGACAGCCCCGTCCCCGCCGGCAGGCCGGTGTTGGCCACGACCACGCCTGCGAACCGCTCCGGGAACGCCGCCACCAGCCTAAGCCCGATGAGGCCGCCCCAGTCCTGGCAGAACAGGGTGACGTCCTCGAGCTCCATCTGCAGCAGCCAGTGGCTCATCCAGGCCACGTGGCGTTCATAGGTGTAGTCGCCGCGCTGCGCCGGCTTGTCGGAGCGGCCAAAGCCGATCAGGTCGGGCGCGATCACCCGGCGTCCCTTGGCCACCAGAGCGGCGATGATCTTGCGGTAGAGATAGGCCCAGGACGGCTCGCCGTGCATCAGCAGCACGACCGCCCCGTCGCGCGGCCCCTCGTCCACATAGTGCAGGCGCAGCTGCGTCCCGTCGGCGTCGACCACGGTGGCGTAGCGCGGCGCGTAGGGCCAGTCGGCGAGGCCGGCGAACCGCTCGTCCGGCGTCCGTAGGATCTCCATCGCACTGCTCCTCAAGCTTGACTCGGCGCCGGCCAGCGTCGAATATAGTGGCAATATGAGTGTCACTACTTAATCCCATCGTCAAGCTTGGCCGGCGCGGATCGGCCGGTCCTTGAGGAGGTCTCGATGAAGCTGTGGCGGATCATCGCCCTCGTAGTCGTGGGCCTGGCGATCGTCGGCTGCCTGGTCTCGGGCTTGCGAGGGCCCATCTCGCTGGTGCGGGTCCAGCACAAGGCCGCCTTGGCCGGCGGCAAGGCGAACCTGGCGGCTATCACCCATGACATCCTCGTCTACCCCACTGCGCCCGAGGCGGCGGCCGCGATCGCTGACTGGAGCCCCATGACCGGAGATATGAGCGCATGACCCAAGCCATCGCCCTCTCCGGCGCGCCGGGCTCGCCCTACACCCGCAAGATGCTGGCCGTGCTGCGCTACCGGCGCATCCCCTACCGCTTCATCCTGCCGAACAATCCGGTGATGCGCGACCTGCCCAGGCCCAAGGTCTCGCTGCTGCCGACCTTCTACCTGCCCGACGAAGCGGGCGAGCTGCAGGCGGTCACCGACTCCACGCCGCTGATCCGGCGGTTCGAGAAAGAGTACGCCGGCCGCAGCCTGGTCCCGGCCGACCCGGCGCTGGCCTTCCTCAACGAGCTGATCGAGGACTACGCCGACGAATGGCTGACCAAGGCCATGTTCCACTATCGCTGGGCCTATGCCGGCGACATCGCCAAGGCCGCCGCCATCCTGCCCTGCTGGCGCGGCTACAGCGTGCCGGATGAGGCGCTGGCCCAGGCCGGCGCGATGTTCTCGCAGCGCCAGATCGGCCGGCTGCGCTACGTCGGCTCCAACGCCATCACCGGGCCGGTGATCGAGGCCAGCTACCGCCGCTTCCTGACGGTGTTCGAGGATCATCTGCGGCGCCATTCCTACCTGATGGGCGAGCGGCCGGGATCCTGCGACTTCGCGGTCTTCGGCCAGCTGACCCAGCTCGCCGAGTTCGATCCGACGCCCGCCGCGCTGGCGCTGAAGATCGCGCCCCGGGTCACCGCCTGGACCGGTATGATGGAGGACCTGTCGGGCCTGGAGCCCGCCGACGCCGATTGGATTTCCATGGACCCGATCCCCGCAACGCTCACCGCCATCCTGGCCGAGATCGGCGCCACCTATCCGCCGGTGATGCTGGCCAACGCCCAGGCGGTGATGAGCGGCGCGGCCGAGGTGACCGCGCAGGTCGACGGCCAGCCCTGGACCCAGAACCCGTTCCCCTACCAGGCCAAGTGCCTGGGCTGGCTTCGCCAATCGCGCGACGCCCTGCCCGGCCAGGCGCGCGGCCAGGTGGACGCCATCCTCGGCCCCGCCGGCCTTTCGGGCCTCTTCGCGTGAGCGGCGCCCCCGCGGCCAGACCCAACGAAGCCTTCCCCGCCAAGGACGGCCGCCGCCGGCGCGGCGAGGACAACCGCGCCAAGATCGTCGCGGCCATGCTGGAGATCATCCACGCCGGCGAGGTCGCGCCCAGCGCCGAGCAGGTCGCCCAACGCGCCGACGTCGGCCTGCGCACCGTCTTCCGCCACTTCCAGGATATGGACAGCCTCTACCGCGAAATGTCCGTCGTCATCGCTAAGGAGCTGCACGGCGCCGCCGAGACGCCGTTCAAGTCGCAGGACTGGCGCGAGCGGGTGGTCGAGCTGATCGGCCGCCGCGCCTGGGCCTTCGAGAAGATCGGGCCGTTCCTGCGGGCTTCCGCGGTGTTCCGCTACCGCTCCAAGTTCCTCGACGCCGACAATCTCGACTTCGCCGCCGCGCTCCGCGCCATCCTCAAGCGCCAGCTGCCCCCGGCCGTCGCCCGCGATCAGCCGAAGCTGGAAATCCTCGACCTGCTGCTCAGTTTCGAGACCTGGTCACGCCTGCGCCGCGAGCAGGGCCTGACGCCCAAGCGCGCCCGTGAAGTGCTGGAGACCGCGGTCAGGCGGCTGCTGGAGTAGGCGCTGAACCGGACGCGGCCCGCCTCCGCGCGACGCCGTGGGAGCGCTGAACCGGGCTCCTGAACCCGTTCAGCGAACGATTTTATCCGTACCCTGTAAATTAAGTGCAAATGCACGCATCATGTCCCGGATAAACAAATATCTGTCCCGGCCAAGCAAGCTAAGCCGCCGTTAACCATGTAGGCACACCGCCGAATCACCCCCACGGGAATTGGGCGAACGACCACCAGGTCCGAGCCCTTTTACTGGGTGGCTCCACAAGCGAAAACCCTTTTGGAATCAAAGGTCGCAATGCGCCCAGAGTTTCTCAACGATCGTCGTGTGTCGCCCGCGGATTCCAACGTCTCGGCGGTTCCCCCCACCGCCGACGCGCCGCTGCCGGAGGTCGCCCCCCAGGCCTCCGGCAGCCCTTCGCGCGATCTACCAACCCGCGATCTCTATGAGTTGCTCGCGGTGATCATCGGGGTCTGCGAGTCCCTGGCGGAGAACCTGTCGGACTGCCCGCAGCATGCGGAGCTGGCCCGGGTCGGGATCCTGGCCGCCGACCGCGCCGCCGACCTGGTCGCGAGCCTGAGGATGGCCCCCGCGCGCGACGACGAGATGTTCGGCGCCGAGCGGCCGCGCAAGGTGTTGGTGGTCGAGGACGACCCGGACCTCCTGATGCTGCTGACCGCGGCCTTTGCGCGCGAAGGCTTCCAGACCTTTTCGGCCCGCAACGGCCGCCTGGGCGTCGAAATGGTCAAGTCGATCAAGCCCGACCTGATGGTGACCGACATCGTCATGCCGGAGATGGAGGGGATCGGCGCGATCCTCGAGGCCCGGCGCTGTTCGCCCGCCACCAAGGTCATCGCCATCTCCGGCGGCGGCCACTACGGGCGCAGCCAGAACTTCCTGGTCTGGGCGCACGAACTGGGCGCCGACGAGGTGCTGGCCAAGCCGTTCCGCATGTCCTCGCTGATCATGGCCGCCCGGGTCGTGCTCGACCGTCCGCCCCTGACCCCGACCCTGACCCCGACCGGCGAAGACGACGCCGAACCGCATAGCCCCGAACCCCACGCTCCCGAACCACGGAGACTCGCCGCCAGCCGATAGGCGGCCCGCTCTGCAAAGACACCCCCGGCGGCCGAGAACGCGCCGCCGAGCGACCCTGCCTGCCCAAAACCCAACCGGAGGAGACCTGAAATGCGCGTACTCTTGATTGAAGACGACCGTTCGTCGGCCCGCAGCGTCGAGCTGATGCTCACCGCCGAGAAGTTCAACGTCGAGACCGTCGCCGATGGCGAGGAGGGCCTCGATCTGGCGCTCTCTTACGACTACGACGCCGTCCTCCTGGACCTGAACCTGGGCGACATGAGCGGCCTGGACGTGCTGCGCGGCCTGCGCCGCGCCGGCAGCAAGATTCCGGTCATCGTCCTCACCGGCTCGTCCGACGTGGCGATGAAGGTCCGCGCCTTCTCCGGCGGCGCCGACGACTATCTGGTCAAGCCCTTCCACAAGGACGAGCTGACCGCGCGCCTGCGCGCCGTGATCCGCCGCGCCTCGGGCCATGCGGAGTCGATCATCACCGTCGGCGACATCGCGCTCAACCTGGACTCGCGCACCGTGTACGTGAACGGGGCCCGCGTGCATCTGACCGGCAAGGAATATCAGACGCTGGAACTGCTCGCGCTGCGCCGCGGCAAGACCCTGCACAAGGATGTCTTCCTCACCAGCCTCTACGGCGGCATGGACGAGCCCGGCGGCAAGATCATCGACGTCTTCATCTGCAAGCTGCGCCAGAAGCTGGCCGCGGTCTCCGATCGCCAGCACATCGAGACGGTCTGGGGCGGCGGCTATGTGATGCGCGACCCCGACGAGATCCCGGCCAAGCGTGCGGCATGACCCGTCGGCGGGGCCTGGGCCTAGCTGACCGGGGCGCCGAGCTCCCGCGCATGGCGGGCGCGATAGGCGCTGGCCGTCGAGCCGAACTGGCGACGGAACCAGTGGGCGAACGCGCTCAGGCTGGAGAAGCCCAGAAGGTCGGCGACGTGCTGGAACGACCGCTCGCTGCGCGCCAGCAGCGGCTCGGCCACCTCGCGGCGCGCGGCGTTGAGCAGCTCGGAGAAGGTCGTGCCCTCCGCGACCAGCCGCCGGTGCAGGGTCCTGCGGTCCATGGCCAGGCGCTGCGCCACCCGCTCGACGGTCACCCCGCCGTCGGGCAGCAGCAGGACGATCATCTCGCCCACCTTGTCGCTGAAGCTGGAGCCGCGGCTGGCGGCGATCTGCTCCAGGTAACGGACCACCTGGCGGGCCATGGCCGGGTCGGCGGCGCCGATCGGGCGGTCCAGGTCGGCGCGCGACAGCACCAACCCGATGAAGTCCTGATCGAACAGCGGGATCACGCCATAGGCCCGCAGATAGCTGTCGAGCTTGGCCGGCGCGGCGTGCGGCACATGCACCTCCAGCGGCCGCCAGCTCTCGCCCAGCAGCTCACGGACCAGGCGCACGCCGACACCGACGGCGATCTCGACGCTCTGCCGGCCAGTCCAGGGCGGCGTGTGCAGCCGCATGACGGCGATGTCGCCCATCTCCTCCAGACTGGCCGAAAGGGCGTCGTTCTGCAGCCAGACGTAGCGCCGAAGCTGCGCCAGCGCGGCGCGCAGGTTGGGCTGCTCGCGGATCAAGAGGGCGACCGGACCCAGATTGGACAGGCGGCGGGTCTCGGCGAGCCGCAGACCGAAGTCGTCGGCGCCCGAGCGTTCCGCCGCCAGTTCGTGCATCAGGCTGATGGCGCGCGCCGGGATCCGCATGTCCGGATCGTTGAACGCCGCCGCCGGCACGCCCGCCTCGCCGGCGATCTTGTAGGGGTCGATGCCCAGCGAAAGCGCCAGTTCGACGAAACCGGTCAGACCTGCACTGCGCGCGAGATGCGCCATCGTGCCCCCCAAGGCTGCACTGATGTCGAATTCAGTCGCCTGATGTCCCGTAAAATCAAGTCCACCCTTAAGAGCATCGCGCCGTGATTCCGCCGCTTCCTCCCGAATTCCCCCTTGAAGGCCCCGCGACAGCGTTCGCCGACCGCGCGCTTTCGTCGCGCCCGCCCCGCCGCCGGGTTGGCGAAGTCGGGCGTCTGCGCGAGCTGTTCGCCCAGGCGCCGGGCTGCATGATCGTCTTCGTCGGGCCCGACCACGTCGTGGAGATGGCCAACCCCGCTTACCTCGCCTTCACCGGCCTGACCGCGGCGATCGTCGGCCGTCCGGCCCGCGAGGGGCTGAAGCGCGGCTACTCGCGCGGCTTCGGCGCGCTGCTCGACGCGGTCTATGCGTGCGGCGAGCCTCGCGTGGTGCGCAACAGCCGCCTGTTGATCAACCGCACGCCGGGCGGCCCCGACGAGGAAGCCTTCGGCGACTTTGTCCTGGCGCCTCTGCGCGACGCGAGCGGGGCGATCTACGGCGTCTTCTGCCAGGGCCACGAGGTCACCGTGCAGAAGCTGGCCGAAGACCGTCTGCGCCAGGCGCAGAAGATGGAGGCGCTCGGGCGGCTGACCGGCGGCATCGCTCACGACTTCAACAACCTCCTGGGCGTGATCATCGGTGCGACGGAAAACCTCGCCACGGCGCTGGGACAGGACCCCGAGCTGCAGTCGGCGGCGCTGCTCGCCCTCGACACCGCCGAGCGTGGTTCGGACCTGGTGGCGCGGCTCCTGGCCTTTGCCCGAACGCAACCGCTGGCGCCGAGCGCCATCGACTGCGGCGCCTTCCTGCGCGACCTGTCGCCGATCCTTGAACGCACGCTCTCCAAGGCGATCGAGATCGACCTTGAGGTCCCCGAGCGGCCGCTGTTCTGCCTAGCCGACCACGCCCAGTTGACCTCGGCGCTGCTCAATCTGTGCATCAACGCCCGCGACGCCATGTCGGCCGGCGGGCGCATCACCGTCAAGGCCGCGTCGGAGGACTGCGCCGCCGCCGGCGCACCGGCCTATGTGGTCTTCTCGGTCAGCGACACCGGCGAGGGCATGTCGGCCGAAACCCACGCGCGCGCGCTCGAACCGTTCTTCACCACCAAGCCGGACGGCAAGGGCTCGGGCCTGGGCCTCAGCACGACCCACGGCTTCGCCAGCCAGTCCGGCGGGCGCCTCGAGATCGACAGCCAGCCCGGGTGCGGAACGCGGGTGCGGATCTTCCTGCCCCGAACCCCCGCTCCGGCGACCGCGCCGGCGGATCAGGCGACCGCGGCCGCCGTGGGGTGAAAATCCGATAGGGTCACCGCGCCCAGGATGGCCGTGAACAGGGCCTCCACATTGATCGGCTTGGAGACCACTTCGTTCATGCCCGCGGCGCGGTAGCTGGCGATCTGGTGGATCATGGCGTTGGCGGTGACCGCGATGATCGGCGTCATCGGCCGGCCAAGCTGCGCCTCGCGCTCGCGGATGCGCCGCGTCGCCGCCTGGCCATCCATCACCGGCATCTGGACGTCCATCAGGATCACGTCCCAGTGGGCCTGTTCCCAGGCGCGCACCGCCTCCTGTCCGTTCTCCACGAACACCGGGTCGATGCCGATCTGCGCCAGCAGGGCTTTCAGCACCATCTGGTTCACCGGATTGTCCTCGGCGGCCAGGACCTGCAGCGGCCCGGGGCTCGAGGCCGCCGGCGCGGCCTCGGCGGGTTGCGCGCGGCTGGGGGTCATCGGCAGGTCGACGCCGAACTGGCTGCCGCGCCCGGGCAGGCTGCAGACGCGCACGTCGCCGCCCATCGCCAGCGCGAGCCGGCGGCAGATAGCGAGGCCCAAGCCTGCGCCGCCATAGCGGCGGGTCATCGAGGAATCGGCCTGGGTGAAGTTCTCGAACAGCGCCGCGGCGCGGTCCGGCGGAATGCCGATGCCCGTGTCGTTGACCTCCAGACTGACGCCGCCCGCAGTCCGAGCCAACCGCACGAGCACTTCACCCGTGTGGGTGAACTTGATGGCGTTGGAGATCAGGTTGCCGAGGATCTGGCGCACCCGTCCCGGATCGGCCTGGTAACGGCCGGCCGCGGCGGGATCGAGGTCGAGGATGAAGGACAGGCCCTTGGCCACCGCTTCGGCGGCGTAGGCGGTATGCACGCTCTCCACGAGCGCGGTGAGGTCGCAGTCCTCGCGCACGATCTGCAGGCCGCCGGCTTCGATCCGCGACAGGTCCAGCAGGTCGTCGACGATGGTCAGCAGCGCCGAGCCCGAGTCGCTGATCACCCGCAGCCTCTGGCGCTGCAGCTTGGAGAGCGGGTTCAGCGCCATGGCCTGGGCCATGCCCAGCACGCCGTTCAGAGGCGTGCGGATCTCGTGGCTGATCACCGTCAGAAAGTCGCTCTTGGCGCGGTTGGCGATCTCGGCGGCCTGCAGGGCCTCCTGCTGCTCGCGCGCGGCGGTGCGCGCGGCGGTGACATCGACATAGGTCGACATGCACAGGCTCCAGGGCGCGCCCGGGCCCGGCGCCACGCGGAAATGCGCCTCGACTTCCACGACCTGGCCATCCGGGCGGATGACTCCGGCGGAAAACGCCGGCAGGTCGCCCCCTTCGGTAATGCTGTTCAAGGCCTCGCAGAGGGTGTCCAGCGTGGCCTGCGTCAGGTGCGGCTGCGCCAACTGTTCGCCGCACAAGTCGCGCGCGACCTGATTGCTCTCCAGCACGGTGATGAGCGCAAACACCTCGTCGATCGACGAGAACGTCTCGCGCAGACGGTCGCCAATCCGGGCGCCGGCCAGGAGGCCATCGATCTCCAGGGCCTGGTAGAGGCGCGAGGCGTCGACGCACAGCAGGGCCATGGGGCTGTGGTGGAAGATCATCTCCCAGCGCAGCCGCCCGTCCTGCGCCTCGCGGCCGGCTTCGAGCGCCAGCGCGCTGTGCCGCGCCAGGCCGTCGAGCGCCGCCTTGAGCGCCAGGCTACGGCTGTAGAAGGCGCCGCCCATCCGGATGATGAAGACAACGAAAGCGGCGCTGGCGACCGCCATCAGGGCGACGTCGAGACGCGCGATCGGATAGCCGATCAGCCAGGCCGTTAGCGGCCCGAGCGTGAGCAGCGCCGCGCTCGGGGTCACCAGCGCGGCGGTGGCCAACCTGGAGCCGCTGCACATCATCGCATTGTTGAGGCTGGCGGCGCACAGGATCAGCACCGCCTCGGCCAGGTGCACTGTCGTCGCGGGCCAGGACAGCAGGATCGCGGCGAGTGCGAAGCTGCCGGCCGATGCGGCCCAGCTCGCCGCCACCAGCGCCGAGGCGCGGGGCGTGCGCGGACGCTGCAGCAGCCACGTGCTGAGCCGGCTTTCGAGGGCCCCGCAGCCCAACGACACCACCAACCAGGCGGCGACCAGATCGTGGCGGCCGCCGAACCAGGACAACACCGCGACCAGCGCCGCCCAGGCGCAGCGCTCCCAGAACGTGCTGGCGCGCCAGGCGAGCGCCCGCCCGAAGGCGTCGAGGTCCGGATCGGCGTGAGGGATCGCGGCGTCGCGCGTCATCGGGGGAACGCGCCGATCGGCAATGGCAGGCGAAGCGATAAGCGGGGCACAGCACAATTCCAGTGGAACGGCCCCAGAGAATGCCCTTCGAGCGATAATTGATCGTTAAAAGTGGGAAAACATGGGAATTCCTAAATCCCCGGACTTCAGCCGCGCCCCGGTCCACCGCCGAAATTCAGCAGGTCCGCGGCCAGGATCTCGTTGCCGGCCAGCTTGCGCAGCGTGTTCTGCAGCACCGCCATGGCGTGGCGCATCTGGCTCGGCGCCTCGTCGCGCAGCAGATGCACGTTGTGCGGGTCGAGGATGGCGGCGCCTTGGGCGAACGCCTGCTCGCCCAGCTCGCTCAGCGACAGGTTCACCTGGCGGCGGTCGCTTTCCGGCACCCAGCGCTCGACCAGGCCGCGCCCCACCAGCTGGTCCACCGCGCGGGTCAGGGTGGTCCGCTCGATCGTCGAATAGCGGGCGAGCGAGCTCATGGTGCAGACCTCCATCCGCCGCACGATCGCCAGCGACCTCCACTGCGCCATATTGAGGCCGCAGGCCGCCAGCGCCTTGTCGCAAAAGAGGTCCCGCTGCCGGGCCACCTGGAACAACAGATAGAAGAAATACTCCGACGCCCCCAGCGGCAGCTCGCCGTCCGGATCGATGACCTGATCGGGGGTTTGGTCGGGCGGGGTGGGTGGCGTGGAACGTGTCATTGGGGCCGCACTCAACGGCATTTCGCACAACGCCACAATGAGCAATTCGGATATTCCGCTATACATTAGGTGCAAATGCACATTTTTAGGTTCGATTAACCGGCCGCAGCTATGCCGTTGCGTCACCGCTTGAGGAGCCCCTGCTGTGCGCGAAAAACTCGCCGTCGCCGAAGACGATAATGGCGCTCTGCGCGCGATGGATGCGGACTTGCAGGCGGCGCTGGCGCTGAGCCGCGCGACGCTGCGTGCGCTGGCCGCCTTGTCGCCCCTCCTCAACACCGCCGCCGATGCGGCGCTGGAGGATGAGGCCAACCGCTGCGCCCAGTTGGACGCGCCGCAACGCACCTTGGATATCGTCGAGGGCGCCCGCCAGGACCTGCAGCGCGCGCCCGCCGAAGCCTTGAGGGTTCGGGCCCTGGAGCGCGCCCTGGTCAACGCCGCCGACGCCCTGCACGCCTGACGCCGCGGCGGCGTCGCCGCCAGATCGTCCGGTCCTAAATTACCACCGGCACGAACCGCGCCCGCACCCGGCGCAGGCCTTCCAGCACCGACGCCGCGCCCTCCGAGGCGCCATCGACCCGGCCGGTCGCCAGCAGGCGAATGCCGTCCACGTGCACGTCCACCGCCGACCAGTTCACCGTCTCGCCATTGCGGAAGCCGTGCAGCAGATCGCACAGGCTGCAGGCCGCCTCGGCGAGCGCCTCCAGCCCATAGACCCCGGCCACGCCGAAGATCGCATTGCTGATGTTGTAGAGCCCGTCGAGGGTTTCCGACGCCAGCGCGTCACGGTCGCCCGCCGCCGTCTCCGCCAGTTGCTCGGCCTTCAGCGCCAGCGCCGCCACGCAGCGCTCGCGCACGGACTCGATCCGCTGCTCGGCCGAGGTCACGGCTTCCTCGACGGTCTTGCCGCCGGGCGAACGGGCCAGCTTGGCCAGCCGGTTCTCCACCTTGAACACTTTCGCCAGGGGCGTTTTTGCCGCTGTCATCGGATGACCGCCTTCGGTTGGAACAGGGCGTCGATCTCGTCCTGCTCGAGGTTGGGTGTCTTGGCCTCGCCGACTTCCACGGAGAGGTCGTCGTGCCGGCGGCCCTTCATGCCCACCGGCGGGCCGACCGAGCGGACGCGGCGGTCGGGGCCGTAGTAGCCGGGCGAGGTCACGAAGGACCGAGGATCATTCAGCAGCCAGACGATGCGCTGCATCATCACCAGCGGCGGCACGGGCTTGCGGACCACGAAGCTCGCGCCCGCGTCGCGGCCGCGGAAGATCTGCGAGGGCGTGGTGTGGCCGGTGACCAGGATGGTCGGCGCCCAGGCGTTGGGCGAGCCGCAGCGGCGCAGCCATTTGATGAAATCGTAGCCGTCGGTGTCTTCCAGAGCGCTGTCGACCACCACCAGGTTGATGTCGCGCTCGCCGACCACGGTCATGGCCTCCGCGCCGGAGGAGCAGCGGCGCGGGGTGTGCACGCCGAAGCCGGCGAACATCTGCGCCAGGATCTCCACGCCGTCCGGGTCGCCACCGACGATCAGCACCTCGGCGGTCGACAGGTTGACGCGTTCCTGGCGGCGGAACGGGAGGTCGGACACGGCCTAGTCCCCGAAGAGCTGCAGCTCGCCGCAGCTCTGCGGCGGCTCGGCGAAGGGCAGTTCGGCGGCCGGCGGCAGCCCGGAGAGCCGCCGCGCCTGTTCGGCCAGCGTCAGGTTCATCACCGCGGCATAGACGTCGGTGGTGACGTTTTCCGGCGCCGAGGCGGCGATCACCCGCAGGAAGGCGGCCATGCCCTCCAGGCGCTGGCTGAGCAGGTCGGCGGCCTGGGCCTCGGTGAGGAAGGCGGCGTCGGGCGCGCCCTGGGTCTCGGTCAGCCGCCCGATCGCGCGCTGCAGCTGATCGGAAAGCCGCGCCAGGTCGGCCAGCTCGATGGCCGCCAGCCGCAGGGGCTCGGCCAGCGGGCGCAAGGCGGGGCCGTCGTATGACTCGCAAGCAGGCATCAGAAGAGCTCCAGGGCGCCGGATTGTTCCGGCGCGGGCGGGGCGACGGCGCGGGGACGCTCGGCGGCGAAGACCTTGGAGCCGGCGGACTCCAGCAGGACCTGACGGGCCCTGCCGCTCACCGGCCAGTACTGGATGCGCCGCGCCTGCTGGCCGCGCAGCGAGCCGCCGGCCGCCTGCAGGCCTTCATCGCGCACGAAACGCTCGGCGAAGGCGGCGTTCTGCGAGCCCACGTCGGTGAGCCCGTCGATCAGCCGCGCGCCGCCGAACAGCTTGACCTCCAGCCGGTCGCGCCGGGCGCCGCGGCGCAGCAGGGCGTTGACCAGCAGTTCCATCGACTGGACGCCGTAGCGCAGCCCCTCGCCACCGGTCTCGCCGGGCAGCAGGAAATGGTTCATGCCGCCGACGCCGGCCACCGGGTCGCGCACGCAGGCCGCCACGCAGGACCCCAGGATCGTGGTCAGCACCAGGTCCGGCTCGTCGGACACATAGTACTCACCCTGGATCACATGGACCTTGCGCGGTTCGGCGCCGATGGCGCGGCGTTCCGGCTCCCAATCGCTGTTGGGCGTGGCGGCGGCGACAGGGCTCATGTCAGCTTGCCGAAGACCGCTTCAATCTTCTCTTGCAGGATCGCGACGGTGAACGGCTTCACCAGGTAGTTGTTGACGCCGAACTGCACGGCGCGCTGCACCAGGTCCTTGTCGGCCCGGCCGGTCAGCATGATGAAGGCGGTCTTCTGGATCGGCGGGTGCGAGCGCACCGCGCGCAGCAGGCCCAGGCCGTCGAGCTTGGGCATGTTGAAGTCCGAAATCACCAGGCCGAACGGACGCGTCAGCATCTGGCGCAGGCCCTCTTCGCCGTCGATGGCTTCGTGGATAGTCTTGAAGCCAAGCTCCTGCAGGCCGCTGCGCACGAGCGAGCGGATGGTCTGCTGGTCATCGACGACGAGGCAATTGATGGTCGCTGCGGCAGGCATCAGCGCGGCCCTTCTCGGTTGGTGAGTTGACGGATGGCGGGTCCGATCTTTTCCAGCGGCAGCTGGCGTTCGACGGCGCCGAGTTCGAAGGCGGCCTTGGGCATGCCGTAGACCACGCAGGTGCCCTCGTTCTGGCCCAGGGTGCGGCCGCCGGCGTCGCGGATGGCGAGCAGGCCCTTGGCGCCGTCGCGGCCCATGCCGGTGAGGATGACGCCGAGGCCGCGGCCCTTGGCGACGCGCGCCACGGACTCGAAAAGCCGGTCGACCGAGGGGCAATGGCCGCTGACCGGCGGGCCCGGCGCCACGCGGCAGCGCAGGTGGTTGACCCCGTCGATCTCCAGATGGCTGTCCCCGCCGGGGGCCAGGAACACCTTGCCGGGCGCCAGCGGATCGCCGTCGCGCGCCTCGCGCACCTCGGCCGCGCAGGTGCGGTTCAGGCGCTCGGCGAAGCTCTTGGTGAAGGTCGCCGGCATGTGCTGGGTGATCACCGTTGGCGCGCAGTTGGCCGGCAGGTGTTCAATCAGCGTCAGCAGGGCCTCGACCCCGCCGGTGGACGAACCGATCGCCACCACCCGGTCGCCCGGCGCGAACTCGCCCTGGCTGGCGCAGGGCGTGGCGGCCGCGGGCGCGCCGCGCGGGCGGACCCGGGCGTTGGCCGCGGTGCGGACCTTGTCGACGAGCACGTCGAAGGCGTGCGGCGTGTTGGCGGCCGGCTTAGCCACGCAGTCGACCGCGCCCAGCTCGAGCGCCGCCAGCGTCGCCTCCGCGCCGCGGGTGGTCAGCGTCGAGACCATCACGACCGGCATCGGCCTAAGCCGCATCAACCGTTCGAGGAAGTCGATGCCGTTCATGTTCGGCATCTCGACGTCGAGAGTGATGACGTCAGGATTCAGCGCCTTGATGGCTTCACGGGCCTGCAGCGGATCGGCGGCTTCTCCAACCACCTGGATCTCCGGGTCGGCCGACAGGGCCGCGCGAATCAGGCTCCGCATGGTCGCGGAGTCGTCGACGATCAGGGTACGGATCATCGCACCATCTCCCGTGTCAGGCGGTAGGTGGTGATACCGTCCGGCTCGAAGGCGCTGGCGGCCGGGCCGGCGACGCGTTCAGAATGGCCGATATAGAGATGGCCGCCGACCTTCAGCAGTGGCGCGAACCGGCTCCACAGGCGCGCCTGGGTGTCGTCGTCGAAGTAGATCGCCACGTTGCGGCAGAAGATCGCGTCGAACTTTCCCTTCATCGGCCAGTCGCCGATCAGGTTCAGCTCATTGAAGGTGATCAGCGCGCGCGCCTCCTCGGCGATCTGCACCGAGCCCGGGCGGTGGGCCGAGGGCGCGGTCCAGCGGCGGCGCAGGTCGTCGGGAATGCCGGCGAGCAGCGAGGGCGTATAGATCCCCTGGCGCGCCTCGGCGACCATGTTGGGATCGATGTCCGTGGCCAGGATCTTGATGTCGAGGCTCGGCGCGTCCGGCGCCGCGGCCAGGATGGTCATGGCCGCCGAATAGGGCTCCTGCCCGCTCGAACAGGCCGCCGACCAGATGCGGATCTTGCCGCCCGCCCGCGCCGCGCTCAGCAGCGGCGGCAGGACCTTGTCGCGCAGGTGGTCGAAATGGTGCGGCTCGCGGAAGAAGCGGGTGACGTTGGTGGTCAGCGCCGCCAGCATCTTCTGCCGCTCGTCGAGGCCGTCCTTGCCGGCGACCAGGGCGCAATAGTCCTGGAAGCTCGCCAGCCCCAGCGCGCGCAGCCGCTTGGCCAGGCGCGAATAGACCAGGGTCGCCTTGGTCTCGTGCAGGGCGATGCCGGCGTCGCCATGCACCATGGCGGCGATCTTGCGGAAATCGCCTTCCGTGAAGACGAATTCGCCTTCGACCATGGCCGGCTCTCGGCGCTTCAGGGCGGCTTGCGGGCTCATGCGGCCTCGAGATCGAGGTCCGGCAGGACGCGCTCAAGGCCGATCAGGCTGATCATCCGCCCGTCGATGGCGAGCAGGCCGCGCACGAAGGTCTTGGCCGTGTCGGAGGCCACGTCCGGCGTCGGCTGGATCACGTCGTCGGTGACGGTCAGGATGTCGCTCACCGCGTCGACCAGCAGGCCCACGACCTGCTCGCCGATCTGGGCGACGATAATCACCGAGCGCTCGCTGGTGTCGGAGCCCTCGAAGCCCAGCCGCGCGGCCAGGTCGACGATCGGCAGCACCGCGCCCCGCAGATTGATCACGCCACGGACGAAGGACGGCGACTGAGGCAGGGCGGTCGCGGCGGTCCAGCCGCGGATCTCGCGCACCGCCATGATGTCGACGCAGAACTCCTGGGCGCCGATGCGGAACGAGATCAGTTCGCGGAGCGACCCCGCGGTCGGATTGGCCTGAGAATGCGTCTGGGTCATGAGGTTCAGCCTGTAGCCGCCAAGCGCTTTTCTGCGCGGAGGGAGTCGGCGCCGCGGGAGACCGCGACGATGGTGTCGATGTCGAGGATCAGGGCCACGCGGCCATCGCCCAGGATGGTGGCGGCGGCCACGCCCGGCACCTGCCGGTAGTTGGCTTCGAGGCTCTTGATGACCACCTGGCGCTGGCCCTGGATGGCGTCGACCAGCAGGGCCGCGCGCGCGCCGCCCTCGCCTTCGATCAGCAGGGCCACGCCCTGCGTCGCATCGAGCGGCGTGGTGCGGTAGCCCAGCGCCATGCCGACGTCGATCAGCGGCGTGTAGCTCTCGCGGATCGCGATCACCCGGGCGTGGCCGCCCAGGCTGTGCACGTCGCTTGGCTTGGGCAGCAGGGTCTCGACGATGGCGGTGATCGGCGCGACCAGGGTCTGGCCCTGCACCGACACCACCATGCCGTCGAGCACGGCCAGCGTCAGCGGCAGGCTCATGGTGAAGGTCGAACCCTTGCCGGGGCGGGACGAAATGGTGATCCGTCCGCCCAGCGCCTGGATCGAGCGCTTGACCACGTCCATGCCGACGCCGCGGCCGGAGATGTCGGAAACCTCGCTCGCCGTCGAGAAGCCCGGCATGAAGATCAGGTTGTCGATCTCCTCGTCGGAGAGCGGCGCGTCGGGCGCGATCAGGCCCTTCTCCACGGCGATCGCCTTGACCCGCTCGCGGTTGATGCCGCCGCCGTCGTCGGCGACCTCGATGACGATGCGGCCGGACCGGTGGGCGGCGGTCAGGCGCACCACGCCTTCCGCGGGCTTCCCCGCCGCCTCGCGCTTCTCCGGGCTTTCCAGACCGTGGTCGATGGCGTTGCGGATCATGTGCGTCAGCGGATCGGCCAGGCGCTCGATGACCGTCTTGTCGACCTCGGTGCCCTCGCCCTCGGTGACCAGGCGCACCGGCTTGCCGGTCATGGCCGCGACTTCGCGGACCAGTCTGGGCATGCGCTGGAACACCGACTTCACCGGTTGCGCCCGGATCGCCATGACGCTGTCCTGGATCTCGCGCGTGAGCTGCTCGAGCTCGTCGAGGCCCATGGCGACGCCGGAGGCGCGCGCGAAGCCCGCCTCCATGACCCGTTGGGACAGCATCGCCTGGTTGATCACCAGCTCGCCGACCAGGTCGATGAGCCGGTCGACGCGTTCCAGGTCGACGCGGATGGTGGCGCCGGCCTCCGGCTTGCGCGGTTGACCTTGGCCGTCAGGGGGGGACGGTTCTGCCAGGGTCGCCGCAACAGCCGGGGCCGGCGCGCCGGGAGACACTTCAGGCGTGGACGGAGGGGGGTCCGCCACGGCCTGAACGCGCGCCAAGAGGGCGCCGATATCCAGGGTCTCGCCGGGATCTTGAAGGGTTTCGTCAGGGGTAGGATCGAGGCCGCCGCCCTCGGCGCCGCCATCTGGGGCGCCACAGATCGGCGTGACCTCCAGCTCGCAGTCGCCGTCGACGAATTCAAAGACTTCGCGGACCGCGGCCTCGTCGGCCTCGCCGCTCAAGGTCACGTTCCAGGCCAGGTAGGCCGCCTCGGGGTCGAGGTCGGTCAGCGCCGGAAGCGCGCTGTCGTCCAGCTCCACCTGCGTCTCGCCCAGACGGGCAAGCTCGCGCAGCAGGAGCGCCGCCTCATTGGCCTTGGCGTAGAGATCGGCGCGCGGCTTGAACCGCACCTGCCAGCCCGCGACGGCGGGCGCCGCAGGCGCCTCGATCGACATCGGCGTGAATTCGAAGTCGCCCCAGTCGTCCTCGCCGCCCTCGTCCTCGGCGCCGGCGCCGTCGGGACCGAGCGCCTTCAGCTCCTCGGCCAGCGCCGCGGTGTGGGCCTCGTCGACGCTGCCGCCGTCGTGCGCGGCGCGCACATGGTCGGCCAGCACGTCGGCCGCGCGCAGCATGGTCTTAAGCGACTCCGGCGTCGGCGTCAGCCGGCCCGAACGCATCTCGTCCAACGCGGTTTCGAACACGTGGGCGAAGCGGACCAGCGCCTCGAGGCTGAAAGCCCCGGCGCCGCCCTTGATCGAGTGCACCGCGCGGAAGACGGCGTTGATCGTCTCCGGATCGGTGTCGCCGGCCTCCATGGCCAGCAGGCCGCTCTCCAGTTCGGCGAGCTGTTCCTCGCATTCCTGGAAGAAGGTTTCGCGAATAGCCGCTAGGGGATCCATGACGGGTGCGTCCGGTTCAGGTTCAGGCGGCGACGCGGCGGATCGCGTCCACCAGCTTCACAGGGTTGAAGGGCTTGACGATCCAGCCGGTGGCGCCGGCCATCCGGGCGCGGTTCTTCTTCTCGGCGTCGCTCTCGGTGGTCAGCACCAGGATCGGCACGCCGCGGTAGTGCGGATCGGACCGGACTTCCTCGATGAAGCCGAAGCCATCCATGCGCGGCATGTTGATGTCGGTGACGATCACCTCGGGGGCCTCGGCCGCCAGGACTTCCAGCCCGTGGAGGCCGTCCTCGGCCTGCACCACGCGGTAGCCGGCGTCGGTCAGCGCCAGGCGCAGCATCTCGCGCATGGTGCGGGAGTCGTCGACGGTGAGAACGGTCATGCTCATGGGATCAGTCCTGCGTCGCGAGGGCGAGGTGGGGGCAGCCCATCAGGGCCACGGCGTCGGTGAATTCCGGCGAGGGGTCGACCAGCCGCCAGGGCTGGCCGTCGCTCGACCAGAGCGCCCGGGCGGCGAGCAGGATCTGCAGGCACTGGGCCCCCAGCCGCTGCACGCCCGAGGCGTCGAGGATCGCGGGCTTTCCGCGGGCGGCGAGCAGTTCGGCCGCCAGGGGCGCCGCCGCCGTCAGGTCGAGGCTATCGGCCAGAACCAGCGGGGTGGCCGCCCAGTCTTCGGAAGGGGCGCCGTCGGAGGGGGTTTCGTCGGAGGGGCTCATGCCTAAAACTCGTCCCAGCTGTCTTCGTGGGTGTCGAAGGCCGGCGCGGCCCCGCCCCTGACGCCAGCCGTCTTCATCTGCGGCACGGGGCGGTGCTGCGGGGCCGGAGCGTGCTGGGCCGGGGCGTGCTGGGCCTGCGGCTGAGCGGCCCTGTCCCCCAGCTCGAAGCGGGAGATCAGCCGC
>NZ_DATGEX010000010.1:0-3652 GCF_035309685.1 Phenylobacterium sp.
GAGCCCGGAGCGTTTCGCGGGCTTCGTGGATCGAGGCCGGATCGGCCGGGCTCTGCGCCAGGGAGAGGTCGGATTCGCTGGGGAGGGTCAGCAGCAAGGCCTTGAAGGCGTCTTCCGCCGACTGGTCGTGCAAAGCCCGGCCCACCGCCTCGGCGTAGCGTTCCTCGGCCACCTCGTCGGCCTCGCCGGCGGCGCGGGCCAGGATCAGTTCGCGGGCCAGCGCCTGGCCGGCCTCCCAGCGGTTGAACAGGTCCGGATCGCCGGCCAGCAGGATGTAGCGGTCGCGGGCCTCGGCGTTGGAGCTGAGCTTCACCGGGGCGGAGAAGCCGCGCAGGGCCGAGACCACCGGGCGCTCGTCGACGCCGGTCAGCACGACCTTGGTCCTGGCGCCCTCCAGCACGACGAGCGTCTCGTCCGCCGCCTGGCCGTCGCGCAGGAAGGCCTGGGTTCGGCCCTCGGCGTCCAGCAGGCCGACCGTGACCGGGATCGGCAGGGCGCCCTTGGTGGGCTGGCCGGGCGTCGGCGCGGTCTCCTGGACGAACTCCAGGGTGAGCTCGCGGCGGTCTTCGTCGTAGGTGCTCTTGAGCGTCACCGCCGGCGTGCCGGCCTGTTCGTACCAGGCGAAGAAGGCGGTGAGGTCCTGGCCGGAGACGTCGGCGAAGCAGCGGATGAATTCCTCGACGGTGGTGGCGTGGCCGTCCCAGCGTTCGAAGTAGAGGTCCATGCCTTTGCGGAAGGCGTCGGGCCCGATCAGGGTCTTCAGCATCCGGATCACCTCCGCGCCCTTTTCGTAGATGGTCGCGGTGTAGAAGTTGTCGATCTTCATGTAGCTCGACGGGCGGACGGGGTGGGCCAGCGGGCCTTGATCCTCGGAGAACTGGCGGGCGCGGAGCGCCTTGACGTCCTTGATCCGCTGCACGGCGTGGCCGCGCTGGTCGGCGGAGAAGCTCTGGTCGCGGAAGACCGTCAGGCCCTCCTTCAGGCACAGCTGGAACCAGTCGCGGCAGGTCACCCGGTCGCCGGTCCAGTTGTGGAAATACTCGTGCGCCACGACGCTCTCGATGCGCTCGAAGTCCATGTCCGTGGCGGTGGCCGGGTCGGCCAGCAGGAGCGAGGAGTTGAAGATGTTCAGCCCCTTGTTCTCCATGGCCCCGAAGTTGAAGTCGCGGACCGCGACGATCATGAAGAGGTCGAGGTCGTACTCCAGGCCGAAGGTCGCCTCGTCCCACTTCATCGCGCGCTTCAGCGCGTCCATGGCGTAGGCGGCGCGGGGCGCCATGCCGGGGTCGACGTAGATTCTGAGGTCGACCGTGCGGCCGGTCATGGTGACCAGCTTGTCCTCCAGCACGTCGAGCTCGCCGGCCACCAGGGCGAACAGGTAGCAGGGCTTGGGGAAGGGGTCGTTCCAGACCGCGTAGTGGCGCCCGCCCGGAAGCGGGCCGTTCTCCATCAGGTTGCCGTTGGCGAGCAGGCGTTGGAACGCCTTGTCCGCCTCGACCCGCACCGTGAAGCGCGAGAGCACGTCGGGCCGGTCCGGCCAGAAGGTGATCTTGCGGAAGCCCTCGGCCTCGCACTGGGTGCAGAAGCGGCCGGCCGACATGTAGAGGCCGTCCAGCGCCTTGTTGGCTTCGGGGTCGATCTCGACCTCGGTCTCCAGGGTGAAGGCGTCCGGCGCGCCTGGGATGATCAGGAATTCGCCGTCGATGGTCCGCTCGTTTTCGGCGAGCGCGCGGCCGTCGATGGCCACCGAAATGGCTTTCAGCCGCTCGCCGTTGAACTTGAGCGGCTCGGCGTGATCGCCGTTGCGGCGCACCTGCAGCTTCGCCTTCACACGCGTCGCGTTGGGCAACAGGGCGAAGGTGAGATGGACCTCGTCGATGAGGAAGGCGGGCGGCTGGTAGTCGGCGAGGCGGATGGCCTGAGGCGTATCTGTGCGCATGGTTGCATCTATCCCCGGCCCTGTGGCGGCGCCAAGGCGCTACCGGGCGAGTTTCACCCCTCGCGCGCGGGTTTGGGGCAAGGATGCTCGTCCCAACGCCCGTCCTGCTCGCGCACCAGCATGTAGCAGTCGATGCGCAGCTCGATCGCCTCGGCGGTGAGCGTGCGGGCCATGTCCATGGCGTGGGCGCGATAGGCGTAGGAGCCGATCTCGGCGGCGTTGCGCAACACCACCCACTTGTTGTCCCGCCATGCGACGATGATCTGCATGGCCGTCGGTCTGTCGACTTCCATGGGGCGCCCAACCTGCCAGCGGAGCGCCTTGTTCCTTTGAGCTTTTTCCGAAACGCGTCTGGTACCTGACAGACGTCGCCGGCAAAGCCCGTAAAACGGAGGCTCGCCGGGGGGCGTGCGCGTGAAGTCGTATCGTATCTACATCGTCGATCCGGATGGCCGGCTGCAGCTTGGCCAGGCGTTCGAGGCCGTCGACGACAAGGCGGCCGGCGCGCAGGCGCAGGCCGCCGCGCGGCGGGGCCGCGACGCCGAGCTCTGGGAGGGCGGCCGCCTGGTCGGGCGTGTGTCCAAGGACGGAGTCTTCACGGCAGGCGGCTGACGCCGGGTCATGCTTTTCAGCGTCTCCACGAGGCGTATGTTGACGTGCAAGTAAACCTCGCAGGGCCGGGTCAACCGGCGGGATGGCGCACGTGAACTTCGATTTTTCCGACGACCAGAAATTCCTGAAGGGCGAGGCGCGGAAGTTCCTCGAGGCCAACTGCACGACCGCCCGGGTGCGCGGCGTGCTGGATGACGCCGGCAAGGCGTATGACGAGGCTCTGTGGAAGGCGGTCGCCGAGCAGGGCTGGCTGGGCGCGGCGATCCCCGAGGCCTACGGCGGCCTGGGCCTGGGCCATCTCGAGCTCTGTGCGATCGCCGAGGAGCTGGGGCGCGCCGTGGCGCCGATCCCGTTTGCCTCCACGGTCTATTTCGTCGCCGAGGCGGTGATGCTGGCGGGCGACGAGGAGCAGAAGGCCTGGCTGCTGCCCAAGGTCGCCGCCGGCGAGATCATCGGCTGCATGGCGACCTCCGAAGGGCCGGGGCCCGCCACGGCGGCGAGCCTGAAGACCACGGTCACCGACGGCAAGCTCTCGGGCGTGAAGCTGCCGGTCACCGACGGCGACATCGCCAATGTGGCCCTGGTGCTGGCCAAGGAGAACGGCAAGCCCGGCCTCTACAGCGTCTATCTGGACGGCGAGGGCGTCACCCGCGAGGTGCTGCAGACGCTCGACCCGAGCCGCGATGCGGCCAAGCTCACCTTCAAGAACGCCCCGGCCATTCGTTTGGGTGAGGCGGGCGCCGGGATGGAGATCGTCGAGCAGGTGTTCGACCGCGCCGCGATCCTGCTGGCCTTCGAACAGTGCGGCGGCGCCGACAGGTGCCTGGAGATGGCCAAGGCCTATGCGCTGGAGCGCTACGCGTTTGGGCGGGTGATCGCGTCGTACCAGGCGATCAAGCACAAGCTGGCCGACATCTACGTCAAGAACGAGCTCGCCCGCTCCAACGCCTATTACGGCGCATGGGCGCTCAACACCGACGCGCCGGAGATGCCGTTGGCCGCCAGCGCCGCGCGGATCGCCGCGTCGGAGGCGTTCTGGTTCGCCGCCAAGGAGAACATCCAGACCCACGGCGGGATCGGCTTCACCTGGGAGATGGACTG
>NZ_DATGEX010000011.1:0-14435 GCF_035309685.1 Phenylobacterium sp.
GGCCGGGTGCTGCTGTGCATCGCACATGACCCGGGCGTGCGGCTGCGCGACATCGCGGCCACGGTGGGCATCACCGAGCGCAGCGCCTACGGCATCATCAGCGACCTGACCGCGGTCGGCTATACCGTCAAGCAGAAAGACGGCCGCCGCAACCGCTACCAGATCCACGCCCACCTCCCGCTGCACGAACCCACCAGCCAGCGACTCGCCATCGGCGAAGTCCTCGCTCTTCTCGCGGGCGCCAGTGCGGGGCGACAGCAGACCACAGGAAACCTGCCTGAGGCCATCGCCGCCACCGAAACAACAGCTGAGTCCGGAAGCGTCTCCCCATGACGGCAATCGCGCACCCCGAGCTCGAGGGGCTTGATCGATACAAGTTCGGCTGGGCCGACTCCGACGTGGCGGGCGCGTCCGCGCGGCGGGGCTTGTCGGAGGATGTCGTGCGCGACATCTCGGCCAAGAAGAACGAGCCGGAGTGGATGCTGGCCTGGCGCCTCGACGCCTTCGAACGCTGGCAGGCGATGGACGAGCCCGACTGGGCGAAGGTCAACTTCCCGAAGATCGACTACCAGGACAGCTACTACTACGCCGCGCCCAAGCCCAAGACGGTGCTGAACAGCCTCGACGAGGTCGATCCGGATATCCTGGAGACCTACAAGAAGCTCGGCATCCCGCTGCGCGAACAGGAGGTGCTGGCGGGCGTCGCCGGCGCGCCGCGCTATGCGGTCGACGCGGTGTTCGACAGCGTCAGCGTGGTCACCACCTTCAAGAAGGAACTGGCCCAGGTCGGGGTGATCTTCTGCTCGATGAGCGAGGCGATCCGCGAGCACCCGGAGCTGGTGCGCAAGTACCTTGGCTCGGTGGTGCCCGTCAGCGACAACTATTTCGCCTGCCTGAACGCGGCGGTCTTCTCCGACGGCAGCTTCGTCTACGTGCCGCCGGGCGTGCGCTGCCCGATGGAGCTCTCCACCTATTTCCGCATCAACGCCGAGAATTCCGGCCAGTTCGAGCGCACCTTGATCATCGCCGACGAGCGGGCTTACGTGTCCTATCTCGAGGGCTGCACGGCCCCGATGCGCGACGAGAACCAGCTGCACGCCGCGGTCGTCGAGCTGGTCGTGCTGGACGACGCCGAGATCAAATACTCCACGGTGCAGAACTGGTACCCAGGCGATCCGGAGACCGGCAAGGGCGGCATCTACAACTTCGTCACCAAGCGGGCCGACTGCCGGGGCGACCGCTCCAAGGTCAGCTGGACCCAGGTCGAGACCGGCTCGGCGATCACCTGGAAGTACCCCTCCTGCGTCCTGCGCGGCGACGGCAGCAGCGGCGAGTTCTATTCCATCGCCATCACCAACGGCCGCCAGCAGGCCGACACCGGCACTAAGATGATCCACCTGGGCGCCAACACCCGCTCACGGATCATCTCCAAGGGGATCAGCGCCGGGCGCTCGTCGAACACCTATCGCGGCCTGGTCTCGGCGCACCCGAAGGCCAAGGGCGCGCGCAACTTCACCCAGTGCGACAGCCTGCTGATCGGCAAGCACTGCGCCGCCCACACCGTGCCTTACATCGAGGCCCGCAACGGCCAGTCGAAGTTCGAGCACGAGGCGACGACCACGCGCCTGTCGGAAGACCAGCTGTTCTACGTGATGCAGCGCGGCCTTTCCCAGGAGGAGGCGGTGCAATTGCTGGTCAACGGCTTCGTCAAGGACGTGCTGCAGGAACTGCCCATGGAGTTCGCGGTCGAAGCCCAGAAGCTGGTGGCGATCAGCCTGGAAGGGAGCGTCGGATGAGCTCGAAGACCAAGCCCGCCACGCTCTCGCTCGCCGCGGCCTACGAGGCCGAGCAGGCGCGCCGCGAAGAGGCTCGCCGCGAGCGGGAGGACGCCGAGCGCCGCCAGCAGGAACAGGACCTGGCCCGCGCCGAGGAACTGGAGGCCGCGCTGCGCGCTGACGCCCTGTTCCTGGCCGACAAGGGCCTGGTGCTGGATCGGCGCCGGTACACCGTCTCCCTCGACCATGTGGATTTCCGCATCGCCGCCTATTTCGAGGCCGGCCACGCCAGCGTCACCGCCGCCGACAAGCGCTCGACGCTTCCCGGCGCCAGCGCGCCCCGCAAGCGCGAGCAGGTCGACACCGTGGCCGAGGCGCTCACGGTCATGGCCCAATTTCTCGCCGATGAGTTTCGTTGAATGTTGGGCGTTCTTAGATCGCTGCGGTATCGGAAGGAGGTTCATGAAGACATGAGCTACCTTCTCGGCTTCGGGCTGCAGGACGCCTATCTGTCGGAGATCACGAAGTCCTGGCCAAAACTCAAACTCGGGATCGAAGATTTTCGGAAACAAGGCCTCTCGCCAATGCAAGCGGCGGTGAACTGCCTTGCCATCGTTCTTCAGTTTGAAATTGAAAATCGCATCCCGTGCGAGGATTGGCCCAAGGTTGAGGAATATCTGACCAAGAGCGTCGGAGAGCCAAAATACAAGGCTGAGAAGGCTGCCGGCTATTTCTTTGCCCAGGCCTACGTTCAAGTCGATTTGGGCAATGTGGAAGCCGCTTCCGTCGCCCGAGCGGCCCATGAGATTGTCGGAACGCTCCAGGGCATCCCCAAGGATGTCCGAGTAGCTCAACGTCTGACAACTGCTTTGACTAAGGGTGACTAGCTCCATGATGTTGAGCGTTTCAAACCTGCACGCCGCCGTCGATGGCAAGGAGATCCTCAAGGGCCTGACCCTGGAGGTTCCGGCCGGTCAGGTGCACGCCATCATGGGGCCGAACGGAGCGGGCAAGTCGACGCTCTCCTACGTACTGACCGGCCGTGACGGCTATGAGGTGACCGCTGGGACCGCGACGCTCGACGGCGAGGACCTGCTGGCCTTGGCGCCCGACGAGCGGGCCGCGCGCGGTGTCTTCCTGTCGTTCCAGTATCCGTTGGAAATCCCGGGCGTCCCCGCGCTGACCTTCATCCGCACCGCGCTGAACGCCCAGCGCCGCGCCCGCGGCGAGGACGAGATCGCCGCGCCCGCCTTTCTGAAGCTGGCGCGTGAGAAGGCCGCGGCGCTGAAGATCGACTTCGAGATGCTGAAGCGCGCGCTCAACGTCGGCTTCTCCGGCGGTGAGAAGAAGCGGATGGAAATCCTTCAGATGGCGATGCTTTCGCCCCGCTTCCTCATCCTCGACGAGACCGACAGCGGCCTGGACATCGACGCCCTGCGCATCGTCTCCGAAGGCGTCAACGCGCTGCGCGGCCCCGACCGCGCCATGCTGGTGATCACCCACTACCAGCGGCTGCTCGACTACATCAAACCGGACCGCGTCCACGTGCTGGCCGGCGGCCGGATCGTCGCCTCCGGCGGCCCCGAACTGGCGCACGAGCTGGAAGCTGGCGGCTACGAACGCTACGAGAAGGCCGCGGCTTGAGCGTCACCGCCGCCATACGCGACCGCGATGTCACCGAGCTGCCGTCCAAGCGCGACGAGGACTGGCGCTGGACCGACCTGCGCGGCCTGATCCGCATCCTGCCCGGCCCGTCGCCCGCCTTCGAGGGCGACTTGGCCGTCGGGCCGTTCGACGAGCTCGTCACCCGCGTCGTCGCCATCGTGAACGGCGCCGGCGAGGCGAAGATCGACGTGCCGGCGGGCGAGACCGCCTGGGTGGCGCTGCGGATCGTCTCGCGCGGCGACGGCGCCCATGCGGCCCGGGTGACGATCAATGTGGCCGCCGGCGCGCGCCTGCAGCTTTTCGAGACCTACGAAGGCGAGGGCGGCTACCTCTCCCAGACCACGCTCGCGATCGCGCTCGCCGAAGGCGCCAGCGTCGAGCGCCTGGTGCTGGCCGCCGACAGCCCCGGCGGCGTCACGGTGAGCCAGGCCGAGGTCTCGCTCGCCGCCAAGTCCGATTTCGCCCAGACGGTCGCGACCTCCGGCGGCCGCCGCCAACGGATCGAGACCCGCGTCAGCCACCCGGGCGGCCACGCCAGCCTGCGCCTCGACGGCGTCTATCTGCTGGCCGACAAGGCACACGCGGACCTCACGACCGTGGTCACGCACGATGGACTCGACGGCGTCACCGAACAGCTCACCAAGGGCGTGGTGCGGGACCAGGCCCGCGGCGTCTTCCAGGGCCGGATCGTGGTCGCCGAAGGCGCTGACGGCACGGACGCCAAGATGGGCCACCATGCGCTGATCCTATCGGAGCGCGCCGAGGTCGACGCCAAGCCCGAGCTCGAAATCTACGCCGACGACGTGGCCTGCGCGCACGGCAATACGGTGGGCGCGCTGGACGAGGACGCCCTGTTCTACGCCCGCCAGCGCGGCATGCCCGAGGCGCAGGCCCGCGCGTTGCTCACCGAGGCCTTCGTCGGCCAGGTGATCGACCGCATCGACCAGGACGAGGCGCGCGAGATCGTCCGCGCCTGGGCCGCCGACCGGCTGAGGGCCTGAGCATGGCCTTCGACGTTGAGGCGGTTCGCGCCGAGTTCCCGATCCTGGGACGCCAGGTGAACGGCCACCCGCTGGTCTATCTGGACAGCGCCGCCTCGGCCCAGAAGCCGCGCGCGGTGATCGCCGCCATGACGCACGCCATGGAGCACAGCTACGCCAATGTGCACCGCGGCCTGCATACGCTCGCGAACGAAACGACCGAGGCCTACGAGGCCGCCCGAAAGTCGGTGGCGGGCCTCCTGGGCGCAGTCCCCAACGAGATCGTCTTCACCAAGGGCGCGACCGAGGCGATCAACCTGGTGGCCTCGGGCCTGGGCGCCAGCCTGAAGGCCGGCGACGAGATCCTGCTCACCGAGATGGAGCACCACGCCAACATCGTCCCCTGGCACTTCCTGCGCGAACGCCAGGGCGTGGTGCTGAAGTTCGCGCGCGTCACCGATGACGGGCGGCTCGACGTCGAGAGCTTCAAATCCCTGCTGAGCGAGCGGACCAAGGTCGTGGGCCTGACCCACATGTCGAATGTCCTCGGCACGGTGAACCCGGTCGCCGAGCTGATCGGCCTGGCCCATGACGCCGGCGCACTGGTGCTGATCGACGGCTGCCAGGCCGTGGTGCACCAGGGCGTCGATGTGAAGACGCTGGACGCCGACTTCTATGTCTTCTCCGGCCACAAGCTCTATGGCCCGACCGGCATCGGCGCCCTCTACGGCAAGGCCGAGCGCCTGGCGACGCTTCCGCCCTACCAGGGCGGCGGCGAGATGATCGGCAATGTCAGCCTGGACGCCATCACCTATGCCGACCCGCCGCACCGCTTCGAGGCCGGCACGCCGCCGATCCTCGAGGCCATCGGCCTGGGCGCGGCGATCGACTGGCTCTCCGGCCTCGACCGCGCCGCGGTGGCGCAGCACGAGCACGCCCTCTACGCCCATGTCCGCGAGCGGCTGAACGGGGCCAATTGGCTGCGCGTGCTGGGCGAGGCGCCGGGCAAGGGCGCGATTCTCAGCTTCACGGTCGACGGCGCCCACGCCCACGACGTCGCTCAGATCCTCGACAAATATGGCGTCGCGGTGCGCGCCGGGACCCATTGCGCCGAGCCCCTGATGCGACGTTTCGGCGTGACCTCGAGCGCGCGCGCCTCCTTCGCCCTATATAACACCCACGAGGAGGCCGACGCCTTTGTGGACGCCCTAACGAAGACTCAGGCATTTTTCGCTTAAAGCATGACCCCGATGGATGACGCCGCACCCGTTGACGCCGAAGTCGCCGCCCCGCTGTCGCAGGGCGAGCTCGACGTCTTGACCGACAAGCTGATCGAGCAGCTGAAGACGGTCTTCGACCCGGAAATCCCGGTCGACATCTATGAGCTGGGCCTGATCTACAAGGTCGACGTTTCCGACGCCAAGGACGTGGTCATCGACATGACCCTGACCGCGCCCGGCTGCCCGGTGGCCGGCGAGATGCCGGGCTGGGTCGAGGACGCGATCCGCGAAATTCCCGAGGTGAAGTCCTGCAAGGTCGAGCTGGTGTTCGATCCGCCGTGGGACCCGTCGCGGATGAGCGACGAGGCCAAGCTGCAGCTGAACATGTTCTGATGGACCTGAACCTCACAGCCCCGACCCGCGCGCGGCGCGAACGGCCCAAGGTGGTCTCGCTGACCGACGCCGCCGCCGAGCGCGTGCGCGAGATCATGGCCAAGGCGGAGACGCCCTACGCCGGCCTGCGCGTCGGCGTGAAGAACGGCGGCTGCGCGGGCCAGGAATATGTCCTGGAGTACGCCGCCGAAGCCGGCCCGCTGGACGAGGTGGTTCAGGACAAGGGCGTCACCATCCTGGTCGAGCCCAAGGCGGTGCTGTTCCTGATCGGCACGGTGATCGACTACGACGTGACGCGCCTCGCCGCCAAGTTCACCTTCCGCAATCCCAACGAGACCGACGCCTGCGGCTGCGGCGAGAGCGTCACCATCGAGCCGGCGACGGTCGATCCGGCCGACTAGGCGCGGCGGTTGCGCAGGGTCTCCACCGCCAGCGCCAGGGCCGCCAGGAACAGCGGCAGGATGTAATAGCTGAGCCGGTAGCCCAGGAAGGCCGCGGCCAGCGCGGCCGGCGCGACGTCCGGCAACAGGGCGGCCATGGCGCTCTCGAACACGCCTGCGCCGCCCGGCACCGAAGAGATCAGGCCGGTGATGCAGGCGACCGCATAGGCCCCGACGAAGGTCACGTAGCTTGGCCCGCCGGCCGGCAGCAGGATCCACAGGATCGCCGCGGCGATGCCGTTGTCCACGACGCCCAGCACCAGCTGGGCTGCCGCATCGCGCGCGCTCGGCAGGGTGACGCTGCGGCCGAAGCCGGATAGCGGCCGGCGGCGCAAGGCGCAGAGCACGACATAGCCCGCCGCCACCGCCAGCAAGCCGGCGCCAAGCGCCCGCGCCGCGACAGGCGTGATGGCCGTGCGATCGAGATCGGCGCTCGCGGCCAGCAGCAGCCCGGCGCCCGACAGCGCCGCCAGGCCCACGCCGAAGGAAAAGGCCGCGAACAGGGTCGCGCCGGCCGCCTGGGTCAGGCTGACCCCGAACCGCTCGTAGAACCGCGCGCGGATGGCGCCGGAGGTCAGGAGGTTCGCGCCGATCGCATGCGCGATGCCATTGGCCAGGAACGAGCCCATCTGGGTGGGGCCCATGGGCACCCTGGCGCCGGTCCAGCGCAGGCCGACCCACTCGATCAGGCCCATCAAGAGGAAGCTCACCACCGACAGGACGAGTGTCATCAGGATTGCGGTGAGACCCCATCCGGCCATCGCCGCCTTCACCGCCTCGAAGCTCAGCTTGTGGAACTCGCGCCAGAGCACCCAGATGGCCGCCACCAGCATCACCGGTGGCACGATCCGCAACGCCCAGTGGGCCCACTGCCCAAGGCGCCCCGGCAATCCCGCGTGCGGGTGGGCGATGTCCTGCGCCAGCTCCGCCACGACGGGCTCCGGTTTGGACGAGCGGGTCGGGTTGGGCGCGGTCACGACAGTCGAAGTCTCTGTTGAGTCGGCCCAGGGAGTCAGGGTGGTGAGTCTGGGCGATGAGTCCGGGCGATGAGTCAGGCGGGCGAGCCGCCGCAAGTTCCCGACTCATATGGGAACCGAAGCGCACGGCGCAGGTTCTTCGCCTAAGCACGTGACAATCAGGAGACGCGCCATGGCCCGGGAAAATTGGCAGGACCGCGAGGACGAGCGCCGCCGCCGCGCGCTGCGCGACACGGGGCGCGACGATTTCGGGCAGGCCGACTACGCCGGCGACTACGGCTACGATCCGCAGGCCAGGGCCGGCTATCGCGTCGAGGACGAGATACGCCCCGGCCGCGACGATTTCGGCCAGGCCGACTATTCCACCGACTACGCCTACGATCCGGAGCGGCGTGGGGCCTATCGCCGCTACGCCGAGGCCGACCGGGACTACGCCCGGCGAATGGAGAGCGGCGACTATCGGGCCTCGCAGCCGCGCTCCTGGATGGACGGCGCGCGCGCGTTCTTTTCGCCCGGACCCCGGGCGCCTCACCTCGACGCCCGTCCGGCGGCGGCGCGCCGCGGCCCTTCCGACCGGGTGCTGTGGGCGGTGATCGTGGAGCGGCTGGAAGACGAGCGCGGCCTCGACCTGCGCGATGTCGAGGTGATCGTCGAAGACGCCGAGGTCACGCTGAACGGCACGGTGCGCCACAAGGCCGACAAGCGCCGGATCGAGGACGTCGCCGAGATCGACGGCGTGCGCCACGTCCAGAACAACCTGCGCCATCGGGGCCACGGTCACTGGACCTTCCTCTAGGCCGGGGACGCGCAGGTCGCGGGCAACCCAAGCTGAGCTGAGGGGTTTTCCTCCCGACACTTCTGTCGAGGAGACACCCGATGAACCGCAAACAGACCGCCCAGGCCAAGCGCGCGTTCACGCACGGTTCGGGCGGCGCCAACGCCGACATGGCCGTGGAAGCCGCCCCGATCCACGAGGACCGCCACATCGAGGTTCCGCATCATCGCGAGGTGGAACCTCTGAAAGAAGGCGAGAAGCACGACCACATGGCCGCGCGCGAGAAGTCAGCGGAGGACCGCCAGGAAGCCCTGCTGGACGAGGCCATCGAGGAAACCTTCCCGGGCAGCGACCCGATCAGCCCCAAACACATCACCTGATCCAAGCCTGCGTATCTCGCGGCGGGCCGTGCCTTCGACGGTCCGGTGCAGGCGTGCTACGAAAGGGCCGTGAAGCTTTCTCCACCCCGCATCAAGCTGGCCGGGCTGCAGGCCGTGAAGGTCGGCGTCAGCCGCTTCAGCGTCGACGACCCGTACTATCTCGTCCTATCCATGCGCTGGGCGACCTTCCTGGTCTCGGTGCTGCTGCTGTTCGTCGTCGCCAACCTGTTGTTCGCCACGCTCTACTGGCTGGCGCCGGGCGCGGTGACCAACGCCCGGCCCGGCGCCTTCGGCGACGCCTTCTTCTTCAGCGTCGAGACCCTGGCCACGGTCGGCTACGGCGTCATGACGCCGGCGACGGTCTACGGTCACTCGATCGCCACCGCCGAAATCTTTGTCGGCATGTTCCTGACCGCGCTCGTCACCGGCGCCTTTTTCGCCCGCTTCGCCCGGCCCCGCGCGCGGCTGGTCTTCAGCGACGTGGCTGTGGTCGCGCCTTACGAGGATGGCCGGGCCTTGATGATGCGGGTGGCCAGCCGCCGCCTGCAGGGGATCAGCGAAGCCAGCGCCCGGCTCAGCTACCTGCACGAGCGCCACGTGGGCGACACACGGTTTCGGCGCTTCACCGAGCTGAAGCTGGAGCGCCAGAGCATCCCGGTGCTCAGCCTCTCCTGGACGATCATCCACAAGATCGATGAAGACAGTCCGCTGTGGAATATGACCGCCGAGCGCATCGCGGAAGAGCAACCGACCATCATGGTGTCCTTGAGCGGCTTCGACGAGGCGATCTCGTCGGCCATCAACGACCGCAAGACCTACCGGGCGGAGAACATCCGCGTCGCCCACGTCTTCACCGACATCCTGCGCGACCTACCGGAGGGCTTCCTTGAGCTCGACATCACCCGCATCCACGACACTGTGCCGATCGCCGATCCGGGGGAAGATGATATCCTGCTGGATGGCCTGGTCCGCGACGCTCAGGCGCGCCGGGCTGCGGGTCGCGCGCGCGGCGCGGCTCAGGACAGAGTCAGCGCCTCGTAGGCTTCCTGGGCCGCCAGCCATTCGGCTTCCGCGGCGTCGACGCTCGCCTGGGCGGCGGCCCGGCGGCGTCCCAATTCCGCGGCCTTGGCGGGGTCCTTGGTGAAGATTTCGGGATCGGTGAGCTTGGCGTCGATATCGGCGAGCGCGGCCGTAGCGCGGCCCAAAGCCGCCTCGGCGGCCTCGACCCGGCGGCGTGCGGTTCCGGTCGGGACCTTGGCGCGCGGCGCGGGCGGCGGGGGTGGCGGCGAAGCCTTGACGGGCTCCTCGGCGACCTGGGTGGGCGCGCGCGCCGCGACGCGGGCGCGGTCGAGGACGAACTTGGCGTAGTCCTCCATGTCGCCGTCGAAGGGCTCGATCCCGCCATCGGCGGCCAGCCACAGGCGGTCGGCCACCAGCTCCATCAGCGAGCGGTCGTGGGTGATCAGGATCACCGCGCCCTCATAGTCGTTCAGCGCGTCCAGCAGGGCGCGGCGGCTGTCGATGTCCAGGTGGTTGGTCGGCTCGTCGAGGATCAACAGGTGCGGCGCTTCCATCGCCACCATGTTGAGCAGCAGGCGCGCGCGCTCGCCGCCGGACAGGTTGGCGACCGTTGTGTCGACCTTCTCATATCCGAGGCCGAACTGGGCGAGCTTCGAGCGCCGCTGACTCTCCGAGGACCCCGGCAGGGCGCGGCGGATGATCTCCAGCGGGGTGTCCGTCGGGTCCATCGCCTCGATCTGGTGCTGGTGGAACCAGCCGACCTTGAGCCGTGACGAGCGCACCAGGGTCCCGCTCTCCACGGCCAGCGCGCCGGCCACCAGCTTGGCGAAGGTCGACTTGCCCGCCCCGTTGACGCCAAGCAGCCCGATGCGGTCGTCGATATCAAGCCGCAGGTTGAGCTTGCGCAGGATCGGCGCGCCGCCATAGCCGACGTCAGCCCCTTCAAGCCGGATCAGCGGCGGGGGCAGCGGCCGCTCGGGCGAGGGCAGGGTGAAGGGCGCGACCCGGTCCTCGATGATGTTGGAGACCGGCGGCAGTTTGGCGATCATCTTCAGGCGCGACTGGGCCTGGGTCGCCTTCGACGCCTTCGCGCCGAAGCGGTCGACGAAGGCCTGCATGTGGGCGCGCTTGGCCTCGATCTTGGTGCGCATCGCCTCCTGCAGCCGCAGCTTCTCGGTGACCTGGCGTTCGAAGCTGTCGTAGCCGCCGGTGTAGAGGTCGAGCTTGCCGTCCTTCAGATGGAGAATGTGATCCATCGAGTTGTCGAGCAGCTCGCGGTCGTGGCTGATCACCATGGCGGTGTGCGGGTATTTCTGCAGCCGCGCCTCAAGCCACAGCGCGCCTTCCAGGTCGAGGTAGTTGGTCGGCTCGTCCAGCAGCAGCAGGTCGGGGGCTGCGAACAGCGAAGCCGCGAGCGCCACCCGCATCCGCCAGCCGCCGGAGAACTCCGCCATCGGCCGCGCCAGGTCGGCGTTGGAGAAGCCCAGGCCCGCGAGGATCTCCGCCGCCCGGCTGGGGGCCCGGTCGGCGTCGATCTCGATCAGCCGCGTGTAGATGTCGCCGAGGTCTTCCGGTTCGGCGGTCTCCAGACTGGCCAGCAGGCTCGCCCGCTCAACGTCGGCGGCCAGCACGGTCTCCAGCAGGGGAATCGGCGTCGCCGGGTGCTCCTGGTCCACCGACCCGATCCGGGCGGCTTTCGGCAGGCCGATTTCGCCGGACCCCAGCGCCAACTGGTTCAGGATCAGCTTAAAGAGCGTCGACTTGCCCACGCCGTTGCGGCCCACCAGGCCGACCTTGGCGTCCTTGGGCAGGCTGACGGTCGCCTGGTCGAAGAACCGGCGGCCCCAGGCGTCGAAGGTGAGATCTTTGATCTGAAGCATTGGAACTTAAGGCAAAAGACTACGGACCAGCACGCGCCGGATCTGCGGGGGAATGGGAGGGTCAGGGCTTTCGATAGGCCGCGCCGCCGCCTGACCGGGCGGGTGCATAGCAGACCGACACGGCCTCGTCATGCCGATCCGTCATGAGTGTTGCAGCGCAGCGCCTTGGCGAGAGAGGGCGAGGCGGCTATAGAGCCCGCCACCTCGCGGAATGCCCGCGGGCTCCCCATCTGTCCTGACACGTAAAGAGACCCATGACCGAACGCACCTTCTCGATCATCAAGCCGGACGCCACCCAGCGGAACCTGACCGGCAAGATCAACGCCGTGATCGAGGACGCGGGCCTGCGCATCGTCGCCCAACGCCGCATTCGCATGACCGAGGCCCAGGCCAAGAAGTTCTATGAGGTGCACGCCGCGCGCCCGTTCTACGGCGAGCTGGTCGACTTCATGATGTCGGCGCCGGTCGTGGTGCAGGTGCTGGAAGGCCCCAACGCCGTGGCCAAGTACCGGGAAGTCATGGGCGCCACCAACCCGGCCGACGCGGCCGATGGCACCATCCGCAAGCTCTACGCCCAGAACGTCGGCGAGAACTCGGTGCACGGTTCCGACAGCGCCGAGAACGCCGCCTTGGAAATCGCACAATTCTTTACCGAGGCCGACATCGTCGGCTGATAGCAACCCAATCCATCGAGGCGGGGTTTTCCCCGCCAGACCATCACTAACCCCATTCGAAAGTCGCAATGAGAGAAGACAAGATCGGTGGCTTCAACGAACGCCTGGCGTCCCAGGCTGAAGCCCGTAAGGCCCTGCTCGAAAAGTTCAAACCCAAGCCCATGGTGCAAGCCGAGGTCCTCGAGACCCGGGCGCAGCGCAAGGCGCGTGAGATCGAGGAAGTCCGCGCCAAGCGGGCCGCCGAGAAGGAAGCCGCGCGGCTGAGGGCCGAGGCCGAGGAAGCCGCGCGCATCGAGGCGTTGGCCAACAACGAAGAGGCTCAGCTGGAGCTGAAGCGTCAGGAGCGCAAGGACCGCAAGGCCGCCGCCAAGGCCGAGGCGCGCGCCAAGCGCGAAGCCAAGTCGGCCCAACGTCGCGGCTAGGGTGGGCCGAGGCTAGGTTTCCGGGCCGCCGGTCAGCCGGCGGGACAGGTCGCCGTAGTAGCCCTGGATGAGCAGTTCGACCTCGTCGCCGCGCTCTTCGGCTTCGAAGGCCATGTCCTTGGCCATCTGCACGGCCGCCGATCGGCTGAGGCCGCGCTCGATCGGCTGGCCATCGGAAAAGACGGTCCAGTCGCCGTCCTTGAGCGTTACCGCATATTGAACCATGCGCGCCAATTCCCTTGCTCAAGCTTGAGCGCGCAAGGGGCGGCTAGGGTTCCCCGACGAGCTCCACGGGTCGTCCGTGCGCGGTGCGACGGTAGGCGTGTTCCCACGCGTCCTTCCGCGCACTGAGCTCCGGCGCGGTGGCCAGCGCCCTGGCGGTCACCAGATCCTCCAGCGTCGCCAGCCAATGCTCATAGTAGCGCGAGCCGTCGTCGGCGGGGCCGGCGGCCTTCAGCCGCGCCGAAAGCGCATCCGCCCATTCCGGCCAGCTGAAGGCGCCCTGGGCGTGCAGCTGCAGGGCGAGCGCGAAGGCCTGCGCCTGCCAGGGCTCGGCGAACACCGGCCCGCCCGCGTCGCGCGGCAGATGCGGCAGGCTGCCAAAGAGTCGGGCCGGCTCAGGCGCGTTCAAGATAGGGCTCCCAGAGGTCGAGTGAGACGCTGTCCCGCGGGTTGGCCGCCTCGCCCCACAACTCCCGCGCCGCGAAGCGCACCGTGTAGAGCGGGCGCGGATCCTCACCCCCACCGTGGGCGTGGCTGTCTGGAAAGACGTGCGCGCCGTGCAGGGCGGTGATCACGCCTTGCCGTCCACGGACGTAGCGCGGCAAGCGGGTGTGGCCGTGCGGATTGAGGTCGCGGGCGCGGACCTTGTCGCCCACCGCAAACACCGGCGCCGCGCCCTCGCGCACATAGGAGCCCCGGCGCATGAAACGTGGCGCGACCTCTTCGGCGCGCAGCAGGGGCGTGGCCTTGGCGAACCCCGGCTCGGCCTTGCCGCGCGCGATCTCCGCCCAGGTGGCGTGGCCATGGGCGACCAGCAGCTCGGTGAGCCCCCGGAACCACTTCTCGTAGTAGCTCATGGCCAGATATTCCGGGCCGGGGATCTTCTCGCGCTGGTGGCGACCGGCGTCGATGTTGCTGCGGGTCGGCGAGGCGACGCTCAAGGCGTGGACCCGGCCCTCCCACGCGGCGTGGAACACCTCGCCCTCGGGTTCCGGGATCACCGGTCCCAGGTTCTCCATCCCGCCCATGTCGTGGACGCTGTTCACAGGCGAGTGGTCCCGATCATGCCGTCGCGGGTGACCAGCGCGGCCAGCGCATCCTCGTCGAGGCCTTCGGTCCCGGCGGGGCGCTCCGGCAGCACCAGGTAGCGCAGCTCGGCGGTGGAATCCCAGACCCGGACCTCGACCTCATCGGGCAGCACGGTCCCGAACTCGGCCATGACGCCGCGCGGATCGATCACCGCGCGCGAGCGATAGGGCGCGGACTTGTACCAGACCGGCGGCAGGCCGAGCACCGGCCACGGATAACAGGAGCACAGCGTGCACACGACCATGTTGTGGGTCTCGGGCGTGTTCTCGACCGCGATGATGTGCTCGCCCTGGCGGCCGGCATAGCCGAGCTCGCGGATCGCCGGCGTTGCATCCTTCAACAAGCGTTCGCGAAACGACGGATCGGTCCAGGCCCGGGCGACGACGCGGGCGCCGTTGCGCGGCCCAACCTTCTTCTCATAGGTCTCGATCAACAGATCGAGCGCGGCCGGATCGATGTAGCCTTTTTCCGTGAGAATCGATTCGAGCGCGCGCACGCGCAGCTCGGTTTCCGACAGCTCGAG
>NZ_DATGEX010000012.1:0-64797 GCF_035309685.1 Phenylobacterium sp.
GGAGGAAAACCATCGGCTCCAGCTGGAGCTGACCGAGGCGGCCGGATTCCGCCGGAGCCTGATCGACCGGGTGGAAACCGAGTGGCGGAAGCCGCTGAGCGAGCTGCTCGAGACGGCGCCGCTGCTCGATCTCGACCTCGAGACGCTCGAGTCCGAGGCCGGGCGGATCGTGTCGTCGCTGGAGGCGATCGGGCCCGTGAACCCGCTGGCGGTCGAGGAGCACGCCGACGAGATCAAGCGGCTCGAGTTCCTCACGGGCCAGCGGGACGATCTCGTGAGCGCGCGCCAGTCGCTCATCCAGGCCATCCGGGAAATCGACGGGACCGCGCGGGCCATGTTCCTCGAGACCTTCGAGGCCGTGAAGGCGAACTTCCACACCGTCTTCCAGACGCTCTTCGGCGGCGGCGAGTGCGATCTCCGGCTGGCGAGCCCGGACGAGCCCCTCGACAGCGAGATCGAGATCCTCGCCGCGCCCCGGGGCAAGCGCATCCAGCATGTCCGGCTCCTCTCGATGGGCGAGCGGACGCTGGTGGCGACGTCGCTGCTGTTCGGCATCTACCTGACCAAGCCGAGCCCCTTCTGCCTCATGGACGAGGTGGACGCGCCGCTCGACGACGCCAACGTCGACCGCTTCTGCAACATGCTCGACGAGATGCGACGGCGCACCGAGACCCGCTTCATCGCCATCACCCACAACCCGGTGACCATGGCGCGCATGGACCGCCTCTTCGGCGTGACCATGGCCGAGCGCGGCGTCTCCCAGCTGGTCAGCGTGGACCTGCATCAGGCCGAGGCCATGGCCGCCCAATAGTGCTCGGCCGCGGGCCACCTCGAATCCTGGAGATGCCGGCGGCCGGTGAGGGGCGTGGTCTGCGGCTGGACGCCCCAGCTAAACCGGCTGACGATCTGGAGAAGAAATAATCTCACAAAAACATGGAGTTATGGGCTGTTCGGCCAGCCTTGACGCGCCGCAGCACGGTCTATAGGTTCCGCGCGACCTAAAAGCCCCCGCCGTGGCGGCGACGTCGCGGTCTAGAGGCCTTCCGACGTATGCCACACCCCAGCGATCTCCCGGCCAAAGACCTGCCGGACGAGGCCCTCAAAAGCCTCGATCAACGCTTGGGAGCGGCGGAGGCGGCGCAAACCCGCAAGGTGAGTCCCGATACTCACGCGGCCATGGCGCAGGGTTACCGCTTCGTGGGGGAAGTGGTTGGTGGGGTGCTCGGCGGCGTCGGCCTTGGCTGGCTCTTGGATCACTTCGCGCATACCCAGCCCTGGGGCGTGGTCGGCGGTCTGCTGATCGGCACAGGGTTTTCGATCTTCACCGCGGTCAACGCCGCGGCGCGGGCGAACAAAATTGCATTGGACCGTCAGGCGCCTGCCGCGCCGAGCGTTCCGGACGACGAGGACGAGGACTAAGGCCGCCCATGGCGAACCAACCCGCCATCGACCCGATGGAGCAGTTTGCGATCCACAAGATCGTGGACCTGCCGACCTTCCATGTCGGCAAGCTAGCCATCGACATGTCGATCACCAATTCGGTGGCCACCATGATCGCCGGGGCCCTGCTGCTGGTGATCTTCTTGGCGACCACCGCGCGGCGCGAGATCGTGCCGAACCGGGGCCAGGCGGTCGTCGAGGCGCTCTACAACATCATCGACCGCGTGCTGGTCGGCCCGATCCTGGGGCCCGAGGGCCGGCCCTATGTGCCCTATCTCTTCACCCTCTTCATGGTCATCCTGACGCTCAATCTGATGAGCGTGGTGCTGGCGGTGGGCAATATCGCCGGCCTGTCGCTGACCTTCGCGGTGACCTCTCAGCTGGCGGTGACCGCCACGCTGGCGGTGCTCACCTTCTTCAGCGTCTTCATCCTGGGCTTCGTGAAGCATGGGCCGAAGTTCGTCACCCTGTTCGCACCCTCCGGCATGCCCAAGTTCATGCTGATCTTCATGATCCCGATCGAGATGCTGTCCTACTTCGTGCGGCCGGTGACGCTGGCCATGCGACTGTTCGGCAACATGCTGGGCGGTCACGTGGTGATGAGCCTGTTCGGCTCCTTCGTCGTGGCGCTGGCCATCGTGGGCCTCTCCGGCGGCCTGGCGTCGCTGGCCTTCATTCCCAGCGTGCTCTCCTTCACGATGATCGTGGCGCTGACCGGCCTCGAACTGGTCGTCGCGATCCTGCAGGCCTTCGTCTTCGCGGCGCTGGCCACGGTCTATCTCAACGAGGTCGTGAACTTCGGTCACGGCCACTAATCCAAACCGACTTCTACAGAGGACTACCCCATGAATCCCGTCGCTTCCGTCGTCGACTTCCACACCTCCGCCAAGCTCATCGGCGCCGGCCTCGCCGCCATGGGCATGATCGGCGCCGGTGTCGGCCTGGGCGTGCTGTTCGGCAACTACCTGCAAGCCGCCATCCGCAACCCGGCGGGCGCCGCCAGCCAGCAGACCATGCTGTTCCTCGGCATGGCGCTGACCGAAACCATGGGCCTGTTCGCCTTCGTGGTCTCGCTGATCATCCTCTTCGGCTCCTAAGCCGCGTCCATAAGAGACTGATCGCCGATGGCGACCCCGACCCAAGAAAGCACGGCCGAGCCTGCGAAATCCGCCGGCCTGCCGCAGTTCGACCTCCAATGGTGGCCAGGCCAGATCGTCTGGTTCCTGATCATCTTCATCGCCATGCTGGTGTTCATCCGGCTGTTCGCGGCGCCGCGGGTCGGCGGCACGATCGATGCGCGTGAGGACAAGATCAGCGGCGACATCGCTGACGCGCGCCGTCTGAAGGACGAGGCTGAGGCCCAGGCCCAGGCCGCCGCCGCCGAGACCGCCCAGGCCCGCGCCGCGGCCCAGCGCGTCGCCGCCGAGGCCCGCGCCAAGGCCCAGGCCGAGGTCGCCGCCAAGCTCGCGGCGGAAGAAGCCAAGCTCGCCGAACAGGCCGCCGTCGCCGAGGCCCGCATCTCCAAGGCGCGTGACGCGGCGATGGCCAATGTCGCTGGCATCGCCAGCGAAACGGCAGGCCTCATCGTCGGCAAGCTGACTGGCAAGACGGCGACGCCCGCCGAGCTGGCCAGCGCGGCCAAGGGGGCCTGACCGATGGAACTGTTCACCGAAGCCCACTTCTGGGTCGGCGTCGCCTTCATCGTCTTCCTGGCCATCCTGGTCTTTGCGGGCGTGCACAAGTTCGCGTGGAAGGCCCTGGGCGACGCGGGCGAAAAGGTCCGCGGCCAGCTCGACGAAGCCAACCGCCTTCGCGAGGAAGCTCAGGCTCTGCTGGCCCGCATCCAGGCCGACCGCGAAGCCTCCGAGAAGCTCTCGGCCGAGATCCTGGCCAATGCACAGGAGCAGGCCAAGCGGATGCAGGTCGAGGCCCAGGAACGCCTGGCCGAACAGATCGAACGCCGCGGCCAGCTGGCCGAGCGCCGGATCGCCACGGCCGAAGCGCAGGCCACCGCCGAGGTGAAGGCGGCGGCCGGGGAGCTCGCCGCGCAGATGGCCGAACAGGTGCTCACCGCCCGCATCGCTGGCGCCAAGTCCGATCCGCTGATCGACGGCGGCATCGGCGAGCTGGCCGGCAAGCTGCAGTAGCTTTCAGCCGTCGCCTCGAACCCAAATGAAAAGGCCCCGGGATCGCTCCCGGGGCCTTTTCCAGATTCTGGAACTGAGCGGCTAGACGGCTTGACGCCGGAAGCGGCGCTTCAGCGCGCGGCGGCCCTTGACCGCGAAGCGCACGCGGCGGGGGAGGACCAGGCGCTCGACGCGCAGATATTGCTGCCAGAACACCTGGACGATCTCCGGCTCGCGGCGCATCAGGCGGCGGATCGGAAAGACCATGTTCGGGTGCGCCCGCTGCATTTGCACGAAGCGGCGCTTGGCGCTGAACGAGTTGCGCAGCACAATCATCAGCCCGACGACCATCAGCGGCAGGCCCAGGTGCCCGGGCAGCGCCACCAACGGCAGCCCGACCAGCATGATCACCAGACCCAGCGCGATCAGCAGCCAACGCGCCACGCGAGCGGCTAGCTCGCGGGCAAACTCGTCGGAGGCGCGGTAGACGCGCAAGGAAGGCATGGCGAACGTCACGGGTGTCTAACCTGGGAGCGCGCGCACGACTCAAGAGGAGGTCGAACCGCCGCTGCGCAAACCTGATATGCGAACGCACCTTTGAATCGTAAAGGCGCCGGCCCGGTTAAATTTCACTCAGAATCTCTATTCGGACGCGGATGGCGCCGGAGACACACCTGCGATGCATCCTCGACACGAACGCTTCGCTCGTGACGCGAAATACCCTTCCGCGAACGGAAGCTTCTACTCCGCCGCCACTGAGACGTCGTGCTCCGGGCGCCACGTTAGCTTCGGCTTGCGGGCCGCCAGGGTCTCGTCGAGCCGGCTCAACGGCGCCAGGTACGGCGCGCCGGTGAAGCGCTCCACATCGCCGGCCTTCGCCGCGCGGGCCAGCGCCAGCAGGGCGTCGCAGAAGCGGTCGAGCTCACGCTTGGACTCGGTCTCGGTGGGCTCGATCAGCATCGCGCCGTGCACAACCAGCGGGAAGTACATGGTCATCGGGTGGAAGCCCTCGTCGATCATGGCCTTGGCGAAGTCCAGCGTGGTGACGCCGGTCCCCTCCAGCCAGCGGTCGTCGAACAGGGCCTCGTGCATGCAGGGCCCGTCCGGGAAGGCTGGCGTCATCTCGGCGGCGAGCACGGCCTTGATGTAGTTGGCGTTCAGCACGGCGTCCTCGGCCACCTGGCGCAGGCCGTCGGCGCCGTGGCTGCGCATGTAGGCGTAGGCGCGGACGAACATGCCCATTTGCCCTTGGAAGGCGCACATCCGGCCGAAGGTCCGGGCGGCCTCGTCGCGGGCTTCCTCGACCAGTTCCAGGCCGTCCGCGCCGTGGACCAGCCAGGGCGTGGGGGCGAAGGGGGCGAGGGCCTGCGAGAGGACCACGGGGCCGGCGCCTGGGCCGCCGCCGCCGTGCGGGGTGGAGAAGGTCTTGTGGAGGTTGATGTGCATGGCGTCGACGCCGAGGTCGCCGGGGCGAACGCGGCCGACGATGGCGTTGAAGTTGGCTCCGTCGCAATAGAAGTACGCCCCGTGCGCGTGCGATATGCGCGCGATCTCGATCACCTCGCGCTCGAAGAGGCCGCAGGTGTTGGGGTTGGTGACCATGATGGCGGCGACGTCGGGGCCGAGCTTGGCTTCCAGGTCGGCGAGGTCGACGCGGCCGTCGGCGGTCTGGGCGATCTCCTCGACGGAGTAGCCGACGAAGGCGGCGGTGGCGGGGTTGGTGCCGTGGGCGGAGGTCGGCACCAGGACCCGGCGGCGGTGGCCGTTTCCGGCGGCCTCGTGGGCGGCCTTGATGCAGAGCAGGCCGCAGAGCTCGCCGTGGGCGCCGGCCTTGGGGGTCAGCGCCACGGCGGGCATGCCGGTCAGCGTCTTCAGCCAGTGGGCCAGGCGGTCCATCAGTTCGAGGGCGCCCTGGGCGGTCGAGACCGGCTGCAGCGGGTGCAGGTCGGCGAAGCCCGGCAGGCGGGCCATCTTCTCGTTGAGGCGCGGGTTGTGCTTCATGGTGCACGAGCCCAGCGGATAGAGCGCCAGGTCGATGGCGTGGTTCTTCTGGGAGAGGCGCACGTAGTGGCGGAGCGTCTCGGGCTCAGAGAGGCCGGGGATGCCGATCGGGGCGGTGCGCACCAGATCGCCGAGATCGGAGGCGTCGTGGTCGGCCGGATCGAAGTCGACGCCGGTCTTGTCCCAGCCGCCGAGTTCGAAGATCAGCGGCTCGTCCTGCAAGAGGCCGCGGGCGCCGGTGAGCGAGGCGTGGCCTTCGGTCGAAGAGGTTCCGGGCGCGGTGGGGCGGCCCACATTGTTCATGGCCATCAGCCGAGCCTCCCCTTGAGGGCCGCAGACAGGGCCGCGATATCCGCCGAGGTGGTGGTCTCGGTGACGGCGAGCAGGAGGACGTCGTCGAGGCCGGCTTCGGGCGCCAGGCGCGAGTAGGGGACGCCGGCGACGATGCCATCCTGCAGCAAGGCTTCGACGGTCGCCGAAGCGTTCGGGACGCGCACCGCGATCTCGTTGAAGTAGCGCGGGGTCAGCACCTCGCAGACGCCGCTCAGCGCGCCGACCAGTTCGCGGGCGCGGCTGTGGCTGAGCGCCGCCATCTGGCGCAGACCCACTTCGCCCAGCAGCGAAAGATGGATGGTGAAGGCGAGCGCGCAGAGGCCGGAGTTGGTGCAGATGTTGCTGGTCGCCTTCTCGCGGCGGATGTGCTGCTCGCGGGTTGAGAGGGTCAGGACGTAGCCGCGGCGGCCCTGGGCGTCGAGGGTCTCGCCGCAGAGGCGCCCCGGCATCTGGCGCACCAGCTTCTCGCGGCAGGCGAACAGGCCGACGTAGGGGCCGCCGTAGTTCAGGCCGACCCCGATCGACTGGCCCTCGGCGACGGCGATGTCGGCGCCCATTTCACCTGGCGATTTCAGGAGGCCGAAGCTGACGGCTTCCGTGGTGACGACGATCAGCAGGGCGCCGGCGGCGTGCGCCGCTTCGGCGATCTTGGTCACGTCGGTGACCACGCCGAAGATGTTGGGGGTCTGGACGACGACGCAGGCTGTCTCCGCGTCGATGGCGGCGATCACCGCGGCCTCGGCGTCGATGGCGGCCGCCTGGCGGACGATGGTCATGCCCTCGGCATGGGCGATGGTCTGGGTGACGGCGGCGTAGTGCGGGTGCAGGCCGCCCGACAGGATGGCCTTCTCGCGGCGGGTGACCCGCTGGCTCATCATCACCGCTTCGGCGGTGGCCGTGGAGCCGTCGTACATGGACGCATTGGCCACATCCATGCCGGTCAGCGCCGCCACCTGGGTCTGGAATTCGAAAAGGACCTGCAGCGTCCCCTGGGCGATCTCCGGCTGGTAGGGCGTGTAGCTGGTGAGGAACTCGCTGCGCTGGATGATGTGGTCGACGCTGGCCGGCACATGGTGGCGATAGGCCCCGGCGCCGCAGAAGAACGGCCCTTCACCGGCAGGCCGGTTGCGGGCCGCAAGCGCGCCCAGCTCCCGCTCGACTTCGAGTTCGCCGGCGCGTTTGGGGAGGTCGAAGAGGTCCTTCTTCCGCGCGGCGGCGGGGACGTCGGCGAACAGGGCGTCGATGTCGGGCGCCCCGATCACGCCCAGCATCTGGGCGCGGTCATCGGGGGTCAGGGGCAGGTAGCGCATGGGCGATCCAAAAGAAGAAAGAGGGGAACCACGGAAAACACGGAAAGAGCACGGAAAGAGAAGAGGCGAAGATCAACGGCCGCAGGTGACTTCATTGCGCGCTTCGCGCGCGATTCAACCTGGCTGAGGCGATCGGGATTCTCCCCCTCTTTCCGTGCTCTTTCCGTGTTTTCCGTGGTTCAATTTTCTTGTGTCTGCGCGGCGCTCAAAGCGTCTGCAGGTAGGCTTCGTAGGCGTGGCGGTCCATGAGGGCTTCGACTTCGGCCGGGTTGGCGAGTTTGACCTTGGCGAACCAGCCGGCGGCTTCGGGGGCGGCGTTGACGGTCTCGGGCGCGTCGCCGAGCGCGGCGTTGGCCTCGACCACTTCGCCGCTGATCGGGGCGTAGACGTCGGAGGCGGCCTTGACGCTCTCGACCACCGCGAAGCCGTCGCCGGCCTTGACGGTCTTGCCGACGTCGGGGGTCTCGACGAACACCACGTCGCCCAGCTGTTCGGCGGCGTAGGCGGTGATGCCGACGGTCGCGACATCGCCGTCGACCTCGACCCACTCGTGATCCTTCGTGAAGCGCATGCAGTCTCTCCTAGGAAAGGGCGTGGGCGCCGCAGGCGCCGTTGGATTGAACCGCGGAGATCGCGGAGATTCGCAGAGAGTGGCGGCGGCGCCCTCCGCGTATCTCCGCGGTCTCCGCGGTTTGGAATGGCTGCGCTGACGCGCGAACGGGGCTCATCGGGTCACACCTTCCGCACGTAGCGGTGGGGGACGAAGGGGGATTTGACGACTTCGGCGCGTTGGGGTTTGCCGCGGACGATGACGTTGAGCTGGGCGCCGACGTCGGCATGGGCGGGCGGGACGAAGCCGAGGGCGACGCCGCCTTTCAGGACCGGCGAATAGCCGCCGGAGGTGACGACGCCGATGACCTTGCCGGCGGCGTCGGCGATTTCGGCGCCCTCGCGGGCCGGGGCGCCTTCCAGCACCTTCAGCGCCACGCATTTGCGGGGCGGGCCCTCGGCCAGCTCCTTGACGATGCGGGCGGCGCCCGGGAAATCGCGCTGTTCGCGGCGGTTCTTGTTGATGGCGAAGGTGAGGCCCGCCTCGACCGGGGAGACGGTCTCGTCCAGGTCGTGGCCGTAGAGCGGCAGGCCCGCTTCGAGCCGCAGGGAGTCGCGGGCGCCCAGGCCAATGGCCCGCACCCTGGGGTCGGAGAGCAGCTTGATCCAGACGTCGTCGGCCGCGTCGCCCGGGATCGAGATCTCGTAGCCGTCCTCGCCGGTGTAGCCCGAGCGCGAGACGATCAGGTCGACGCCAAACGCGGTCATCAGGCGCACGTCCATGAAGGCGAGGTCCGCGGCCCCAGGCGCATAGTGCTGGAAGACCGCGGCGGCTTCCGGCCCCTGGATGGCGATCAGCGCCCGGTCCTCCAGCCGTTCGATGGCGACCTGCGGGCCGAGCTCGTCGGCGATGACCTTGAAGTCGTTTTCCTTGCAGGCGCCGTTGACCACCACGAAGAGGCCGTCGTCGCCGGTCCCGTCGATGGTGACGGGCCGGCTCGCCATCAGGTCGTCGATGATCCCGCCGGCGCGGTTCAGCAGGAGCGAATACTTCTGGCGGCCGGGCTGGAGGTTGATGAAGTCGCCGGGGACCAGCTCCTCGAAGGCGGCGAGCGGATTGACGCCGCGCAGGCGCGCCTGGCCCATGTGGGAGACGTCGAAGAGGCCGGCGTGCTCGCGCGTCCAGAGGTGCTCCTTCAGCACGCCGTCGGGATACTGCACCGGCATCTCGTAGCCCGCGAAGGGGACCATCCGCGCGCCGGCGGCGATGTGCGCGGCGTGCAGCGGGGTGGTCTTGAGCGGGGTGTCGGTGGGCGGGCTGTTGGCCACGGGAGGACTCCGGCTGACGATGGGGCGAGCCGCCGGGGGCAAACCCCTGGCATCCCGCGCCCCCGCTGTCCTTGGGCCTGAGAGATTTCGGACGCCCGGTGGTCTGGGGGTCCCCTGCTCCTTCGGCGTCCGCCTACGCTCTCACGAGCTTCGGAGGATCTTTCCAGCGTGCATCAGCCCATCGCGGTCCGTTTGCCTGAGCGTTTCCGGGGCGGTTGCGCCTTCGGCTCCGGGGTGCGTCCGATGGTCAGGACGGTCCCGATCTCTCCCGCGAGAGTCGAGGGGGAGGAGTGGGGGATGAGGGCGGGGGAGTCAAGGTTGGGGGTGGGCTGCGTCACGCATGCTCCGACTCGCCGTATAATGACTCAATCTCACTCGATCGAGATCAGCCACTGATCGACTGCCTGAGGCGACATGGACGAGTTCCTAAAACCCGAGACAATCAAGTTGCTTTCTCAAGCTGTGTTGCCGGGTGTCGTGATTGTCTATGTGCGAGGGCAACTGCTGCCCAACAGAAGGCTCGAACTGAAGGATGCGATCGTAGGCTACGTTGCCCTGTCTGTTTTGTATCAAGCGTTGCTGGGGCTTGCCGCCGAGGTGCCGTGGCCGATGCCGGGCGTGGTCCCGGCACCGATTTTCTCCATCTCCATCAGCATGATCTTCCCGGCACTGCTTGGCCTTTGGCTCGGGCTGGACGGTAGCTTTGGCTGGAGCCGTTTGGCACTTCAACGCTTGGGCATTCATCTAAGTCACCCGGTTAACACTGCATGGGACTGGCGCTTTTCGGCATGTGAGGAGTGTTGGATCATGGCGACGTTGAAGGACGGCACGAGATGGCAAGGCCATCTGAGCCCGAACTCGTTCACGTCCACCGATCCTACTGAGCGCGACATCTTCATCGAGCAGGTTTATAATTTGGAGGACGACAATACTTGGACGGCCAAGGGGAGCAGCGTCTTGATTGCTCAAGGGGAAATTCAAACGCTGGAGTTTTGGCCCCTAAAATCCGTGGCTTCTTCGAGCTAGTAGAGCACGGGATTGGGAGCACTACGATGGTTGCGAATGGAACGCGAGGCGGCCCTAAATCGCCCCATGGTCTACAAGGGGGAATGCAGCCGCGATTGATCGTTGAAGGCAACCAGCCGCGTGCGGCTAAGCCAACGACGTCGACAAGCAAGTCGCCGGCAACTTCGACGCCGCCGAACCAAGGCAGTGGCGGAAAAAAGTAGACCTATTCAACTCGAAAGAAGGAACGGTCGATGGCTCAAGGTGAGAAATCCACGCCCCTGATGGCTTTCGATGGGAGACAACCCCGAGCCAAGGCTTCGGATCAGCTAGGGCGGCAACCGAAGCCGGTGACAGCCACGGCTGGACCACCGCCGAACCAGGGCAGCGGCGGAAAGAAGTAGGATTACAAGATGACCAAACCTTTGATTCCTTCAAACATTCAACGAGGCGCACAGCCGACGCCGGCGCGTAGTCCTCAGGCCGGAAATCAGCCAACCACCGGTCAAGGAGGCTCCAATCCGGGACCTCCTCCCAATCAGGGAAGTGGTGGCAAGAAGTAGTTCCGAGCTGGGTGTCGCTGGACATCCGGTCTTGGGCGCGTAGCTAGGCTGCTGTCGCTCCGGCCTCAGCGCTAAGTACGGCCGCTAATGCCGCTGCTTCCGTTCCGATTCGAACTAGTCGGTCTCGGATGCTGCGTCTGAAGTTCTCGTCGCCGAACGCTCCGCCAGCTCTATTCATATCGAAGTTATGATCATCGATGACCCTGCGGAATGCGATCCATCGAGGCATGACTGCACCCGGCAGAAGGGCCATCAGTTCCACGTCATCCGCAACCGCGTCGATTCCTAAAGCCACCTTCGCCCTGATCGCATCATTTACGGTGGAGTTCGCGGCGATGACGACCGTGATCGTCCCTTCGGCCTGGCGCGCTCTTGAGCCCACTCGTCGGCAGCACTCGGCCAAAATCGAGCAAAGGTAGCGCCGTTTTCGATCATCGGCAGCTTGTTCGCGCTGGGCGGATGCCTCGATTGGAAGCCTAGCCGCTCGCAGCACCACTGCGGCAGTGCCAAGCGCCGCGAGAATTGCCAAGATACCTGAGATAAGAGTCTGAAAATCATAGGCCCAACTCAGTGCCGTCGAGCAGTAGTGTGCGGCAGAAGTTGATCCAGCCACCATTCAAACCCCTCTGAGAATGCCTAGCCCAGTCGGAGTCGCACAGGGCCGACATTTGGAGCAATCGGTTTCCAGGGTAAGGCGTCCACGAGCTGCTGAATGAGCTCCGCCGCCAAGGTGATGTTGCCATCAGTAAGCTCAAGCCGACCCGCTGCGGGATGCCCGTTACGAACCACACGGAACGTAAATGTCGTACCGTCGACGTGGCCGACCGAGCTAACAAAGTCAGACCACAGGATGCCGTTCGCGGTTTCATCTGCCGTGAGGGCGAGCGATATTGGTGGCCGATTGCGAGCGTCCGTCATCCAGCGTGCTCGGGAACTGGCGTGGGCAACTGAGTCTCGTAGGCCATTGAGATCAGGAAATGCGGCGAGGAGTTGGTGCCGAGCGTCCAAAGCGGCGTCGCTCTTCGTGACAGATTCGACGTGAAGCAATGCCTCTCTGATTTGGTCCAAAGCGATAACTCCCGCTTTGGCGTGGAATAGCTGGCGCTCTTGCCAGTAGCGAGGCCTCAGACCGAAGTCTGCCGGTAGAGGAAAACCCTCACCGGGACCGACCTTCTTGCTTGCTTCGTAAGATAGTGCGGTCTCGACGCGAGACGCCTCGACGAGCGCGGCGAACGCTTCCTCCACGCCGTCTACGGCAATCGCGAACTGCCTCAGGGAGCGACAAGCGTGCGCCAATGCCTCGTCGGCTCCGGAGCCTGCAGGCACGCCATCGAGAAGGTGGCCGGACGCGAAGATCAATGGGACCCGCATGGCGAGACGATATCCCGGCCAAGCGTCAGTGCCCTAGGCCAGTCTGAGCCTTAACTCCATGGCGGCCAGTTTGCCTTGGGCCCTCGGCTTCTCAAGGAGCGGCCGAAGGCCGCCCGCTTCGCGGCGCGCCAGGGGCGCGTCCTTGACAAGCCGAGGGCCCAAGGCTCGTTTCAACCATGGGGTTTAAGGCGGGGTGTGTCCCCTGTGGGGGATGAGCTCGTGCCGTTAGTTGGCCAACGTATCGAGGCCTGCGGTGACCAGCTTTTCGAACTTGGCCACCGCACCATCGAGCTTTTGATGTTGAGAGGCGTCACACGCGATGGCCTGGCACCCGGCCTCTCCTGCGCGCCAAATGCCGTGCTCAAGGATGGCGCGAGACCTCGTGATCGCAATCGCCTCAAGCCGAGGACCACTCGCGATCAGCGCGCGGCCGACCGGGCCCTCGAAGTAGACAAGCAACTGCCGCAACTGCTCGTCCGAATAGGTCTTGGCGTCAAACCGGACCGTCGCGGTCATCATGTTGGTGACATAGGCGGGGTCGTCGGTCTTGAGCATCGCCGCGACCTGCGTCGCCGCCTCGCCGGCCCCACCAGGCTCGGCTTTCATCTCATTCACTGTCGCCGCGCCAGCCCGCTGTTGGCGGCGTATCCGCGCCTCGACGCCCTCTGCTTTCAGGAGCCGGTTGATCAACGCCAGCTTCTGAGGTGATGGCTTGGGGTCATCGCTCGCCTTGGCGTCAGGAGGACCCAGCATCAGTTCGAGCGCGAGCTGCGTGCTGCCTGCTGAATACGCCTTGCCCACGTCGCTATGGCGGAAGGCGATCATTTCGGCGATCTCGTCGGCGCTGTAGGTCTGAGCGAGTTCAGAAATCCGATCTTCCACGATCTCGGCTGTCAGGGTTTGGAGGCTGCCGTGGATGGCGGCGCGCACCTGTTCCTTCTGCGTGGGATCGGAAAGGCCAAGCGCGTCCTGGGATCGCCTCGCCAGTTCCGCCTCGAAGAGCATCATCCGCAGCGTCCAGGTCACGGGCCCTTTCTCTTCATCCATCACCCACTGTTCCGCCAGTTGGCGAACCCGTGGGACGTTGGCCGCCGGCGTCGCCTGCAATGCCATCGCCATGAAGATCGCGAGCGCCATTGTTCGTTCCCCCGACCCGACCCGACGCGAGCCGAGAGCACCATCGCGCGGAGCGTCGGCCTTCGCCAGCCTGAGACTTAGCCCCATGGCCGGGGCCCAAGGCCCCCATCCACCGTGGAGTTTACGGCGGGGTGTGTCCCTGTGGGGACGCGCCGGAGACGGGCTACGCTTCCGCGCCTATGGCGGTATGAAGCGGATGGGGATTCGCACCGTGCCGCCTTCGACCGAGGCGCCGTCGGGTTTCGTCAGCTTCATCCGGAACAGTGGGACAAGACTGAGCGACGCCTGCCCGAAGCCCCAGCCCGTGGGCGTCTCGCTCTGGATCCTGCAATCCTTCAGGCGACCGTCGGCCGCGACCGTACAGAACAGGATCGTCGCGCCTGAAATGTCCCGGTTCATGGCGGCCGGGGGCGCGGCGCGGGCCATGTCCATGGGACCGGGTTTCGCCGTCCACCCGGGAAAGCTCGGGCCGGCCAGGGTTGGCGTGTCCGCCGCGGCGGGCGCGTCTTGCCCGTGCGCCGCGGTTGCGACGACTGCGATGGCAAGGGCGGCGGAGATGAGCTTCGAAGTCATGCGGGAGCGCCTTGAGCGGAAGGCCGAAGAGGCTTGATGGCCAGGTCCTGAGCCTTAACTCCGTGACCCAGGGCTCGTTTCAACCCTGGGGTTTAAGGCGGGGTGTGTCCCGTGTGCGGACTCCCGGTCCGCTCCTCTCCCAGGCGCAGCAGCGCCGTGGGAGAGGTTGGGAGAGGGTGGCGCTGTGGACCGGGTTGCGCTCCGGTTGGATCCGTCTGCCGGTGGGGTGCGATCGGGTCCAAGGTTTCGGCTGGGCTGGGCGTCGGCGCCGCCCTCTCCCGGCCTCTCCCACGATGCTGCGCATCTGGGAGAGGGGCTTTCCGATGGGAGTGTCAGCGGCCTCGCGGATATTCGATCCGGACACGCCCGATGGCGACGACAATGCCCGTGCCGCCGAAATTGATGGTCTGCCAGAGCTGTCCGTCGGGGGCGCGGTAGAAGGTGCGGCAGGTTTCGGCGCCGCCTTCCTCGCTCACGCAGACGAGGTCGCCGCGGATGTCGTAGGTCCCCTGGCGTGGGACGAACTTGCCGGATTGGCTGTAGCCGCCGTCCGGCGTGAACTGGTCGGCGAGACCGCCGCCGAAGGCGCCTTCGCGGATGATGATCTGGGTGGAAAACAGCGCCCTGACCTCCCCCTCCGACAACCGGGTCAGAGCGGGCGGCCCGTGCTCGGCGACCGCCGCCGCTGAGCCGCCGGGGACAGGCGAGCAGGACCCCATGAAGGACCGGTCATAGGGGCCTCGGGCCATGCCGATCTGGCCTGCGGCCTCACCTTCGAAGCTCCGGGCGGCGAGGTCGAAGACGATGTGCTCCGCCGAGATGAGGGGCGCGCGTGCGGGGACGAGGAGCGGGTCGCGCAGGCAGTGGTGATCCGCTTCGAGTTCGCCGCACCGGTACTGGCGATGGTGGTCGTCCGGCGCGGTCATGACGCGGCACTCGCCGCCGACACAGAGGGTCTTGCGGTCGCCCCGCAGGACGAATTCGTTGGTCAGAAGGTCGGCCGTCGGGGTGACGCGGCAGAGCCAGTCGTCGGCCCGATCCGGGGCGGCGAGAGCCGGGCCTGCGAAGACCGTGGCGGCGAAGAGGGCTGCGATGGCGGCGCGCATGGGTGGAGTTTGAGGCGGCAGGGCTAAGGGTCCGCTAAGGCAAGACAATGTTCTGCTTCCGTTCTCGATTTTCGCGCGGGTTTGTGCGAGGATTTCGGCAGCGTGCGGGTTTGCGTCCTGTGCGCCTCCCCTTCCCCCTCCTCCGCTCGTCCCGGCTTTGGCTGCGTCGCGCCGCCCTACGGGTCGCCGGGATGAGCGGAGGATTAGGTCCAGGGCCCAAGGCTGCAGGAGCGCCCAACGCGCGATGACGCGCAAGCTCCCGGCCGGCGCGATCTGTTCGCCTTTGAGGCGAATTGACTGGCATGCGGACGGAAATGGTCCGAAAGCTTTGCCGTAGTTAACCAAACCTCCAGTCGGGGTTGGGCTCGGCTCACGTCCGGATCAGTCGCCGGTCAGACAGAAAGCCATCTGAGGATGAGTAAGCGTTCGATTTCGCAGTTCGCCGGCGCGGCGCTCGCCGTGACGCTGGGCGGGGGTCTGGCGACATCGGCCACCGCCGCGACCGAGCTGCCGCTGGGCGCGGCGGCCAACTTCACGGTCCTCTATACGGGCACGGGCGGCCACAACCTCAGCATCAGCAACGACATCATTACAGGCGCCATCGGCGTCGGGGGCACGGGCAAGGTGCAGTTCAGCGGGCCCGGGACGATCGGCGGCGCGCTGGACTTTTCCGCCGCCAACAGCGGCCAGTATCACAACACCAACGCCAGCAATGTCGGCCCCACGTCGGTGAACTACAGTGACGCGGCGGTCGCCACGGCGCTGACCGATATCGGCGCCCTGTCGACGGCGCTGACCGGGGGGAACAACATAGCGTTCACCAACGCCGGCGAGACCATCAATGAGAGCGCGGGCAAGGCGGAAACCGTCGACGGCGTCAGCGTCCGGGTCTTCAACGTCACCAGCTACAGCGCCAACGACAACTCGGTGCTGGACATCGTCGGCGACGGCAGCGGCGCGCCGGTGGTCTTCGACTTCTCGTTCAACTCCAATGTGAACCTCGGCGGCACCGTGAAGTTCACCGGGACCGGCCTGACAAACGGCGACCAGGTGCTCTGGAACTTCAAGTCGAGCGGCAAGCAAGTCAGCCTGAACAACAACAAACAGACCTTCATCGGCGCCATCGTGGCCATGGCCGACACCATCCAGATGGACAGCGTGAACCTGCAGGGCCGCGTCTATGGGGGCGGATCGGGCGACTTGCACATCGTGTCCGGCGCGAACGTATTTTATCCCGAGTACGGCGCGGGCGGCGGCGTCCCGGAGCCGGCTTCCTGGGCGCTCATGATCCTGGGCTTCGGCAGCGTTGGCCAGAGGCTGCGCAGCCGCCGCTCGGCTCCCGCCACCACCTGACCGTCACGGCAGAGGCGAGGACAACTCGCTTCCACTGATGTTCTTCGTTTGTTCTTGATCTCCGCGCGCGTTTGTGCGAGGGTTTTGGCAGCGTGCGGGTTTGCGCCCGAAGCGCGCCCTTTCCCCTCCTCCGCTCGTCCCGGCGAAAGCCGGGATCCATAGAGCGCGTCGGCGTCGTTCGGCGCGATGCGGACTCGGCTTGGGTCCCGGCTTGCGCCGGGATGAGCGGGTTGGGGTTCGCTCCTATTCCCTTCTTGTGAGGTCTTGCCATGCCTGCAAAGGAGCCGCGCGCGCGGGCGTGTCCGGATGGCCCCAAGTGGACGCGGGTGAAGGCGAGCGTGCCTTGGTCCGACGCGGTGGCCGAGGCGATCCTGGCGCGGGTGGCGGGCGGCGAGATGCTGTACGCGGTGTGCCGCGAGGAAGGGATGCCGACGGCGCAGAGCGTGGGGCGGTGGGCGCGCGACAATCCCGACTTCGGCGAGGCCCTGATGGCGGCGCGCGTGACGGGCGGGCGGCCGGCGCGCGGCGGGGGCGGGGTCTGGACCTATTGCGAAGAGACGGCGCGGGCGGTGTACGACCGGCTGTGCGCGGGCGAGAGCATGACCTCGATCTGCGCGGACCCGACCATGCCGTGCCACTCGACGATCTTCTACTGGCGGCGCGCCTTTCCGGACTTCGCCGAGACGGTGCGGACGGCGCGCGAGATCCAGGCGGAGCGGTTCTGCGAGATGGGCTGGGACCTGGCGAGCTCGGCGACCCCCAAGACGGCGTACCTGACGCAGGTGCGGCTTGGGCAGCTGCGCTGGATGGCCGGGGCGATGGCGCCCAAGGCCTACCGGCAGAAGCTCAGCGAGCCGGAGAAGCCGCGCGAGGTCCAGACGATCCTGTTCCGGCATTTCGAGGTGCAGGTGGACCCGGAAACCGGCAAGCGGAAGGTCGTGGCCTTCTGCCCCAACCCGCTGACCGGAGAGGTGGAGCGGGAGGACACGCCGGGCTGGCGGGCGCCGCCGGGGATGCTGCCGCTGCCGGGCGGGCGGAAGGATGGGGAGTGAGGCGCGAGCGCGTCCGCCACGGCCAAGCTCGCGCACCGGGCGAGACCGGTTGCTCCGGCGGCTGGGCGTGACAGGATGGCCCACGTCCGGTCGGGGGTTAGGTGATCGGAGGTCTAAGACGATGCGCCAGGTCGTTGTTGCGAGCCTGCTGGCGGCGGGTGTGGCGGGCGCGGGCGCTCTTGGCGCCGGTGTGGGCGGCGCCGCGGCCCAGGCGCCGCCGCAGTCCATCCAGCCCGGCATGTGGGAGGAGACCCGCAAGCTCACCATCCTCGAGAGCCCGATGATGTCGCCGCAGATGATGGAGGCCATGCGGCGCCGGCCGCCGGTCACCTCGCGCCGCTGCATCACCGCCGCCGAGGTGGCGGACGGGATGAAGCAGATCATGAACAAGGACTTCCACTGTCCGTCCGACATCCATATCGGGGCCGGCGGCGGGTTCGACGCGACCGCGGTCTGCCACGACGAGGACGGGACAGCGAAGTTCCACTTCCACGGCGCCTATACGCCGACGTCGTTCAAGGTGAGCGGCGACGGGGAGGCGGCCGGCAAGATGACCATGAAGGTCCACAGCGAGATGACGGGGCGCCTGGTCGGGCCTTGCCGGTGAGGTGAGGGACGCTTAAGCGCGCTGGACAAGCCGGCGGCGGCGGGGGATGGCTCTAGGCGCTGGGGAGCGCGGAGAGGCGGATGCCGCTGTGGTTTAGGGCTGTGCTGCTGGCGGGGCTCGCCACGTTGCTGATGGGCGCCCCATCGGCGCCGTCCGCGGCGCCGCCGTCCGGGCCGGTGGCCGATCCCGAGGGCGCCATCGTCTCGGAGCTGGTGGTGCAGGCCAAGGAGCCGGGGCCGGCCTGGTGGCGGGTGAGCGACAAGGACACGGTCGTCTACATCCTGGGGATGCCGGACGGGCCGGTGCCGCGCGGGGTGGCGTGGGACCGCTCGGTGCTGGAGCGGCGGCTGACCGGGGCCAATGCGGTGATCAAGGCGCCCGGCGTCAAGGCCAGCCTGCTGGACCTGCCGGCGGTGCTGCGGCTGCTGTCGAAAGTCAAATCGAAGACCCCGATGGAGGCTAGCCTGCCCCGGCCGCTGGCCGAGCGCTACGCGGCCGACGCCGCACGCGGCGGCAAGAAGGTGACGAGGTACGACGGGTGGCAGCCGCTGGTGGCCGGCGCCTTCATGCTGCAGGAGGCGAGAAGCGGCTGGGCGCCGCTGGACTCGCAGGTGAGCAGCGCCGTGCATCGCCATGGGCTCACGCTGAAGAGTTCGAAGCGCTACGCGGCCCTGCCGCTGGCGCAGGCGGCGATGGCCGGGATGACGCCGGCGGTGCAGCAGCAGTGCCTGGGCTGGGCGCTGGACGACGTGGAGGCGGGCGAGGCGCCGGCCAGGCGCGCGCTGGAGGGCTGGGCCAGGGGCGACGTGGCGACCGCGCTGACCGAGCCGCGCGGCTTCGACCGCTGCCTGCAGGTGCTGAGCGGCGGGGCGGAGCTGTGGAGCCGGATGAGCCAGGACGAGGCCGACGATATCGCCGCGGCGCTGGCGGCGGCGCCCGGGCATGCGGTGGCGGTGGTCGGCCTGCGCCGGCTCCTGGCCGAGAACGGGGTGATCGCGCGGCTGGAGGCCAAGGGGCTGCGGGTGCGCGGGCCCGGGGAGCCTTAGGCGCGAGCCCTGGGCGGGCAGCAAGAACGCCCAAGTCGGCGCTGGCCCTTTGGGTGCAGGCTGCGCGGCCTGGAAGCGTTTGGGGGTAAGCGGCATGACCTATGAGACGCGGATCGGGCGGTGGCTGTTGGCCGGCGCCTGCGTGGCGTTCGGCGTCCAGGGCCTGATGCTCTCCAAGTTCATCGTGGCGCTGCAGCCCATGCCGGCGGGGGGATTGCCGCCGTTGCCCTGGGCCTGGGTGGATGGCGGCGTGCTGATCGTCGCCGGATTGAGCCTGCTCGCCGACCGCACGGCGCGGGCCGCGGCGCTTGGGCTGGCGGCGCTGTTCGCGCTGACGGTGGTGGCGCTGCACGGGCCGCTGATGGTCGGACACCTGAAGGCGATCGCCGACGATTCCTTCCATGTCCTGGCGATCGCGTCCGGCGCGCTGGCGCTGGCGGCCAGCGTGGGGCGCACCGCCTGGTCGGACCGCGCCGCGCTCGTGGCGCGCCTGGTGTTCGGGGTCTGCACCATCGGGCATGGGGTGATGCACTTCGTGTTCTTCAAGTTCACCGCCGACTTCATCCCGGCCTGGATTCCCGCGCACGACTTCTTCGCAGCGGCGACCGGCGCGGCCCAGATCGCGGCGGGCCTAGCGATCCTGTCGGGCGTTCTGGGGCGCCTGGCGGCGATCCTGACCGCGGCGATGTACGCCAGCTGGTTTCCGATCGTGCACATCCCGCGGGTGATGGCGCACCCACAGACCACCCAGGAGTGGACGAGCCTGGGCATCGTCGCCGGACTGACGGCCAGCGCCCTGCTGGTCGCCGGCCTGTTTGCGATGAGGCCTAAGCCGTCCGCTTGATCTTCGGGACGAAGGCCAGGAAGCGGCGGGGGTTGTCGTACATGATCTTGTGCAGGTCCGCCTCGCCCACCCCGGCGGCCTTCAGCTTCGGCACGAAGACGGTCAGCGTCTTGGCGTAGCCCGCGCCGCCGTTCTTCTTCAGGTCGCGGGGGCTCGAGAAGTCCGAGGCGAACATCAGATGGTCGGCGTAGCCCTGGGCGATCAGCGAGGCGGCCATGGAGACCACCGGCGCGTCGCCGGCCCCGCCCTGGCGGTCGAAGCCGATGAAGGCGCCTCTACGGATGATGGCCCGCTGGATCTCGGTGTTGGGGTCGGCGAGGTTGCCCAGGTGGCCGATGACCACGTGCTTGGGATCGACGCCCGCGTCCTCCAGGATGTCGAGCTGCTCCAGGGCCGACTTCCCCGGGATGCCGGTGTGGGTGAAGATCGGGATGTTGGTGGCCTTGTGCACGCGGCCGATGGCGCGGAACACCTTGCGCTCGTCCTTGGTGATGTAGTCCCAGGAGCCGATCTCGCCCAGCGCGCCGGTGGGGTTGGCGCGCACCTGCTTCATCACTTCCTCGAAGACCCTGTCCTCGCTCCACGAGCCGATGTCGGCGGGATAGAAGGGCTGGGTGTAGAAGCCGGCGCTGGCGACGATCGGCAGGCCGGAGCGCTGGGAGATGCGGCGCAGGAACGCGACGTCGCGGCCCATGTCCGGATGGCCGGCGTCGACGATGCAGCCGATGCCCTCGCGCTTGGCGGCCTCCATCTCGCCGACCATCAGGCCTTCGTCGGCCATGAAGTTGGGTTCCGGAGTCGCCCCGGCGGCCGCGGCGGGAGGCCCGACGGGCCGGGCGGGCGTCCCGGGCGCACGGTTGGCCTCGCGGGTCTCGGCGGAATGGCGCAGCCAGTCGGTCATGAAACCGTCGCGCGTCGACATGTGCTCGTGGAACAGCGTCGCCCCGCCCGCCAGCTCGGACGGCGCGTAGTCCTTGAGGATGGTGCGGATCACCGCGCCCGGCGGAAACTGCGGCTCCGCGGCTTGCGCCGCCAGCGGAGCCGCCACGGCGGCGGCGCCGATCAGACCCAGCGCCTCGCGCCGGCTCGGGGCCGCGCCCCTAAGCTCTTGTCCCATGATCCCTCCCAGCGACGCTGCGCCTTATCGTTGGCGCAGCATCGGCCAGAAGGGCGGCCGGTAGAAGAGGGTATTCGCGGCTAGGCGGTGGCCGGGGCCGCGCGGCGGCGGCTGCGCAGCACCGCGCCGACGCCGCCGAAGCCGACGATCATCAGGGCCCAGGCGGCCGGTTCCGGCACGCCGCCGGTCACCGAGACGGTGTCGAAGAAGACGCCGGCGTTGCTGTCGGTGACGGCGGCCAGGCGGATGGTCGCCTCATTGCCGTCGCCCACGAAGCTGAAGCCGCCGTGGTGCCAGAGCATGTGGCCGATGCTGCCGAAGGACGGGTCCTCGTAGCTGACGCTGATCAGCCGGCTGACGCCGCCGGCGGCCACGGTGGCCTGCACCGGGTCGTTGGGCGAGCCGGCCTCGTTGCGGCTGAAGGCGTAGGAGACGTTGTAGGTCTGGCCCGCGACCGTGGCGAACTGCTGGCTGATCGTGCCGGCGCTCCAGCCGTTGATGTCCAGCGAGTAGGGGCCCATGTCGGCCGGACCCCAGCCCGAGCTGGTCGAGGTGAGGTCGACGCTGCCGGCCTCGACCGTCCAGCCCGGCAGGGCGACGTGACCGGGGTGGGTGCCGTCGGTGTAGTAGGTGAGGCCGCCCCAGCCCTCCGGCACGGCGCCGGCGCCGATGTCGTCGAACCCGCCGTTGGTCAGCAGGTTGGTCGCCGCCTGGGCGGCTTGCGCGCCGGCAAGCGTGGCGGTCGAAACGGCGATCAGCAGCAGGGAGCGGAGGGTCATAACATATCCATAAACAACAGAGTTGAGTCGACTATAGAGTATACAGCGTATGAAGATAACGTTTTCGCTTTAGAAGCGTATTCTCCGCAGTCCATATGAGCTGCGCATAAGAAACCCATTACCTGATATGATTAACGCGCCGCGCTCCACGGCGAAGCTTGTGCCGAAAATCGCCGCGCGTTGTTGTCAAGCTTGTCGGAATTTCAGGGGGTCGGCGCGAGCGTCAGGTCGCCGGGCCGCGGGCCGGGCCTGAGCGACCAGCCGGGCTTCAGGTCGAGGGACCAGCCGTCGCCCACGAGGCTTGGGCCCTTCAGGTGGGTCGCGTCGGCGCCCTTCAGCGACACCGTGGCGCGGCCGAAGCCCTTGTAGAGAAGCGCGCCCGAGCCGCCGGTGACCTCCAGCACGCCCCAGGCGTCGGTGAGGCGCAGCGTCGGATAGACGGTGCCCAAGTCGTCGAGGCCGACCAGCGTCGAGGGGCGGAACTGGCGGTTGGCCTTGGCGAGCGGGAGGTCGAGCACCGGGCCCTCGACGAGGCCCGCGCGATAGCCGGCCAGACGCTGCTGGCGCGCGGCCTCGCGGGCGACCTCGACGGCGCGCAGCTTGCCGTCGTCGTAGAGCCTGGCGCGCGCGGCGACGGCGGCCTCGGTGGGCGCCGGGTCGGGGAGCTTGAGCGCCGTCTGCAGGAGCCGCCAGAGCGCCGGGCCGGACCCGAGCTTGCCGCGCCAGGCGGGGTCGGCTTGGTCGAGCATCAGGCCGTAGGCCGGGCCGGTGGCGTAGGCGAAGGAGCGCACGAAGGTGTCGTCGCCGACGTGGGCCGCCAGGTCCTTGACCGCATAGGCGGTGCGCTCGGCGGGCGCCGTCAGGCCGAGGCGCACGCCGGTGTATTCGGCGACCCCCTCGTTGAGTTCCAGCCCGAGCTCGTCCTTCGCCGCGGCGGGGAAGCGGCGGTCGCGCTCGGCGCGGAAGAGGAGCGCGTCGGCGACCGCAGACTTGCGGACGGCGGGAGTCTTGGCGGCCACCGCCTCGGCCAGCGCGCGCCATTCGAGCTGCAGAAGATAGCGGCCTTCGAGGGTGTCCAGGTGGCCGTTGTCGCCGTCGCCGAGGCGCGGGATCGGCAGGTCGCGCTGGATGCGGTGGAAGAGTTCGTGGGCCAGCATGACGTGACGGGTCGGCGCATCGGGCGGGACGAAGGGCCAGATGAGCTGGGTCCAGACGGTCCCGGACCAGTCGGTGGCGGTGTTGGCGACGATCATGTCGTTCGGGATCCTGCCGGTGAACAGCGCGCCGGCCACAGGCTTCAGCACGCCGCCCTTGTCGGCCTGGCTGGCGATCATGGTCATGCTGTCCGGATCGACCAGCAGGATCGGGCCGCAGAGACTGTGGTTCCAGAGCTTGCCGGCGTCGCGCTCGCAGAGGACCCTAGCCTCGGCGAAGAGCGCGGCCGCGTGGGCGGGGTCGAAGGGCGGCGGCGGCGCGGGCTGTTGCGCCCGAGCGGCGCCCGCAATGGCGAAGGCCAACACCCCGCCGATCGTCCAACCCACCCGCATCGAGGCCTCCGGAATCGCTTGAGCCAGACCGGCTTATACGAGGTCGCGCGGGCTGTTCAGCGGACCGTTTCCTTTTCCTTAGGCGCCGAGACCCGGCGCGTCTTCGCCTGGGCCTTGGGCTTGGGCAGCAGCCGGAAGCGCGTCTGGCACCAGGCGAAGTCGATGCCGACGTCGAGCAGGGCGTCGGAACGCCCGCAGGGGCAGGCGAATTCCATGACCCCGATCACGCGGTAGGTCTCTCCGGCCCGCAACGGCACAGGCCTTCCCGTGGCATGGTTTGGGGCGGCGTTGACGCACAGTACCAGATCGCCAGGGCCAACGGCGTCGCTCATCGCTTCCATCCACTAGGCCTGGGGGCAAGATTAGACCCGGGGCGGCAAGGGGCAAGGACATTGCGGACCTTCGGCGAGTCCGCCTACCGTCGCGGCGCAGTGAACCGCTTGGGGGGCGGCATGGACATCCACAAACCCAAGCCCTGGCACAACGTCCGCGAGTTCCTGAAGGAATACGTCATCATCGTCGTCGGCGTGCTGACGGCGCTGGGCGCCGAGCAGGCGGCGGAGCGGCTGCATTGGGCCCACGAGGTCAAGATCGCCCGCGCCGAGATCGCCAAGGAGATGAGTTGGACCGACCGGCACTTCGCCTATCGCGTCGCCGCCGAGCCCTGCATCGGGCGGCGGCTGGATGCGTTGGAGGCGGTGATCGAGAAGGCGGCGGCGCACCAGCCCGTCCCCCGCCTTGGTCCGGTGATCCCCGATATCGGCAACGCGCTCAACGACAACATCTGGCAGAACCACCGCGCCGCCCAGACCCTGACGCACTTCGACGACCAGGAGCTCAACCTGCTGAGCAGCTACTATATGCAGGTGAACAGCGTGCGCGGCTTCTACACCGACGAGGTCGCGGCCTGGTCGGTGCTCAAGGTGCTGCAGGGCGATCCCGCCCGGCTTGGCCCCACCGACGTCGCCGGCCTGCGCGTCGCCGTCCAGCGCGCGCGCTTCGACAACGGGCTCATCGCGAACATTTCGGCCGACGAACTACAGTGGGCCAAGGCGCTCCACGTCGCCGCGCCGGCGCCGGACGCGCGACGGCTGAAGGACGTCTGCGGGCCCTTGCCAGTCCTCGGCGCGTCCTGACTGGGGGATCCGATGGACATCAGAGCCTTGGCGCGATCCTAGGTGACCCGCGACCCGTCCATGCGGCGAGCCTAGCAAGGGTCTTGGCGCGACCAAGCGCTTTCGCGGTTCGAGGCGCCGTGGGCTGCAACCCCCTCCGTCGCATCGCTTCGCTTTGCGACACCTCCCCCTCAATCGCGCTTCGCGCTGGGGGAGGATCTGGTGGGCGCCGCGCGGCTTGCTTGTCCCGGCTCGCCCTTCGACCCTAAGCTCGCCCATCTCAGCGGACGGGGGCGGACATGATCGACGGGCGGATTCTCAGGGGGCTTAGTCGGCGCGGGCTGGTGCTGATGGCCGGCGCGGCGGGCGTGGCCTTGGCTTCGCCCAGGCGGCTGCTGGCGGCGTCTCCTGCTTCTGGGGCGGCGCCGGACCTGGCCGAGGTGAAGGCGGCGGTCGAGCGGCAGCGGCCGGAGGCGATCAAGCGGCTGCAGGACTGGATCGCGCTGCCGTCCATCGCCGCGGAGGGGCGCAACGTGCAGGAGGGGGCCCGGTACATGGCCGAGCTCCTGAAGGACGCCGGGTTCCAGAACCAGACGATCATCCAGACCGACGGGCGGCCGGGCGTGTTCGCCACCATGGACAATGGCGCGGCGCGGACGGTCGGCATGTACTTCATGTACGACGTGAAGCAGTTCGATCCGGCGGAGTGGTCCTCGCCGCCGCTGGAGGGCCGAATCGTCGAGAAGACGGGCCTCGGCAAGGTGCTGATCGGGCGCGGCGCGGTGAACCAGAAGGGGCCCGAGGCGACCTTCCTGGCGGCGCTGCACGCGCTGCGGGCGGCGGGGCGCAAGCCGCCGGTCAACCTGGTGCTGGTGGCTGAGGGCGAGGAGGAGATCGGCTCGCCGCACTTCGGCCAGGTGGTGCATCGCCCCGAAGTTCTGGCCGCCCTGAAAAAGTGCCACGAGGTCTGGATGCCGTTCGCGGCGCAGTCGCCGACCGGCGGCGTCGAGGTCGACCTGGGCGCCAAGGGACTGATCGAGGTGGAGCTGGTCTGCACCACCAAGGCCTGGGGCCGGGGCGCGCTGGACGACATCCATTCGTCGTTCAAGGCCGAGCTGGACAGCCCGGTGTGGCGGCTGGTGAAGGCGCTCTCGACGCTCACCTCCGAGGATGGCAACGACCCGGCGATCGATGGCTGGTTCGAGCATGTGAAGCCGCTGACCGCGCGGCAGAAACAGATCATCGCCGAGGACGTGGCGAAGAACCCCGAGGCCGACCGCAAGAAGTTCATGGGCGTGCAGACGTGGGTGCGCGACCTGCCGTATCGGGACGCGCTGGAGCGGCTGGCGTCGCAGCCGACGGTGAACATCGAGGGCATGTTCGCCGGCTACACCGGGCCGGGCGGCAAGACGGTGCTGCCGTCCAAGGCGACGGCGAAACTGGATTTCCGACTGGTGCCCGACCAGACCGCGGCGGAGGCGGAGCGCAAGCTGCGCGCGCACCTGGCCAAGCGCGGCTATGGCGACATCTCGGTCACCGTGACCGGCGGCTACGACCCGACGCAGACGGAGGAGTCCTCGGCGCTGATCCAGTCGTCGCTGGCGGTCTATCGGCAGGCGGGGCTGGACGTTTCGCTGTCGCCGAGGCTGGCGGGGTCGTGGCCCGGCTACATCTTCACGGGGCCGCCGGTCAGCCTGCCGGCCGGCCACTTCGGCTTTGGCCATGGGTCCCGACAGCACGCGCCGGACGAATACTATGTGATCGAGGCCGAGCACCCGAAGCTGCGCGGCATGGCCGGCGCGACGCTGGGGTATGTGGAATTCCTCTACGCGCTGGCGGCGAGCTAGGACGCGATCGCGGCGAGGCGGCCACGGCGCGCGCGCAAGGCCGCGCCAAGGCCGCCGAAGCCCACGAGCAGCAGCGCCCAGGCGTCCGGTTCCGGCACGCCGGCCAAGCCGTAGTCGTGGCCGCTGGCGGTCGTCAGGTCGAGGCCGGGGGTGATGGCGTCGAAGTGGATCGTGGTCGGATCAGTGACCGAGAACGATGTGTCGGCGAAGGTGCTGCTTGCGCTGCCGGACGCCACAAGGCTGCCTTCAAGGCGAAGACGTTGGCCCACCGGGACCATGACGGTGAACGAGTCGACGCCGGCCCCCAAGCCGTGGGGGATGTCGAAGATGGTCACGGCGGTGTCCAGGTCGGTGAGGTGGAAGTCCGTGGACAGAGCGGCCCGCGAGGGCTGCAGGCTCGCAGGGTCGGTGACCGCGCTTGCCGAGCCGGCCCCATAGTCGATGGTGAAGCCGAGCTGGACCAGGCTGCCGACCGGGAGCGCGCCGGGCTGCACGAAGATCTGGTCGCGGAAATAGTCGACAGGGAAGCCTCCGACATCCGCCGAGAAGCTGGAGCCCGCGCCGTTCGTCGGGCTGGGGCTGGCGGAACCCGATGCGGCGACGTCGAGATAGCCGTAGAAGGAGGTCGCCGTTGCGGTCGACGCAGCCGAAGCGCCGCCGCCGGAAGCGAAGGCGGTGAGTGTGTAGGTGATCGGCGCCGCGGCCTGCGTCAGGCCAGAGTCCGAGACCTTGTTCACCGCGACGCCGGCCCCCGCCTCGACGTGGAGCTGTGTCCAGATTCCGTAGGCCGGATCGTTGGCGCGGGCCGGCGAGGCGACGGCGATCAACGCCGCGACGCCGGCGGCGGCGGGCGCGAGCCGCGCGAGGCGCGCGGCGGTGGCTGGAACGCGGAACATGACGCTTCCTCACGCGAGGCTTTGAACCAGCCTCAACCGTGGCGGGCGCCAGTCGCGAAATCTATTGCCTATTTAGGCTGGCGCCGGCTTGCCCTGCGCCTCCGCCGGGGCCCAGACGCCGTCCCAGTCGGCGGGGGGCGGTTGGCGGACGAGGGTTTGGGCGCGTTGCAGCATCAGGAGCGAGGGGCCGTCCGTCGGGTCGGCGGCGACGGCGTCCTCGAAGGCCTCGGCGGCCTGGATCCAGTGGCCGTCGGCGAGCGCGGCGCGGCCGCGGGCGTAGGCGGCCAGCGTCTTGGCGCCGACCGGGCGCTCAGCGGTCAGGACCTGGAAGATGCGCGCCGGGCGCTCGCGTCCGCGGACCCGGAGGGTGTCGAGCTCGCGCAGCGGGCGCACGCCCTGGCAGGCCGCCGCAGTGTCCTCGCAGACGATGATCGAGGCGCCATAGTCCTTGGTGGCGGTCTCCAGGCGGGCGGCGAGGTTCACGCTGTCGCCGATGACGGTGTAGTCCATGCGCTTGGGCGAGCCGATGGCGCCGGCGACCATCTCGCCGGACGCGATGCCGATGCCGAGGGCGATGCCGGGTTGGCCGCGGCCCTTGCGGGCGGCGTTGATGCCGGCGATGGCGGCCTGCATGGCGAGAGCGCTCTCCACGGCGTTCTGCGCATCGCGGCCGGAGCTGAGCGGGGCGCCGTAGACCGCCATCAGCGCGTCGCCGATGAACTTGTCGAGCATGCCGTCGGACGCGGCGACCGCCTCGAAGAGCTCGGTGAAGATCTCGTTGAGCATCGCCACGGTGTCGCGGGGCTCCAGCCGCTCGGCCAGCGAGGTGAAGCCGCGGATGTCGGCGAACAGCACCGAGGCGTCGCAGGCGCTGCCGAACAGCACCTCGTCCTCGCGGCCGAGCACCTGGTCGACGACGCTCTGGCTCATGAAGCGGCGCATGGCGCCCTGCAGGCGTTTTCCCTGGGTGATGTCCTCGATGATGATCAGCAGGCCCGCGGTCTCCTGCTCGGTGCGCAGGGGGACGATGGAGAGATTGGCGGAGATCTTCTCGCCGCCGACCGTGCGCACGTCGGCGTCGAGCAGGGTCTTGGGCTGGCCGCCGGCGCTGACCGCGACGATCTCGTCCATCAGCCAGGCGTTGTCGCCGGTGAGGAGCGCGGTGGCGCTGGCGCCCTCGGCGGCTTCCGGCGAGACGCGCAGGATGGCGCTGGCGGCGGGGTTCAGCTTGGCGACCCGGGCCTCGCGGTCGAGCGTGATGACGCCGCTCGACATGGAGGAGAGGATGCTCTCGTTGTAGTTCCGCTCGGCGGCGACCTGGGTGAACAGGGTGGCGTTTTCGATAGCGATGGCGGCCTGGGCGGCGAAAGCGCTCATCCGCTCCAGCTCGCCCTCGCCGAAGCTCGCGCGGTCCTGGTGGTTCAGCGCCTGCATGACGCCGACGCGGCGGCCGTCGCGGGTGGTCACCGGCACGGTCAAGACGCTCCGAGTGCGGTAGCCGGTGGCGGCGTCGACGGCGCGGTTGAAGCGCGGGTCGGCGTAGGCGTCGGGCAGGTTCACCGCCTGGCCCTGGGTGAAGCTCCAGCCGGCGAGGCCGGCGTCGGCGGGGAAGCGCAGGCCCTCGCCCTCGACCCCCTCGGCCACCGCCGAGGCCAGCTCGTTCGCGCGCTCGTCGTGCAGGAAGAGTGAGCTGCGGTCGGCGTGGATGACGGCGCTGGTGACGCTGACGATCTTCTTGAGCAGCGCGCCCAGCTGCATCTCGCTGGAGATCGAGATGTTGATGTCCAGGAGGCGGCGCAGGTCCATGTTCGACTGCTCGGCCGCGTCGATGGCGCCGCTCCACCGCTCGGCGAGGATCACGAGCTGGGAGAACAGCAACAGCAGGGAGGCGACCGGCACCAGGCTGTGGCCCAGCACCTGCGGCAGGTCGGCGTTGGCGACCACGTCGGTGTAGATCAGCGCCAGCACGAAGGAGCCCAGGCCGAAGAGGAAGACCATGGCCCCGTCGCGGCGGCGCACGCAGGCGGCGATGACCGCGATCAGCATGCAGACGAAGGCTATGGTGCGGTAGGCCGAGGCGTATTGCGAGGCGCGGCTCAGGAGCACCGTGTCGCCGACGAAGGCGAGGCCCACGTAGAGCGCCAGGCGCGCGGCGTTCAGCGCCTGCAGGATCCAGTAGGGCCAGGCCGGCGACTCGCGCGGATAGAGCGCCCGGACGTAGGCGAGGGCTGCGCTGATGCAGGCGGCGCTGGTCAGGTACTGGCCGGCCAGCAGGACGTTGAGGCTTAAGGCCGGCGCCGCCAGCGCGATCAGGTCGTCGTGCGCGGTCTGGGCGCCGAACGGCAACAGCAACAGGCACGAGACGCCGAAGTAGAGCGAGGCGCGCTCGCGCGGCCGGAACAGGAAGACCACCAGGCCGTAGGCGGCGAGCAGCAGGAGCGCCGAGACCAGCAGCACGCTCTGCAGCCAGTCGAGCGCGATCCATCGCGCCATCGGGTCGGCCAGCCCCAGGATCGGCGCGTCCGACAGGCCATTGTCGCGGTGGTGGAAGTTGGCGACGTCGATGGCGAGGTCGACGTCGGCGCCGTCGGTGTCGAAGCTGACCTCCTGGGCGCGGTGGGCGTCGGCGGCCTGATCGGCGACCGCGGCGTAGCGGCCGACCTCCGAGATCACCTTGCCGTCGACCAGGATGCGCCGGGCGTGGAAGCCCTGGCGGACGTAGAGGGCGTAGTGGCCGGCGGGCAGGTCGCGCAGCCTGAGCTGGTAGGACGCCGCGCCCAGCTCCGGCAGGGCGACGGCGCCGGCAGGGCCGCCCGTCGGGCCGCCCATGTGGCGGCCGGCCCAGGGGCCGGGGACCGGCAGCAGGAAGGCCGCGCCGGGCGCGGGGGCGGAGCGCCAGACCATCCGCCACTCGCCCTTGAGCTCGATCGGCGCCGAGAGCGGGCCCCAGCGGGCGAAGCTGACCTGGCCGCCGTGGGCCTGGGGCGCGTGGCGGGCGATGGGGTCGATGAAGAAGGGCGCGCAGATGCCGGCCAGCAGGGTCAGCAGCAGGACGGCGAGCGCGAAACGGCGCAGCGGCGAGGCCGCGCCCGGCGGCCGTGTCGCGGCCGGCGCCGCGGATGGCGTGGTCGGTTCGGCGGTCATCTCGCCTGAAGCCCTCCGACCGCTGTTATCGCCCGGATCGGCGGGAGATCGCCAGGGGTTTACGCGGACGTCAGGCGCCGACGATCCAATTGCCGGTCAGGGTCGACATCTGCACGCCGACCAGGATCATCTCGTTGCCGTTCCCAAGATCGATGACCGTGTCGGCGCCCACCTGGCTGACATGGAAGGTCGTGCCGGGATCGAGCAGCACCTGGTCGCCCTCGGAGATGTGGAAGTCGAGCACCCGGTCGATGCCGGCGTCCTGGCTGGTGTGGAAGGTGTCCGCGCCGGCTCCGCCGGTCTCGGTGTCATTGCCCCGGTCGCCGGAGACGAAGTCGTTCCCGGACCCGCCGACGATGACGTCGTCGCCCTGGCCGCCGCGCAGGACGTCGCCGCCGTTGCCGCCATGCAGGGTGTCATTACCCAGGTTGCCGTAGAGCAGGTTCTTGCCGGCGTGGGCGGTGATCAGGTCGTCGCCCTGGCCGCCGACCAGCCAGTCGTTGCCGGGTCCGGCGCCGGCGTCGATGGTGTCGTTGCCCTTGTTGCCGTTGATGTCGTCGAACTCGACGCCGCCGACGATGGAATCGTCGCCGTCGCCGCCGCGCAGGTAGGTGTCGCCCGACAGGCCGGCCTGCAGGGTGTCGTCGCCGGACCCGCCATCGAAATTGATCCGCGAGCCGTCGCCGGCGCCGACCATCAGGTCGTTGCCGCCCCACCCCTGGGCCGTGAAGGTGGTGTCGACGGCCGGCGGCGCGGTGCCGCGCACGGTGATCACATCGTCGCCGGCCAGCAGGCTGGGCAGGGCCTGGTTGAAGTCGCCCTCCTGGAAGGCCAGGCCAACGAGCGAGGCGTCGATGCTGCTCCCGCTGATCACCATGTGGGGGTCGCCGGAGGCCAAGTCGATCCCGGTCACCGTGCCGCTGGCCGGCGCGCCATCGATGGCATGGGTCAGGTTGATTCCGGTGATCGTCATCCGGGTCCCCGACTGAAAGGTCAGGACCTCGGAGGTGGGCGAGGTGGTCTCCGTGGCGCGCGACAGATCGGCGGAGATGGCCGCGCCCATGTCGAAGCCGTTGAACAGGTCGATTGTCGCCATAGTGAAGCTCCCCCCGAAGCCAAGCTGCACGGCTCAGGCGAGGGGCGTCAACCCGACGATTGCAACCTCATGGCGAAAAGCTGCGCGGCCATTGCGGACCCGGCGCCGGGCGAAGGACTCAGGCGCCTGGCCGCAGATCGTAGCGCTTGTTGACGCGGTCGACGGGGGTCCCGTCCTTGAGCGGAACGGCGGCGCGGACGCTGAAATCGACGAACCCCATGCGGCTGTAGAAGGCGAGCCCACCGGTGTTGTCGGCGCGGATGGTGGCGTTGATGGCTGTGAGCCCCTGGCGGCGGGCCTCGGCCGCGGTGGCGGCGAAGAGGGCGGCGCCAACCCCGCGTCCCGTCCCGCCGACGCGGGCGAAGGTGCCGATGTCGCCGACGTCCCGCGGCAGGCCGTGATAGCGGCCGAGCGTCTGGAAGCCCGCGTTACGGCCGCCATCGCCGTCTTCCGGGCGCTCGACGGCCACGAAGCAGCAGATGACGTCGGGGCCGGTGAGATAGGCGCGGTCGAGCGCCTGCGGCGTGAACGGGTCCTCGAGCGCGGTCGTGCCGCCGCGCGCGATGATTGCGTTCAACAGCTCGGCGAGGCCGGGCGCGTCCTCGGGGCGGGCGGGTCGAATCTGAAGGTCCATCGGCGGGTTCTGGCGGCGGCTCGGCGCCGACGCAAGGGCGCGGCTAGCCGAACTCGCTCATGAGGGCGCCGAGCTCGCTGCGCTTGGAGACGCCGAGCTTGCGGTAGACGCTGTCCAGATGGTTGCGCACGGTGAAGGGCGACAGCGCCAGTTCCTGGGCGATCTCCTTGTTGGAGCGTCCGAGCGCGCTCAGCCGCGCGACCTCGGTCTCGCGGGCGGACAGATCGTCCACCGGCTGGCGGGCGCGAATGCGGACCGACACGGCGCGGCCGGTGGAGGGCTCGCCGCGCACCGTCACCGCCTGCAGCACCTGTCGGGTCGGCGCCTGGGCCGAGAACCTGAGCGCGGCCGGCAGGCGCGGCCCGGTCCAGGAGGGCCATTCGGCGCGCACCAGTTCGACGAACTGGCGGCTGGCGAACTCGATCAGGCCCGCGTCGTCGCAGATGGCCACGGCGTAGGGATAGGGTTCTGGGCCGCCGCGCCATTCCAGCAACCGCAGCAGGCGGTTGGCGGTCAGGGCTTCGACGAGGTGCGGGGTCAGCCGCTCCTTGGCCGCCCGCTCGGTCTCGGTGAAACCGGGCGCGGCGGCCCGGCGCATGAGCGTCACCGAGGAGATCAGCGCGGTGAACGGATCCACCAGGCAGGTGGTCAGGAAATGGCCGAGGTCGAAGGCTTCCAGCAGGTCGCGGATGACCACGGGATCGTCGGTGAAGGCGGCGGCGGGGCTGGCGTTGATGGTGCGGCCGAGCGCAGCGAAGGCCGCGGCGCCCAGCACGTCGCGCTCGCCCATGGCGGCCTGCGCCTCCATGGCCCCGGGCGGCATCCGCAGCTGGTGGGCGCTGTAGAGCCGCACCGCGCCGTCTTCCACACCGGCCCGCGACCAGACGGCGAAGTCGAAGGGCACGATCTCGCCGAGGCGGTCGAGGGCGGCGTCCTCGAAGGCGTCGGCGTGCTGCTCGCGGCTCGCGCGATAGAGCGCAATGACGCAGGCGTCGATCGCCTCCGAATCCGTTTCGGCCATCCGGCTGTCTTACCCCCAGATCCCCCGTCCGCGAGGCGTGCTTACCCTAGGACATCTGTACCATAGGATTAACCACGGCCGGTCGCTAGCGTCGGGAACACTGTTCTTGGGCGTTCAGGTCGAAGTCAGCCGGTTTGCTGAAAACCAGTTCGCCTTTCAAGACGAGTTCTGAAGTTGAACTCGCCTATTAGGGGAATTGAGGATGAAGAAGCTCACACTCGTTGCTGTCGTGTCCACTGCCACCCTCCTGATCGCGGCCCCGGCCATGGCGTCCCCACTGGTGGTGAACGGCAGCTTCGAAGCCGGGACCTATGTCGACCGGCTGAATCCGCATGGCGACCAGGGCGCCATGGACCTGCTGCCCGGCTCGACGGTGATCACCGGATGGACCACAACCGGCGGAGGCGACATCACCTGGGTGACGGCCCCGAACGGCTTCGGGATCGCCGCGTCGGACGGCGCCTTCTCCATCGACCTCACCGGCTACGGCGACAATCCGGCCGTCAACCTGTCGGGCATCCAGCAGACGATCGCCACCGACGCGGGCGCGACCTATCTCTTGACCTTCGACCTCGGCGGCGAAGGGCAGTACGGCCTTCCCGCCGGACTCCTCGCGTCAGCCGGCGCCGCCAGCCGGCAGTTCCAGACCACCACCGGCGGGGCGGACAGCGGCCACAACGGCTGGACGACCGAAACCCTGTCCTTCGTCGCCTCGGGCGCCAGCACGGCCCTGACCTTCACCGGGAACGTCGGCCAAGCCTACATCGGGCTGGACAACGTCAGCGTGGTCGAGACCGCGGCGCCGGGCGCCGTTCCGGAACCGGCGGCCTGGGCGCTGATGATCGCGGGCTTCGGCCTGGCCGGCGCGGCGCTGCGGCGGCGGCGTCTTGCCCTCCCCTGAGGGGAGGGGAGGTCGGCTACATCCGCTCCGGCACCGCGATGCCGAGCACGTCGAGGGCGCGTTCGAGCTGGGCGAGCGTGGTCTGGGCCAGCGCCAGGCGCGAGGCGCGCACCGGCGGCGGCGCGGTCATGATCGGGCAGGCGGCGTAGAATTTCGAGAAGGCCTGGCTCAGGCGATAGGCGTGCTCGGCCACCGCGTTGGGGGCGTAGCGGTCGTAGGCTTCGCTGAGCGCGGTCTCGAAGGCGTCGAGCGTGAGGACGAGCTCGCGCTCGGCGGGTTCGTTGACGGCGATCGGGCCCGGCTCGGCGGCCTCGGCCTGCGCCCGGCGCAGCAGGGATTTCACCCGGACGGCCTGGTAGAGCAGGTAGGGGCCGGTCTTGCCCTCGAAGCTGGTGAAGCGGTCGAGGTCGAAGACGTAGGAAGTGCCGCGGAAGTTCTGCAGGTCGGCGAACTTCAGCGCCGCGACGGCGACCTTGCCGGCGATCTCCTCGAACTCGTCGGCGGAAAGGTCTTCGCCCAGACCCGCCTCGTGCAGCCGTTCGCGGGCCTTTTCGCGGGTCATCTCGATCATGTCGGCAAGCTTCAGCACCCCGCCCTCGCGGGTCTTGAAGGGCTTGCCGTCGGTCCCGTTCATGGTGCCGAAGCCGACGTGGTTCAGCTCACCCTCGGTGGCGTAGCCGGCCAGGTAGGCGGCGCGGAAGACGATCTCGAAGTGGTCGGCCTGGCGCTGGTCGACGCAGTAGATGACGAGGTCCGGATCGAAGCTGCGCTTGCGGTCGAGGATGGTCGCGAGGTCGGTGGTGCCGTACATCGCCGAGCCTTCCGAGGAGACCACCAGCAGGGGCGGCAGCTCCTTCTTGTCGCCCTCGCGGGTGACGCGGATGATGCGGGCGCCCTGGTCGTCGACCAGCAGGCCCTTGGCGTCGAGTTCGGCGACCATCGGGTCGATCAGGTCCTCGACGTCGCTCTCGCCCTTCCAGAGGTCGAAGTCGACGCCCAGCGCGTGGAAGTCGCGGGTCAGGGCGACCTGGGTCACGTCCCGGAACCGCCGCCAGAGCGCGTGGTAGCCCGCCTGGCGGTCCTGCAGGGCCGCGGTGATCTTGCGGGCGCGGTCGCGGTAGTCCGTGTCGGCTTTGCCCTTGGCGGCCGCCTCCGGATAGAGCCGGTCCAGGTCGGCCAGGCTGACGGTCTCGAAGGCGGCCAGATCCGCTGTCTGACCGGCGTTCAGCGCCTCGACCGTGGCGGCGACGGCGGGGCTTTCGTCCATCACCGCGCCGATCAGCAGCCCCATCTGGTAGCCCCAGTCGCCGAAGTGGGCGTCGCCCAGCACCTCGTCGCCGCGGAAGCGGTAGAGGCGCTTGATCGATTCTCCGATGATCGAGGCGCGCAGGTGGCCCACGTGCATCGGCTTGGCGACATTGGGGCCGCCGTAGTCCACCAGCACCCGGCGCGGTTGGGCGACCAGCTCGGCCCCGAGCCTGGGGTCGGACGCGATGGCCTGGGCGCGGGCGGCGAGCGCCGCGTCGGTGAGCTTCAGGTTGATGAAGCCGGGGCCGGCGATTTCGATGGCGCTGAGGCGCGGATCGTCCTTCAGGGCGTCGGCCACGGCGGCGGCGATCTCGCGCGGGTTCTTGCCCGCGCGCTTGGCGGCGGCGAGCGCGCCGTTCGATTGGAAGTCGGCGAGGTCGGGGCGGTCGGAGGCGGTGACGCGGCCCAGTTCGCGCGGCAAGCCGGCTTGCGCGAAGGCGGCCGCGACCGCTTCGCTCAATTCCCCTTTTAGATCGCTCATCGGCCCCGACAGCTTCCGGCTGCGGGAAGCGCGCACGCCGACGAGCCGGGGTCTTGCTTCAGATCGCTCATTTCGGGGGCGGCGAGCTCCCGGCGGAGGCGACCGCGGTGGGCGCGCCGGCGTTGACGCGGAAGCGCTTACCGACCCGGTTGAACTCCGCCATCTGCGGCGTCACGTCGAAGCCGATCAGCACCTCGAAATTGGCGCCGGACGTGGTCATCGAGCCGCGCGGGATGACGATATTGTTGATCGAGTCGGTCATCGTCACCCGGTCCTTGCCGGCCGGGAAGGTCACCGGCAGGTCGAACTCCTGACGCGCGATGATCTCGCGGTTCCGGTCGGTGACGGCGACCCAGTAGTGGTAGGTCTTCTGGTTGCTGGTCGCCTGCGGGCCCTTGCCGAGCTCGAAGAGGATATCCATCACCACCTTGATCGGCTCGTTGTCCTTGTACTCGCAGCCCGCCGAGATGTTCTCGATCTCGCCGGAGAAGCCGACGTTGGCCGAGGCCTCGCGGGCGTCCTTGAACTCCACGTAGCGGCTGGCGTCGTAGAGGGTCTTCACGAACGGGCAGGGGCCGGAGTTGCGCATGGCCGGCAGCGGGGCGGCGCTGTCGCCCCACTCCTTGTCGCGCTTGCGCTTCTTGGCGTCGTCGGCCGCGCTGGTGTCGCTGGCGGGCCCGCGCGCGCCGCCGCCGGGACTGCCGCCACCGCCGCCGTACTGGGCGTGGGCGCAGAAGGGCGTCGCGACCATGAAGGCGGCGGCTGCGAGCAGAACGAGGCGGCGCATGACGGGCGTCCGTGACTTGGAGAGTGGCGCGGCAAGAAGCGCGCCCGGTGGCCCCTAGTACAGCCTCAGGACTATGGCGGCAACGCGGCTGGCGGCCACGCCCCCTTACGCCCGAGGGGTTTGGCCCCTAGGTTGCGCGCGATGTCACAGCCGTCTTCTTCCCCGGGCCTGTCCTCTGGCGCGCCCCGCCCGCCGCTCACCGTGCTGCTGGCCACGCCCAGGGGCTTCTGCGCCGGCGTCGACCGGGCGATCCAGATCGTCGAACGGGCGATCGGCAAGTACGGGGCGCCGGTCTATGTGCGCCACGAGATCGTCCACAACCGCCATGTGGTCGAGCGGCTGAAGGCGCTGGGGGCGGTGTTCGTCGAGGAGCTGGACGAATGTCCGCCGGACCGGCCGGTGGTGTTTTCCGCCCACGGCGTCCCCAAGGCCGTCCCGGCCGAAGCGAAGGCGCGGCGGATGCTCTACCTCGACGCCACCTGCCCGCTGGTCTCCAAGGTGCATGTGGAGGCCGGCCGCCACTTCGACGCCGGGCGCGAGATCGTGCTGATCGGCCACGCGGGGCACCCCGAGGTGGTGGGCACCATGGGCCAGCTTCCGGAAGGTGCGGTGGCGCTGATCGAGACGGTGGCGGACGCGCGCGCCTTCACGCCGAAGGACCCGGCCAACGTCGCCTTCGTCACCCAGACGACGCTGTCGGTCGACGACACCGCCGAGATCGTGGCCGCCTTGCGCGCCCGGTTCCCGGAGATCGCCGCGCCGCACAAGGAAGACATCTGCTACGCCACCACCAACCGCCAAGAGGCGGTGAAGTCGGTGGCGGCGAAGAGCGAGGTGCTGCTGGTGCTGGGGAGCGCCAACTCCTCCAACTCCGTGCGGCTTGCCGAGGTGGGCCGCCGCGCCGGCGCGCGGGCCCATCTGATCGACGACGCCGAAGGGCTGGACCTCAAGTGGCTGGCCGGCGTGACGCGGGTCGGGGTGACGGCGGGGGCGTCGGCGCCGGAGGTGCTGGTGCAGGGGGTGATCGACCGGCTGGGCGAAAGCTTCGAGGTGACCGTGGAAGAGATCGAGGCCGAGCGGGAGACGGTGAGCTTCAAGCTGCCGAAGGTGTTGGCCTAGGGATCGAGCGTCGCTTGACGAGGCCGGCGACCTCCCCCATCGCAGGGCCATGGCGGTCTATACGGACATCACCGACGAGGAGCTGGCGACCTTGCTGGCCGACTTCGACCTGGGCGCGCCGCTCAGCCTGAAAGGCGTGGCCGAGGGCGTGGAGAATTCCAACTTCCTGCTGGAAACCGAGGCCGGGCGCTATTTCCTGACGGTCTATGAGCGCCGGGTGCGGCCGCAGGACCTGCCGTTCTTCCTGGAGCTGCTGCGCTGGATCGCGGCCCGCGGCTTTCCCAGCGCGACGCCGATCCCGGACCGCGCCGGCGCGATCCTGAAGAGCGTGCGCGGCAAGCCCTGCGCCATCGTCTCGTTCCTGTCGGGGCTGGCGGTGCGAAGGCCCGGCGCCGCCCACTGCCGGGAGGCGGGCGCGGGGCTGGCGCAGCTGCACCTGGCGGCCCAGGGCTTTCCGATGTCGCGGGCCAACGATCTGGGGCAGGCGGCCTGGGCGCCGATGTTCGCGGGCCTGACGGCCGCCGCCGAGGACCTGAAGCCCGGGCTGGCCGCGACCATATCGTCCGACCTCGAACTGCTGGCGGACCGATGGCCGAAGGGCTTGCCGGACGGGGTGATCCACGCCGACTTTTTCCCCGACAACGTGTTCTTCAAGCAGGGGAAGTTCGCCGGCGCCATCGACTTCTATTTCGCCTGTGTCGATGCGCTGGCCTATGACGTGGCGGTGGCGCTGAACGCCTGGTGCTTCGAGGCGGACGGCAGTTTCAACATCACCTCGGCGCGCCAGCTGGTGGCGGGATACGAGGGCGTGCGAAAGCTGTCCGATCTCGAACGGGCGGCCCTGCCGATCCTGGCGCACGGGGCGGCGATGCGCTTCTTCCTGACCCGGCTGCACGACTGGGGCGCGACGCCGCAGGGCGCGCTCGTCCGGCCCAAGGACCCGCTGGAATACGAGCGCAAGCTGGCGGTGCACCGTTCGGCCCCGGACCTGGTGCTGTTTTGACGCCGCAGGTGGTGATCCATACGGATGGGGCCTGCTCCGGCAATCCGGGGCCGGGCGGCTGGGGCGCGGTGCTGCACTACGGCGGCGCCGATGCGCTGCGGGAAAAGGAGCTGTGGGGCGGCGATCTTCAGACCACGAACAATCGCATGGAGCTGATGGCGGCGATCCAGGCGCTGGAGGCGCTGAAACGCCCGTGCCGCGTCGAGCTGCACACGGATTCGACCTATGTGATGAAGGGCATCTCGGAGTGGATCCACAGCTGGAAACGCCGCGGCTGGAAGACCGCCGACAAGAAGCCGGTGAAGAACGACGACCTGTGGAAACGGCTGGATGAGGCCAGGCTGCGCCACGAGGTCGACTGGCGCTGGGTGAAGGGCCACGCGGGCCACGAATTCAACGAGCGGGCCGACGAGTTGGCGCGGCGCGGCATGGCCGAAACCCTGGCGGCCGCCGGCAAGTAGTTCGATATCGAACTTGAGCCGACTCGCGATCCGGCGTAGCCTGTTCAAATCTGAACGAGGTACGCCGCCATGGCCGCTGAACCCGAAGATCATCCCGACGTCCAGGTGTTCGACGAGATCCGCTACATCGAACATCTGGTGAGGACATCGATCGCGCGCAAGCTGCCGGTCGGTCTGACCTATCCGCAATTCGAGGTGATGAACCTGTTGGCCCGCCGCGGCGACGGGATCACGCCGCTGGCGATCGCGCGCGCCCTGCAGACCACCAAGAGCGGGCTGACCAACACCCTGCAGCGGCTGCATGCGCGCAAGCTGATCCTGGTGGAGCACTGCCAGAGCGACGGGCGCAAGAAGCGCATCTGGCTGACGGCCGACGGCCGGACCGCCTATGGCCAGTGCATGGCGGCGATCCGCCCGCGCATGGACCGGCTGCGCGACGGTTTCACCCAGAAGGAATTCCGCGACGTCCTGCCGTTCCTGAAGGCGCTGCGCACCTGGCTGGGCGAGACGCACGAGACGGCGATGGGCGAACCGCGCCCCGCCTGATCGACCAAGCCTGCCGCCGCTCGCCTTTGGGGAGAGTCGCGTACCGCCGATCTCCAAGCCGCGATATGGTTAACCCCGCCGTCGGCAGGCGGCGTGCGCGGGGAGGGCGCCATGTTCACAGCCGCCAGGACGGCCCTGACCGGGCTCGTCGCGAGTGGAGTCGTCATCGCGGGGGCCAGCCTGGCGGCGACGCCGGCGCTGGCGGACTGTCCCGGGCGAACGCCAGTGGGCGCCACGGGCGCTTCGGTGGCCGCGCCGCAAGCCGCGCCCGGCAACTGCGCCACGGCCTATGACGGCGGCGTGGTCACCCTGTCCGGCCACGCGCTGGGCGTCGTCACCGACAGCTACACCTCGACCCAGTACCAGTACGACAATCGCGGCGACCTGATCGCCCAGACGACGGCGGACGGGATCACCACCTACTTCGGCCACGACGGGCCGGTGACGGAGGTGACCGACCCGCAGGGCCATGTCATCCGCTTCACCTATGACGCGCAGCACGACGTCACCAGGGTGACCGACCCGCAGGGGAACACGACGCACTACGGCTACGACAGCCAGGACCGGGTGACCGGGATCACCGACCCGCTGGGCCGGCCCAGCACCTACGCCTACGACGCCGGCAGCGGCCTGATGGACACCACCACCGACGGCGCCGGGACCGTCACCACCTATGACTACGACGGCAACCGCCTCGGCAGTTCGACCATGGGCGGCGTCACGACCACCTACACCTACGACCCCGGCGACGGCGCCCTGACGCAGGTGCAGGATTCCCTCGGGCGCACGACCACCTACACCTACGATCCGGACGGCGCTGTGCACAGCGAAACCGACGCCTTCGGCGGGCCGCCGCGGGTCTTCACCTACACCTACGACGCCATGGGCGAGGTCCACACCCTGTCGGACAGCCTGGGCGGCGTGACGACCTACACCTACGATCCCCAGGGCGACCTGATCCAGCAGCTCAATCCCGATGGCGGCACGATCGGCGAGAGCTGGAGCAACGGCCTCCTGCAGTCGTCGACCGATCCGCTCGGGCGCACCACGACCTACACCTACGACCCGCTGTTCCGGCTGGTCGGCGAGGATGGGCCGGGCGGCAGCTTCTCGTTCTCGCCGGGCATTCCGGAGCCCGGGGCCTGGGCGCTGATGCTGATCGGTCTGGGGGCCTTGGGGCTGCGGCTGCGCGGCGCCCGCGCCGGCGGCGCGCGGCGGCTTTTCGCCTGACGCCGCGCAGGCTTCCCTAGGGGTTGAGATTCCAGTTCCTAAGGCCGCGCTGTTCGTCTAAGCGACGCTTAGATAACGCCGATCACATAAAGGGGAACCGCCCATGAAGCTTCGTCTTTTCGCCGCCCTTTCCGCGGGCGCTTTCGTGCTGGCCGCGCCGATCGTGGGGCAAGCCCACTTCATCCTTGAGACACCGGCCTCGGCCATCGTCGAGAACCAGCTGGGCGACCCGCAGAAGATGGGTCCCTGCGGCGGCGTCACCGGCAATCCGGGCGCCCCGACCAACGCGGTGACCGCGGTCACCGGCGGCGAGATGCTGCACGTGAAGGTCAAGGAGACCGTCTATCATCCGGGCTTCTTCCGCATCGCGCTCTCGGTCATGGACCGCGCCGAGCTGCCGGCCGATCCCGAGGACACGGTGAAGGATGGCCCGAACGGCAAGCCGTGGTCGGACAAGGGCAAGGTCGACCCGAACCCGAAGCCGCCGGTGCTGGTCGACGGGCTGTGGGACCACCACACCCGCATCCCCGGTCAGGAATTCGAGACCGACGTGAAGATCCCCAACATCAACTGCGACCATTGCTCGCTGCAGATCATCCAGTTCATGGAAAACCACCCGATCAACCCGGACGGCCGCTTCACCTACCACCACTGCGCCGACTTGAAGATCACCGCCAACCCGAAGATGAAGATCGAGACGGTGTGGCCCGGCCAGACCAAGGCCAAGGGCAAGAAGAAGAGCTAGGGCGCGCGGCGGGCGCGGCGCGGCGGTTGTCCGTCGCGCGGCCCGTCGGCCTCGACAAAGACGTCGGTGAGCGGGACCTCCGCCGCGCGGGGCGTGCCTGATGGCCTGTCGAAGGCCACGACCGTCGCCGAGCCGCGCAGATCGCCGAACACCCTGATGGCCGGCTCCTGCGTCGTGGGCACGCCCATAGCGGCCAGGGCGGCGATCATCGCCGGATCGTAGGCGGCTGGCGGCAGGTCGGGTGTGGGCGCGCCCAGTGACGCAAGGGCCCTGGCGAGGCTCGGGTCGGGCCCCGCGGCGGGGATCAGTTCGGGGCGGCTCCAGAGCGTCTGGCCGGGGGTGGCGAGATTGAAGTTCTGCAGTAGCGGCGGCGCGCTGAGGGCGGCGGGCAGGTCTGCGTGGCCGGAGAGCAGCTCGCCCGCCAGACGCACCGTCTCCGGCATGAGCGAACTCGCCGTCGCGCCGATCGCGAGGACCGGCTTGCCGCGGCGGAGCGCGATGAGCGGCGCGATATCGTTGCGCAGCAGCTCGCCAGACTTGGTCGTGGCGAGCAAGGCCTTGTTGATGGAGGCGGCGTTGGGGATCGAGACGCCGCCAACCACGAGACCGGTTGGCCCACCGTTGCTGGAGTGAACCAGCACGGCGACGTCGCCCCACCGATCCACGGTCACAACGGACATGGTGTGGTGGCCCTCGCCGGATGCGGCGACGGGCGCGGCGAAGGGATCGCCGTTGTTCTTCAGCAGCTCCGGCGCGATGGCCGCGGCATAGGCTGGCGTGACACGAGCGCCGCAGCCGGGCGCGGGGAAGCCCTTGGCAAGTTCCAGGGGGCTCGACGAGGTGTCGGGGTAGTACTGGCGGATGGTCGCGTAGCGGATCGCCCGGGCGTAGGCCTTGAACGCCTTGGGGTCCCGCCAGTAGGGGCCGAGGCCCGGAGCGCCCATGGCCTGCAACAGGTTCAGGGCCCCGAGGCTCGCGCAGGACAGCGACCCGCCCTCCATGCCGTAGACCGTGGCGCCAGCGAACTCGGTGCGGATGGGCTCGCGCCAGACGGGTCGGTAGCGCTTCAAGTCGCCCAGCGTCGCCCTACCGCCGGCCGCATCGACAGCGGCGACATAGGCTTTGGCCCACGCGCCCTGATACATCTCGGAGGGCCCGTTGGCGGCGACGTTTCTGAGGGTCACGGCCAGATCGGGTTGGCGCATCAGGTCGCCGCGTTTCGGCGGGCCCTCCTCGTCCAGACCGGCGAACCGGCGCCCGTCGGCCGTGGCCGAGAACAGCGGGCGGTACTGGCGGAAGAAGTTGACCATGCCAGCCGGGACCACGATCCCGTTCTCAGCGTACCAGATCGCGGGCTGGAACAGGCTCGCCCAGGGTAGGCGACCGTAGCGGGCGTGCATGGCGCCGAGGCCGGCCATGAAGCCCGGCGTCATGGTTTGGCGCCCCCACGCGGCGGTCTTCGCATCGGGCGCGGGAGACCCTGGCCGCAGCCACCTGAGATCGGCCTCCGGGACGCTCTTCGGGTCCGTCTCCAGCGCATAGGGCGCCCAGGATCCGTCGAGGAACGTGACCTTGCCGCTCTTCGCCTCATAGTAGGCCAGTTCGAACTTGCCGGCGAAGGAGACCGTCATCCCCTTCGTGGTGGCGATCTCGGTCAGCGCCGCCACCGCCGCAGCGTCGGCGGCCGAGCCGCCCTGATCCAGCGCCACCTTTCCGGCATGCACGGCGATGGGAGACGTCATGCCGGCGACCAGGGCGGACCCGCCGGCGAACTCCCGGGTCGCGGCGGGCATGATCGCCAGTTGGCGGGCTTGCAACCGGTCGCGGTCCTGGGCGGGCCAGCGGGCGGGTGAAAGGTCGGCGGCCTGCGCCGGCGCGAGGCCCGCGAGCACGGCGGCGACAGCGGCCCAGCAGCGCACAGACGTCATCGCAACTCCCGCGCGGCGCGCGACCTCAAGCGGCGCCTTGGGCGCAGATGATTTCCCGCGGAAGGCCGAACTATGGCGGGCCGGAGGCGGCTAGTCGCACCACAGTTCGGCGCGCTTCAGGGTCGGGTGGAGGCACGGCTTGCCGGCCGGCAGCGGCAGGGGCGAGCCGGGCTTCCACAGGCCCAGGCGCCGCTCGATGGTCGCCATCTCGGAGTCGATGACGGCGAGCTGGTTGCCGTCGTTGTAGCGGGTGGAACTGCGGTAGCGCAGGACCTGGCGGTAGGTTCGCGCGGGCGTCAGCCGGTTGACGGTGACCCAGTAGCTGTAGGGCGCTTTTTCCGTCGGTTCGACGGAGATCACATCGCCCCTGAGAGGGCCGTCGGTAATGAAGCGGGCCTCCTGATTGCGATTGGTCCCGGTGGCGTGGAGATAGATCCGCTCGAAGGCGTCTCGCGCCGGCTCGTATTTCACCAACTGGGTGACGGCCGCCCGGCCGCCATCTCCCGAAGGAAGGCTGTAGGTCTTCAGAAGAAGCAGCGGCGCTCGGTTGGCGCCTCCCGGATAGACCGGCTCAACGGTGTTTAGATCGTGCGGACCCCAGTAGCCGGGGGGGTCGTGATCGGCGGGCGGTGGGGAAACGGGGGCTGCGACGCACGAACCGCCCTCGTCGTTTTGAAGACAGATTTGAAGGAATCCCGGTGCCGGGTCTCCATAGACATCTGTGGTGTCGGGCCCCCGCGTCACGACCAGGCGCCAGGCCGATCGGGTGTGGAATGGCTTCGACAGGTCGATGGGCGATGGCAGGGGTGCCGGATCGCCAGCCGCAGCGACGGCAACCACCAGTGCGAGCGGCCAGGCCAGCATCGCCGCCCTTCAGGCGTCTTCCGCCGCGGCCATCGCTGCGGCGGCCTTGGCCATCATCTTCTCGAAGGCGCCGGAGCGGATCAGCTCGCGGCGCTCTTCCAGTCCACGGTGCAGCTCGGCCAGGACCTTGGCGGCGTGCTCGTTGGTCTGGATCGCGGCCCAGTAGGCGGCCACGTTGGCGGCGGCGGGAATCGGATTTTCCATGCCGGTGGCCGGCAGGACGTTCTCGACCAGGAAGAGACCGGGAACCAGCGCGCAATCGGCCATGGTGAGCCGGCCGCAGCAGGCGAAGCCGTCCTTGCCCGCCTGGGGGCCGATCAGCTTGTCCAGCGCCTTGATGTTGCGCACCACCTGGCCGCCCAGCAAGTCGACGATGCCCTGGTTTCGCGCCTTGGCGCGGCTCTGGGCCGAGAGCATGAACATGTTGTTCATCAGGTAGATGTCGCCGATCCGGGCGATCGTGCGGATGTGGGCGGTCTCGCGCGGGGTTACGCCCAGCATCGAGGGCTCCGGGTAAATCTCCTCGAGGTATTCGGCGATCACCTCGGACTCGGCGATGGTGTCGCCCGCGCCGAGGTCCAGCACCGGGATGCGGCCGATCGGGAACGCCTTTCGGAACTCCGGCGTGCCGAAGGTCGCCGGGCGTTCGAGGACGATGTCGCCGATGCCCTTGGCGTAGATCTGCAGGCGCACGCGCGCCGAGTAGGGGCTGAGATCGCCGGAATAGAGCTTCAGCATGGACAGGTCCTCCCGCGCGCCGCGCGCTTGGAGAGGTTAGGCCGCCGGAGGGCCGGGCGCCTAGCCGCGCCGGACGTAGGAGCCCGAGGCCAGGCCGCTGACGATGGCGATGACCGAGGCGCGCGCCTCGCCGGCCGGCAGCTGGCCGAAGGCGCGCAGCAGCTCTTCCGCGCCGGGCGTGGCCAGGAGGCCCTTGATCTCGGCCTCCAAGGCCTTTTCCTGCGGGGCGAGCGCCTCGCCGTCGCCGTCGCCGTTGGACCCGCGGGCGCCCAGCAGAAAGCTGCCGGGGCAGTTCAGCGCGCGGGCGGCCTTGATCAGCATCGAGGCGGAGATGCGGTTCGCGCCGCGCTCGTACTTCTGGACCTGCTGGAAGCTGACGCCGAGATGCTCGGCGAGCGTCGACTGGCTCATGCGCAGCGCCAGCCGGCGGGCCCGAATCCGCGCGCCCACCCCGACGTCAATTGGGTCCGCGCTGACCGCGCCCATCGTCTGTCCCCTGACCTTGCCGACGGGTGAAGCCTAGTCCCTTGACCGCCAAAAGGAAGGGGGCGGCGGCGTGACTCTTTGCCGGCGCCCTCAGGCCCGGCCGCCCTGCACCAGGCGCAGGCGTTGCCAGGGCTGCACCAGGCCGTCGCTGGCGGCGAGCCGCACGGCGCTCTTCGCCAGCCCCAGGCTCTGCAGGCGCAGGAAACCGTCGAGGCCGGTGCGCTCGGCCTGCGCCAGCAGCACCGCGTCGGCGGCCACCGTCAGGCGCAGCTTCAGGCGCAGGGCGTCGAGCGCGGTCGCCAGGCACGAGCCCTGCACCGAAACCCCGCAGAGCACCACCTCGCCGCGCTCGCCGCGCTCGATCGCCTCGCAGAGCTCCGGGCTGGAGAAGGCCGAGGGCTCACCGCGGTGATAGACCGGCTCGGACGGCGCAGGCGTCATGCCGCCGACCGGCCGCCAGGGCGTCTCGCCCGGCCGGGGCCGGCGGGAGATCACGTGGCCCACCGCCCAGCCTTCGGCCCGCGCGTGCGCCAGCAGGCGCGCGGCGTTGGCGCTCCAGGCGTCGCCGCCGCGCGTGGCGGCCAGATCCCTGGCTCCGGGGGCGCCATCGTTGTCGCCGCCCGGCGCGACGCTCAGCGCGTCGAGACAGAGCAGCAGGACGTCCTTCCCGCCCGGACCCCGCAACACCCGCGTCATGCCGCGAGCTCCGCCGGCGCCTGTTCCAGCACGCCCGGCCGGTCCCAGTCGCCTTCCGGGCGCAGCAGCACCATGGGCGGGCTGGCCAGCCCCACGGCGCCGGTGTGCGGCTCCAGGTCGAACTCCATCTCCAGATAGGCGTAGCCGGAGAAGTTGAAGACCGGCCGGCCGGGACGGCGGCGGCCCTTGAAGTAGCGCTTCCAGAAGGCCTCGCCGCGCACCTGGGCGTGGCCGATCAGGCGGCGGTAGCCCTTGCGCCGGACGAGCTCGAAGGTGGCGCGGCAGAGCAGCATGAGCGCCGGGCCGCCGCGATGCTCCTTGCGCACCGCCAGCCGCTCGAACTTGGCGAACTCGCCAAACCAGCGCAGGCGCACCACGCCGACGGGCTCGCGCCCCCATTTCAGCAACAGGTGGGTGGCGCCGGCGAGGTCATTGCCGTCGAATTCCTCGTCATAGGGGCAGTTCTGGTCGGCCATGTAGACCAGGGAGCGGACCGTCTGGACCTGCGCCATCTCGTCGAAGGTGCGGACGACGCTGACCGTATAGCCGCCTTGCGGGGCGGGGATTTGGGCCGGGCGGGTCATGCGGCGGCCGCCTGTTCCATCGGCGCCTGCCAGACCAGACCGTCGAACGAGCCGGGCAGATCCTCGAAGCCGAGGCGCTCGCGCATCAGCCGGTGGCCGGCCTCGGTGGTGGGCCGGGCGAACTTCGGCAGGTGGCAGAAGGCGCCGCCCATGATGGCGCGGGCGCCGTCGATGACCCGCCGCGCCGAGGGCTTGGTGGTGGCCGCCACGCCCCAGCCGTAGAAGGCGCAGGCCGGCTGACCGGGCCCGGCCACATGCTCGGCGGCGGGGCTCAGCGCATCGAAGGCGCCGGTGAGCACGGCGCGCAGGCCGCTGACGTTCAAGAGCACGAAGGCCAGCACGCCGGTGAGTTCGCCCTCCTCGCGGGTGACGAACAGCGCGCTGTCGCCGGTCAGGTGGTGCACCCGCTCCAGGTCGGCGGCGGCGACGATGCCCTCGCCGATCAGTTGTGCGGCGAATTGGCGCGCCGCGGCGATGTCGTCGCCCTGCGCCGGCGCCACGTCGAACGCCGCGAGCTCTCGGCGTAGCCGCGCCCCCAGAGGGGCTGCCGCCGTGGGAGCCAAGGCGGGCTTCAGGACTGCTGCGCTGGTCGTCATGGGCTAGACCTCCGGGTTCCCGAAGGTCTAGCCATTGGTAAACGCGCTTGGGCGCCCCATAAGATTGCAATAGGCTGCCCGCAGAACTGCAGGAGGTCAGATGGGGGAGATCTCGCGGCGCCGGGCCGATTGGTCCAACCTGCGCGTGTTCTTCGCGGTCGCGGAGACCGGTGGGATCAATGCGGCCGCGCGCGCCCTGCAGATCAATCCGTCCACGGTGACCCGCGCCATCGAGGAACTGGAGCGGCAGCTCAACGCCACCCTGTTCCACCGCGGGCCGCGCGGCGCGACGCTCACCGAGGCGGGTGAGGCCGCCTTCCAGCGGGTGCGCACCATGGAGCGCATGGCCGAGGCCCTGGAGCTGGAGGTCGGCGACAGCGAGACCCTGGCCGAGGGGCGCGTGCGGCTGGCGGCGCCCGACGGGGTCGCCGGCTATTTCATCAGCCCGCACCAGACCGAGTTCCTGCGCGCCCATCCGGGCATCGATCTATCGATCGATTGCGGCCTGTGGCCCGACCGGCCGCTGGACGGCGAGGCGGACCTGACGCTGACCTTCAGCGAGCCGACCCAGCCGGACGCGGTCGCCCAGCCGATCGCATATGTGCACTACGCGCTGTTCGCCAGCCGCGAATACGTCAGCCTCTATGGCGCGCCCAAGACCATCGAGGACATGCTGCACCACCCCTACATCCACCACTCGGCCCAGACCCATCAGAAGGAGCTGTGGGGCGAGCGGGTGCAGGCCTGGCAGACGCTGACCCACAAGCGGATCGAGACCAACTCCAGCTCGGTCTGCGTGCAGGCGGTGCTGAACGGCGTCGGCATCGGCGCCATGCCGACGGCCATCGCCTCGGTCGAGCCGGACCTGGTGATGCTGGACGTGCTGACTGTAGGGCCGGCCAAGCTGTGGCTGGTGCATCACCGCGACGCCGTGCGCCCGGCCCGGGTGCGGCTGGTCAAGGACTGGCTGAAGGCGATCTTCGATCCCAAGACCCGGCCCTGGTACCGGTCGGAGTTCGTGCACCCGGACGACTTCGCCGCCGAAGCCGACAAGGCGGACGGGGCGTCGAAGGGCGTGCGCAAGGCGGGGTGAAACCCCTACCTCCCCCGCGCAGCGGCGGGAGGGGGACCATCCGCCGGAGAGCGGATGGTGGAGGGGGCGAACCTCACACTCTGCGGATGGGACCGGCTGCCGTCAGCTCGGCGGATGGGGCTCGCCCCCTCCACCCCTCGCTCTTCGCCCGGCTTTCGCCGGGCTCGGCGAGCGGTCCCCCTCCCGCCATTGCCGCCGCAATGGGGGAGGTACGCTTCGCTAAATCCGCTCGATGATGATCGCAGGCGCCATGCCGCCGGCGGCGCACATGGTGACGAGCCCGCGCTTGAGATCGCGGCGTTCGAGCTCGTCCAGGATGGTGCCGATCAGGATCGAGCCGGTGGCGCCGATCGGATGGCCGAGCGCCATGGCGCCGCCGTTCACATTGACCTTGTCGCGGTCCAGCTTGAGGTCGCGGATGAACTTCTCGGCGACCACCGAGAAGGCCTCGTTGATTTCCCACAGGTCGATGTCGTCGGGCGTGAGGCCGGCCTTGGCCAGGACCTTGCGGGCGGCCGGCACCGGGGCGTTGAGCATCAGGGTGGGGCTGTCGCCCATGTTGGCCATGGCGACGATGCGCGCGCGGGGCTTGAGGCCGTGCTTCTTGGCGTAGTCCGGCGAGGCCATCAGCACGGCGGCCGCGCCGTCGACCACGCCCGAGGAATTGCCGGCGTGGTGGAAGTGCTCGATCTTCAGGTCCGGATAGACCCGGTTGATCAGGCCCGCGAACGTGGTGCCCTTGTTGTCGAGCGGGAAGTTGGCCATGGCCTCGAAGGCGGGCTTCAGGGCCGCCAGGCCCTCCATGGTGGTCTGCGGGCGCGGGAACTCCTCGCGGTCGAGGGCGACCGAGCCGTCCTCGCGGTAGACCGGGACCAGCGACTTGTCGAAGTGGCCGCCCTTGATGGCGGCGTCGGCGCGCTGCTGGCTGACCAGCGCGAGTTCGTCCAGGGCTTCGCGGCTGATGCCTTCGAGCGTGGCGATGGCGTCGGCGCAGACGCCCTGGTGCGACTGGGGATGCTTGGCGCGCAGCGAAAGGTTGCCGCTGTCCATCAGCATCGGACCGGCTTCTGGGTCGGGCTTGGGCGCGGAGGCCGAGGTGTAGCTCATCATCTCGGTGCCGCCGCCGATGACCAGGTCTTCCATCCCGGCCATGACCTGGGCCGCGGCCAGGTTCACCGCGGTGATGCCGGAGCCGCAGTAGCGGTCGAGCGTGACGCCGGAGGCGCGCACGTCGTAACCGGCGTCGAGGGCGGCCATGCGGCCAAGGTCGCCGCCCTGCTTGCCGCGCTGCGAGGAGGTGCCCCAGATGATGTCGTCCACCTCGGCGGTGTTCAGCCCATTGCGCTCGGCCAGCGCCTTGAGGACCGTGGCGCCCAGGTGCTGCGGATGATGGTCGGCCAGCGCGCCCTTGCCGACCTTGCCGATGCCGCGCGGGGTACGGCAGGCGTCGATGATCCAGGCTTCAGACATCGTGAGCTCCTCGATGGAATTGCGGCCGCGCGCGCCGCGCGAGGCTGATCTGTCGTCTGCCTCTTTCAAGGTCCCGGCAAGTGTCACGTCGCGGCAGGTTTCGCCGAAACGCGGCGAGGATGCGCCTTGGATGACCGCCGCTCACGGCGAGGGCGCCGCAACCCTTGCCGAGAATACGCCTGTCGGGCGAGCCGATTCCCCTCTCAGTTGCAATGATGATTTGAATATGCCAGAATAGAAAGGTCATAAGACAGCACGTTTCCAGGCATAGACAGATCTATACATTCAAACTGGCGTGGATAATACCCATAGTAAACGGAAATTAATTCGACTAACCTTGAGAATTTCGCGTTTACCAGATTTATAACCGGCTTTTTAACGAATAACGTCGATATTCCCCGAGCAATTGGGGGCGAATTTCTATGCCGCGTTATCTGATCGACAGCCGTCTGCCGCTGCGCCGCGCCGCGCTGGCCAGCGCCTCGGCCCTGGCCGTGGCGTGCGCCGCGCAGCCCGCCTGCGCGCAGCTCCTCGGGCTCAACCTGCTCGGCGGCAGCTCGAGCACGAGCAGCACGAGCAGCAGTTCGACGACGCCGAGCACCTCGACGGCCCCGACCACCTCAACCACGCCGAGCACCTCGACGGCGCCCAGCACCTCGACGGCGCCGACCACGTCCACGACGCCGAGCGCCTCGACCAGCGCGGGTCCGCTCAAGCCCCTCTATGGCAACATCAAGCCGTTCTACGGCGACGTCGATCCGTCCTACGGCAACCTCAAGCCGTTCTACGGCAACCTGAAGCCGTTCTACGGCGACCTGAAGCCGTTCTGGGGCAATCTGAAGCCGTTCTGGGGCGACACCGGCGCCTTCTACGGCGACCTGCAGTCGTTCTGGGGCGTCTCGATGCCCCAGGTCGGCTCGGGCGCGCCGAACTATCTGTCGATCGGCGACTTCTGGACCACGGCCGGCGGCAGCTGGGACCAGCTGTTCGCGACATGGAACCCCTCGACGGGGAGCGCGAACTACACTTCGGTCGAGAGCCAGCTGCAGAGCCTGGTCGACAGCTCGCGCAGCTTCTGGGGTTCGGCCGTCCAGGCCAAGACCGGCCAGTCCTTCGACGCCGGCTTCGCCAATGGGGTGCTGGCCAAGTACGGCATCAGCCTTTCCGACCCGAGTTCGCTCGCCAAACTCGACCAGACCACCCAGGCCCTGTTCTTCCTCGATTGGTACGACGGGCTGATGAACTTCTCCGGCACCGACCACGTCGACTGGTGGATGAAGTCGGTGAACTGGAGCCCGACGCTGTCCGCCCAGCAGGGCAATGGCGCGCAGACCACCATCGGCCTGCTCGACATGACCGTCGTGGGCGACGCGACCCTGCAGAAGAGCATCGTCAAGTCGTCGGGCATTTCGGACTTCACCAACGGCCATGGCGCCGCGGTGGCCAGCCTGATCGTCGGCGCCCACGACGGCGTGGGCGTGATGGGCATCGCGCCCAGCGCCCAGGTGGTGGCCTACAACCCCTTCGACGCCACCGGCACGGCCAACTGGAGCGACATCACCAAGGGCGTCCAGATGCTGAAGGCCAGCGGCGCCAGCGTCGTCAACGCTTCGCTCGGCGTCCCCGGCATGACGCTCGATCCGGGCTGGAACAACGTCTTCACCAACCTGAGCGTGCTGCTGACGCTGAAGAACACCGTCTTCGTGATGGCGGCGGGCAACGACGGTCTGATGCAGACCAAGGACGTCAACTGGACGCCGCTGGTGACGCCGGCCTTCGTGGTCGTGGGTTCGGTCGACGTGACCGGCAAGATTTCGAACTTCTCCAACACGCCCGGCTCGTCCTGCCTGACGCTGGTCGGCTTGCTGTGCACCGACTACCTGCGCAACCACTTCCTGGTGGCGCCGGGCGAGCTGGTGCTGGTGTCGGACGGCCATGGCGGCACGGTGCGCGAGAGCGGCACCTCCTTCGCAGCCCCGCTGGTGTCGGGCGCTATCGCGCTCTTGCAAGGCCGGTGGCCCTGGCTGGTCAACTTCCCCAACGAGACGGTGCAGATCCTGCTGCAGTCGGCCAAGGACCTCGGCGCCCCGGGCGTCGACAATGTCTATGGCTACGGCGAGCTCGACGTCACCGCCGCCCAGTCGCCGCTGAACTGGAACAACCTGATCTGGTACTCGGTGCAGGACGGCAAGAGCGTCGCCACGAGCCGGCCCGCGGTGCTATCGGCCTACAAGAGCGGCGACCAGGCGACCTGGGACGCGCACGGCGCCTACTTCTACGCCTTCGAGCCCATCGGCCTGACGCAGCGCGATTTCGCGATCCCGCTGTCGCAGAAGCTGATCGGCCAGAACCTGACGACCTTCAACGGCTCGCAGCAGCAGTTCCAGGCCTATCTGCTCGCGCGGATGGACGGCTGGGCGACGGGCGCGACTAAGTTCAGCGCCGACGCCTCGACCTTCAACGGCTTCGCCACCCTGGAGACGCCCGTTCCCAACCGCTGGGGCGCCGACATGACGCTTTCGATCGGGCCCCGGGAAAAGCACTACGGCTTCGTCGACGACGGTCCCGACTACCAGTCGGCGCTGAAGGTCCAGGGCGAGCGGGCCAAGCTGGTCGCCGGCTACGGCGACGGCGCGCCCGCGGTGGCGGGCTTCGGCTTCAGCCAGGCGGCCGACTACGACAGCGTCCGCGGCGGGGCCAATCCCCTGCTGGGCCTGGCGTCGGGCGGCGGCTATGTGGGCTGGAGCTACGACATCTCGCACAAGTTCAGCATTTCCACCGGCGTGCTAGAGCGCAGCGAGCGGCGCGATCCCAACTTCGCCCCGATGCTGCAGGCGCCCGGCGCCGCGACCGACACCTACCAGGCCGGCGCCCAGGTGCTGAACATGACCTACCGGCCGAGCGACCGCCTGACGCTCAGCGCCGGCTACACCCACCTGCGCGAGGCCACCGGCCTCCTGGGGATCCAGTCGCTCGATCCGGCCGACTTCCAGCACGGCTCGACCACCGACGGCTACAGCCTGGGCGTCAACTGGACGCTCTCGCCGAAGCTCAGCTTCATCGCGGCCGGCACCATGGGCCACACCCGCCAGTCGGATCCGGGTCAGCAACTGGCCGTGGAGGGCGGCGGCCTGACCACCTCGTCCTACGAGGCGGGCGTCCAAGGCCACGATCTGTTCCGCCACGGCGACCGCCTGCAGCTGACGGTGTCGCAGCCGATGGTCATCGAGCACGGCGCGCTGAAGCTGACCGGCGTCGAGGTGGTGAACCGCGACACCGGCGAGATCGGCGTCGTGAGCCACGACATCGACATCTCCGGCCAGCGCCGCATCGCCGGCGAGGCGCTCTACGCCTGGCCGGTGCAGAGCGGGCAGGGCTACGTCGCGCTGTTCGGCCGCGCCGAGACCCTGACCGACGCCGAACAGGCGCAGGCCTACACCCTGGGCGCCCGCTACCGGCTGCACTTCTAGGGCGCGCGGGCCCGGCCGGCCGCCTTAGAGCACCCTTAAAGATTACGCCGTAATCTGGCGGGATGTTCTGGGGCGAACAGCGGGCGATGAACGCCAGACGGACGGCTTTCGCCGCCGCGGCAGCCGTGCTCGTGGCCTCGATCGCGCATGCGGGGACTGTGCCGCGTCCCGCCGCCGCCCCGGACGGCTTCGAAGCCAGCGTCGACGCCGCCAAGTCGGCGATGATGGCCGATCCCCACGCGGCCCTGCAGGACGCCTTGCAGGCGCTCGATCTGGCGAAGCGCCAGACCGGCGATCCCGCCCAGCCGGTGCACGTCGCCACGGCCCAGTGGCTGCAGGGCGCGGCGCTGTCGCGGCTGAACCGCCTGCCGGAGGCGACGCCGGTGATCGAACAGGCGCTGGCGACGGCCGCGGCCCGCGCGCCGGACAGCAAGCTGCACGGCGACCTGATGCTGGCGCAGGCCGACCTGCTGGCGACCGGCGGCCAGATCCAGCCCGCGCTCGAGCGCTTCCAGGCCGCCTACCGCATCTTCGGCAAGGCCCATCAGCCGCGCAGCCAGGCCATGGCCCTGCAGTACATCGGCTCGATCTACCAGGACGCCGGCGACTACGCGAAGGTGCTGGAATACTACGCCCAGTCCGCCGACCTCTATCCGGCGGACCTGGCGCTGTTGATCACGGCCGACAACAACATCGCCATGGCGCTGAAGTCGCAGAAGAAATACCCGGACTCCATCGCTGCGTTCGAACGCGCGCTCGCCGTGGCGCGCAAGATGCACAGCGTCGAGCTGCAGACCCAGGTGCTGGAGAACCTGGCGGCCGCGGAGGTGGCGGGCGGGCGGCTCGACGCGGCCCAGCGTCACCTGGACGAGAGCCTGAAACTCTCCGGCTCCGACCCCGCGGCGCGCGAAGAGCAGCCCTTTATCTGGGGCGTGGCCGCCCAGATCCAGCTGGCGCGGCATCAGCCGAAGGCCGCCGCCGCGTTCCTGGGCCGCACCTTCCAGGGGGTCGACCTGGCCAAGAGCCCGCCGGCGTTCCGCGACTTCCACGAGACCGCCTACCAGGCCTTTTCGCAGCTCGGCGACGCGCCGCATGCGCTGGCGCACCTGGCGGCGCTGAAGCGGCTGGACGACCAGGCGCGCGACGTCGCCGCCTCGACGACCGCGGCGCTGATGTCGGCGCAGTTCGACTTCGCCAACCAGAAGACCCGCATCGCCCAGCTGAAGGCCGGCGAGCTGCAGCGCGACATCGCGCTGGCCCGATCGCGCAACCTGATCACCACGGTGCTGCTGATCGCCTCGGTGGTCATCGCGATCCTGCTGGCGGTGAGCTTCCTCTGGATCCGCCGCAGCCGCGACGAGGTCCGCGCCGCCAACGGCAAGCTCAGCGAAGCCAACGACGCCCTGGAAAAGGCGCTGCGCGCCCGCACCGAGTTCCTGGCCGCCACCAGCCACGAGATCCGCACGCCGCTGAACGGGGTGCTGGGCATGACCCAGGTGATCCTGAGCGGCGGCAAGCTCGACCCGGAGACCCGCGAGAAGATCGGCATGGTGCACGGCGCCGCCGAGACCATGCGCGCGCTCGTGGACGACATCCTCGACATCGCCAAGATCGAGACCGACGGCGTGGTGCTGAACCGCGGCGAGCTCGACCTGCCGCGCCTCTGCCGCGAGACCGTCCAGCTGTGGACCGAGCGCGCCCAGGCCAAGGGGCTGGAGCTGGTGCTGGAGGTCGAGGACGCGCCGCGCCGGATCGTCGAGGACGCCGGACGGCTGCGGCAGATCCTGTTCAACCTGATGTCCAACGCCATTAAGTTCACGCAGGCCGGCGCGGTGACGCTGCGGGTCGGCGTCGAGCCGGACGCGGCGGGACCCCGGCTGACGCTCGCCGTCATCGACAGCGGCGTGGGCATCCCGGCCGACAAGCTGGAGGAGGTCTTCGAGTCCTTCCGCCAGGCTGACTCCACCACCAGCCGCAACTACGGCGGCACGGGCCTGGGCCTGGCCATCTGCCGCCGCCTGGCGCAGGCCATGGGCGGCGACGTCCGCCTGGCCAGCACCCTGGGCGAGGGCACCACGGTCACCGTCTGCGTGCCGCTGATCGACGCCGCGCTCCCGGCCAGCGACGAGATCGCCGCCCTGCCGCGCGACCTGGAAGCCTGCCGGATGCTGGTCTGCGACGCCAATCCGCTCGCCCGCGCGGTGATCAAGACCGCCCTGGAGCCGACGGTGCGCGGGGTGGAAGCCGTCGAAAGCTGCGACAGCGCGCGGACCGCGGCGGCCGACGGGCGCTTCGACATCGTGCTGGTGGACGCCGCCGCGCTTGGACCGGAGCGGCAGGCGAGGCTGGCGGCGCTGGCGGCGCTGGCGGCCGCGGCCGGGGACGCCGCCGTCGTGGTCATGACACCCGAGATCGGCGAGGACGAGGCCGGGCGGCTGCTGCACGCCGGCGCCGTGCAGATCATCCGCAAGCCGATCACCGCCCCGGCGCTCTGCGCCGAGCTGCGCGCCGGCTTCGCCGAACGGGCCGAGTTGGCGCTGGCGCCGGCGAAAGGCCGCATTTCCGCAGGCTAATCAATGTTCGCTTAAGCTGATGCGCGCACCATGACGCCGGTCGGCGCGTGGCGGTTTCGTCCTGCGCGCCGCGTCTGGAGCGCGGAATGCGGATTCTCTTCGTCGAGGACAATGCGATCAACCGGCGCGTGGTCCACGAGATGCTGCGCTCGGGCGGCGTCGAGATGGAAGAGGCCGAGGACGGCCGCGCCGGTCTCGATATGATCGAGGCGCACGACTACGACGTGATCCTGATGGACCTGCGGATGCCCGGCATGGACGGGCTGACCGCCATCCGCCACATCCGCGCGCGCCCCGACGCCAAGGCGGGCCTGCCGGTCGTCGTCATCACCGCCGACGACGGCGCGAACATCGACGCCGAATGCCTGCAGGCCGGCGCCGACCGGGTGCTGCGCAAGCCCGTGGTCATGACCAGCCTGTTCGAGACCATCGTGGCGGTGCTGGCCCAGGCCGGCGACAGCCAGGTGATGCTGGCCTAGGGCCCCCGGCCGCCGCCTCTAGGGCTGGTCGGCGTAGATTTTCACCAAGCGGTAGAGGAACTCGCGGCCTTCGTAGAGGGATTGCACGCCCACGCGCTCGTTCAGGCCGTGGATGCGGCCAAGGTCCGGCTCCAGGAAGATTCCGGAGACGCCGTAGGTCGGGATGCCGCCGGCGGTCAGCGGCTTGCCGTCGGTGGCGCCGGCCTGGAGGATCGGGACGACGGGCACGCCCGGCCACATCTCGGCGGAGACCTTCTCGATCGGGCCCATCACCCTGGGCGTCAGCGGCGGCGCCGGGGCCTCGCCTTCGCGGACCACACGGACCTGCGAGACCGAAACCTGCGGGTCGCCGATCACCTCGATCAGCTTGTCGCGCACCGCCTCGCGGGCGACGCCCGGGAAGATGCGGCAGTTGATGTTGGCGGTGGCGCGTTGGGGGAGCGCGTTCTGGGCGTGGCCGGCGCTCAGCATGGTGGCCACGCAGGTGGTGCGCAGCATGGTGTGGAGGCTGGGATCTTTCGAGAGGATGGCGTCGGCGCGCGCGTCCTTCGGATTGGCGACGATGGCGGCCATCGCCGCGCCCTGCTCGCCGCCGACCACCTTGGCCATCTGGATGAGGTAGCCGCGGTTGGCGTCGTTGAGCATCACCGGGAACTCGTAGCCGCGAATCTTCTCCAGCGCGTCGGCCAGGCGGTAGATGGCGTTGTCCGGCACCGGCCGCGAGGAGTGCCCGCCGGGGTTGGTGACTTCCAGGGTGAAGCTCTGCGAGGTCTTCTCGCCGGCCTCGATGGTGTGGGCGATGCGCTTGCCGTGGTCGTCGAGCTGGCCGCCGGCGCCCTCGTTGAGCGCGAACTCGGCGTCGATCAGGTCGCGGCGGTTCTGCACCAGCCAGGTGGCGCCGTTCAGCCGCCCGCCGCTCTCCTCGCCGCAGGTCAGCGCCAGCTTGATGGTGCGCTTCGGATGGAAGCCTTCGGTGCGGTAGCGGATCAGGCTGTCGACCCAGATCGCCGCCTGCGCCTTGTCGTCCATGGCGCCGCGGGCGTGGAAGAAGCCGTCCTCCTCGATCAGGGTGAAGGGGTCGCGCGTCCAGTCCTCGCGCTTGGCCTCGACCACGTCGAGGTGGGCGAGCAGCAGGATCGCCTTGGCCTTGGGGTCCTTGCCCGGATAGACGGCCACCAGGCCGCCGTCCTTGGGGAAGTTGGGCGCGGTGAAGACGGTCAGGTCGCTGTCGGGGAAGCCGGCGGCCTTGAGGCGCGCGGCCATGCGCTCGGCGGCGAGCGTGCAGGAGCCCGCCGAGGCGGTGGTGTTGGTCTCGACCAGCTCCTTGTAGAGCGCGCGGAACGCGGGCTGCGTCGGGTCGGGCCTGGCGGCGGAGGGCTGGGCCCCGGCCGGGCCGGTGAGCAGAAGCGCGGCGCCCGCGAGCGCACCGAAAAATCTCGACATTGATGAACCCCGATCCGTTGCGGGCGACTATTCCAGCGCCGCCGGGGCGCGGCAAGGCGGCCAAATTGACGAACGGCGTAATGCGGCGCTTACTTATGAGGTCTTTATGAGGAGCTCGAAGATGCGGATTCGCAGTCTCGTGTTCGCCGCCGGTGCGGCGCTGGTATTCGCCACCCCGACCTTGGCCCAGTCGTTCGGCGGGCTCGATGGTCTCGGGATTCAGGGTCAGAGCTGGATGTACCGTCCCTCGACCGCGCCGCCGATCGCGGTGCACAGGCTCACCCTCCAGCAGCGCTACGACATCCGCGTCATGGCCCTGAAGGCCAAACTTCAGGCGCTGACCGCACAGGACGGCGGCCAGCTCTCGCTCGCGCACCAGACGACCCTCCAGCAGGAGCTGGATGGCGTGAACCACTGGTTCAAGCTCAAGCCCTCGCACGGCTAGCGGCGCGTCGGCCGGCGCCGGTTGCAGCAAGACGTGAGCTGAGCGCAGTCTGCCGGGATGAAGACACGAACCTCCTCGCCGCCGCCGACCTCGGTCGAAGGCTACATCGAACGCTGCGAGCCGCAGGTTCAGGCGATCCTGCGCAAGATTCGCGCGACGATCCGGCGCGAAGCGCCTGAGGCCGCCGAGCGGCTGAGCTACAACATGCCGACCTTCTTTCTGGGCCGGGTGCTGGTCCACTACGGCGCCTTCAAGGGGCACATCGGCCTGTTCCCGCCGGTCCGCGAGCCGGCGTTGCAGGACAAGGTCGCGCCCTATCGCGGCGAGAAGGGGAACCTTAGGTTTCCGCTCGACCAGCCGATCCCCTACGAGTTGATCGGCGAGATCGTGGCGGCGCGAATCAAGGCCGCCTCGGCCGGCTGACGGGGCGGTTGGGCATACGCGGTATTTGACGCTCGCCCCGGAGCGGGATCAGGCTTTCGGCTGAAGCGCGGGAGGACGCCCATGCGTTTTGCCATCTGGATCGCGGCCTTGACCGCCGGCGGAACGCTCGCCGGCGCCGTTCCCGACACGGCCTCCGCCCAGATGATGGGGCAGATGGGCCAGATGGGATCGATGGGCCAGGGCATGATGATGGGGACCCAGCCCGCCGCCAGCTCGGCCTACGGCGCCGGCGCCGATGGGGCGCGGTTTCCCACGACCCAGGAGCGCTATGCGGCGAAGATCCTGGCGCTGAGGCAGAAGATGCAGAAGCTGACCCAGCAGGACGGCGGCCGGCTCTCCGACGAGCACAAGGCCAGCCTGCAGCGCGAGCTCGACGGGGTGAACAAGAGCTTCGGGATCAAGCCCGCCGCCGGATAGGGATTTGCCCTCGCCGCTCAGGCGGTCGAAAATGGCCGCTCAAGCGTGGGAGCGGGCCTTTGCGGGACGGCGTCGAACAATCCTATCCGGATCACCCCCGGCCGAAGCTGGACTATCCCTTCGCCGATCCGCCGAAGGTGGGCGGCGATGCGCGGGACGTGGCGCCGGGCGTCAAATGGCTGCGGATGCCGCTGGGCGGGGCGCTCGGGTTCATCAACGTCTGGGCGATCGACGAGGGCCCTCTTGATGTGAATGGGGCCGGCTGGGCGATCGTCGACACCGGCATGGGCGGGACCGCGACCAGGGACGCCTGGCGCGCGGCCTTCCAGGGCCAGCTGGGCGGCCGGGGCGTCAGCCGGGTCTTCGTCACCCACATGCACCCCGACCACATCGGCATGTCGGGCTATCTGACGCGCAAGTTCGACGCCAAGCTGTGGATCACCCGGCTGGAGTTCATGACCTGCCGCTCGCTGGCCGCCGACACCGGGCGCGAGGCGCCGGAGGATGCGGTGCGGTTCTTCAAGGCGGCCGGCTGGGACGAGGACGCGCTGGAGCACTACAAGGCGCGCTTCGGCGGGTTCGGGCGGGGCCTGCATGCGCTGCCCGACAGCTTCCACCGGCTGAACGACGGCGACGAGCTGACCATCGGCGGCAGGCTGTGGCGGGTGGTGGTTGGATCCGGCCACAGCCCCGAACACGCCTGCCTGCACTGCCCGGAACTGAAGCTGATGATCAGCGGCGACCAGGTGCTGCCGAAGATCTCTTCCAACGTCTCGGTCTTCCCAACCGAGCCGGACGGCGACCCGCTGACCGACTGGCTGACGTCGCTGGCGAGGATCCGCGGCAAGGTCCCGGACGACGTGCTGGTGCTGCCGGCGCACAACGACCCGTTCCACGGCCTGCACGCGCGGATCGATCACCTGATCGGCGGGCATGAGCGGGGGCTGCAGCGGTTGCACAGGCTGATCGCCGAGCCCAAGCGGGTGGTCGACGTGTTCCACGTGCTGTTCCGCCGGGTGATCGACCAGAACCTGTTGGGCCTGGCGACCGGCGAGAGCCTGGCGCACCTCAACTGCCTGATGGCGCGGGGCCAGGCGACGCGGACCCGCGACGAAAACGGCGTCGACTGGTACCGGGCGGCGGCCTAAAGCCTCCGGCGCGAAGGCGTTTTGGACGAGGATCTACAAGTGACCGACCACGTGCTGATCGAGAAGGCCGGCGGGGTGCTGACGCTCACGCTGAACCGGCCCGAGAAGAAGAACGCGCTGACGCGGGCGATGTACCAGGCGCTGGGCGAGGCCATCGACGGCGCCGCCGACGACCGCGACGTGCGCTGTGTGCTGATCCAGGCCAACGGCGACATGTTCACCGCCGGCAACGACCTCTCCGACTTCGCCGCGGTCAACGCCGGCGACCCGGAGGCCCAGCGGGCGCAGCGGGACGGCAATCCGCTGCTGAAGGCGCTGGGCCGCGCCAAGACCCCGCTGGTGGCGGCGGTGCAGGGCCGCGCGGTGGGTGTGGGCGTGACCATGCTGCTGCACTGCGACCTGGTCTATGTGGCCGAGGACGCGCTTCTGACCACGCCCTTCGTCAACCTGGCGCTGCTGCCGGAGGCGGCGTCCTCGATCCTGCTGCCGGCGCGGATCGGGCACGCGCGGGCGTTTTCGATGTTCGTGCTGGGCGAGGCGATCACGGGCAAGCAGGCGGAAGCCTGGGGCATCGCCAACGCCGCGCTGCCCGCCAACGAGGTGCAGGTGCGCGCGCGGCTGGCGGCGCAGACCGTGGCGGCGAAGCCGCCGGCCTCGGTGGCGATCACCAAGGCCCTGATGCGCGACCCGGCGGCGCTCGCCGCCCGCATGGACGAGGAAGGCCGCCACTTCATCTCGCAGCTGGCGTCGGCCGAGGCGAAGGAGGCCTTCGCCGCCTTCGCCGAGAAGCGCGCGCCCGACTTCTCGAACGTGGCTTGAGCGGCCTGGGCGCTAGGCCAGCGCCCAGCGCCGCCGGCGCAGCTCCCAGCCGACCAGGCCGAAACCGGCGACCATCAGCGCCCAGGCGGTGGGCTCCGGCACGCCGTTCAGGGGGCCGGGCGTGACGCTGTCCTCGATGAAGGCGCCGCCGGTCGGGTTGCTGAAGCTGATGAGGTCGAGGGACCCGAAGCTCGCCCAGACGTCGACCGCGCCGGTGCTGGACACGCCCGCCGGGGCGCAGAAGGAGTCGTAGACCCGCATCGAACCGAGCTTCGGCGCGGCGGTGAAGTAGATGAAGTCCGCTTCCGCCATCTGCGTCGCCGGATTGGTGGCGCAGTCGATGTCGCTGGCCGCCTGGTTGGTGACGACCGTAAACGAGCTGTCCAGCACCTGGTTGAACTGCGGCGTCGCCGAGCTGGTGGCCAGGTGGAAGTTCAGCGTCGTCGGATAGTTCGTCGCCGGATTGCCGCTGCCGCCCACCCACTGGCCGTTGGTGAAGGAAAGCGTGCCCAGCAGGAACTTCTGGCCGGTGTGCACGAAGCCGGTGCTGGCCTCCGGCGTGAAGGTGACGTTGTTGTTCAGGGCGCCCGGCAGGTTGCTGTAGATCATGTCGACCGACTGGCCGCTGAGCGGCGACGTGCCCCCGACGTAGAGGTTGCCGAAGCCGGCGTTGGTGGTCACCCCATTGGGCGTCGGCGTCTGCCCGTCCACCAAACCCCGCAGCAGCCATTGGCTGGGATCGCTGAGCGTGGCGGCGGTGGCGTCGCCGAAGGGGCCGCTGAAGCTCGTGAAGCCGAAGGAGATCGTGGCCGTGCCGGAGGCGGCCTCCGCCGCGCCCGCGCCCGCCGCCACGCCGAGGGCCGCCACGGCGGCCAGAACCATGCTGCGCATCCCGCTTACTCCGCTCTGCGCCGCGACCTTCAGGCCCCGGCGAACAAGGACGGCGCTACCTTGCGTTGAAGGCGCGGCGGCGACTTGAACGAACGCGACTCGGCGAACCGGGCGGCGGCGCTGACAGTGTACGGCTATCGCCGCGCGCCCGCGGTGCGCTAGCATGACGGCCCACATCGCCAAGGAGCCCCGCCGATGTCACTGGCCGGCAAGACCCTCTTCGTCACCGGCGCGAGCCGCGGCATCGGCCTGGCCATCGCGCTGCGCGCCGCGCGCGACGGGGCCAATGTGGCGATCGCCGCCAAGACCGCCGAGCCGCATCCAAAGCTGCCCGGCACCATCTACACGGCCGCTGAGGAGATCGAGGCGGCCGGCGGCAAGGCGCTGCCGCTGGTGGTCGACGTGCGCGAGGAGGCCTCGGTGATGGCCGCCGTCGAGGCGACCGCGGCGAAGTTCGGCGGCATCGACATCTGCGTGAACAACGCGTCGGCGATCTCGCTCACCGGCACGCTCGCCACCGACATGAAGCGCTACGACCTGATGAACCAGATCAACGCGCGCGGCACCTATCTGACCTCCAAGGCCTGCATTCCGCACCTGAAGCGAGCCGCCAACCCGCATGTGCTGATGCTGTCGCCGCCGCTGGACATGAACCCCAGGTGGTTCGCCGGGCACACGGCCTATTCGATGGCCAAGTTCGGCATGAGCATGTGCGTGCTGGGCATGAGCGCCGAGTTCGCCGCCGACGGCATCGCCTTCAACGCGCTGTGGCCCCGGACCGGCATCGCCACCGCCGCGATCAAGTTCGCGCTGTCCGGCGACGAGGGCCTGCGCCACTGCCGAACGGTGGAGATCATGGCCGACGCAGCGCACGCGATCTTCCTGAAGAACAGCCGCGCGTTCACCGGCAATTTCCTGATCGACGACAGCTTCCTCTACGGCGAGGGCGTGCGGGATTTCGAACAGTACCGGGTCGACCCGACCCAGACCCTGATGCCGGACTTCTTCGTGCCCGAGTCGAGCCAGCCGCCGCCCGGCGTGGTGATCGGCGAAGGGAGCCTCAGCTGAGCATGAGCAAGGTCCCCGTTTCCAAGGTTCCGGCCTCCAAGGTCACCGTCCGCGTCGCTTCGCCCTCCGACATCACGCTCATCCTGGAGTTCATCCGCGACTTGGCGGACTACGAGCGGCTGCTGCACGAAGTGGAGTGCACCGAGGCCGATCTGCGCCGCGATCTGTTCGGCGAGAACCCGCGCGCCTTCTGCGACATCGCCGAGGCCGACGGCGTGCCGGTGGGCTTTGCCCTGTGGTTCTACAGCTATTCGACCTTCCGCGGCCGGGCGGGAATCTATCTGGAAGACCTGTTCGTGGTCCCGGGCGCGCGCGGCGTGGGGGCCGGCAAGGCGCTGCTGAAAAGGCTGGCGCAGCGTTGCGTCGAGGCCGATCTCGGCCGCCTGGAGTGGTCGGTGCTGGACTGGAACACGCCCTCGATCGAATTTTACGACAGCCTGGGCGCCATGCGCAAAGAGGGCTGGACGGTGCGGCGGCTCTATGGGGAGTCGCTGGAGAAGCTCGCCGAATCCTAGAGGAGCCGTCAGATGAGCGCGCCGCCGAAAACCGTGCTCACCGCCTCACCTGAGGAGGCCGCAGCGATCCGCGAGGCTGTGCGCCGCGCGCCGGGACGCACCGTGGCGGGACCGGAGCATGTGGCGGGCCTCTTCGCGCTGCTGGACGACCCGGCGGTGTCCGACCCGATCTACGACCTGCCAAGGCCGATCACTTTCGACAATGTGGCCCTGTGGGTGGCCGAGAGCGAGGCGCTGCGCCAGGAGGGGCGCTGCATCCTCAGCGTCAATTTCGACGCCGAGGGCCAGGTCGGCGGCTATTCGCGCTTCACGGTCTGGCCGGACCGCGCGTCGGGCGAGCTGGCGGGCGCGCTGCGCGCCGACCTGCAGAACAGCGGCGCCGGCGGCCAGCGGGTCGGCCAATCCATCGCCTGGATGTTCGAGACCCTGGGCCTGCGTCTGATCGGCCTGACCGCGGCGCTGGACAACGTCCGCTCGGCCAAGGCCATCGACGCGGCGGGCTTCAAGCGGATGGGCGAGGTCGAGAGCGTCAAGCCCGACGGGACCACGCGCCGCTCGCTCTATTGGGAGCTGACGCGCGAGGCGTGGGAGCTGCGGCACCGGCTCTGAACATCCCTCCCCGTTCCGGGGAGGGTGGCGAGCGATAGCGAGACGGGTGGGGAAGTGGCGTTCAAGCGCGGACTCAGCACGCTAGCCCATACTTCCCCACCCTGATCGCTTCGCGATCTGTCCCTCCCCGGAAAGGGGAGGGCGGGGGCGCTACGCCGGCGCCTTGGCCGGCTGGGCGCCGGAGAGCGGCGCGCGGTTCAGGTCGAAGAACTTGGGGGCCATCTTCGGAATGGCTTCCTTGATGATCGAGTCCACCGTCCAGCCTTCGCCCTCCGGCTTGCTGCAGGTCTCGATCGGCCGGGGCTGCGAATAGAGGATGATGTTCTCGCCGGACGCGCCGAAGATCTGGCCCGACACGCTGGAGGCGGCGGGGGCGACCATGGCGACGGAGAAGCGGGCCGGCTGGTCGGCGCGGATCTTCTCGGCCATCACCGCGCGGCGGGCCGCGGCGGCCTCGTCCTTGATCGGCACCGATTGGGTCATCCGCGTCCAGGCGACC
>NZ_DATGEX010000013.1:0-104101 GCF_035309685.1 Phenylobacterium sp.
GGGCAGTGGGTGAGCGCGCGCTCGGCGCAGGCGCGGTGCAGAGGGGCGATGGCGCCGGCGTCGAACAGGGGATGCTCGTCCTTCAGGTCCTGCGGCAGCCAGATGCCCATGTTGCGGTCGCGGACCTCCCGCGCGGTGGTCCAGCGGCCGGTCTGGCTCCAGCGGTCGCCCTTGGCGGTGGGCTTGCCGCACATCGGGCAGAGCATCTCGCGCACCGACTTGCGCTGGCGGAACAGGTGGTTGCGGGAATAGAGCGGCTTGCCCTCGCCCGGCGCCCAGGCCTGGCCGACCGCCAAGACGCCATCGACGCTCGGACAGGGCGCGACCGCGCCCATCGGCTCCTTCGACCAGCTGGTCACCCAGGGGACATCGACGCCGACCTTTAGCTTGGGGTGCTGCGCCACGGTCAGGCGGAGGGCGTGGGCGTCGGGGACGGGGTCGGCGACGTGGCGGGCGGCGTCGCACTGGGCGCCGGCGCGGCGTCGGCGGGCGGGGCGCGGCGGATCGAGAGGATCTTCACCGGCTTAACCAGGATCTCGCCCTTCATGGCTCCGACGCCGGCGTTGGGATCGGTGGGCATGCCCAGGATCTGGCGCACGATCGGCATGCCGTCGGTCACGTGTCCGAAGGCCGCGAAGCCCGGGTCGGTCGGCGTGGCGTCCAGGTAGCTCATGTCGCCGACGCAGAGCACCCAGTCGGCCTGGGCGGTGCCCGGCGCATAGCGGCCCATGGAAATCGTCCCGTCGCCGTGCTTGAGGCCCGTCTTGATGGTGCTCTCGTGGGCGATGGGCGGCAGCTTCTTCTTCACGTCGTCGCGCAGGCCGCCCTGGATCGAGCCGTAGTCGTTGGTGGTCTGGCCCGGCGGCTTCGACGCCCGGTAGAAGGTCGAGCCGTCATAGAGCTTGCGGTCGACGTATTTGAGGAAATTGGCCGTGGTGATCGGCGCCTTGTCGGCGGCGAGTTCAACGGTGATCGCGCCCACGGTGGTGGTGATGACCACGCGGGGGTTGGGGGCCTGGGCCCAAGCCTGGGAGAAGGGCGCGGCGGTCGCGAAGGCGACCGCGGCGGTGAGGGCGAGGAGGGTGCGGCGGAGGAGCATGGCGCAAGCCTACCCGCGCGCCGCGGCGCCTGCCAGACCCTCGCGGCCGGCCAAGGCGGCTACATCGGCGGCTTGGCGCCGTTCTCTCCGACCGACACAGCGCCGGCCATCATGCCGTTGGCGGTCTTCTGGACCACCATGAAGACGGGGATCCCGACCTTGACCATGTCGCGCTTGCCCGGGCCGATCTGCACCACCGGCACATTGGCGGGCACGGTGATGTGGCGCTGGCCGTAGGAGTAGGAGACGTCGAGCTCGCGCGAGCCCTTCTTGCCGGTGACGACGGTGCCGACCGTGCCGTTGGTCATCATCGAACCCGGCTTCAGGTCCCAGCCGTAGTGCCCTTCGCCCATCTTCACGCCGGGCGGGAAGACGTGGACCTCCAGGCTTTCGCCCTGGCCCTCGGCCTTGGGCATTTCGGTGGTGCCGATGAAGCTGCCGGGCTGGATGGCGTCGATGGCGACGGCCTTGGTCACCGAGACCGACCAGGCGGGCGTCAGATTCACGACCTGCGGGCCCTTGTCGGTCTTCAGCGTCAGTGAGGCATCGGTCATGGCGGTGACCACGCCGCGCACGACCGTGGGGCCGGCCGCCGAGGCCGGCGGCTGGGCGAAGGCGGCGGTGGCGGTGAGTGCGAGGGCGGTTGCGGCGATGGAGAGCTTCATGGCGTGTTCCCGGTCGGCCGTTCCTTCGTGAACGCCGTTCCGTCGTGGAATAGGAAGCCTTGACGTGCGCGTCAACTTAGCCGGGCTCTCAAAACCTCCACCGCAGCGGCAGCGTGCAGGGGAGGCTTCTTACTTCCGCGCGGCCGCCGTCTGCGCGCGGACCGGCTTGAACTCCGAGGCGGCGTTCCAGGTCGGCCAGCGGCTGGAGTTGGCGAGGTCGCGGCCGACTTCGTAGAAGAGGTCGATGTCGGCGGCGGCGCCGGAGAGGTCCCAGTCGGCATGCCAGTCGTCGCAGACCTGATGGTAGCACTTGGTTGTGTAGTCGTTGACCCAGGCGTCGCCGGCCGCGCGGCCGCCCTTCACCAGGTCCGGCCCCGCCGCCATCCCCATGATCAGCAGCGTCGGGACGCCCCGCTTGGCGACGCTGAAGTGGTCGGCGCGGTAGAACAGCGCCTTTTCCGGCGCCGGGTCGGGGGTGATCGTGCGGCCCTGACGGGCGGCGGCCCTGGCGAGGTCGGCCTCCAGGCTGTTCTGGCCGGCGCCCACCAGCACCAGGTCGTGGCTCGCCCCGGCGGTCTGGACCACGTCCATGGTGAAGTCGCCGGCGGTGGTCGCCAGCGGGAACTTCGGATGGGCCGCGTAGTATTCGCTGCCCAGCAGGCCCCGCTCCTCGGCGGTCCAGACGCCGAAGACGACGCTGCGCCGCGGCCTTGGGCCATGGGCGAAGGCGCGGGCGATCTCCAGGACCCCCGCCACGCCCATGCCGTCGTCGATCGCGCCATGGCGGATGGTGTCGCCGGTCGCGTCCGCCGGACCCTGGCCGAAGGCGTCCCAGTGGGCGCCGAACATCACGCTCTCGTTGGGCCGCGTGGTCCCGGGGATCTGAGCCAGGACGTTGTGGCTCATCAGCTTGGCGGTCTTGACGCCCATGTCGGCGGAGAAGCTGGCGCTGGTCAGGGTCACGGGTTTGAAGCCGTAGGTGCGGGCCTGTTTCTTCAGGGCCTCGAAATCGAGGCCGCTGGCCTTGAAAAGGTCGACGGCGATGTCGCGCTGGATCCAGCCCTGCAGCAGGGGATGGACCTTGTCCGGGTCGGGGCGGACCACGTCGTAGCTCTCGCCGTTGGAGGCCACGACCGTCGACCAGGGATAGGCGGCGCCGGCGGTCTCGTGGACGATCAGCGCGCCGAGCGCGCCCCGGCGGGCGGCCTCCTCGTACTTGTAGATCCAGCGGCCGTAGTAGGTGGCCGCCTTGCCGCCGAACTTGCCGGCCACCGGCTCGCCCGGCAGCGCCTCGAAGTCGGGGTCGTTGATCAGGATGACGGCGATCTTGCCCTTCAGGTCGACGCCTTTGAAGTCGTCCCAGCCGCGCTCCGGCGCGGTGACGCCGTAGCCCACGAAGACCAGCGGGGCATTGGCGATCACCACCCGGTCGGTGGGCCGCTGCGTCCAGGCCATGATCTGCTTGGTCTCGGCCAGCGCCTGGGTCTTGCCGCCGGCGGTGAGGCTGAACTTCGGGTCCGGCGCTACGGTGAAGCGGATTAGCGGCACGGCCTGGGTCCAGCCGCCCTTGTCGCCCGCGGGCTTGAGGCCCAGCGCTTTGAACTGGGCGGTGAGCCAGGCGATCGTCCCGGCCTCGCCCGGGCCGCCGGGCGCGCGGCCGTAGAGCTTGGCGTCGGCCAGCACCTTCACGTCGGCGGAGAGGCGGGCTGGGGAGATGGGGTTCGGAGGAGGCTTCTGAGCGAGGGCTGGCGAGACCGCGAGGAGCCCGGCCGCGGCGAGAGTCAGTGAGAGGGTGCGCATGGCGCAACCCTAGCCGAAAGCGGGCGACTTTCACGAGAGGGGGCGGCCAATCTGAGCCTTAAATCTCATGGCTGCCAGTTGACTTGCCCGGACCCGCAAGCTCGCATCTGACCATGCGATCGAAGGGCCGGAAGCATCCTGAAGGATGCCCGCCTGGCGTCAGCCCGCTCCTATCCAAGAGCGCCGCCCCAAACGAAAAGGGCCGGCGCTTCGAAAGCGCCGGCCCCAATCTGTTCACGCGACCCCTGGGGGCCAGGCGTTGAAGTCCTTAGGCGGCTCCGAGCTGCCCGGCGGACGTCTTGCCGTTACGCGGGTCCTTTTCCAGCTCGTAGCTGATCTTTTGACCTTCGTTCAGCGAAGACATGTTGGCCCGCTCGACGGCGGAGATGTGCACGAACACGTCTTGGCCGCCGTCATCGGGCTGAATGAAACCGAAGCCTTTTTGGCCGTTGAACCACTTCACGACACCAGTCGCCATATTAGTATCCCCTTCCGGGTATCAAGTATTCACGCGCCCACGATGGACGGCATGATCAAATTTTCGGAGAGGGTCGAGGGCGGTTCCGGCGCCCGACTGTGAAATCGGGGGTGGAGAGCGGGCGAGCCAAAACGATATTCGATGGCGCCATCTTTCCATGACCTGGCGCAAGACGCAAGGCAATTCGCGAAACCTTCGCTTAAAAGGGGAGACAGCGCGCTGTTTTACCTATAGAAATCTAGGTCGCTCAATCATCCAGTAACAATCCCGGGGCCGCGGCGTCCGCGCCGCGCTTTAGAAGGATCAACGACCATGGCCATCCGCGGCGCCGCCGATCGTGAAACCCTGACCGTGGCGCGCCACGAAGGCCGCTGGGCGGTCGAACACCAGGGCGTGTTCTCCGACCACACCGCCGAAAAGGAAGAGGCCAAGGCCGCCGCCAACAAACGCGCCCGCGCCCTGCAGGACCAGGGCCGCCCGTGCCAGGTGCGGGTGAGCGGCGAACACGGCTTCTTCGCGGACGCGTGACACCCATGAGCACCCAAGCCCCCAAGCCCGCCCGCCGCCGCGGCTCCGCCGCCGAAGAGGCTCGCTACGCCATCGAACAGGCCGAGGCCGACGGCGTGTCGCGCGAGGACATGACCCTGCGCATGACGCTGCGCGACGCCTCGGAACTGAAGCGCGACCCCAAGGTGGCGGTGGCCGACATCACCTTCGGCGAGGGCGGCATGCGCTACCTCGGCGTGGCGGTGGACCAGGGCGGCGGGGTGACCCAGTCGATCCTCGACCGCGGCGACACCGGCTATGTGCGGGGCGCCGCGCCCGAGCCGCCGCCCGCCAAGCCCAAGGCGGTCCGCAAGAAGGCGGTCAACGCCGACGGCACGCCCAAGGCCAGGGCGCCGGCGAAGGCCAAGGCCGTCAAGGCTCCCGCCACCGTCGAATAGGGCCACCGTCGCCTGAGGGCGGCGCTTACCTCGCTCCGGCGCAGCTGGCCGGGGTCAGCTCTTGCTGATCGCCGCCTGCATCGCCTTGATCTTGTCGAGGTGCGTCTGGACGGTGGGCGCGATCTTGGCCGCGCCGCCCTTCAGGCCGGCGTCGGAGCCGTCCTTGGCGTAGCCGTTCATCAGATCCAGCGCCTCGGTGTGCGCGGCCACCTGCTGGTCGACGTAGGTCTTGTCGAAGTCGGCGTCGCTGGCCTTGTTCAGATGGTCGATGAAGCCCTGGCGGCGGTCGTCCAGCTTATCGGCGGGCTTCTGGCCGGCGGCGGCGACCAGCGGGGTCATGGCCTTCGTGCTGGCCGTATGGTCCTTGATCATCATCTTGGCGAAGGCCTTGATGTCAGGGTTCTTAGACCGCTTTTCGGCGATCTGCGCGGCCTGGATCTCGTACATGTCGCTCTGGCTGGCGTTGGAGACGAAGGCGGCGGTGTCGTGCGGACCGATGGTGTTGGCGCTGGCCGCGCCGACCGCGGCGCCGGTGGCGTCCTCGGCCTTGTTGACCGCGGCGCCGGTCGCCGAGGCCGCGTCGGAGGCGGTCGTGCTCGCCGGCTTGTTGCAGGCGGTCAGCGACAGGGCCGCGGCGGCGGCGGCGCTGAGCATAAGGGCGTGTTTCATGATGGCGTCTCCCGGGTTGCTGCGGGGAGACAAAAGCCTTGCGCCGCAACGGGTTCCCCGGTTGCGCGCTACGCCGCAGCGTCAGTTGCTCTTGAGCGGCTTGCCCTGCGTCCACTCGTAGAGCTGTTCCTGGTCGATCATCCGCCGCTCCGCATATTGGCGGCGCGTGGCGCAGACCTCAACGGGGAAGCGGCTGCCGATGGGCGTCTCCTTGTGGCAGAGCACCTCGGTGGGATCCTTCTGACTGTCAGGCACGCGTTTGCCGGTGACGGTGACGCCATCGAGGTTGTGGGGCTTCGACGCATCCGCGGCCTTTTCGGCGGGGGTGGCCGCCGGCGTCGCCGTCGAGCCGAAGGTGACCTGGCCGAACCCTTGCGCCGCGGCCGGGCCGGGCGAGGACAACAGTCCGCAGGTTGCGACAAACCCCATGGAGATCAGCAGTTTACGCATCGTCAATCTCGCCCGAACGCCGATTTCTGAAAGATAACACGTTACCGGTTTCTGGCAACGCGCCGGATTGCGACGCTATTTTTGGGCGGCCTCGACGCGTGAGAGCCCCGCGTGCAGCCAGCCGCTCTCGTTGGAGTTCTTCGAGGCGGCCAGCAGCCGGTCCAGCGCATGTTTGCGGGCGGCGAGCGCAGCGGCGTTCTTCGGCTCTGCGGCGAGCGCGGCGCTGGTCAGCCGCAGCGCCAGCGCCGGGTCGCTGGCCACGACGGCCTCGGCGCGCGCGGCGACCGGCGTCGCCCCGCCGGCGATCCTGACCAGCTCCGCGTCGGCGGCCAAGGGCGCGGTCGCGTACATGGTCGCCGGGTCGCCGTCGAACCAGCCCGCGTAGCCCTCGTAGACGCCGCGCACCGACCAGGAGATCGCGCCATAGCCCTCGCCCACATAGAGCTCCGGCGGCAGCTTGATCTCCTTCATCAGGGTGTAGGCGTCCTTGCCCTGGTTCATGCCCCGCACGGTGGCGTCATGCACATAGAGGATGGCGTCGCGGTACTGGGTCAGCACGCGCTGGACGTTGGTGGCGCCGACGATCGGCACGCCATGGCTCGGCAGCACGATCTCGGGTTTGAGCGCCAGGACCTTGTTGATGGATTCGACGTAGTTCAACGCCGGGCGCGGCGGGGTCCCCCGCAGCGTGTACATGTTGGGGAACGACGCATAGTAGTTGTCGCCGATGAAGAGCGCCTTCAGCTCCGGGATCCAGACGTTGAGCATGTCCGGCGTCTCGCCCGGCATGGCAAGGCAGTCGAAGGTCAGGTCGCCCAGCTTGAATTTGTATTCCTTGTCGAACAGCACGTCGGCGAGCTTCGGCGCGGCGTAGTTCCCTGGGTTCAGGCCGGCCCGGACCGCGCCGGCCCCTAAACCTCCAACTGGGGCCTGGTACTGGGCGGCGTTGCGCATGGCGAAGAAGCCGGCCAGCCGCTCCTGGTAGTTGCGGAATTCCACCGAGTTGGACTGCTCGATGACCTGGGTCCCGGCCTCCTTCCAGGCGCTGACGCCGCCGGTGTGGTCGCCGTGGCCGTGCGTCAGGATGATGGCTTTGATCGGCGTCTTGTCCTCGGCGCGTAGAAGGCTGTGGTGCCGTGCGGCATTCATCGGCAAGGACGTGTCGATGATCACGTCGCCGGCCTTGGTGGTCACCATGAAGGTGTTGCCAAAACCGGTGGCCTGGAAAATCCGCCCGCCCGCGAAGGCGAGCGCCTTGGTCTGGTTCGCGCCGGCCCCGGTGGGCTGGGCCGCGCCGAGGCCCAGGTCCTGGGCGGCGGCGGCCGAGGTCAGGCCGAGCGCCAGTACGAGGGGCAAGAAGATACGCATGATCGGACTCCCTGGGCGCCCTCGACCGCGCTTGACGAATGAGCCTGGGCAGGGCTCATCCGGCCTTATGAACGACGCCCCTGAGAATGATCGTGAGGCCGCCAGGCGCAAGCTGGTCGGCCGCGCCATGGTGGTCGGCCTGCTGCTGCTGGTCGCCGTCTATTCGCTCTTCACATTTCTCGGCCGGCGCTGACGCGCCGGTTTGGGCCTGGGTCTGGGCCGGGTGCTAGCCCGACCCAGCCGGCGGCAGACGCGGCTATTTCGCTTCGGCGGCCGCCTTCATCGTCGCCAGCAGATTGGTGAACTGGGCGGTGCGCTGGGCCTTGTCCTTGGCCTTGTCTTCCGCCTCGTGCTTGGGCAGCGCGTCGGCGTCGTAGACCAGCGTGTAGAGCAGCTTCGAGGTCTTCTTATCGATCGGCTGGATTTCCACGGTGCCGTGGTAGTCGATCGGGCTCTTGGGCTGGGAGTAGGTGTAGGACCAGGCCGTCTTGGCGACCAGCAGCTCTCGCACGCGGCCGGCGATGGTGCGCACCGAGCCCACCTGGCCTTCCGTGCCGGCCACCGTGCAGGTGGTCTTGAACCAGGGGCCGATCAGGCAATAGCCGCTGATCTTCGGCCAGGCCTTGTCGGCCGGCGCATTGACCGTGGTCTCCAGCGGAATGGTCACGAAGTCTTCCGCGCAGGCGGCGCCCGCCGCTGTGACGGTCAAGACCGCGATGGCGGCGGCGGCGAGTTTCAGGTGCATGTCGGTTTCCCCCAGTTGCTTTGGTTGGCCCTAACTGTGCGCAGGCGACGCGGCGGAAGCCAAGAGGCTGTGCGCAGGAGCACTCTAGGCGGCGCTGGCCAGGCGAAGCGTGGCCCGCACCCCGGAATGGGCGGCGTCGTAGATCACCTCTGAGTTCAGGCTGGCGGCCATGGCCCTGATCAGCCGTCCGCCGAGGCCGGTGCCCTGCACCGCGCCGTCGGGCGGCATGCCGGCGCCGTCATCCTCGACGGTGAGCATCAGGCTCCCGCCGCCGTCGGCCAGGCGGATGCGCACCTCGCCGGGCTCGCCGCGGCGGTAGGCGTATTTGCAGGCGTTGGTCACCAGCTCATTGACGATCACGCCCACCGAGACGGCCCGGTCGGTCTCCAGCCGCACCTCGTCGGAGACCAGGCGGAGGCGCCGCGGCGACGCGGCCGAGGAGAGCGTGTCCTCCAGTTCGCGCACCAGGGCCTCCAGGTAGTCCTGCATGTTGACCGAGGTGACGTCGCCCGAGGAGTAAAGGCGGCGGTGCACCTGGATGATCGCCTCGATGCGCCGCTGGGTGTCCTTCAGCGCCGAGCGGGCGACGCCTTCGTCCACCGCCTGGGCCTGCATCTGCACGAAGGCCGAGACCAGCTGCAGGCTGTTGGCGACGCGGTGATTGACCTCGCCCAGCAGGGCCTCCAGGCGGGTGTTGCTGGCCTGCAGGTCGAGTGTGCGGCTGGCGACCTCGGCCTCCAGCCCGCGATTGAGCTCGGCCAACGCCGCGCGCGAGGCGGTGAGGTCGCGGGTGTAGCGCAGGATGATCAGCAGGGAGCCCGCGCCCACGGCCAGCAGCAGAAGGCCGGCGGCGACGCTGATGACGATCAGCCGGTCGACCGACGCGCGCCGCGCCTGGTCGCGCTCGGCGAGCTTCTTCTGCTCCTCCGCCAGCATCGTGTCGGTCTGGCGGCGGATGTCGCGGGCGATGGCGACGCCGGTGTCCTGATAGAAGCCCGAACTGTCGTGGGCGCCGCCGCGGGCGAAGGCCAGGGAGACGTCGATCGCCTGGGTCTGGCGAGCGAGCAGGGTGCGCAGGGTGGCGACATTGGCCCGCTGCGCCGGATTGTCGGCGGTGAGCTGGCCGATGCGCGCGGCGGCGGCGTCGACCTGGCCGCGGATGGTCTTAACCCCGGTCACGAAGCGCTCGTCGTGCGACAGCAGATAGCCGCGGCGCGCCGTCTCGATCCGCTCGTCCAGCGCGCGGAAGTCGGAGATCGCCGACTGCACCTGGTAGGTGTGGGCCACCAGGCCGGTGAAGTTGATGTTGCGCGCCAGCACCGAGGCGGCGATCGCGCCCACCACCACCAGGGTGAGGAATCCGAGCGCCACGCAGCCGACCACGAGGGTGTTGAAGATCCGCTCGCCGCGGACCTGGCGATGGGCGCGGTCGGCGGCCTCAGCCGGCAAGGGACTCAAGTTCGGCGGCGTCGATCTCCTCGTTGGAATAGACCTTCTGGACGTCGTCATCGTCGTCGAGGGTCTCCAGGAGCTTCATCAGCGAGGACGCCGCATCTCCGGTGATCGGGGTGCGGGCCTTCGGGCGCCAGACGATATTAGTCGACTTGGGCGCGCCAAGCGCGGTCTCCAATGCCGCAGCCACGTCGGCCAGGTCGGCGAAGGCGGTGTAGATGATGTGGCCGTCCTCGTCGGACTCCACATCCTCGGCGCCGGCCTCGATGGCGGCCTCCATGACCTTGTCCTCGCTGCCGGCCTCGGGCGGGTAACCGATCTCGCCCACCCGGTCCCACATGAAGGACACCGAGCCCGTTTCACCCAGATTTCCGCCGTATTTCGAGAAGGTCGAACGCACGGTGGCGGCCGAGCGGTTGCGGTTGTCGGTGAGCACCTCGACGATCACGCCGACGCCGCCCGGGCCAAAGCCCTCGTAGCGGATTTCCTCATAGGCCTCGGCGTCGCCGCCCGACGCCTTCTTGATCGCCCGGTCGATGACGTCCTTGGGGAGCGACTCGCCCTTGGCGTTGTTCACGGCGAGCCGCAGGCGGGCGTTCATGTTGGGGTCGGGGAGGCCCGATTTGGCCGCCACCGTGATCTCCCGCGAGAGCTTGGAGAACAGCTTGGAGCGCGCGCTGTCGGCGCGGCCCTTGCGGTGCATGATGTTCTTGAACTTGGAATGTCCGGCCATGGTCGGTCTGCGCGGGTCCCGTACATAAGGAGGGGACTGCTTCTAGCCTTCGGGGCGGCGCGCAGGAACCCCTGCCATGCGCGCGGGTTAGCCCACCCGGAAGATGGAGGCCGACCATGAGCGAACAGGTCTACGACGAACTGGACGGGACGACACCGGCGTCTGCGCCGGCCGCCAACGGGGAGCTGGTCCATTGGATGGACCGCCCGCCGCTGAAGGTCGGCGCGGCCGGGGTCTCGATCACCGCCAGCGCGGCCTTCACGCTGGGCGTGGTCACCGCCGTCGGCGTTCTGGCGCTGGCCCACTGGCTGGGCCCGGAGCGGGTGGTCGAGATGCGGCGCATTCGCCGGACTTAGGTCTGTCCACGAACCACACGAACGGCTTCGCGCCTTCGAGACTCCGCGGCAGCGGAGGCTCGGTCGATTCAACCGCGGAGAACGCCAAGATCGCAGAGGAGAGGATGATCGCGATGGCCGTGCGACTGGCGCGGCCTCTTTGCGATCATGGCGTTCTCTGCGGTTTGAAAAAAGGACTGCCCGCTGCGCGGGCCTCTCAGGACCAGAACCCGTTCGTGTGGTTCGTGGACGATCTAGCTGCGCCGGGAGACGATCAGCGGCAGGCCGCCTTTGGGGCGCAGCGCGATGTCGGAGGTGACCTCGACCCGGTGGCCTGGAGCCGGCGCGAACTCGAAACGGGCGAGCCATTCGGTGAGCATCAACAGCGCCTCGGCCGTCGCGAACTGGGCGCCGATGCAGATGCGGGGGCCCGCGCCGAAGGGGATGTACTGGAAGCGGTGCTGCGCGGCCCGGGCCTCCGGGGCAAAGCGTTCGGGGTCGAAGGCGTCGGGCTTGTCCCACAGGGTCTCGTGCCGATGCAGCACCCAGGGCCAGACGCCGAGGTAGTCGCCCTTCTTCACCTTGAGGTCGCCCAGCTGGTCGTCGGCCAGCGCCTGGCGGTCGATGCGCGGGGCGGGCGGATAGAGCCGAAGCGCCTCGTCCAGCACCCAGCGCAGGTAGACGAGCCGGCCGAGCACCGCCGCGGGATCGCCGCCGCCGGCCAGCGCCTCGCGCGCCTCCTGCGCCGCCCAGGCCTGGGCCTGCGGCTGTTCGCTCAAGAGGTAGAGGGTCCAGGCCAGCGCATTGGCCGTCGTCTCGTGGCCGGCGACCAGGAAGGTGACGGCGTTGGAGAGCGCCAGCCTGGCGGCGTCCTCCGGCGGATGGTCGGCGGCGAAGGCGGCGATCAGCCGGGTCATGAAATCCGCCGGCGGGCTCGGATCGGCCTGGCGCTGGGCGATGAAGGCGGCGATGCGCTCGGCGAGATAGGCCGTGCCCCGCCGGCCTGCGCGGGCGCGGCGGGTGGGGCTGAACCGGGAGAGGCCGAGGTAGGCCATGATCCCGACCTCGCCCACCCCGGCCAGCATGGCGGCCACGTGCTGGGCCGCCTCGTCGCCCGCCAGGCCCGGTTCGGCGGAAAACAGCGCGCGGCTGATGATGTCGAAGGTCGCCCGCGTGGCGGTCGCCGCCACGTCCACGACGGCGGGTTCCGGGTGTTCCCAGGCGTCGGCTGTGTCCTGCGCCACGGCGGTGAAGATCGGCAGGAAGTCGCCGATGGCGGCGGGCGTGAACACCGGCGCCATCAGGCGGCGCTGGCTGCGCCACGGCGCGCCGTCTGCGCCAAACAGGCCGTCGACGATCAGCGGAAAGACCCGGGGCAACAGGCTGGGCTTGGGATAGTTTTCCACGTTGTCGAGCAGCACGCGGCGGATGGCCTGCGGATCGTTGATCGCGTGATAGGTGGCGCCCAGCAGGGTGTTGCTGGTGACGGGGCTGCGGAAGCTCTCGGCGGTCCACCACTGGACCAGGTCGTGGGACGCCCCGCCGAACAGCTGGTTCAGCGCCGACGCCGGCTTGTCGAGCCGCGCCGGCGCGGCGGGAATGAAGGCCGGGGTGTCGATCGCCTGGACGCTCATGGCGCTCTCCGCGAGGTTCGCCAGCGGAAGGTGCGCCTCATGCTGCGTTGCAGCAAACGAGGAAATGGGCGTGGATTTGTGAGGTCAGCTCACGGCCGGGCTACGCCACCGGCTCGCAGTCGATGCGGCCGACGCCGCCGTGCTGCAGCAGGAAGACGGCGTCCTGCGGAACGTCCTGCTGGCCGGCCTCGTCCCGCGGCAGGCCCGCGTAGAGACCGCGCAACACGCGTCCGGAGATGCCGTGGGAGACGGCGATGATCTTGCGCTCCGGCTCGGGCGGGAGGCTCGCCAGCCAGTCGCCGACGCGGGCGCAGACGCCCTCGTAGGTCTCGCCGTCGGTGGGGGCGTCGAAAGCCCAGCCTGTCTTGCCGAAGGTCTCCGGGTGCTCGGCCTCGATCTCGGCGCGCAGGCGACCGTCGAAGGAGCCCCAGCTCATCTCCTGCAGGCGCGCGTCGAGCTCGACCGGCAGGCCGCCGATCTTTGCCGCGACGATCTCGGCGGTCGAGCGCGCGCGGCCGAGCGGGCTGGAGACGATGCGCCAGCCGTCGGGCTCGCGGATCAGGTCGCGCAGCAGGCGGCCGACCGCCTTGGCCTGGCGCAAGCCAAGCTCCGTGAGCGGACTATCCACATGGCCCTGGATGCGGCGCTCGCGGTTGAACTCGGTCTGGCCGTGCCGAACCAGGTAAATCATCCGAGGTAGATCACCGCTTGCGGCGCACGACCGGATGGCTGGTCGAAAGGCCGCCATCGACCGCGATGGTCTGGCCGTTGACGTAGGAGGCGTCGTCGCTGGCCAGGAACAGGCCGGCGTGGGCGATCTCGTCGGGGACGCCGTAGCGGGTGAGCGGGTTGAGCTGGCCGATCTTGTCCTCGTTGCCCCGCGCCCGCGCGCCGTCGAAGATCGGCTTGGTCATGCCGGTCTCGATCAGGCCGGGCGCGATGGCGTTGACCCGCACGCCGGTGCCGTAGAACTCATTGGCCGAGGTTTGGGCGAGGCTGATGACCCCGGCCTTCGATGCCGAATAGGCCGGACCCCCGGCGCCGGAGCGGATGCCGGCGACCGACGCGGTGCAGATGATCGAGCCCTTGCCGGCCGGGATCATCACCCGGCTGGCGTGCTTCACGGCCAGGAAGGCCCCGATCAGGTTCACCCGCAGGATCTCGGCCCAGTAGTCGGCGGTCTGCTCGTCGAGCGGCGTCCAGCCGCCGGAGATCCCGGCGTTGGCCCAGACGACGTCGAGCGAGCCGAACTCGGCCTGGGCGCGGTCGATGTAGGTCTTCACGAAGGCTTCGTCGCCGGCGTCGCCCTGCAGGGCGATCGCCTTGCCGCCGGCCTGGCCGACCATCTGCGCGGTTTCCTCGACGCTGTCGGCGCGGTCGGCGCAGACGACGCTGGCGCCTTCGCGGGCGAACAGCAGGCTGGCGGCGCGGCCGATGCCGCTTCCGGCGCCGGTGATGACGGCCGTGCGGCCCTGGAGACGTCCCATGATCTTATCCCTATGCGTTCGCTTTGGCGCGGCTGGCCGCGGCGGTGATGGCGTCGACGAAGGTGTCGTAGAGGCCGGGCGGCAGGTCATGGCCCATGCCCGGGATGATGCGCAGCTCCGCGCCAGGGATGGCCGCCGCCGTCGCCTCGCCGCCGACCTTCATGAGGAGCGGGTCGTCCGCGCCATGCAACACGACGACCGGCAGCTTCAGGCGCTTCAGGGCCTCGGTGCGGTCGCCGTCGGCGCCCACGGCGTTGCGCTGGCGCACGACGCCCTTGGGATTGAAGGCGCGCTGGTGCTCGGCGATGACGCGGGCGCGGTTCTCCTCATCCGTCCACGGATAGGCGGGACTGCCGATGGTGACCGCATTGGCCATGCGGTTCTTCACAAAGGCCTCGAAGTCGGCCTTGGGGTCCGGCGGCGGGACGTTCAGCACCGCGGCCGCCTCGGGCGTCGACTTGAAGGCCTCGGGTGCGCCGGTGGTCGACATGATCGAGGTCATCGACAGGACCCGCTCTCGATGGTCGAGGGCCATGCGCTGGACGATCATGCCGCCCATCGAGACCCCGGCGATGTGGGCTTTCTTCACCCCGGCGGCGTCCAGCACCGCGATGCCGTCGCGGGCCATGTCGGCCAAGGTGTAGGCGCTCTCCGGCCAGGTGGAGAGGCCGGTGTCGCGGTTGTCGAAGCGGATGGCGCGGTAGCCTTTGGCGACCAGCTTTTCGCAGAACGCCTCCGGCCAGCGGGTCATCTGCGAGCCCAGGCCATTGACCATCAGGATGGTCTCCGGCTGTCCGTCCCCGAAGCTCTGGTACTCGATCTCGACGTCGCCGTTCTTGGCGCGGGGCATGTGAAGCCTCCTCAGGTCTCAGGTGATCAGGACGTTGATGGCCAGGCCCGCCCCGATCGCCAGGCAGAGCGGAGAGTAAAAGGCGCGGTTGAGGCGATGGAAGGGCAGGCCCTCGGCGCGGCGCCAGAGGGCCGGGAAATAGCCGGCGAGGCCCCGGCCCAGGAAGACCAGGGTGACGACGAAGTAGGCGCCGGCGGCCAGCATGTCCCAGGGCGCCGGGACCTTGGCGCGAGACGCCAGGACCACCCCGGCCGCCGCGCCGATCGCCAGCGCGACGGCGAGCGTGATCGCCCGGCCGGGCCAGCGGGTCCCCGGCGTCACATAGATCGCCAGCGGCTGACCCTTGGGCGCCGGCCAATGCGCGCCCAGCGCCCAGCTGAAGTGCAGGGCGGCGATGGCGGCGATCAGGGCGCCCAGCGTCAGCGTGATCGTCAGGCCCATCGTGATGCTTTCAGGGGATCAGCAGCACACGGCCGATGGCCTGCCGGCTTTCGATGTAGCGGTGGGCCTCGGCGGCTTGCGCGAGCTTGAAAGTCCGGTCGATGACCACTTTCAGGCTGCCGTCGGCCACATCCTGGATCAGCTGCTGGATGTTGTCGTGCACCCGGTCGGTGGCGATCTCAGCGCCCAGGAAGACGCCCGAAAGCGTGCGGTTGCCGCCCATCATCGAGCCCACGTCGACGACCATCGGCTCGCGGCCCGCGGCGCCGACCATCGAAACGCGGCCCCGGTAGGCGAGGCTGGCGATCGAGCTCTGCAGGGTGGGCCCGCCGACACTGTCGACGATCACGTCGGCCATGTGCTTGTCGGTCAGCCGCGCGACCTCCTGGGCCACGTCATCGCGGCTGTAGTTGATGCCGTGGGTGAGGCCGAGCGGCTTCAAGGCCTCCAGCCGCGCGTCGGAGGAGGCGGTCGCCAGCACCATCGACGCCCCGGCCCGTGCGGCCAGCTGGATCGCGGCGACGCCGACGCCGGAGGCGCCGGCCTGCACCAGGACGATGTCGCCCTTCTTCATGCGGCCGAACTCGAACAGGCAGTCGTGCGCGGTGCCGAAGGGCACGGGGATGGCGGCGGCCAGGCGCACGTCCATGCCGGGCGGGATCACCCAGGCGGTGCGGGCGGCGACGGCGCGCAGCTCGGCATGGCTGCCGAAGGCCCCGGTGGTCACCGCCTTGTCGCCGACGCGGATGTTCTCGACCTCCTCGCCCACCGCGACCACCTCGCCGGCGGCCTGGTAGCCGACGATGTGCGGCTTGGTCGCCAGCGCGCCGCGGAAGCGGTTCAGCGTGTCGCCGCCCTCGATGGAGACCGCCTCGACGCGGATGACGATGCCCTTGCGGTGGCATTCGGGATCGGGAACCTCCTCGTACTTGAGGACGTCCGGGCCGCCGTTTTCATAATAGACCGCAGCCTTCATGGCGCCGCCTCCCACTTGCTGACTTCAGCCAAACATCTGTTTGACGAAACGCATCCCATGCGGCGATTGCAGGCGCAAGACGGCAAGGCCCGGCGCAGAACCCGGGCGCGCGGCTGGCAGCTTGCGGTTGCATAACTTCTCTATAAGTTTCTCCTATTACAGTGACGCTTGAATTGGCTTGAGGACCGTGGCGTGCCGGGTGGCGTGAACGTCTTTTTCGTCTGTGGGGCGCCCAAATCCGGGACGACCTGGCTGCAGAGCGTGCTGGACGCCCATCCGGAGGTCTGCTGCTCGGGCGAAGGCCATTTCGTGCAGCGATTCAGCCTGCCGGCCGCGCAGATGATCAACGCCTACAACGCCCAGCTCGGCGTGGAGGCCGAGAAGGTTTACGAGGGCCGCCCAAGCTATCAGCCGGTCGACCAGGAAGAGTTCGACGACATGGTGCGCGCCTTCATCCTGCGCCGGATGGGTGCGCGGGCGAGCGCCGAGACGCGCTGGATCGGCGACAAGACGCCGGCCTACGTCAAGCAGTTGGGGCGGCTGCATCACCTGTTCCCGCAGGCCAGGATCCTGCACATGGTCCGCGATCCGCGCGACGTGGCGGTCTCCAGGCTGAGCTTCGAGGCCCGCGCCGGCCGCTCGCGCGCGCTGGCGCCTGGCGAGGACGACCGCCGCAAGGTCGTCGAAGCGGCGATCGGCTGGTGGAAGGACGCCATCACGCGGGTAGACGCGTTCTCCAAGGCGCATCCGGGTCTGGTGCATGAGGTGACCTATCGCGACCTGCATGCCGATCCGATTCTGACGTCGGCGGGCCTGTTCGGTTTCCTGGGCGTCTCGACCGAGCAGGTGCAGCTGGAGCGCATCGCCGCGGCGACCTCCTTCGAGGCGATGAGCGGGCGGCCGCCAGGCGTGGAGGACGCCAGTTCCTTTCTGCGCAAGGGCGTGCCCGGCGACTGGCGCAACGGGCTCGATGCGGACAGCGTCGAGCTGATCCAGGAACAGTGCGGCGAGCTGATGCGCGAGCGGCGCTTCGCGGCCTGAGGCCCAGCCTGCCGCCGGCCTGACGCAGGCCTGATGACATTGTCGCCGGTCTCCCCGACACTGCGGTTGCGGCAGAGGGCAGGGCGATGACTCGAGCGTTGGTGCTGGGCGGCGGCGGACCGGTGGGCATCGCCTGGGAAAGCGGGCTGGTGGCGGGCCTGGCGCAGGGCGGCGTCGATCTCGGCCAGGCAGACTTCACGCTCGGCACCTCGGCGGGCTCCTTCGTCGGCGCGCGGCTGGCGCTGGGCGCGGACACGCCGACCTTCGCCGACGCGATTATCGCCGACCGCATCCCCGGAGAACAACGGCCTTCCCCCAGCCGTGGCGGCGCGGGCGGCGGCCCGCCGCCGGACCTGACCGCGCTGATGCGGCTGATGGGCGAGGCGCAGGGCGGGGTGCGCAACCCGGCCGAGGTGCGCCAGGAGATCGGCGCCTTCGCGCTGGCCGCCGCGACCATGCTCGAGGCGGCCTTCCTGGAGACCTTCGGCAAGTCGTTCTCCACCCTGCCGGTGGACGCCTGGCCGGACCGCGGCTTCGCCTGCACGGCGGTGGATGCGGAGACCGGGGCCTTCCAGCTCTGGACGAAGGAGTCCTGCGTGGGCGTGGTCCGCGCGGTGGCCTCGAGCTGCAGCGTGCCAGGGATCTATCCGCCGGTGACCCTGAACGGGCGGCGCTACATCGACGGCGGCATGCGCTCCTCGACCAACGCCGACATGGCCGCGGGCCACAGGCTGGTGATCGTGGTCGCGGTGCGGTTGGGCGCGGCGGGCGGCGCGCTGGGCGAACGGATTCAGGCGCGCTTCGACGAGGAGGTCGAGACCCTGAAGGACGGCGGCGCGACGGTGGTGACGATCACGCCCGACGAGGACGCCGTCGCGGCCTTTGGCCCCAACCTGATGGATTTCCGCCGCCGCCCGGACGCGGCGCGCGCGGGCCTGGCCCAGGGCCTTGCCTATGCGGCGGACGTGAAGCCCTACTGGGACGCGCGATGAGCCGCGCCCTTGTCCTCGGCGGCGGCGGCCCCGTGGGCATCGCCTGGGAAAGCGGCCTGATCGCCGGCCTCGCCCAGGGCGGCGTCGACCTGGGCGAGGCCGACCACATCCAGGGCACCTCCGCCGGCTCTTTCGTGGGCCTCCGGCTGGCCATGGGCGAGCCCTGCGCGACCCTCGCCGATCCGATCCTCTCCGACGCCACCAGCATGGTGCGCAATGTCGCGCGAAGCACGCGCAAGCCGCCGGACCTGACCCAGGTGATGCGGATCATGGCCAAGGCGAAGGAGGCCAAGCGCGATCTCGCCGAGGCGCGCGCGGAGATCGGCGCCCTGGCGCTCGCCGCGCCGACCATGTCCGAGGACGAGTACATCCAGAGTTTCGGCCGCCAGTTCGCCGCGCTGGCGGACGACGCCTGGCCGGCGCGCAGCTTCGCCTGCACTGGCGTGGTCGCCGAGACCGGGGCCTTTGAGCTGTGGACCCAGGACTCCGGCGTCGGCGTGGGGCGCGCCGTGGCGGCCAGCTGCAGCTTCCCGGGCATCTATCCGCCGGTCACCATCAACGGCCGGCGCTGGATCGACGGCGGGGCGCGGTCGATGACCAACGCCGACCTGGCTGCCGGCTACGACGTGGTGCTGATTGTGCAGGTGCGGATGAGCGAATGGACGCCCGGCGGAGCGCTCGCCAAGCTGTTCGACTGCCTGGCGGAAGAGACCGCCAGCCTGGAGGCGGGCGGCGCGGCGGTGCTGTCCATCTTGCCCGACGCCGCCGGCGTGGCCGCGCTCGGCGGCAATCCCATGGACTTCGAGAAGCGCGCCGGCGCCGCCCGCGCCGGGCTCACCCAGGGCCTGGCGATCGCCGACAGCGTCAAGGCGGTCTGGGGCTAGGCGCGGGACGAGAAAAAGGCCGCCGGCGACGGCGGCCCTTTCCATGACGTGATCGGCGGTCGCCTTAGGCGACCGCGGTCCGGCGGCGGCTGGCGCGCAGGGCAGTTCCGGCGCCGAAGAAGCCGGTGAGCATCAGCGCCCAGGCGGCCGGCTCCGGCACGGCGCCGCTCGCGGTGAAGTCCGGGCCGTAGAAGCCGTTGTTGCTGAAGGGGTTTGTAGGGTCGCTGAGCGATCCGCCGCCGGCGTAGGTCGCCCCCACATAGTGGACTTGCGAGATCGTCGAGATCGTGTCGCCCGATCCCGGGAAGACGACAGGATCGTCGCCGGTGGCGTAAAGGGCGCCGATGAAATAGGTCCCGGCCGCCAGGGTGACCGGCGACACGTCGACGTAGCGGACCTTGTCGATCAGCGTTCCCGAGGTCCCGGAGCCGAGCGTGGCGGAAACCATCAGGTTGTTGCTGTTGTCCCAGATGCCGATGTCATAGCGGTCGGCCAAGCCATCGCCGTCCTGGTCATAGACGCCCAGGGCATCCACGTTGATCGCGGACAGGACATCGAATTGCCAGCCCAGGGTGAAGGGCGGATTGCCCAGAGTGCTGGCGCTGGTGTCGCTGAAGCTGAGCGCCGGCGTACCCGCATACGCCGCCGACGTTGCGACGACCGCCATGGCTGCGCCGGCGAGAAGAGTGGTGATCCGCATGTTGTCTCCCCCTTGAAAGGTGGCAATTCGCGTCGTTAAAAATTCGTAAACGGACCCAATCACCGCAGAGCAACCTGCGCAATTGGAAACACGTCTCAGGCGAATCTCGCAAGAAGAGCGGGGGATTGTCGTGCGAGTTTTAAGTCAAGCACTCCGGCAGAGATATAAAAAACCTATAGTGAGCTAGTCCGAATTCTTCTTCACAAAGGCGCGGATGGCGGCGACGATCAGGTCCTGATCGTCTTCCTTCAGGTAGGGGTGCATGGGCAGGCTGATCACCCGGCCGGCCTTGGCCTCGGTGACCGGCAGGCCGCCCGGCGCGATCGGATAGCCGGAATAGACGCCCTGCCTGTGGATCGGGATCGGGTAGTAGACCGCGGTCGGCACGCCCTGTTCGCGGAGCGCGGGGCCCAGGTCGTCGCGACCTGCAACTTCGATGGTGTACTGGGCCCAGACGCTGACGCCGCCATCCAGCACCGTGGGCGTCTTCACGAGGTCGCCCAGGCCCTGGGCATAGCGGTCGGCGACGCGGTTGCGGGCGGCGATCTCGTCCTCGAAGATCTTCATCTTTTCCAAGAGGACGGCGGCCTGGATGGTGTCCATGCGGGAGTTCATCCCGATACGGACGTTCAGATATTTCGGGTCGTGCTCGAAGGTCTTGCCGACGATGTCCGACTTCACCGCCTGGCCGTGGACGCGGAGCGAGACCAGGAGGTCGTGGAAGCCCTCGTCCTTGCTGAGCACCGCGCCGCCGTCGCCGTAGCAGCCGAGCGGCTTGGCCGGGAAGAAGGAGGTGGTGGTGACGTCGGCCCAGTGGATCGGGTGCTTGCCATCCAACGTGCAGCCGAAGCCCTGGGCGGAGTCGCTGATCAGTTTCAGGCCGTGTTTGGCGCAGACCCGCGCGATGGCCGGATAATCCGCCGGGCCGCCGAACAGGTCGACGGCGATCACCGCCCTGGGCGTCAGCTTGCCCTCGCGCTTCACCGCCTCGATGGCCGCCTGCAGGCTTTCCGGATCGAGGTTATAGGTCTCCGGATCGATGTCGACGAACACCGGCGAGGCGCCGACCAGCGGCATGGCCTCGGCGGTCGCGGCGAAGGTGAAGGAGGGGCAGAACACCGCGTCGCCCGGCCCGATCCCCCAGGCCATCAGCGGCAGCACCAGGGCCTCGGTCCCCGAGCCGCAGGAGAGCGCGTAGGGCGCCTGGCCGAAGGCGGCGAGCTGGCGTTCGAACTCGGCGATCTCGGGGCCCATGATGTAGGCGCCGGAGCGCACGACCTTGAGGATCGCATCCTCGAGCGGCTGACCGAGCCGCGCGCGCTGCGCCTGCAGGTCGATGAACGGGATCATGAGCGGACCTCTTGCCGATTGCGGGCGGGCCTATGGCATGTGTCGCCCGGCCACGCCAAAACACGCTTGGTGTCGCGGTGTTTCGGCGCTTAGGTCGCGAGCGACAAGCTGGAGGACCGCATGCCGAAATTCATCGCGCTCTACATGGGGTCGGTCGAGGCCAGCAAGCGGGGCGAGGCGAACCCGCCGACGCCGGAGCGGATCGGCCAGGGAATGGCCGCCTGGGGTAAGTGGATGACCGACCACGCCGATGTCGTGGTCGACCCCGGCGGCCCGCTCGGCAAGACCAAGCGGGTCTCCCCGGGTGGTATAGCCGACAGCAGCAACTTCGTTACCGGCTACACCATCCTCGAGGCGGACTCCGCGGAGGCGGCGGCGAAGCTGTTCGAGGGCCATCCGCACTTTTCGATCTTCCCGGGCGACTCCGTTGAGATCATGCCCGTGATGCCGATCCCCACGGCGCCCTGATTTAGAACATCAGCGGCGGCAGGTTGACCGTGAGGGTGCCGACCACCTCCGGACCGCAGGTCTTCGGCAGGAACGGGCAATTCGCCCGCGTGCGGTCGGTGCCGACCCAGCGCAGGTCGAAGCCGAGCGTCTTCCACCGGCTCGCGGCGCCCAGGCTCCAATAGGCGCGGGTGTGGTTGCGGCCGCCCCATTGGTCGCCGACGATCGCCTTCAGGGTGAGGTCGGGGGTCAAGGCGTAGTCGGCGTCGGTCTCGACCCGCCAGACCTTGCCGGAGCGGTAGGAGCCCTGCGGCACGAAGGCGGCCAGGGTCGAGGTGGTGAGCTTGCCCCACACCCGCTTGCCCGCGATCTCATAGGTCAGGAAATCATAGGTTGGCCCCGGCGTGCGGTTGTTCGGGAAGACCGAGTCCATGAGCTGCAGTTTCAGCTCGGTCCTGCCGCCGTCGAACTCGAGGTTCTTGCCGCCGTACCAGTCCAGCTCGTAGCTGGTGTGGCCGGGGTCCTTGAAGTCGACCTGGCTGGCGAACAGCCCGGCGTACCAGCCGTCGGGGCGCCAGTAGTGGACGTTGCCCTGCACCGCGGCGTTGCCGTCGGTGTTGCTGGCGCCCTGGTAGCGGTAGTCGCTGGTGAGCGCGATGAACGAGAACAGGCCGCCCGCCTCGTTCGCGGCAAGCGCCGCCGGCGGACCGGTGAGGGCCAGGATCAGCGCGGACGCGGCGAGGGCGGCTTTCATCCATCAGTGTCTAGCTTCGCAAGCCTCTGCCGTGATAATGAAAACGCTCGATGAGTGATTTCGATCTCAATCAAATCCGCCGGCTGGATGGCGGCCTGCTGTTGGTGTTCCGCGAGCTCCTGCGGACCCGGCGCGCCAGCACGGTCGCCGACCGCCTGGGCCTGAGCCCCTCAGCGATCAGCCACGCGCTCACCCGGTTGCGCGACCTGTTCGACGATCCGCTGTTCATCCGCCGGCCGCATGGCTTCGAGCCGACGCGGCGGGCCGAGGAGCTGGGGCCGAAGATCGAGGCGCTGATCGAGCTGACGGGCCAGACGCTTGCCAAGGAGGCCGGATTCGATCCGCTGCGCAGCCGCCGGGCCTTCCGGTTCGCGGCCCCGGAGTTCGTCACCGCCCTCATCGGCGCGGCCTTGATCAACCAGCTGAAGACCGCCGCGCCGCAGGTGACCTTCGGCATTGGCTTTTCCGGCGAGGAGGATGCGTTCCGGGCGCTTCGCAAGGGCGAGATCGAGTTCGCCATCGGCCGGTTCGGGGCCGCCCGGCCGGGCTTCACGGTCGAGCCGTTGTTCGACGACGAATACTGCGTCGCCGCGCGACGGGATCATCCGCAGCTGAACGGCGTGATCGACGAGGCCCAGTGGCACGGGATCGGCCACATCTACGCCTGGTCGGCCGCCGAGGTTGGCGGCGACACCGGGCCGGCCCACGTGCGGACCAAGTCGCTGGCGGCCGTGCCGCAGTGGCTGACGGCCCTGACCATGGCCGCCTCCACCGACGGCCTGGTCACCTGCTCGCGGCGGCTGGCGGAGCGCCATGCGGAACGGCTGGGGCTGCAGGTGCTGGACCTGCCGTTCCCGCCCAACCGGATCAGCGTGTCGGTGATGCGCCGCACCGGCGTGGCCGACGAGGGCGTCGACTGGTTTCTGGGCGAAGTCAGAGCGGCGATTTCCCTGCCCTCAGGGGAGGGGAGTCAGATCTGCCGCGCGCGGCCTTCCCAGTAGGGGGCGCGGACCTTGTTACGCTGAATCTTGCCCGCTTCGGAGCGGGGGAGCTCGGTGACGAAGTCGACGCTGCGCGGGACCTTGAAGCCCGGCAGGCTGGCGCGGGCGAAGGCCAGGATCTCCTGGGCGAGCGCATCGGAGGGCTGGAAGCCCGGCTTCAGCAGGATCACCGCCTTCACCTGCTCGCCCCATTCGTCGTGCGGCACGCCGACGGTCGAGCTATCGGCGACCGCCTCGTGCTTGATCAGCTCGTTGTCGACTTCCTGCGGATAGATGTTTACCCCGCCGGAGATGATCGTCTCGGCGTTGCGGCCGGTGAGGAACAGGTAGCCGTCCTCGTCGAAGTAGCCGACGTCGCCCATGGTGAAGTAGTCGCCGACCCGGTTGGCGTTGGTCTTGGCCTCGTCCTTGTAATAGGTGAAGCCGCCGCCGGGCGGCAGCTGGTGGTAGATGCCGCCAGGCACGCCGGTCGGGCATTCATTGCCGTTCTCGTCGAGGATCTTGGAGCCGAGCAGCGCCGGGCGTTTGCCGACGCTGCCGGGCTTCTGCAGCCATTCCTCCGAGCTGATCACGAAGCCCGCGCCGCCTTCGGAGCCCGCGTAGTATTCGCTGAGCACCGGGCCGAACCAGTCGATCATCGCCGCCTTCACCTCCGGCGGGCAGGGGGCCGCGCCGTGGACGATGTAGATCACGCTGGAGAGGTCGTACTGGGCCTTCACCTCGTCCGGCAGCGCCAGCAGCCGCTGGAACATGATCGGCACCATGTGCATGTGGCTGACGCGCTTTTCGGCGATCAGCCGCAGCGCATGTTCCGAATCCCACTTGTCCATGAACACCAGCTCGCAGCCAGCGCCCATGGCGCCGCGCACGTCGAAGGCCAAGGGGGCTGCGTGATAGGCGGGTCCCGCGCAGAGCTGGACGGACGTTGCGTGGTCGTAGCCGCGCATGGCGTACATCGCCTGCATCACCACCATCGGCTGGGCGCGGTAGACGCCTTTGGGCCGCCCGGTCGTGCCGGAGGTGTACATCATGGCGTTGCCGAGCACGGGGTCGGCGATGTCGCCGCCATCCAGTGGGGCCAGCGCCGCGTCATAGTCCAGACAGCCGGTGATCGGGCCGCCGATGGCGACCTTCACCGCCAGGTTCGGGCATTGGGCCAGGGCCGCGGCCGAGGCGGTCACCCGCTGCTCGCAGAACACCGCCTTGGCCTCGCAGTCGTTGACGATGTAGGCGATCTCATCGGCGGTGAGGTGCCAGTTCACTGGCGTGATCCGCAAGCCCGCGCGCTGGGTCGCGGCCAGCACCTCGACGAACTCGGCGCGGTTGGAGCAGACGAGCGCGACGGCGTCGCCGGCGGTCAGTCCGTGCTGGCGCAGCAGGCGCACGATGCGGTTGGCCTGGGCGTTGACCTTGCCCCAGCTGTGGGTCGCTCCGTCGGGATCGTGGATGAAGGTCGCGTTCGGCTTAAGGTCCGCCCAGACGGCGGTGGTCATGCCGACGTTGGCGGCTTCCGTCAGCCGGTCGTCCAGGCTTACCCCTTCTTGGCTTGGAGGGGCCTTCAGGTCTTCCATCAAATCCTCCCGGCGCCTCACTGAGAGCGGCGCTTAAAATGCTATTGGAGGCTCTCAGAGGACGGGACGAAATAGTCCGCGCCCGTGACGGTCCGGAGGCCTCGCCGGCACCATCACACGACAGGAAGCGGGCGACAATTGGGAGGGGCGGAAGCTAACCGAAGGTCTTCGCCGACCAGCGCCAGATCAGGTAGCCGAGGCTGGCGCCGACGCAGGTCAGGAACGTGCCCCAGCAGATGTCGATCAGCGTGATCCGGGTCGCCCAGATCTTCAGGGTCGCCTGGTTGGTGAGGTCGTAGGTGGCGTAGGCGAAGGCGCCCAGCAGGGCGCCGGTCCGCGCGGTCTTGCCAAGGCCAGCATCCCTGTTGGGCAGGATCCCCAACACCAGCACGCCCAAGACGTACATCAGGTAGAAGGCGATCGCCGCGGGCAGGTTCACCGTGTCGGCCAGCAGCGCGTCCAGCGCCGGGCGGTCCACCTTCGACCCGGCGATGGTCAGGTAGACGGCGTCGAGCGCGGCGAAGACCACGCCTGTACCCAGGTAGGTGATGACGTACTTCAGCATTTTCCCCCCGTGGATTGAGTCCCGCTAGGCAGGCCTCAATCTGTAATGGCTCACGCCCCATTCCTCGCCGCCACGGTGACCGAAGAGGCCGGCGGTGGCCAGGAAGAACAGCCGCCAGCGCCGATGCCAGAGCACCGCCTTGTCGCCGTAGACGGCGCGCAGGACGGGCCGAATCTTTTCGACATTGCGGTCGTAGTTCTCCAGCCAGTGCAGCGCGGTCTTCTCGTAGTGGGCGCCGCTCCAGCGCCAGTCCTGCTCGACTTCGAACAGGTCGGGGAACTGGCGCATCAGGTTGTGGCTGGGCATGACGCCGCCGGCGAAGAAGTGCTGGGCGATCCAGTCAGCCTCGTCCTCGATATCGAAGCGGTAGGGCCCGGTCTTGTGCGTGAAGATGTGGATGAACAGCCGCCCGTCCGGTTTCAGCCAGGTCTTCACCCGGCCCAAGAGGGCGCGCCAGTTGGCCATGTGCTCGAACATCTCGACGCTGACCACGCGGTCGTACCGGCCAGCGTTTGGCGGATCGAACTCGTTCATGTCGGCGGTGATGACGGTGAGGTTGGTCAGGCCCTCGGCTGCGGCGCGGCCGCGGATGAACTCGCCCTGGCTGGCCGAGTTGGATACCGAGGTGATCTTGGACTTCGGGTAGGTTCTGGCCATCCACAGCGACAGCGAACCCCAGCCGCAGCCGAGTTCGAGGACCGTCTGGCCGTCCAACAGGTCGGCGTGGGCGCAGGTCTCGGCGAGCGCGCGGTCCTCGGCCTGGGCCAGCGTGTCGCCGGGCTGGTAGAGGCAGGAGGAGTATTTCAGCCGCGGGCCCAGGCAATTGAGGAAGAACTCCGCCGGGACCTCGTAGTGCTGCTCATTGGCGGCGTCGGTGTGCTCGGCGATCGGCCGCTCGGCCATCTGGCGGGCGAAGGCGGCGTCGGCGGCGGGGCCGCCCGAGGCGGCCTGGCGGCGCGCGCCGGAGACCAGCACCTGGATCGCGGCCTTGCGCACGGGGTCGGGAAGCGGGGCGCCCTCGAAGGCAAGCAGGGCGTTGGAAACGAGACTCATACGTATCCTCTAGGCAGCGCGTGGTTTGGGCGGCAGCGGGAAGAAGGCTGAGACCCGCTGCTGATATCTACGGTAGGCCTCGCCCTTGGAGGCAAGCTGCGCCTCTTCCAGTGGCGGAATGCCCGAAACGCGGGTGAGCAGCAGGTACATGACCACCGGCGCGGTGAGGCTGAGCCAGGTGAGCGGATGGGCGGGATCCAGCCCGATCACCGGATAGGCCAGCCAGCCCAGCCAATCGAAGAAATAGTTGGGATGCCGCGACCAGCCCCAGAGGCCGGCGTCGGCGACCTTGCCCTTGTTGGCAGGGTCGGCCTTGAAGCGTTTCATCTGGCTGTCGGAGACCGCCTCGCCGCCGATGGCGATCAGCAGCATGGTCACGCCCAGGCCGTCGCGCAGCCCAAGCTGCGCGCCCGGCGCGCGGGCGGCGATCAGCACTGAGAGCGCGATCAGCGCGGTGGCCGGCGCCTGCGGGAGCGTCACGAACAGCATGTTGCGCGCGTAGTCTTTGCCCCACTCAGCGCGGAACTTGGCGTAGCGGGGATCCTCGTGCGGATGGCCAGCGACGCGCGGCGCGAGATAGGCGAAGAGCCGCAGCCCCCAGACCGCCACCAGGGCCGCCACCAGCCACTGGCGCGGCTGCGGCATGGCGCCTTCGCCCAGCGGGAACAGCGCCGCGGCGGCCAGCGTTAGCCCGCTGCCGAGCGCCCAGAATACGTCGGTCCAGCCGCCGTTCTTCCGCGCCACGCCATAGGTCCAGGCGACCAGCATCACGACCGTCATCGCAGCCAGCACCGCGAGGCTCAAGATCCAGATCATGCCCGCCCTCTTCCCACCTCACTCATACCCGGTCATACCTTGAAACGGATGCATCCGCTGGGGGAAGCCTCCCGTAGCTCAATCAGGCCGCGCCGTGCGTTTTTCGGCGCGCCGAAGTTTGGCCAAGAGGTTGCGCGTGTTCGATTCGGATGAGCGTCGTCTACGGGTTGCGGTCGTAGGCGGCGGGATCGCGGGACTGTCCGCGGCCTGGCTGCTGTCGTCCCGTCACGAGGTGGTGCTGTTCGAGGCCGACGGCCGCCTGGGCGGCCACGCCAACACCGCCGAGGCGCCGAATCAGCCCGGCAGGATCGGAGCCGGCGCGACCCCGGTCGACACCGGCTTCATCGTCTTCAACGAGCCAAACTATCCGAATTTCACCGCGCTCCTGGATCATCTGGGCGTGGCCAGCATTCCGGCCGACATGTCGCTGAGCTTCAGCCTGGACGATGGCGGCTTCGAATATTCCAGCTTCGGCCTGGCCGGGGTCTTCGCCCAGAAGCGCAACATCTTCTCCGCCCAGTTCTGGCGCATGCTGCGCGATGTGATGCGCTTCTATAAGCACGCGCCGAAGGACCTGGAGGCGCTGGAAGCGCCGCTGACCTCGCTCGACGACTACCTGGCCGAGAAGGGCTACTGCCAGGCGTTCCGCGACGACCACCTGCTGCCGCAGGCCGCGGCCATCTGGTCGACGCCGCTGGCGCACATTGGCGCCTATCCGGCCGCCGCCCTGATCCGCTTCTTCCAGAACCACGGGATGATGAGTGTCTTCGGCCGCGGCCTGTGGCGCACGGTCCAGGGCGGCAGCCGGCAATATGTCCGCAAGCTCACCGAGGCCTTCGCCGGCGAGATCCGCACCGGCGCGCGGGTGACCGGCGTCAGGCGCGTCGCCGGCGGCGCCGAGGTGGCCGACGTGACCGGCCATGTGGAGCGCTTCGACGAGGTGGTGATCGCCACCCACGGCGACACGGCGCTGAGCCTGCTGGACGCCCCGACGCCGGAGGAGCGCCGCATCCTTTCGGCCTTCAAGTACAGCCGCAACCTCACCGTCCTGCACACCGACGCGACCCTGATGCCCAAGCGCAAGGCCGCCTGGGCCAGCTGGAACCACATCGGCCGGCGCAACGACCCCGAGGATGGCTGCGTCACCTACTGGATGAACCGCCTGCAGAGCCTGAAGAGCGCGCAGGACCTGCTGGTGACCCTCAAGCCGACCCGGCCGATCGCGCCGGAGGCGGTGATCAGGACCGAGGTCTATGAGCACCCACTGTTCGACGCCGGCGCCATCGCCGCACAGCGCGAGATCTGGAGCCTGCAGGGCGAGCACCACACCTGGTTCGCCGGCTCCTACTTCGGCCACGGTTTCCACGAGGACGCCCTGCAGGCGGGCCTCGCGGTCGCCGAGCAACTGGGCGGCGTGCGCCGGCCCTGGAGCGTCGAGGGCGAGAGCGGCCGCATCCACGTCGCGCAGCCTGCGGAGCCCGTGGGAGCCGCGGCGTGACCAACCCGGCAAATGCGGAACTGGCCTCAGGCCTCTATACGGGCCTGGTCAGCCACACCCGGGTGAAGCCCCGTAAGCACAAGCTGGCCTACCGCATCTTCATGCTGCTCATCGACCTGGATGAGCTACCCAACCTCAGGCTGCAGACGCTCGGCGTTGGGCGCTTCAACCTGTTCGGCTTCGACACCCGGCGGTTCGGCGACAGCTCGGGGCGGCCGCTGAAGGCGCAGATCGAAGCGACCCTGGCGGAGGCCGGCATTCCCACCGGCGGGCCGATCCGCATGCTGGCCATGCCGCAGATCCTGGGCGGGGCCTTCAACCCGCTCACCGTCTATTTCTGCCATGCGCCCAACCGCACGCTCTCGGCGATCCTCTACGAGGTGAACAACACCTTCGGCGAGCGGCACAGCTATCTGATCCCGGCGCCCAACGCGGCGCTGATCAAGCAGGGCTGCGCCAAGCAGTTCTACGTCTCGCCGTTCATGGACATGGACCTGACCTACGCCTTCCGGATTCTCAGACCGGAGGAGCGCGTGCTGGTGGCCGTCGACACCTCGGACGCCGAGGGCCTGATCCTGGCCGCGAGCTTCTCGGGCGAGCGTCGGCCGCTGACCGACGGCGAACTGATCAAGGCCTGGCTGACTCACCCCTGGATGACGCTGGGAACCATGGCGGCGATCCACCTCGAGGCGTTGAAGATCTGGCTGAAGGGCGAGAAGGTGCGGGTCCGCCCGCCAAAGCCCGCGCGCGCCGTGACGGTCTCGCCAGAGGCCCGGCTCGCGGCGTAGTCTCCCGCTCGATGGCCCGAGGAGGGTTCGATGAGCGACGCCGACAATCCAAAGCCCTGGTTCCGGCCGAAGGTGACGGGGACGGGCTGGACCCCTCAGACCTGGCAGGGCTGGCTGATCACCTTGGTGTTCGTCGTCCTGTTCGCGGCGACCGTGCAGTTGATCCTCCCGGACGATGTCGGCGTGACTTCAAAGCTGCCCTGGTTCGCGGCGGAGCGGCGCAGTCTGGGCGTGCCGGACGCGGGGCTCGGCCTGACGGGCGGTGTTGTGGCGCTGGGCCTGGAGATCGCCGCGTTCTCGGCCATCGGTTGGTGGGGCAGCCGCCCAAAGCGGCCCCTTGACTGATTGATCAACCAAGGTCTTGATGGGTCGATCAACCAAGGTCGCGCCCGAGGACCATCCATGTCGCTCGACACCCGTCTGCGCATCCTGCTGGCCGCGATGGATCTGTTTTCGGAGAAGGGCTACGGCTCGACCTCGATCGCCGACATCCTGAGCCGCAGCCAGGCCAATTCCGGCAGCCTCTACCACTTCTTCCCGGGCAAGCAGGACGTGCTGGTGGGCGTGCTGGAGCTCTACCGCGACGGCATCCACCAGATGCTGCTGGAGCCGGCCTGGCAGGGCGTCGAGGACCCCATCGAGCGCATCTTCGCCCTGCTGAACCGCTACCGCGCGGCCCTGCTGGAGAGCGAATGCGTCTATGGCTGTCCGATCGGCAGCCTGGCGCTGGAATTGCACGAGCCGGACCCGCCAGTCCGCGCGCTGCTGGCCGACAACTTCACCGGCTGGACCCGCGCCATCGGCGGCTGCCTGGAGGCGGGGGCCGAGCGCCTGCCCAGGGGGACCGACATCCAGGGCCTGGCCGAGTTCATCCTGACCACCATGGAGGGCGGCGTCATGCAGGCGCGCACCCACCGCGACATCGCCTATTTCGACCGCAGCATCGCCCAGCTCCGCCAGCACATGACGCTGCTGGAAAAGAGCGCCCGCCAAGGCGCGGCGGCGTGACCTGAGAGATCATCCAAGCAAAGGGGGAGTTTGAGATGCCACATGTAAATTGGTTGGCGGTGCTGGCCGCCGCGGCCGCGAGTTTCGTGCTCGGCGGCGCCTGGTACTCGGGCCTGTTCGCCAAGCGCTGGCAGGCGGCGGCAGGCGTCACCGACGAACAGATGCGCGGCGGAAACAAGCCCCTGATGTTCGCCAGCGCCTTCGTGCTCGCCCTCATCCAGTCGGCGGTCTTTGCTATGTTCCTGGGCCCCAATCCGGCCCTGATGCTGGGCGTTGGGGCAGGCTTCGCCGCCGGCCTCTGCTGGGTCGCCGCGGGCCTGGCCATGACCTACGTCTTCGAAAAGCGCAGCGTGACGCTGGGCCTGATCAACGGCGGCTACGCCACCCTGCAGTTCACCCTGATCGGCACGATCCTGGGGGCCTGGCATTGAGCCGCGCGCTCGCCATCGCCGCGGCGGTCTCCCTGACCGCTGGCGCTGCGCTGGCCGACGGCGCCAAAGCCGATCTGGCGGCGGTGCGCGACACCTCCAGCGTCGAGGCCTCCGGGGCGCGAATCCTGCAGGACACGGTGGCGATCCACGCGCCGGCGGCGGCAGTCTGGAAGGCGCTGACCGACCAGGCGAGCTACCGCGCCTGGGTGGCGCCGGGCAGTTTCATCGACTTCAGGGTCGGCGGGCGCGTGGACGTGGCGTTCGATCCCAAGGCCAAGGCCGGCGATCCGCCGGACATCAGCCAGGAGATCATCGCCTACCTGCCGGGCCGGATGATCGCCTTCCGCAACCTGAAGACCCCGCCGTTGCCGGGCGCCGCGGCCTATCCGAAGCTGGCCATCGTCATGGCGCTGAACCCGCTGCCGGGCGGGGACACCGAGGTCAGCCTGTCCCAGGTGGGCTATGGCGGGGGCGCGGAGTTCGACGCGCTCTACGGGTTCTTCAAGAGCCACAATCCGGAGTATCTCGCCGACCTGAAGGCCTACTGCGAGCGTCCTAGGCCTTGAGGAACACGTGGATGTCGCCGACGTCGCCGAGCGGGATGGGATCACGCTCCGGCGTCAGGCGCTCGCCGGCCGCCAGCGGCGCGGGGTCGGTGTAGTAGAAGATCTGCCGCTCCAGGGATCGGCGCAGGACGGCGCCGCGCGCGTCGAGCTCGACATATTCCATCACCTGGTCCATCCGCGCCACGTCCTCGCGGAAGCTCCGTTCGCGGACGAAGAGCTGAAGGCGGCCGCCGCTGGGCGCCGGCTGGTCGAGCACCGGCAGGCCCGGATCTGCCGGCCCCGGCATGCGCATGATCTCCAGCCTGGGCAGATGAAAGGCGGCGAGGCGGCCGGGCTTCAGGTGGCGGGACGCGGTGGCGAAGGTGTTCTTCCAGGCCGCGCCGCGCGGCACGTGGGCGAGCGTGAAATAGGGGCAGATGACCAGGTCGAAGGTCTGTTTGAGGTCCAGCGCGGTCATGTCGCCGCGCTTCAGCTCCACGCGCCGCGCGACTGCGGGGTCCAGCTCGGCGCGCTTGGCGCTGGCCTGGGCCAGCATGGCGGGCGCGATGTCGACACCCGTGACACTGAAGCCGCGCTCGGCGAGCGCGAAGGTCAGCCGCCCGGTGCCGGCGCCCAGTTCCAGGATCGTCCCGCCCGGCGGGCAGAGACTGGCGTAGATCTCGAGATCGCCCGCCAGCCGCGCGTCGGCGGCGGTCACCGTGTCGTAGAAGGCCGCGCTGAGGCCCTTCTCGGCATAGTAGGGATGAGTGGTCGCCATCGCGTCCTGCACAGGTTACGCAACTGTCATGCCCGATGTCGTTGCGCCGGATCAACGGTGGGGCCAAATAACCGTGACCAGGCTCGACTATGAGCCGTTGGGGGAGCTGACAACGTGACCCGTATCCAGACCCGTCCGTCCTTTGCCGTCCTGAAGCCCGCGGCCTGGGCGCGCGCCGCCCTGATCGTGGCCGCCGCGTTTTCGCTGGCCGCCTGCGGCTACAACACCATTCCGACGCAGAACCTCGCCGCCCAGTCGAAATGGGCCGAGGTGCAGAACCAGTACCAGCGCCGAAGCGACCTGATCCCCAATCTGGTCAACACCGTGAAGGGCTACGCCGCCCAGGAGAAGTCGACGCTGGTCGAGGTGACCGAGGCCCGCGCCTCGGCGACCCAGGTCAAGGTCGACGCCTCGACGATCACCAATCCGGCCCAGTTCCAGCAGTACCAGCAGGCGCAGGACAAGCTGTCCGGCGTGCTCGGCCGGCTGATGATGATCCAGGAAAAGTACCCGGACCTGAAGTCGAACGAGAACTTCCTGGCCCTGCAGAGTCAGCTGGAGGGCACCGAGAACCGCATCGCCATCGCGCGGCGCGACTACAATGACGCGGTCCAGGCCTACAACACGACGCTGGTCACCTTCCCGCAGGTGATCTGGGCCAAGACGCTGCACTCGGACGCCAAGCCGATGGTGCTGTTCTCGGCGACGGCGTCGGCCCAGTCGGCCCCGACGGTGAGCTTCGACACCACCCCGCCGCCGCCGCCCGCCGGCGTCACCCCCGGCAGCCCGCCGCCCGCGACCCCGGCGCCCAAGTGAGCGCCAACGCCCGCAGCCTCCTCCGCCGCGGAGGGGGGCTGCTGGCGGCCGTGCTGGCGGTCTTCGCGTTCGCCACCGTCGCTTTCGCCGCGGACCTGAAGTTCCCGCCGCTGACGGGGCGCGTGGTCGATAACGCGCACATGCTGTCGCCCGCGACGGCGGAGAAGCTGACGAACGAGCTGGCGGCGCTGGAGCAGCAGACCGGCCACCAGATCGTGGTGGCCACCGTGCCCGACCTGCAGGGCCATGAGATCGAGGACTACGGCTACCAGCTCGGGCGCACTTGGCTGCTGGGCCGCAAGGGCGTCAACGATGGCGCGATCCTGCTGGTGGCGCCCAGCGAGCACAAGGTGCGCATCGAGGTCGGCTACGGCCTGGAGCCGGTGCTCACCGACGCCATGACCAGCGTCATCCTCAACAGCAAGGTCCTGCCGCAGTTCAAGGCCGGCCACATGGAGCAGGGAGTCATCGACGGGACCGAGGCGCTGATCGCCCAGGCCGGACTCCCGGACGACCAGGCCAAGGCCAATGTCGCCCAGGCCGACGCGGCGAACGTGAGCCAGGACCGCGCGCCCATGCCGCGCGACCCGCGCCGCGGCTTCCCGATCATCGGCATCCTGTTCGTCGTCTTCTGGGTGCTCTCGATCCTGCTGCGCGGCCGGCGCGGCCTGGGCGGGTTCTGGTGGCTGCCCTTCATGTTCCTGGGCGGCGGACGCGGCGGCGGCTGGGGTGGCGGCGGCGATGGGTTCGGCGGCGGCGGCGGCGGGTTCTCCGGCGGCGGCGGCGGCGGATTTGGCGGCGGCGGATCGTCGGGGAGCTGGTGATGAAAGCGCTCAGTCCATCAGACCTGACCGCCATCGAGGCCGCCGTGCGCGCCGCGGAGGCCAAGACCACCGGCGAAATCTACTGCGTGGTCACCGAGGAGAGCGCCCACTACACCGAGATCGTCATCGCCTGGGCGACGGCGGTGGCGCTGCTGGGCCCGGCGGTGCTGTTGCTGGCCGGCGTGCATGTCACCATCCCCGACCTGTTCTCCAGCTGGAGCGCGTCGGATGTGGGCGTGGCGATCGAGACGGCGGTGCGCAACGCGCTGATCGGCGCCATCGTCGTCCAAGGCGTCCTGTTCGTCGTGACCGCCGCGATCGTGGCGATCCCGGGCGTGCGGCGGTTCCTGACGCCAAAGGGGCTAAAGCGCCTGAGGGTCCAGCGCCGCGCCGCCGAGCAGTTCATCGCCCAGAACCTGCATCAGACACGCGAGCGGACCGGGGTGCTGATCTTCGTCTCGCTGGGCGAGCGGATGGCCGAGCTGATCGCCGACGAAGGCATCGCCGACCATGTTGAGCCGCATGTCTGGGACAAGGCGATGGCGGCGCTGACCGCGGGCCTGGCCGACGGCAAGGTCGAGGAGGGCTTCGCCGCCTGCATCGGACTGTGCGGCGAGGTCTTGGCCGCAAAGTTCCCGGCGCACGCCGGCGACAACCCTAACGAGTTGCCCGACGCCGTGGTGGTGCTGCCCCGGCCCTGAGCGGCGATCCCTTGCCACGGCAAGGGTTGAGGCAATCCGCCGCACCCGCCTTCGGCAAGCTTCACCATAGTTCTTCTGGTATTGCCGCGGCGCCCCGGCCGCTACAGATTGTGGCCGCGGTTGGGCGGGAAGCGGAACCCAGGTGAGCGCTTCGGGCGAAGAGTTGGGCGCGCAAGATCCCATCGTGCGGTGGTCGACCGACGCGACCGCCCTCGGCATGGCCTTCGTGCTCGAGAGCAGGCCGGTCGCCGGAGTCAATCAGGGGTGGTCGCGCCGGTTCGTCTTCGCCGGCCCCCGCTGCCTGGGGGTGAACGGCGTCGGACCCGAGGTGATCATGGGCGACGCCCAGGTCTTCTTCGACATGATCCTGCCGGAACACCGCGAGGCCTATGCGGCGGCGGAGGCCCAGGCGCTGGCCGAGCTGAAGCCGTTCGATGTCGAAGTCGCCATGCGCCGCGCCGACGGCGAGGTGCGCTGGCACCGGGTCGCGGCCCTGTTGCGCGCGCAGCCGGACGGGTCGGTGTTCTGGGACGGCCTGCAGATCGACGTCACCGACCGGCGCGAGATGGCCGCCGCCCTGGTGGAGCAGCGCCGCCGCCTGGAGGTCGCCGTGGAGGCCACAGGCCTCGGTTTCTGGGAATGGGACTTGGAGGCGAACCGGGTGCACTGGTCGGACCGCAACCGGGCGCTCTTTGGGCTCGGACCCGACGATCCCGTGAGTGTGCAGCGCTATCTGGAGCTTGTGCATCCCGACGATCGGAATGATGTCCGCGCAACCTTCATCGCCGCCCGCGACCAGCCGGACGGCGGCGTCTATTCCCTCGAACACCGCATCATAACCCCGGCCGGCGAGCAGCGCTGGATTCAGGCGCACGGCAGCATCGCCACCAACGCCGACGGCGAGGCCCGGCTTGCGGTCGGCACCTCGCTGGACATCACCGAGCGCAAGGCCGCCGAGGAGCGGCGCGCGCTCTTGATGGGCGAACTGGCGCACCGGGCGAAGAACGGCATCGCCATCCTGATGGCCATCGTCAGCCAGACCGCCCGCGGACAGGAGACCGTCGAGGGGTTCCTGGAGCTGATCATGGCCAGGCTGCAGGCCATGGCGGACTCCCAGGACCTGGTGACGGAGGCGGGCGGCCGGCCGGTGCCGCTGGGCGATGTGCTGGCCAGGGCGCTCACCCCCTTCGGCCTGGGCCGCGTCGATCTCGAGCCGGAGATGAGCGAGGTGACCCTGCGGGGCGACATGGCGATCGGCATGGGCCTGCTGGTCCACGAGATGGCCACCAATGCGGTCAAGTACGGTTCGCTGTCGGCGTCGTCCGGCCGCGTCGCCGTGGGCCTGGACGCGGCGCCCGAGGGCCGCGCGGCCTTCACCTGGCGCGAAGCCGGCGGTCCACGGGTCTCGCCGCCGGAGAAGCCCGGCTTCGGCACCCGGCTGCTGCAACTGGTCCTGCGGCCCCAGGGCGGCGACGTCAGCTTCGCCTTCGATCCCGACGGTTTCCGCGCCCGCGTCGAATTCCCGACCGTGCGCTAAGCGTCCGGTAGAACAACCGCATAACGGTCTTTTCTTGCTGGAATAGGCGGTGCGGCTCTAGAATTGAGCAAGTCCAGCGGAGGCGGATCATGGCCTACAAGCTCAACGTCAACGGTAAGGTCATGGAGGCCGACGTCGACGCGGACACGCCTCTGCTCTGGACCCTGCGCGACACCCTCGGAATCCTTGGGCCGAAGTTCGGCTGCGGCATCGCCCAGTGCGGCGCCTGCACCGTGCACATCGACGGCAAGGCCACCCGCAGCTGCGTCCTGCCGGTCTCGGCGGTGGGCGACAAGGCGATCACCACCATCGAGGCCATGGAGAACCATCCCATCGGCAAGAAGGTGCAGGCCGCCTGGATGGACCTGGACGTGGCCCAGTGCGGCTACTGCCAGCCGGGCCAGATCATGGCGGCGACGGCGCTTCTGGCGAAGACGCCCAAGCCCACCGACGCCGACATCGACCAGGCGATGACCAACATCTGCCGCTGCGCCACCTACACCCGGATCCGGGCGGCCATCAAACAGGCCTCCGGTCAGAAAGTGACGGTCTGACGCCATGACCCTCGAACTTACCGGCGCCTCGCGGCGCGACCTGCTGAAGGCTTCCGTCGTCGGCGGCGGCCTGGTGCTCTCCTTCTCCATCGCGCCCAAGGCCGGCGCGGCCGAGGCCGGCGCCCAGGCGCTGAACGCCTATGTGCGCATCGCGCCCAACGGCCTGGTCACCATCATGGCCAAGAACCCGGAAATCGGTCAGGGCGTGAAGACCTCGCTGCCGATGATGATCGCCGAGGAACTGGACGTCGAATGGGACAAGGTCCGCATCGAACAGGCGGACAACGACCCCAAGCTCTACACACGCCAGTTCGCCGGCGGCAGCCTGGCGACGCCGATGAACTACGACGACCTGCGCAAGGTTGGCGCGGTCGCCCGCGCCATGCTGGTCAACGCCGCGGCCACCGCCTGGAACTGCCCGTCCGGCGACTGCAAGACCGACGCGGGCCACGTGATCCACGTTTCGACCGGCCGCAAGCTTCCCTACGGCACGCTGGCCGGCCAGTGCGCGGGCGTCGCGGCGCCCGACCCCAAGACGGTGCCGCTGAAGGACCCGAAGGCCTACAAGATCATCGGCAAGCCCAAGCCGCAGTACGACACCAAGAAGATCGTCACCGGCCAGCCGTTGTTCGGCATCGATGTCCGCGTGCCGGGCATGCTCTACGCGACCTATGAGAAGGCGCCGGTGTTCGGGGCCAAGGTGGCGACCGCCGACCTCGACGCCGCGCGCGCCGTCAAGGGCGTCAAGAAGGTGTTCATCGTCGACGGCGGGACCAAGCTCGACGGCCTGCTGCCCGGCGTCGCCGTGGTGGCCGACAGCTGGTGGGCCGCGCGCAAGGGCCGCAACGCGCTCAAGACGACCTGGCAGGACCACCCGACCGCCAAACAATCCACGGCGGCCTTCGACAAGCGCGCCGCGGAGCTGAACGCCGGCGCGCCGATGACCAACCTGCGCAAGGACGGCGACGTCGACGCGGCGCTGAAGGGCGCGGCGCACACCGTCGAGGCGGCCTATTCCTATCCGTTCCTCAGCCACGCGCCGCTGGAGCCCCAGAACACCACCGCCCACTTCAAGGACGGCAAGATGGAGATCTGGGCGCCGAGCCAGAACCCGGAGCCCGGCCGCCAGCTGGTCGCCGCGACGCTGGGCCTCAAGCCCGACGACATCACCGTCCACATGACCCGCTGCGGCGGCGGCTTCGGCCGGCGTCTCAGCAACGACTACATGGTCGAAGCCGCCTGGATCGCGCGCGAGGCCGGGGCTCCGGTGAAGCTGCTGTGGACCCGCGAAGACGACATGCACCACGACCTCTACCGGCCCGCCGGCTACCACTATTTCAAGGGCGGCGTGGACGATAAGGGCAATCTGGTCGCCTGGCAGGACCACTTCGTGACCTTCGGCGACGGCGACAAGGTCGCCTCCAGCGCCGGCATGGGCGGGACCGAGTTCCCGGCCCGCTTCGTGCCCAACTGCAAGATCGACCAGTCGACCATCCCGCTGGGCGTGCCGACCGGGCCGATGCGGGCGCCGGGCTCCAATGCGCTGGCCTTCGTGAACCAGAGCTTCATCGACGAGCTGGCGCATGCCGCCGGCGCCGATCCGGTGGCCTTCAAGATGAAGCTGCTGGGCGACGCGCCGATGGTCGGCAATGGCCCCTCCGGCTACAACGCCGCGCGGATGAAGGGCGTGCTGGCCGAGGTCGCGGAGATGTCCGGCTGGGAAGGCCGGGCCAAGCTGCCCAAGGGCACGGCCATGGGCGTCGCCTTCCACTACAGCCACGCCGGCTACTTCGCCGAGGTGGTGCAGGCGAGCGTCAATCCGGCCAGCGGCGCGGTCAAGGTCGACAAGGTCTGGGTCGCCGCCGACGTGGGCCGCCAGATCGTCAATCCGCTGGGCGCCATGAACCAGGTGCAGGGCGCGGCGCTCGAGGGGCTTTCCCACGCGCTCTACCAGAAGATCACCATCGTCGACGGAGCAGCCAAGGAGAGCAACTTCTCCAACTATCCGCTGCTGCGGATGGCCGCGGCGCCGCCGGTGGAGGTGAAGTTCGTGATCACCGACTACCCGCCGACCGGCCTGGGCGAACCCGCCCTGCCGCCGGTGATCCCGGCGCTCTGCAACGCGATCTTCGCCGCGTCGGGCAAGCGCATCCGCAGCCTGCCGATCGATACGAAGCAGCTGAAGGCCTAAGGGCGCCCGCGGTGGCGGGCGCGCTCGGCCGCGCGATGCGGCTCGTCGCCTTGGGCTGGGCGGCGGCGATGCTGTGCGCGACCGCGGCCTGGGCGCAGACGCCTGCGCGCAGCGTTGCAATCTCCGATCTCATGGGGCTTGGCCCGGCCGAGGTGCGCGCTCGGCTGGCCGACATCGACCCGGCCTGGCCCATCCAGCCGATGTTCGAGATCGCGAGCCCCGATGGCGCCCTGTCGTTCGTCAGCCTCGACCAGCTGATGATCGATCCGGTGGCGGCGCGCCGCCTGGCGATGTACCGCACCTATGCCGATCCGGTCGCGTGGGAGCCCTATGTGGAGTGCCGCACGGCCGCGCAGCGGGACGACCGCGCGCCGACGCCGGGTGTCATGGTCGCGCTGATGTTCCGCGGCGGACGCCTGGCCGGAGCCTTCGGCGCGCCCCCCGACACCGAGCGGCCGCCGCCGGCCATGGACCCCGCGGTCGCGCAGGCGCGTCAGCGCCATCCGCCGGTCTCGCCGTTCACCGCACACGCGGGCGACCTTCCCCTGGAGGACGGCGTGGCCTTCCTGTCCCGCTGGACCCGGCCGCAGCTTGCGCCAGGTGTTCGCCTGTCGGCCGTCTGCGCGCCAACGCCGCCGCCGGCCCCGATCCAGCGCGCCCCGCACCACGGGCTCGACGCCAGCGATTGGCAGGGCCTGTCCCTGCTGCCGTTCGCCGTCGGCCTGCCGGCCATGAACCGCCAGCGCGAGGAAGCCCGCGTCCGCGGGACCGCGCTCCTGCAGTCGCTGCATGTCGGGGACGCGTTGCCGGCGCCCGTCGAACGTTTCGCCGCCCAGCATCCCGGCGTCCGCGCCTACCGCGGGCAGGCCGGCTACGCCGTGCTGTCCATCGACCTCGGCGGCTATCCCACCCGCAACCTCAGCAACTTCAAGGACGCGGCTCTCGTGGGCCTGCGCAACGACAGGATCGAATGGATATCGCAGCCGTCGGGCCTGGATTCCGTGGGACCGCGGCCGTCGCTGCTCTGCATCGACACCGATGGGGACGCCGCCGCGCCGCGCAAGGGCTGCCACGGCTGGGGCCAGTTCACGCCCTAGGTCGGTCATGAGCGGTTGCTGGGCCGGCCCAGGTTTGCACAATGTCCTGTGAGGCGGCGCCAGACCGCTTGTTCGACGCGGGGACGGCACGTTGCAGAAGCTTCTGATCGCCAACCGGGGTGAGATCGCCGTGCGGATCGCGCGCACGGCCGCCGAGATGGGGATCGCCACCGTCGCGGTCTATTCGAAGGACGATGCGGCCTCGCTGCACACCCGCAAGGCCGACGAGGCGCAGGCGCTGCAGGGCTCCGGCCCGGCGGTCTATCTGGACATGGATGGCGTGGTGGCGGCGGCCAAGGCGGCGGGCTGCGACGCGGTGCATCCGGGCTACGGGTTCCTGAGCGAAAACGCCGCCTTCGCCCGCGCCTGCGCTCAGGCCGGCCTGACCTTCGTGGGGCCGACGCCGGAGACGCTGGAGCTGTTTGGCGACAAGGGCCGCGCCCGCGCGCTGGCGCACGAGTGTGGCGTCCCGGTGCTGCCGGGCACCACGGGGCCGACCAGCTTGGAGGAGGCCCAGGCCTTCTTCGCCGAGCTGGGCGAAGACGGGGCGGTGATGATCAAGGCGGTGGCGGGCGGCGGCGGGCGCGGCATGCGGCCGGTGACCGACGCCGCGGAACTGCCGGCGGCTTTCGATCGCTGCGCCTCGGAGGCCAAGGCCGCGTTCGGCAACGGCGACCTCTATGTGGAGCGCTTCCTGCCGCGGGCGCGGCATGTCGAGGTGCAGATCATCGGCGACGGGCGCGCCGTCAGCCACCTCTGGGATCGTGAGTGCAGCCTGCAGCGCCAGCGGCAGAAGGTGGTGGAGATCGCGCCGGCCGACATGGTTCCGCCGGCCCTGCGCGAGCAGCTGTTCGCCGCCGCCGTCAGCCTGGGCGAGGCGGCGGGCTACCGCAGCCTGGGCACCATGGAGTTCCTGGTGGGGCGCGAGCGGTTCGTGTTCATCGAGGGTAACGCGCGGCTGCAGGTGGAGCACACGGTCACCGAGGAGGTCACCGGCCTCGATCTGGTGCGGCTGCAGCTGCAGATCGCCGATGGCGGGACGCTGGCGGACCTTCATCTGACGCAGGCGGAGGTTCCGCCGCCGCGCGGTCATGCGGTGCAGGCCCGGGTCAATCTGGAGACCATGGCCGCGGACGGATCGGCCAAGCCGGCGGGCGGCCTGCTCACGGCCTTCGAGCCGCCGTCGGGGCCGGGAATCCGCGTCGACGGCTTCGGCTATGCAGGCTACCGCACCAGCGCGCGGTTCGACAGCCTGTTGGCCAAGCTGATCGTGCATGCCGGCGCCGGCGGCCTGGAGCGCGCGGTCGCCAAGGCCTACCGGGCCTTAAGCGAGTTCCGTATCGAGGGCTCGGCCAATAACATCGGCTTCCTGCAGCACCTTCTGGCCCGTCCGGAGGTGGCGGCGGGCGACGTCCACACCCGTTTCATCGACGAGCACATCGCCGAACTGACCGGCGGAACGCAGGCTCATCCGAAGCTCTATTTCGACGCCCCGGCGAAGGCCGCGGCCGCTCCGCAACGGGTCGGCTATCAGGTCGACGCCGTGGATCCGCTGGCCATCCTGGCGCTTGGCAAACAGGAAACCGCGCCGTCCACGGAAGACTTGGAGCACGACGCGCCGGAAGGGACCCAGGCCCTGTGCGCGCCGCTGCAGGGGACGGTGATCGCCATCGCGGTCGCCGAGGGCGACGCGGTGCGCGCCGGCCAAGCGCTGATGATCATGGAAGCCATGAAGATGGAGCATGTGATCACCGCCGAGGTCAGCGGCGTCCTGCGCCAGATCACCGTGACGGTCGGCGAGACGGTCTTCGAGGACCATCCGCTGGCCTTCCTGGAGGCGGCGGAGGTCGGCGCGGGCGAAGGTGGCGAGGAAGAGGCTATTGACCTCGACTACATCCGCCCCGACCTCGCCGAGGTGCTGGGCCGCCAGGCGATGGCCAGGGACGCCGCGCGGCCCGACGCGGTGGCCAGGCGGCGCAAGACGGGCCAGCGCACGGCGCGGGAGAACGTCGAGGACCTGGTCGATCCCGGCAGCTTCGTCGAATACGGCCCGCTGGTGGTGGCGGCGCGGCGCAGGCGGCATTCGCTGGACGAACTGGTCAAGACCACGCCCGCCGATGGCATGATCATGGGCTGGGCCAGCGTCAACGGCGACCGCTTTGCCGAGGACCGCGCGCGCACCGCCGTGCTCTCCTACGACTACACGGTGCTGGCCGGCACCCAGGGCGCCAACAACCACTGGAAGCTCGACCGGATGAGCGAGCTGATCCACCGCTGGCGGACGCCGACGGTGTTCTTCACCGAGGGCGGCGGCGGCAGGCCCGGCGACACCGAGGGCGGCGGCTTCACCCGCGGCTTCGAGTTTTGGGGCAAGCTGTCCGGAACCGTGCCGCTGGTGGGGATCAACTCCGGCCGCTGTTTCGCCGGCAACGCCGCGATCCTGGGCTGCTGTGACGTGATCATCGCCACCAAGGACTCGGCGCTCGGCATGGGCGGCCCGGCCATGGTCGAGGGCGGCGGCCTTGGCGTCTTCCGGCCCGAGGAGATCGGCCCGATCAAGGTCATGCAGGCCAACGGCACCATCGACGTCCTGGTGGACGACGAGGCCGACGCCGTGCGGGCCGCGAAGAAGTACCTCGCCTATTTCCAGGGCCCACTCGCCGATTGGACGTGTACGGATCAACGGCTGCTGCGCCGCGCGATCCCGGAGAACCGATTGCGGGTCTACGATGTCCGCAAGGTGATCGAACTGATCGCCGACGAGGGCTCGGTGCTGGAGCTGCGGCCCAAGTTCGGCCTGGCCATGGTCACCGCCTTCATCCGCGTCGAGGGCAAGCCCATGGGGGTCTTCGCCAACAACCCGATGCATATCGGCGGCGCGATCGACAGCGACGCCTCGGACAAGGCCGCGCGGTTCCTGCAACTCTGCGAGGCCTTCGACATCCCCGTCCTGTCGCTGTCGGACACGCCCGGCAACATGGTGGGGCCAGAAGCCGAGAAGACCGGCCTGATCCGCCACTGCTCGCGGCTGTTCGTGATCGGGGCCAACCTGACGGTGCCGATCTTCTCGGTGATCCTGCGCAAGTCCTACGGCCTGGGCGCCATCGCCATGACCGGCGGCAGCTACCAGGCGGCGATGTTCTGCGTCTCCTGGCCCACCGGCGAGTTCGGCGGCATGGGGTTGGAGGGCTCGGTGAAGCTCGGCTACCGCAACGAGCTCGCCGCCATCGCCGACCCGGCCGCCCGCAAGGCCAAGTTCGACGAGATGGTCGCCGCCGCCTACGCCAGCGGCAAGGCCATGGCCCGCGGCTCGCACCCGGCGCTGGACGACGTCATCGACCCCGCCGACACGCGCCGCTGGATCGTCGGTGGTCTGAAGGTCCTGCCGCCCACGCCGCCGCGGACGGAGAAGAAGCTGAAGTGGGTGGACAGCTGGTGAGATCGGCCGCGGGCGAGATCGCCAGGCGACCGATCCAAACGCGCGAATGTCGGAAACTGGAGTTAAATTCCATTTTCTGGTGTGAATGTGCAACCAACGGCGGGGGGGGGCGTTTGCCTGCATAGGTTCGATCCTCATCGACCGCCTTTGTTCCCCACAATTTGTCTGGGCACGGCTTTCGCTCCGCGAGCCTCCAGTTTCTTGAAGGGTCAGCCATGGCTGCCCAACCGCCCGCCTATTCGGAAGAAGCCGCGCTCAGCCTGACCATGGCGGTGGTCGCCTCCTCGCCTGGTCCCCTGCTGATGCTCGACGGCGCCCTGAACATCATCGCGGCCAGCGCCTCTTTCTCGGAGACTTTCGAGATCGACGCGGCGACCGCCCAGGGCCGGCCGCTTTCCACTCTGGGCGCCGGCGAGTGGAACGCGCCGCAACTGCGTTCCCTGCTGGACGCCGCTATCTCCGGCGCGGCCAAGATCGAGGCCTATGAGATGGATCTCAGGCGACCGGGCGAGCGCACACGGCGTCTGGTCATCCACGCCCAGCGGCTCGTCTACCTCGACCTGGAGAACCTTCGGCTGCTGATGGCGGTGTGCGACGTGACCGACGCGCGCGCCAACGAGAAGCTCAAGGACGATGTGCTGCAGCAGAACCTCGTGCTGTTGCAGGAGGTCCGCCATCGGGTCGCCAACAGCCTGCAGATCATCGCCAGCGTCCTGCTGCAGAACGCCCGCCGCACCCAGTCGGACGAGACCCGTGGGCACCTGCGGGACGCCCATCACCGGGTGATGTCCATTGCGGCGCTCGAGCGGCAGCTCTCCGGATCGGGCGATGGCCAGGTCGAGTTGCACAGCTACTTCACCGACCTGTGCGCCAGCATCGCCGCCTCGATGATCGGCGATCCCAACGAGATCTCCCTCACCGTCACGGGCGGCGGCGGCGTTGTCGATGCGCGGGTGTCCGTCAGCCTGGGCCTGATCGTCACCGAGCTGGTGATCAACGCGCTGAAGCACGCCTTCCCGGAACATCGGCGCGGCAGCATCACGGTGGACTGCGAATTCCGCGGCCCGAACTGGACCCTGTCGGTCACCGATGACGGCGTCGGCCTGCCCATGGATCCCGCTGACGTCCACGCGGGCCTGGGGACCAGCATCGTCGAGGCCCTGGCGCGGCAGCAGCAAGCGACCGTCGAGATCGAGGGCGCCCATCCCGGCACGAGGGTTTCGATCACTCACACCCAGATCGCCCTTGTCGGCGGAGACGAGGGCGCCGAGGGCGAAGCCGCCGCCGGCCGGCCGTCGGCTGAGAGCGGCGCCTGACCATGGCCCCCCAGACGAAGCCCGTCCGCGGCCAGACCCTGTTGATCGTCGAGGACGACATCCTGCCGGCCATGGCCATCCAGGATGAGTTGGAGGACGCCGGCTACCGCGTCCTCGACCTCACGGGTCGCCATCAGGAAGCCCTGTCGGCCGCCCGGATCCACAAGCCCGACCTGGCGCTGGTGAACATCGAGCTTCAAGGGCGCGACGACGGCATCGCTCTGGCCGGAGAGCTCCAGGCGATGGGCATTCCGACCCTCTTCATCAGCGGCCAGGTAAGCCGCGCAATGTCCATGCGGACTGTCGCGATCGGCTCGCTGCCCAAGCCCTATCGGGCCGCCGACGTGGTCGTCGCCGTCGACTATCTTTTGGCGCATCTGCGAGGCGACGAAACCCGGCCGCGCCCGGACGGCCTGGAGGTTTTCGACCGCGCCGCGGACGCCGCGGCGCCGGGTCTGGCCTAGGGCATGGCGCGCTACTTCTTCGACATCCGCGACGGTGAGTTCTTTCCTGATGAGGTGGGCAGCGAGTTCGTCGACCTCGAGGCCGCGCGCATTCACGCGGTCGTGCGGTCCGGTGAACTGCTGAAGGAAAATCCCTCACGGTTCTGGGAGGGCGAGGAGTGGCAGCTCGAGGTTCGCGATGAAGCGCGCCGCGTGCTGTTCATCCTGACCTTCATGGCGACCAATTCGCCCGACTTGCCGCGGACCAAATTGTCCCGATCCCGCCCTGGCGGAGGCTAGCCGAGCATGGGGCCTAGTGCGCCGAATAGGTCCGCAGCACATCCTCGATGATGCGTTCCAGCTGCCCCAGGGTGTTGCAGGTCTTGGCGACGCTGCAGAAGCGGGCGTAGCGGTGCATGACGCTGTCGCCCTGCGCCCAATAGCTTTCCGGTTCCGGGTTCAGCCAGATCACCGCGCGTGAGCGGGCCGCGATGGTCTGCATGATGTCCAGGCGCGGGTCGGCGAAGTTGGAGCGGCCGTCGCCCAGGAAGATCACCGTGGTGTGGCGGTCGACGCGGTCCAGGTGGTTCTCGGCAAAGTCCTCCAGCGCCTTGCCGTAGTCGGTCTGCTGGAAGCCGATGGTCTGCAGCACCTTGAGGATCGCCTTCTCGACGCCGTTGTCGTCGAGGATGGCGTTGACCGGGATCAGGCGGCCGGAGAAGGCGTAGGCGTCCAGGCGGTCGACCACCTCGTTCAGGGAATAGAGGAAGGTCAGCAGGAACTGGGCGGCGGCGGCCACCGATTTCGACACGTCGCAGATGGCGACGATCGACGGCTTATCGACCTTCTTGATCTTCCACTCGATCTCGAAGGGCACGCCGCCGTGGGCCATGGATTTGCGCAGGGTCTTGCGCACGTCCAGGTGGCCCTTGTTGGCGGTGTGGCGGCGGCGCGAATAGCGGTCGGCCAGCCGCTTGGCCATGCGCTTGACCAGCGCCTGCATCATGACAAGGTCGACGGGATCGATGCCGCCGTCGGCGTTCAGCGCCTTCTTGGCCAGCATCTCTTCGCGAAGCTTGGCGCCCGAGCCCGCCGCATAGAGTTCGTGCTGGCGCTCCACATAGGCCTGGGCCTGGGCGGTGAGCGCGGTCTTGCCGGCTTCCAGCCGCACCGCCAGGCGGGCGCCCGCGTGGGTCTGCAGTCGCTTGGCGTTGGCGATGATCTGCTCGATCTGCGCCAGACCCATCTCGTCCAGCAGCTTGCGCGTCAGCCGGCTGCGCTGGGTCGACAGGCGGATCTCGGCGACGCCGGCGGCGCGGGCCGCCTCCTCCATCGCCTGGGCCATGCCGGCCGCGTCGCCGTCCAGCAGCATCTGGGCGAGCGGAGACTGGTCCACGCCGGTCGCGTCGCCGTCTTGGGGTTTGCCTTCCGCCTCGTCGTCTTCCGGCGGCGGCAGGCTGAAGCTGTCGCGGGTGAAGAAGGTCTCGAAGGTCTCATCGAACCGGCCGACCTCCTCGCGCGACTTGGCGAGCGTCGCGCAGAGCGCGTCCTTGAACAGCTCGCGGTCGGCGTAGCCGACGGCGGCGACCGTGCGCGCCGCATCGATCGCCTCGGCCGGCGAGACCTTGACGTCGGCGGCCCTGAGGGCACGGAGGAATTCTTCGAGGGTGTGCTGCACCTAGCCCCCGCTCACCTGCGGCCCATCAGCTCGACGATCTGGGGTTCGACGGCGGTGATGTCCTGCTCGAATTTCAGGATCACGTTGAGGGTGTCGCGCACCATAGCCGGCTCCAGGTCCTTGGCGTGCAGCAGGATGAGCGCGCGGGCCCAGTCGACGGTCTCGGAGATCGAAGGCGCCTTGCGGAGATCCAGCGTGCGGAGCGACTGGACGAAGGCCACCAGCTGGCTGGTCAGCGTCGCCTCGATCCCCGGCACGCGTGTGGCGACGATCCGCTCCTCCAGCGCCGGCTCCGGCAGCGGGATGTGCAGATGCAGGCAGCGGCGCTTCAGCGCGTCGCCCAGGTCGCGGACGTTGTTGGAGGTGAGGAACACCAACGGCGGGGTCTTGGCGACGATGACGCCCAACTCCGGCACGGAGACCTGGTAGGCCGACAGCACCTCCAGCAGGAAGGCCTCGAAGGCCTCATCCGACTTGTCGATCTCGTCGATCAGGAGCACGCAGCCGTCGTCCTGGCGCAGCGCCTGCATCAGCGGCCTGGGCTCCAGGAAGGGCTCGGAGAAGAACAGGTCGCCCATGCCGTGCAGCCGATCCATGGCGGAATCCATGTCGGGCGCGTCGGCCAGCGCGACGCCCATGCGGTCCTTGAGGATCTGGGTGTAGAGCAGCTGCTTGCCGTACTTCCACTCGTAGAGGGCCTTGGACTCGTCCAGGCCTTCGTAGCACTGCATGCGGATCAGCGGTTGGGCGAGCAGGCGGGCGGTGGAGAGCGCGAGCTCCGTCTTGCCGACGCCGGCCGAGCCCTCGACCAGGATCGGCTTTTGCAGGTGTGCGGCCATGTAAAGGGCGGTTGCGATGCGGCGCGACGCGATATAGCCGACGCTCCCCAGACCCTCGACCAGGGCGTCGACCGAAGAAAACGGGCCAGAGGCGGTGTTGGGCCCCGACGTGGGGCCGGCGGCGGCCGCGGCGGATGTGGAAATCGTCAAAGTCACAGGCTTTCAAATGGGAGGGCGGAATGAAACGGCCGCACTTGGGTTCTTCAATGGGCGCGATAGTGCCAAGTGGCCCGCGCGAGGGCAAACGGGAAACCCGTTCGCGCCTGGGTTGAAATCCGGAAGCCAAAATTTTTCCGTGGTTTACGTGACCTTCAGAACTGTTGCGCTAGGCCACGCGGGCATGCGCCAGTTGCTCGCCATACTGGTCGCGACCCTTGTCGCCTCTCCGGCCGGGGCCGCCGACCTTGCGCTCTCGCTCGCCACCCCGGGCGGCAAGCCGTTGGCCAATGCGGTGGTCACCGTCTACCCGGCGTCCGGCGCGCCGCGCGGCCCGATCCGTTTCCCCTGGCCCTATATGATGTCCCAGAAGGACATGCAGTTCGAGCCCTACGTCCTGGTGGTGCCGGTGGGCGCCGAGGTCGCCTTCCCGAACCGGGACCCCTTCAAGCACCACGTCTTCTCGTTTTCGCCGGCCAAGACCTTCGAGTTGAAGCTCTACGGCCGCGACGAGCAGCGCTCGGTGAAGTTCGACAAGCCGGGCGTGGTCGCCCTGGGCTGCAACATCCACGACGACATGACCGCCTTCATCAAGGTCGTCGACACGCCGTTCGCCGCCAAGACCGACGCCAAGGGCGAAGCTGTGGTGCGTGACCTGCCGCCCGGCGACGCGCAGGTGGTGGTCTGGCAGCCCTTCCTGAAGGGTCCGCGCAACGAGGTGAGCCGCTCGGTCAAGGCGCCGGCCTCCGGGTCGTTCGCGCTGGCCGTGACAGCCGAGGCGCGAACGCCGCCGCTGCGGCGCGGCGGCTACTGATGGCCCGCCGCCCCGAGCTCGCGGCCCTGCAGGGCCTGAAAGCGCGCCTGACGCGGTTCACGCACCTGCGCACGCGCCTGACCGTGCTCTACGCGGGCCTGTTCGGGGCGGTGCTGCTGCTGGTCTCGCTCAGCGTCTATCTGGCCATCGGCCAGGCGGCCCAGCGTCAGGTGCGGAGCGAACTGACCGCCACGGGCACGGTGTTCGACCGGGTCTGGTCGCTGCGCTCCGACCGGCTTCGCGAGGGCTCCTCGCTGCTCTCCAGGGACTTCGGCTTCCGCGAGGCGGTCGCCACGCGCGACGATCCCACCATCGTCTCGGCGATGGAGAACCTGAAGCAGCGCTTCGAGATCGACCGCGCCTTCATCGTCACCGCCGAAGGCCGCGTGATCGGCGACGACGCCGGCGCGATCGCCGCCGACGCGCGGCTGCTTGCGAAGGCGCTGGACAACGCCGAGGACCCCTCCGGCGTGGTGGTGCTGGGCGGCGCGCCCTACCAGATCATGGCCGCCCCGGTGCTTTCGCCCGACCAGATCGGCTGGCTGGTGTTCGCGGTGCGCCTCGACAGGGGCGAGATGACCGCGCTTGAGAAGCTGTCGGCGATCCCGCTGAACGCCGCGGTGCTGAGCCGCGACGCCCCGAACCTGAAGAGTGGGGGCTGGCGACAGGAAGGCAGGGTGAGCGCGCATGATCGCGCCCGCCTGTCGGCCTTCATCGACCAGGCCATCGCCCGCAAGATCACGACGCCGCAGTCCATCGACGCCGGCGATGGCGCGGCGCTGGCGCTGGTCAAGCCGCTTCCGACGCTGACCAAGACCCAGCCGGCGGTGCTGGTGCTGCGCTATCCCCTGGCGCGGGCCATGGCGCCCTATCAGCTGATGCTGGCCATGGTGGCCCTGGCCGGCCTGGCGGGTCTGGGCGTGGTGGCCTGGGGGTCCTGGGCGCTCGCCCGCGGCATCACCCGGCCGATCAGCGCGCTCGACGAGGCGGTGCATCGCCTGAAGCGCGGCGAGGAGGCCCAGGTCGAGATCGAGACCGAGGACGAGATCGGCCGACTGGCCGGCAGCTTCAACACCATGGCCACCGAGATCCGCGACCGCGAGCGGCGGATCACCCACCTGGCCCTGCACGACGGCGACACCGGCCTGCCCAACCGCCTGGCCCTGGAGCGTGTCGTCGAGGCGCTGTCCGACCTGCCGCCCGGCCAGGTCTATGTGGCGGCGCTCGGCGTCCACCGCTTCGACCACCTGCGCGGCGCCATCGGCTACGCGCTGGCCGCCCAGGCCATGCGGATGATCGGCAACCGCCTGGCGGGTCTGGCTCCCGCGTCGGGCGTCGCCCGCGTCGCGAGCGACGTTCTGGGTTTCGTGCTGGTCGCCGCCGACCTGAAGGCCGCGGAGGACGACGCGCAGCGCCTGATGGCCGAGCTCGAGACCCCGCTCAATGTCGGCGGCGACGCTATCGATCTGACCCTGCACCTGGGTCTGGCCTCGCTGCAGCGCGGCGCGGGTCCGGGCGCGGCGATCGAACAGGCGAATATCGCGCTCGACCAGGCGCGCGGCGCCAGGCGCAGGGTCGCCTTCTTCGACGCGGCCGCCTACGGCGACCCCGCCGCGAACCTCGCCCTGATGAGCGGCATGCTGCGCGCGCTGGAGGACGGCGCCATCGACCTGTTCTATCAGCCGAAGTTCGACATGCGGCTGGGCAAGGTCACCGGCGTCGAGGCGCTGTCGCGCTGGCGCCATCCGGCCCGCGGCATGCTGCCACCGGACCTGTTCATCCCCATGGCCGAGGAAACCGGCCACATCCGCACGCTGACCGAATGGGTGTTCAAGCGCGCGATCGACGTACAGGCGCAGCTGGCCGAAGCCGGCCACGTGGTCGAGATGTCGGTCAATGTCTCGGGCCGAACCTTGGGCGAGCCGGACTTCGCCGACTTCGCGCTCGCGGAGGCGCAACGCGCGGCGGGCGGGCTGATCTTCGAGATCACCGAGACGGCGGTCATCGAGAACCCGGACCTGGCGCTCAGCATGATCGGCCGCTTCGCCGACGCCGGGATCAAGATCTCTATCGACGATTTCGGCACCGGCCTGTCGTCGCTGGCCTATCTGAAGCAGATCCGCGGCCATGAATTGAAGATCGATAAGTCCCTGGTCGAGGGCGTGACCGAAAGCCAGCGCGACGCGCTGATCGTCCGCTCCACCATCGACCTGGCCCATAGCCTGGGCCTGAAGGTGACGGCCGAGGGTGTGGAGACTGAGGACTGCTACGCCATCCTGGCCGGCATGGGTTGCGACACGGCCCAGGGCTACCTGATCGCCAAGCCGCTACCCTTAAAGGAACTTTTGCGATTCCTCGGCGAGGATGACGTGAAAGCCCGCCGCTTCGGTTAGGGGTCATGCAAGGCTTCGCAAGGCTCACCTGCGTGACGATCGCGGCGCTGGCGGTGGCCGGCGCAGGGGCCGCCTGCGCCCAGTCCCGGACCGATTCCGATCTCGACAGCCTGATCGGGCCGCAGACGGTCCACGGCCTGGCCGACATCCGCCTGGCGGCCGCCGACGGCGAACGGTCCTGGCTGGACGGCGGCTTCGGCAAGACCGCGGTCGCCGCTGGCCACGGCCGGTTCGACCTCAGCCAGGCGGTGGCGGAATGGCGCCCGCAGCTGAACTTCGCGCTGGGCGCGGTGGTCAGCGTCCAAGCCCAGCCGCAGGTCCGCCCCGCGCTCGACCTCGACGAGGCCTATGTGACGCTGAAGGCGCCGCCGACGTCGGTGGGTCGGTTCTCCGCCCGGGCGGGCCTCTTCTATCCGCCGGTCTCGCAGGAGCACACAGGCCTCGGCTGGACCACGCCGGACACGGTCAGCGCCTCGGCGCTCGATACCTGGATCGGCGAGGAGGTGAAGGTCGGCGGCGTCGAGCTGAGCTGGAAGGGCGCGGTCGGCGGCCACAAGCTGGAAGCCACGGGCGCGGTGTTCGGCTGGGACGACACCTCCGCCACCCTGCTCACCTTCCGCGGCTGGGCCACCGATGCGGTCCGCGCCGGCGCCTTCACCCATTTTTCCCTGCCGCCGCTCTCGGCCTTCGCGGGCCAGTTCCAGGGGGATGAGACCTATCCCGCGCGCGAGCTCGACCATCGCGCCGGCTACTACGCGCGCCTGGAATGGCGCCCGCCGGCGCCGGTGAGCTTCAACCTCATCCGCTACGACAACGCAGGCAACCGGACCGCGGTGGACGCCGACCTCCAGTGGGCCTGGGCGACGCGCTTCACCGACGCCGGCCTGCGCTGGCAGGCCGATACCGACACCGTGGTGCTGGCGCAGGCGCTGCAGGGCCACACAGTGATGGGCCATGCCATTCCGGGCGGTCGCTGGTTCGACATGGATTTTCAGGCCGCCTATGCCCTGGTCACCCATCGCTTCGGCGAGGACGCGGCGACCTTCCGCCTCGACGGCTTCCGCAACCACGACCGGACCTTCGTGGCGCTCGACAACAACAATGAGACCGGCTGGGCGGCGACGGCGGCCTGGCGAAAGCGGCTGAGCCCCCACGCCAACCTGATCCTCGAGGCGGAGCGCATCTCCTCCAAGCGCCCGGCCCGGGCGCTCGCGGGCGTCCAACCGGACCAGGACCAGACCGTGGCGCAGTCTGTGCTGCGCCTCAGCTTCTAAAGCGGCGACGACATCGCCATCTTCTTGTGCCGCTGGCTCACCGGCCGCAGGTCGAGCGCGACGGTCTCCGGCGCGGCGGTGGTGAGGTTCACCGCCTTGTCCGCCGGAACCTTGGCGCGCATGTCGGGGTGCCAGACGCTGAGCGTGCCATTGCCGCCCGGCAGGCCGTGGATCGTCACCGTTCCGCTCGCGTCGGTCTTGGCCGCGAACGGCGTGTCGGCGACGTAGATATAGCCGATCATCACGTCGTGGATGTTGCACCCCAGGGCCACGATGCCGGCCTTGTCGAAGGTGACGCTGCGCTCCTCCTGTTGGCCGTAGAGCTTCAGCTCGAACTTCTTGGCCGCCGAGAACGAATAGACGTGGTGGCGCACCTTGTCCTTGTTGGGGAAGCCCACGGTCGATCCCACCGGCACGATCAGGACGTAGGGGTTAAAGGCGATGTTCTGCTGGGTCATCGTCGTGGCCCAGGCGTAATGGATGGCGCTGGCCGGGCCCGAGCCGGCGGCCGGATGCACCAGGACCACGGCGTCGGCCAGCGGCGTCCCGTCCTCGCCCTTGACGGTGACGGTGAGGTCGGCCGCAGCGGCGGAACCAGCGATGGCGGCGGCTGCGACGCAGGCCGCGGCGGTCTCGAGGGGGTGTCGCATATAGGCCGGGATAACCGGTTTCGCTGAACGTAATATAAAGAATACAAAGGCAAACTTCCCCTCAGACGGCCCGCGGCAAGCGGACGGTGAGTGGGGACTCTTCCATGCGTGGACCGTGCGTGGCGCTCATGGGCGCCGGTCTCCTGGCCTGCGCCGGGGCGGCCCAGGCCGACGAACTGCGGGCCAGCGGCAAGCTGCTGCTGACCCAGGGCGTCAGCGATATCGAAGGCGCGGCGGGCGGCGGCATCGCCACCTGGGCGCTGATCGCCGGTTACGAGACCCGCGACGGCATCGGCGGCAATGTCCACGCCACCGGCATCCAGCTGAAGGACTACCAGTTCCGCACCTACGGCGCGGCGCTTGGCTTCCGCGACCGGGTGGAGCTGAGCTACGCGCACCAGGAATTCGACACCCAGGGGACCGGCGAGAAGCTGGGCCTGGGCCACGGCTTCACCTTCGGTCAGGACGTCTATGGCGTGAAGGTGAAGGTGGCGGGCGATGCGGTCTACAATCAGGACAGTTGGATGCCCCAGGTCGCGCTCGGCGCCCAGTTCAAACGGGCCGACCAAAGCGCGGTGATCAGTTTCCTGGGCGGCCAGCATTCGAGTGGCGTCGACTATTTCGTGGCCGCCTCCAAGGTGTTCCTGGACGAGAGCCTGGTGCTGAACGGCACGGTGCGCGCCACCAAGGCCAACCAGACCGGCCTGCTGGGTTTCGGCGGCAATAGGGGCGACGACTATCACGCCGAATTCGAAGGCTCCGCGGCCCTGCTGTTGACCCGCAAGTTCGCGGTCGGCGTGGAATACCGCACCAAGCCCGACAACCTGAACGGGCTGAAGGAAGACGATTGGGCGGACGTTTTCGCCGCCTACGCCATCAACAAGCACCTCTCGGTCACCGCGGCCTATGTCGACCTCGGCGAGATCGCGACCTTCAAGCACGAGAACGGCGTCTACCTCTCACTGCAAGCGGGGTTCTAAGATGATCCAAGCTTTGATTTTCGCCGCCGCGGTGGCGACGGGACAGCCTGCGCCCAAGGCGGATGGCCCCCCGACGTTCAAGGTCGAACACCCCTCGGCAAAATATCCGGGTGAGGAGGAGATCGCCGCCTACACCCCGTCGCCCGCCAACGCTGGCGCTCCGCAATTCGAGGGCGACCGTATGTGGAAGGCGTTCCACGAGGCGCCGGGCGTCGACCGGGTGGTTGATGAGCTGGTGGACCGCAGCCTCGCGGACCCGAGCATCTCCGACATCTTCAAGAGCCACGACATGGTGCGCCTGCGCCGCACGCTGAAGGAGCAGTTCTGCTACATCCTGAACGGCGGCTGCGCCTATTCAGGCCGCGACATGAAGGCCGTGCACAAGGACATGGGCCTGCAGAACGCCGACTTCAACGCCCTGGTCGAGCACCTGCAGGAGGCGATGGATCACGAGAAGATCGCCTTCCGCGACCAGAACCGCTTCCTCGCCAAGCTGGCCCCGATCCAGCGGACGTCGGTGGAACGCTAGACGTCGAACTCGACCCCCTGCGCCAGCGGCAGCGTGCGGCCGAAATTCACCGTGTTGGTGGCGCGGCGCATGTAGGTCTTCCAGCTGTCGGAGCCCGCCTCGCGGCCGCCGCCGGTCTCCTTCTCGCCGCCGAACGCCCCGCCGATCTCGGCGCCCGAGGGGCCGATGTTGACGTTGGCGATGCCGCAGTCGGAGCCGCGCGCCGAGGTGAACAGCTCGGCCTCGCGCAGGTCGTTGGTGAAGATCGAGGACGACAGGCCCTGCGGCACGTCGTTCTGCAGACGGATGGCCTCGCTGAGATCCGCATAGCGCATGACGTAGAGGATCGGCGCGAAGGTCTCCCGGCGGACGACCTCGGCCTGTTCCGACACCTCCACGAGGGCCGGGCGGACATAGACGGCGTCCGCGCAGCCCGCGACCTGAACCGCCTCGCCGCCGGTGACCTGGCCACCGGCCGCGCGGGCGTCGGCCAGCGCCTTTTGCTGGCCCTCGAACGAGGCCGCGTCGATCAGCGGGCCGACGAGGGTTCCGGCCTTGCGCGGATCGCCCACCGGCACGGAGCCGTAGGCGGCCTTCAGGCGCGGCAGGAAGGCGTCATAGATGCTGTCATGCACGAACAGCCGGCGCAGCGTCGTGCAGCGCTGGCCGGCGGTGCCCATGGCCGCGAAGGCCACCCCGCGCAGGGTTAGGTCCAGATCGGCGCTTGGCGCGACGATGGCGGCGTTGTTGCCGCCGAGCTCGAGGAGCGCACGGGCGAAGCGGGCGGCCAGGCGCGGCGCCACCGCGCGGCCCATGGCCGTCGAGCCGGTGGCCGAGACCAGCGGCGCCTTGGGGTGGTCGACCAGGGTCTCGCCGACCTCGCGGCCGCCAATGACGACGGCGGAAAGTCCTTGCGGGGCGTCGCCGAACTTCGCCATGGCGCGGTCGAGCAGGGCCTGCACGGCGAGCGCGGTGAGCGGGGTCTTTTCCGACGGCTTCCAGACCACCGCGTCGCCGCAGACCAACGCCAGCGCCGCGTTCCACGACCAGACCGCGACCGGGAAGTTGAACGCCGAGATCACGCCGACCACGCCAATCGGATGCCAGGTCTCCATCATGCGGTGCTCGGGCCGCTCGGTGGCTATGGTCAGGCCGAACAGCTGGCGCGACAGGCCGACGGCATAGTCGCAGATGTCGATCATCTCCTGCACTTCACCTTGGGCCTCGGAGACGATCTTGCCGGCCTCCAGAGTCACCAGGGCGGCGAGGTCGGCCTTGGCGGCGCGCAACTCCTCGCCCAGCAGGCGAACCAGTTCGCCCCGGCGGGGCGCCGGGACGTTGCGCCAGGCCAGATAGGCTTGGTGCGCGGTTTCCACAGCCTTTGCTGTGGAAGCCGGTGTGGCGTCATGCACGTCGGCGAGGGTCTCTCCGGTGACCGGCGAACGCACGGCGCGGTCGCCGCCGGTCCACAGCGTCTCGGCGACGCCCAGGCGGCTCAGGACGTCATGGGCTTCCGCCCTTGTCGACGCGAGGGGGGCGGAGCTGATCGGGCTTTGCAGGGTCATGTGGTCTACTCGGCGGCGCGGAGGGCTTGCGGGGTGTCGCCAGCGTAGAAGCGTCCGAAGCGGTTGCCCAGGATGTCGGCGAGCGGAATGTCCTCCTGGCGGATGAAGCCCCTGGCCGGCAGCTTGCCGTCCGCCAACAGGTCCAGCACCGCGCAGACGGCGCCGGCGGTGGTGATCTGGATGGCGCTGAGCATTTCGCCGCCGATCACTTGGGCGTAGACCTTGTTGACATAGGTCTCCTGCATCAGTCGGCCATCCTTCAGTCCACTGACGGTCACGAAGACGATGACCACGTCCTGCAGGGTCGCGGGCACCGCCTGCTCCAGGATGTCCTTGAGCAGCGGGCGGCGATTGCGCAGGCCGAGGTCGTTCAACAGCGCCTTCATGATCGCCGCGTGGCCGGGATAGCGGATGGTGCGGTAGTTGAGGTTGCGCACCTTGCCGTCGAGGGTCTGGCAGAGCGTGCCGAGGCCCCCGGAGGTGTTGAAGGCCTCGTAGGTCACGCCGTCGAGGGAGAATTCCTCGCATTCCTCCAGCGCCGGGACCTCGCGCAGGCGGCCCTCGACGATCGCCTCGCAGGGCTCGCAATATTCATTGATCACCCCGTCGGTCGACCAGGTGAGGTTGTAGTTCAAGGCGTTGGACGGATAGCGCGGCAGGGCGCCGACCCGCAGGCGCACGTCGTGCAGCTCGTCGAAGTGCTTGCAGAGGTCCCAGGCGGCGATGGTGATGAAGCCCGGCGCCAGGCCGCACTGCGGGATGAAGGCGACGTCGGCGCCGCGGGCGAGGTCGCGGACCACGCGCGACGCGGCGACGTCCTCGGTGAGGTCGAGATAGTGGGCGCCGGCGGCCTTGGCGGCCTCAGCGACCGCGACGGTGAGATGGTAGGGCGCGGCGTTGACGACGGCGAAGCAGCCGGCGAGCGCCGCCTTGAGCGCCGCGGCGCTGTCGATGGCCACGGCTGCGGTCTTCGCACGGGCGTCGACGCCGGCCAGGGCCTGCGCGTTGGCGTCGATCACCGTGACCTCATAGTCGCCGCAACCGGCGAGCAGCCTGGCGGCCGTGGCGCCGATCTTGCCGGCGCCGATGACGGCGATCTTGCGCATTGTGGGGCTCCTCGGGCGGCGGGTCGCCCAAGAATGATTCGCGTCGGCGCCAATATCAATTGGCATCTCGGCGATATTCGTGAGATATCTGGACGTATCGACCGCACAAATCGGCAGATTGACGAGGGGGCGCGATGGACGATCTCGACGACCACCTGATCGCCCGCCTGCGCGACGACGCCCGCGCGCCGGTCGCCGAGCTGGCCCGGGCGCTCGGCCTTTCGCGCACCACTGTGCAGAGCCGGCTCGCCCGGCTGGAGCGCACGGGGGTGATCGCCGGCTATTCGGTGAAGTTGTCGGAGGCGCGCGAGGCGGCCCTGATCCACGCCTTCGTCATGCTGACGGTCGAGCCGAAGCAGGCGGCCGCGGTCACCGCGGCGCTGAAACGGATGCCCGGCGTGCGGCGCCTGCAGTCCGTGAGCGGACCATCGGACATGATCGCCGCCGTCGCCGCCCCCAGCGTGGGCGACATGGACGCCCTGATCGATGAGATCGGCGCCCTGCGCGGCGTCGAACGCACCAATTCCTCGATCGTGCTGGCGACCAAGTTCGACCGCTGACGGGCGGAAGAAAAGCAACCACGGAAAACACGGAAAGAGCACGGAAGAAGGAAGAAGGCTCGACCACGGACGGACACAGATGCACACCGACGCGCCTTGCGCTTGGCGAGCGCAGCTCGCCTTCTGATCGTAGGCAGAGCCTATCGGAAGATGGCCTTCGGCCTTTCAAGCGGCAGGACGCGTCCGTGTGCATCTGTGTCCGTCCGTGGTTGAATCTTACTTCCGCGCCTTCTCCGTGGTTCCAAATCTTGACGGCCGCTGAGCGCGACTGTGGCCGATTCACCGCGGCCGGCGGCAAATCTACCGCGTAAACCTGACCTTTATGATCGCCGCTTAGGGTCCGTAGGTTAGGCGGAGTTCCCACCGGTCCATGAAATCCCTCTCGCGTCGGTTCCTGATCAGCGTCGGCTTGATGTCGCTGATCATGACGGTGCTCGGCACCTTCGGCGCATTCGTCGTCTTTGAGCGCGAGCTCTCGAGCCGTCAGATCGGCTACCTCACGGACTACGTCCGGGAGCGCAGCTCCAATGTGGACCGCCAGTTCTCCAACCTCTCCACCGTCCACAAGGCCGCCGGCGAGGAGCTGGAGCGGCGGATGAACCACCTGTCGGACGCCGAGGTGACCCGGCTGGCCGACGACTATTTCCCGCTGCAGGCCGACGGCACCCGCCGCAGCCGCGACAAATATTTCGACGGGGCGATCAACCAGGGCGACTACACCTATGGCCTCGGCGCCTTCATCGCCGGCGCCAAACAGACGACGCCGGACGAGATGCGCGCGCTGGTGGCGGGGTTCCGGCTGGTGTCGGACTTCGGCCAGGCGATGCGCCGCGACTACGACAACTTCTACTTCTTCATGCCCAAGCCCACGCGGCTGGTCATGTACGGCCCCGACCGGCCGGACCATCTGATGTTCTATCGCCATGAGGCGCCGGCCGACCTGTCGATTTCCGGCGAGGAGATGGCCAAGGTCACTCTGCCGCAGTTCGACCCCAGCCGCGCCACCCGCTGCACCAACCTGCAGCGCCTGGTGCAGGACACGGTCGGCAAGCGGCTGGCGACGGCCTGCCTGACGCCGGCCTATGTGAACGGCCGCTATGTGGGCGCGTTCGGCTCGTCGATGGAGCTGACCCACTTCTTCCTGAACGCGGTGAAGAACACGCCGTCCGGCGCCTCGCCGATGATCGTGACCTCCAAGGGCGAGCTGATCGCCTATCCGGGCTTCACCGACCAGGCCGCCCAGCCGGAAAAGACCCTGGCCCAGTACCAGAAGCGGTTCGCGCTCACCGACCTCGTGGCGCGGATCGGCAAGGATCGGCGCGAGAACGGCGTCATCGAGAGCCCGGACGGACGCCAGATCGTCGCCTTCGGGCGGCTGAACGGCCCCAACTGGTACCTGCTGCTGACCTATCCCAAGGCCAACGTTATGGCCTCGGCCCTGAAGTCGGCCTCCTGGGTGCTGCTGATCGGCGGTATCGCCTCACTGATCCAGGCGCTCGCCGTGGTGCTGCTGGCGCGCAGCAGCATCGTGCGCCCGGTCGAGCGGCTGGCGGCGTCCTGCGAGGGCGGCGACAACGAGCGTCCCGACGTCAGCGACGTGGAGCTGCGCAACGACGAGATCGGCGTCTTGGCGACCTCGCTGCGCACCGAGCGCGAAAAGACGGTCGCCGTGCTGGCCTCGCTGGAGGACCGGGTCAGCGAACGCACCGCCCAGCTGGAACGGGCCAACACCGAGAAGTCGCGCTTCCTGGCCAATATGAGCCACGAACTGCGCACGCCGCTGAACGGCGTCATCGCCATCTCCGAGACCCTGGCCGGCCAGGAAACCACGCCCAAGGGCAAGGAGCTGGCCGAACTGATCGTCGCCTCGGGCCGCCTGCTCGAGCGGGTGCTGACCGACATTCTCGACTTCTCGAAGATCGAGGCCGGCGAGATCACGCTCAGCCGCGACGACTTCGCCATGACCCGGCTGGTCAGCCATGTGGCCGAGCTGCACAAGGCGTCAGCCCAGGCCAAGGGCCTCTCGTTCCGCTGGTCGATCGCGCCGGAGGCCGAGGGCCACTACGCGGGCGACACGGTGCGGATCACCCAGGTGCTTTCCAACCTGCTCTCCAATGCGGTGAAATTCACCGAGGCCGGCGAGGTCGTGCTCGACGTCATCGCCTTTGGCGACGAGATCCGCTTCCAGGTGTCCGACAGCGGCATCGGCTTCGACGAGGAGACGGGCCAGCGCCTGTTCCGCCGCTTCGAACAGGCCGACGCCTCGATCCGCCGCCGGTTCGGCGGCACGGGCCTGGGCCTGGCCATCAGCCGCTCACTGGTCGAGCTGATGGGCGGGCGCATCGTGGTGCAGTCGCGCCCGGGCCACGGCTCGACCTTCTCGGTCTACGTGCCCCTGGAGCGGCTTGAAGACGTGGCCGTGGACGAGGGCGAGGACGAGGCCCAGGTGTTCGACATCGCCGGCGCCCGGGTGCTGGTGGCCGAGGACCATCCGACCAACCAGAAGGTCGTCGAGCTGATCCTGGAGTCGGTCGGCGTCACCCCGGTGATCGTCGAGAACGGCCAGCTGGCCATCGACCTGCTGCGCCAGGAACGTTTCGACGTCGTCCTGATGGACATGCAGATGCCGGAGCTGGACGGCCTCACGGCGACGGCCATGCTGCGCCAGTTCGAGCGGGAAACCGGCCTGCCGCGCACGCCGGTGATCATGCTGACCGCGAACGCGCTCGACGAGCACATGCGCGCCAGCCACGAGGCCGGCGCCGATCTGCACCTCTCCAAGCCGATCCACGCCCAGGCGCTGATCGAAAGCATCATGAACGCCATCAGCGGCCGCTCGGAAGAAGCCGCCGGCGAAGACTCCACCGCCGTCGCCTAGCGGCCGTTGAGGTAGATCGGGTTGCCGATCAGCCAGAGCTTGCCGTCCGGCCCGCGCACGTCGACGCGCAGCCAGTGGCGTTGGCCGTCGCCTGAGACCTCGACGGTCCTGGTCTCGTCGTCCCCCTTGAGCGCGGCGTCGGCGAGCTTCGGCCTTGGCCCGTCGCCCGTCAGCGACAGGGACCCGCCCGCCGCGTGGGTCACGTGCGCGGTGATCCTGACCGGCGCGCCGGCCGGGGCGGCGAGCGCATCGCCCATCTCCGCGGTCTTTCCGCCGGATGCGGCGCTCACCTCCAGCAACCGCTCGCGGCTGGCGTTGACGTCGATGAACACGTGGCCGGCGCGGATCGCGGCCAGGATCGCCGGCTGCGACAGGGCCTGGGCATGGACCACGGTGGTCGGATAGCCGACGCCGGCGGCGGCCACCCGGCTGATCTCGATGTCGTGGCTGTCGGAACCGCCGACGCCGGTGATCCGGAAGCCGGCGTTGAGCCTGGCCTCCCAGAACGGGATTCCGGAGATCACGCTCTCCGCGCCGCCCGGCAGGCGAAGCGCGCCGCCGTTGACGACCTCGATCGCCTGGATGCGCGAGAAGTCGGCGTCCTTCACCGTCCAGCCGCAGCCCATGCAGGCCTCGCCCGACGGCTGGCCCGGGTGGTTGATGGAGATCAGGCCGCCGGCCTTCTCCACCTGGCTCTGGATCGCGGCCAGGGTGGGCGCGCGGGGCGATCCCAACTGGAAGTCCATGGGCGCGGTCGGGCCCCAGACGTTGGCGTGGCCGTAGAAGGTGGTGATCTCGCGGCCTGGGATCAGTAGCAGGTCGTCGTAGTAGGGCGCGAGTTCGCGCAGGGCCTGGTTCTGGGCGGTCGTGTTGTGGTCGGTGACCGAAACGAAGTCGAGGCCGCGGGCGCGCGCCGCCTCCAGGGTGCGGAACACCGGGCAGGGCACGTGGGCCTTGCGCATCGACAGGCACGTCCCGTCCGAGTGGCCGGTGTGCATGTGCAGGTCGCCCCGATACCAGCCCGGCTCCGGCTTGATCGGCGCGGCGCTGAAGCCGGCGAAGCTCGTTCCGTGTTCGAAGGTGACGTGGGCCGTGTAGTGCGCCTCGGCGCCGGCCCGCAGGTTCGGCACGCCCAGCACCAGCTTCCAGGTCCCGGCCGGCAGCGGCCCTGGCAGGTAGGAGGGCGTGGCCTCGGCGTCGGAGATCGTGAAGCTCTGCTTGTTGCCGCCGCTCCAGCCGCGGAACCTTTCGGGATCGCGGACGCCCAGATCGATCACCGACTTCTGATCCTTGCCGGTGTAGGCGAACTCCACTGTCAGCCGCGTCGTCCCGGCCGGGACTTTGAAGGGAATCTCCCGGTAGTGCTCGTGGTCGGCGCGGGTCATCACGCCGGTGAGCGTCAGGTCCTGCGCAGCGGCGGGCGCGGCGAGGAGGGCCAGCAGGCAGATGAGGGATCGCATAGGCGTCACGACTTTAGATCTCCGTCCGGTCGGGACGCCCGAATGACCCCTCATCTGTGACAGCCGTTACGGCGCCTCGTTGGAGAACACGATCGTGCCGGAGGCGGCGAACATGCCGCCGACGCCGTGGGCGATGCTGATCTTGGCGTTCGCGACCTGGGCCGGGGCGACGCCGCGCATCTGCCGCACGCTCTCCTGCAGGGCGTACATGCCGTACATGCCGGAGTGCATGTAGGAGAGGCCGCCGCCGTTGGTGTTCAAGGGCAGCTTGCCGCCGCCTTTTCCATCTTTAGGGGGCGCCGTGTTCCGTTCACGGACGAAGGTGGCCGCCTCGCCCGGCTGGCAGAAGCCCAGGTCTTCCAGGCCGTAGAGCGGCAGGTGGGCGAAGGCGTCGTAGATCATCAAGTGGTCGACGTCGGCGTGGCCGATGCCGGCCTCGGCGAAGGCCTTCTTGCCCGACACGCGGAAGGCGCGCGACGAGGTGAAGTCCTCCATCTGGCTGACCATCGGGGTCTCGACGCTCTCGCCGGTTCCCAGAATGTAGACCGGCTTCTGCGGGAAGTCCTTGGCCCGCTCGGCGCTGGTCAGGATCAGCGCCCCGCCGCCGTCGGTGACCAGGCAGCACATCAGCTTGGTGAAGGGCCAGGCGATCATGTCGGACTTGAGCACGTCCTCGATGGTGATCGGCTCCTTGTAGCTGGCGCGCGGGTTGAGCGCCGCCCATTCGCGCTGGACCACCGCCACCTGCGCCAGGTCCTCGACCGTGTAGCCGCGCGCCTTCAGGTAGCGCAGCACCGGAATCGTGAACATGGTCGGCGGACCCATCGGGCCATAGGGCATCTCGAACTGGCCGGCGAGGCTGGAGGCCGCGCGGGCGAAGCCCCCGGCGCCGACGCGGGAGCGGCCGCTCTCGCCGTGGGTGATCAGGACGGTGGTGCAGAGCCCCTCGTTGATCGCCGCCGCCGCGTGGCGCACGTGCAGCATGAAGGAGCAGCCGCCGACGCTGGTGCCGTCCGCGTAGGTGGGCGTGATCCCCATATAGTGGGCGAGCTCGACCGGCGAGATGCCGGCGCAGGCGACCCCGTCAATGTCCGAGGGCTTCAGGCCGCAGTCGGCCATGGCGTTCAGCGCCGCGTCGGCGTGCAGGCCGATCACCGAGACGTCGGGGATGCGGCCCATCTGGGTGGTCTCGGCGGCGCCGACGACCGCGATGGATTTGCGTTTCATGCGCTTACGCTCCCCCAGCTTGCGAGGATTGGGGTTGGAAGAACGGAAGCGAGATGTCGTCGCTCTGTTTCGAGAAGGTGACCTTCAGCGGCATGTCGAGCTGCAGCGCCTCGGGCGTCTGCGGGCAGTCCACGATGTTGGTCATCATGGTCGGCCCTTCGGCCAGCTTCACCACCGCGATGGCGTAGGGCTCGGTCCCCATGTCGGGGCGCGGGCGCATGTTGATGACGTAGGACCAGAGCACGCCCTGGCCGCTGGCCTTGTAGGTCTCGACCTTGCGGCTGCCGCACTTGGGGCAGAAAGGCCGGGGCGGGAAATAGCTTCCGCCGTCGCAGTCGGTGCAGCGCTGCAGGCGCAGCTCGCCCGCCTTGCAGCCCTCCCAGAAATGCCGGGTCTCCGGCGTGGGCTCAGGCAACATCCGTGGTGGCATGTGGAAATCCGTCCGGTTGGAAATGGCTGTTGGTCGAAGGCCGCGTCAAATCACGGCGTCAGCACCAAAGCCGACCGGAACGGGCTTGTCACGCCAAGGCTTCGGCCTCGGCCGGAACCCCGAAGATTTCGCGAAAGGCCTCCAGGCCTCGGGGACTGAAGCTGACGATGCGGGTCCCGGGTTCGCGGGTCGCCCAGCCTAGGTTGAAGAACCGGGTCAGCAAGGCCGCGCCCAGGGCGCCGGCCAGGTGCGAGCGGCGCACGCTCCAGTCCAGGCAGCCCTTGCAGAGCGGCCGGCGCAGGCTGGTGAGCGCCGGCAGGTCGAGGCCTAGCGCGGTCACGAAAGCCTCCCCCTTTTCGGTGAGCACCAGGGTTTCGCCCGTACCCACGATCATGCCGCGATGGGTCAGACTGTCCAGCATGGCCACGCCCAGGTCGCCGGCCAGGTGGTCGTAGCAGACCCGCGCGCGGCGCAGCGCCGGCTCCTTCGGCCCCGTGCGGACGCGGGTATGGCCGGTGCGCGCGGCCAGGCCCGAGAGCGCCTCGAGCACGCCGGCCACGTCGGGTCCGGAGAGGCCATAGTAGACGTGGCGGCCCTGTTTGCGGCCCTCCACCAGGCCGGCGGCCGAGAGCTTGGCCAGGTGCGAGCTGGCGGTTTGGGCGGTGACGCCGGCCTCGCGGGCGAGCTCGCCCGCGGTCAGCGCCTGGCCCGCCGACATGGCGGTCAGCATGTTGGCGCGCGCCGGGTCGCCCAGCAGGGACGCGACGACGGCGATGTCGGGGCCGACCTTCATATTTCGATCCTAAGCCCAGGCGGGCTCCGGCGCCCAGGGCCCAAGCTTCGATCGCGGTCGAAACCTTCGCGCGCCGGTCCGGGCTAGGAGAGGGGCCTTCAAGCCCGGAGGCCTCCATGAGCACCAACGTCGTCTGCTGCATCCGCTATGTCATCGACCCCTACAAGGCGGCCGATTTCGAGGAATACGCCAGGAAGTGGCTGACCATCATCCCGCTGATGGGCGGCGATCTCCTGGGCTATTTCATGCCGCACGAGGGGACCAACAACGTCGCGCTGGCCATGATCGGCTTCGAGTGCCTGGCGTCCTATGAGACCTACCGGGGCCGGCTGCGGCAGGACGCCGACTCGTTGGCCAACTTCAAGTTCGCCCAGGAGAAGAAGTTCATCATGGAGGAGACGCGGACCTTCCTGCGCGGGGTGCGCAAGGCGTGATCGCGGTGATCTTCGAGGTCGAGCCGCGCGACGGGCGCCGGCAGGCCTATCTGGACATCGCCGCGGAGCTGAAATCCCGGCTGGAGTCCATCGACGGCTTCATCTCCGTCGAACGGTTCGAGAGCCTCGCGCAACCCGGCAAGATGCTGTCGCTGTCCTTCTGGCGCGACGAGGCGGCGGTGGCGCAATGGCGCGGGCTGGAGGCGCACCGGCGCGCCCAGGCCATCGGCCGGGGCGAGGTCTTCGCCGGCTATCGGCTGCGGGTGGCGAGCGTGCTGCGCGACTACGGCATGACCGAACGGGACCAGGCGCCGGCGGATTCGCGCGCCGCCAACGGCTAGTGTCCCGATTCCGAAGTTCGCAAGCGCTTGTGGCGAGCTCTGGCGAACTTCGGAATCGATGAGGACACTAGCAAGTCTATATTTCTAGTGTGCTTTTGGGCTTTGAAGTTCGCAGCAGAGCACGACCCAGAATGATGCGAACTTCCAAGCCAGCACACTAGTCGGCGTGGACCTCGCGGGCCGGGGCCGGGACGCCCGGCGCGGCGGCGGGCTGCTTCGGCGGCGGCTTGAGGACCAGCAAGGCGGGCGCCATCAAGAGCGCCAAGGCGCCCATGGCGCCGAAGACGGCGTCATAGCTGATCATCGTCCCCTGCCGCGTCACCTCGCCGTTGAGGAATCCCAGGCCCGGGCCGGAGAGGCTGAAGGCCTGCGGCAGGCTCCAGCGGAGCACCGGGTCGGTGACGGTCACATGCTCGGCCAGCCGCGAATGGGCGAGCGCCGCATCGCGGATCAGGATGGCCTGCACCACCGAAATCCCCGCGCTGGAGCCGATACTTCGGGCCATGGTGGAGACGATGGTGCCCTCGGTGCGGTGGATCGGCGAAAGCGTCGCGTAGGCCAAGGTGTTGAGCGGGGCGAACAAGAGGCCGGTGCCAATACCCTGGATGAAGCCCGCCACCTCGATGGGCCGCGCCGTCATCGAAAGGTCGAACTGGCCCATCTGCCACATGGCGTAGGCCGATAGTCCGATGCCGACCAGGAGCACCCTGCGCGGCCCGAACCGCGCGACCAGCATGGGCACGGCCAGGAAGGCGATCAGCGAGCCGAGGCCGCGGGTCATCGAGGCGACGCCGGCCTGCAGCGCCGAATAGCCCAGCAGGTTCTGCATCATCGACGGCAAGAGCGCGCTCGACGAGAACAGCAGCACCATGGTGGTCATCGAGAACAGGGTGGTGGCGAGGAAGTTCGAGTCCTTCGCCAGGTCGCGATGGAAGAACGGATGCTCGGCGGTGAGCGTCTGGACCAGGAAGACGAAGAAGCCCCCTGCGCCGATCGCGCACTCGATCCAAATCTCCTTGGAGTCGAACCAGTCCTCGGTCGGCCCGCGGTCGAGCATCAGCTGGAACCCGCCGATGAACAGCACCAGCGCCCCAAAGCCCAGGAAATCGAACGGCCGCTCGCGCCCGCCGTCGTCGCGGTCCATGAAGGTCCAGATGCCCAGGAAGGCGACGATGCCGATCGGCACATTGATGTAGAACACCCAGCGCCAGGAGAAGTCCTCGGTCAGCCAGCCGCCCAGCGTGGGTCCTACAATCGGACCCAGGATCACCGCGGCGCTCCAGATGCTCATCACCCGCGGAATCATCTTCTGCGGATAGATGTCGAGCATGGTGGCCTGGGAGAGCGGCATCAGCGAGGCGCCGGCGACCCCCTGCAACAGGCGGAAGATGACGATCTCCGGAAGCGAGGTGGCGACGCCGCAAAGGATCGAGGCCCCGGTAAAGCCGGCGATCGACCACAGGAACATGGTCTTGCGGCCGATCTTCTGGCTGAGCCAGCCGGACAGCGGCGTCATGATCGCGGTGGCGATGATGTAGCTGGTGAGCACCCAGACGATCTGGTCGGCGCTCGCCGAGACGCTGCCCTGGATGTGGGGCAGGGCGACGTTCGCGACGGTCGAGTCGATGGTGTACATCAGCGTCGACAGCATCAGCGCGCCGGTGATCGGGACGCGGTTGGCGATGTCCTTTGTCGAGGCCATTTTCTGTTCAGACCTGGGTCAGATCGACGAGATCGAGAGCTTGCGCCGCTCGGTGGAGGCGACGAGTTCGGCCCAGATGGCGGCTTCGCGGTCGGGGTCGCCGGCCTCTTCGGCGGCGATCTGCGCGGCGATCAGCCGGGCGCGCAGGCGCGCGTTCTCGGCCCGCAGCGCGGAGAGCTTCAGGTCGTCCTCGCCAGCGGCGTCGTCCAGCAAAGCGGCCAGCGCGCGGTTCTCCCGCACCAGGCTGTCCGCCGCGCCGTCCCAGACCTCGGCGGCGACGCCCAGCAGCATGGCCGCCAGCGTCAACTGGCTCTGCCGCTCGCCCGCCGGAACCTCCGGCGCGCCATTGCGCATCACCAACGCGGCCAGTTCCGCAAGAACGATCGGCGCCTCAGGCGTCATAGCTTCCCCATCACCTTGAGGATCGACCGATCCTGGGCGTTCAGCAACCACCAGGCGGCGTAGGCCAGGATCGGGTCGCGGTTGCCGCCGTCGATGAAGGCGCGCGCCGAGCCGACCCAGATGCCCTGGCCCTTCACGCAGTTGAACAGGATCCACCAGTGCAGGGCGGCTGGATCGACGGAAAGGCCGCTGGCGCGCCGCCAGATGGCTACGGCCTCATCCTTCGGGACCAGCCCGCCGGCCAGGCCGCGGCCGAACTCCCAGACCGGGTTGAAACCCCAGGCCAGGTCCTCCAGCGGGTCGCCCAGGTGGGCCATCTCCCAGTCCAGCACGCCATGGATCTCGCCGGCCTCGTCGTAGAGGAAGTTGCCGGTGCGGTAGTCGCCATGCACGACGGAAAGCTTCTGGGCCGGCGGCGGCGGGTGGGCGCGCAGCCAGCGGATGGCGGCGCGCGCGATCGGTTGCGGCTCGGCTTCGTCGGTGTCGAAGACCGCCTCCCAGTGGTCGAGCTCGCGGCGCCAGCAGGCGTCGAGCGCCGGCGCCTCCATGACCGAGGTCAGGTTCAACGCCTGCGGGTCGGCCTTGGCGATCTCGCCCAGGATCGTCCACTTGCGCTCAGCCACCCGCGGCAGCACCGCGTCATAGCCGCCAGCGAACAGGAGCTGCGGCGCGGCCTGGAAGCCCGCCAGTTCCTCGGCGATGAAGAAGGGGTGGTCGAGAGCGTCGTCCTGTTCCTCCAGCCACAGCATTTCCGGCACCGGCGCCGCGGAGCCGTGGAAGGCGCGGTAGGCCGCGAACTCGATCCGCCGCTCGGTGTCGATCAGGCTGGCCGGCGGATCGCGCCGCAGGATCAGTTTTCGCTCGTGGGTCTGTCCGCCCTGGCGATAGCTCAGCCGGAACCGGTAGGTCTCCCGTGACGCCCCGCCCGAGATGCGCTCCAGGCCGCTGACGGCGACATCGGAGGCGTCCGGCAGCTGCTTGGCGATGTACGCGGCCACGCGCGGTTCGAGGGGGTGCTGCGTCACAGGCCCAGGCCCCCATCTTTGTCATCCCGGCCGCAGCGGATCGTCCCTGCGGGCTGTCCGGGATGACAGAGGAGGAAGTTCAACACTCAATCCATCTTGAAGCGGATGGGCAGGCGTTTGGGGCCGTTGACGAAAACGCTCTCGCTCATCGCCGGCTCGCCGTCGAGGGCGAGGTCCGAGAGCCTGGGCAGCAGTTCTTCCCAGAGGATGCGCATCTCCATCTTGGCCAGGTGCTGGCCCAGGCACAGGTGCGCGCCGTAGCCGAAGGCCAGGTGCTTGTTGGGCTTGCGGTCGGCGCGGAACTCCTGCGGCGCTTCGAACACCGCTTCGTCGCGGTTGCCTGATGCGTAGCAAAGCATCAGCCAGTCGCCCTTCTTCATGTGGCGCCCGGCGAACTCGGTGTCGGCGGTGACCGTGCGCATGAAGGTCTTCACCGGCGTGGTCCAGCGGATCGACTCGTCGACCAGCCCCGGGATCAGCGACGGGTCGGCCTTGACCTTGGCGAGCTGGGCCGGGTTCTCGGCCAAGGCCCACATGGCGCCGGCGGTGGAGGACGAGGTGGTGTCGTGCCCGGCGGTGGCGACGATGATGTAGTAGCTCATCGCCTCCAGGTCGCTGATCGGCGCCCCGTCGATGAGCGAATTGGCGATCAGGCTCGCGAGGTCCTCGGTCGGGTGCGCCCGCTTGCTCTCGGAGAGCGCGCGGAAGTAGTTCGAGAAGTCGATGATCACCCCGAAATCGATCTGGCGCTCCTCGGCGGGCTTCTCCAGCTCGTCGGGATCGCGGGCCAGCTCCGGGTCGGAGGCGCCGAACAGCTCCTGGGTGAGCTTCAGCATGCGGCCCTCGTCCGCCTCGGGCACGCCCATGATGCTCATGATCACATGCAGCGGGTAGTGCAGGGCGACCTCCTTGACGAAGTCGCAGCGACCGCCACTGGCGGCCATCTTTTCCACGGAGGCCTTGGCGAGCACCCGGATCTGATCCTCCAGCCGCTTGAGGTTCTGCGGCATGAACCAGGCCTGGGTCAGCAGGCGGTATTTCAGGTGATCGGGCGCATCCATGTGGATCAGCGTGCGCAACAGGTGCGGGCTGCCGCCCATCATCTCGCGGACCTTGCGGTCGCCCTCCTGGCCGATCAGGGTCGGGGAGCGGTCGCCGTTGTGGAACAGGTCGTTCTGGCGGCTGATCTCCAGGATGTCCTCGTGGCGGGTGACCACCCAGAAGGGGTCGACGCCCTCCACCTGCGCGACGCCCAAGGGCTCGTTCTTGCGCAGCCAGGCGTAGGCCTTGTGGATCCGGCCGTCGGCGTAGGCGCCCGGGGCGACCAGCTGTTCGGCCACGTCCTTGGGGATGCGATGGTCGACCTCGGTCATGACGCTCATCGGACGCTCCTCCGCACTTCACTTGTGTTCTTGCCGTCGCACGCACTTGATACGGCCCAAGAGCGCGTCGCAAGCGTGACGACACGTCAAGGGCGAGGGAGCCGCAGATGCTGACCAAGGGCGACGACTTCCCGATCCACCAGACGCCGGAGCCGATCGCCTATGCGGGCTCCGACCGGAATTTCTACGACCGCTATTTCTTCAACGGATATTCGCCCGACGGCAGCGAGTTCGTCGCCGTGGCCTTCGGGGTCTATCCGGCGCTGAACGTCGCCGACGCCCACGTCGCCATCATCCGCGACGGTAAGGAATACTGCCTGCACGCGTCGAAGATCCTGCGCATGGAGCGGATGGACCTGTCGGTGGGGCCGATCCGCATCGAGGTGATCGAGCCGCTGCAGAAATTGCGGGTGGTCGTCGAGAAGGCCGAGGGCCTGGCCTGCGACCTGACCTTCGAAGGCCGCGCCTTTCCGATCGAGGAGCCGCGGTTCATGCGCCGCAATGGCCCCCGGGTGTTCATGGACTACACGCGCCTCACCCAGAACGTGCGGGTCTCCGGCTGGACCGAGGTGGACGGCGAGCGCCGCGCGCTGGGTTCCGGCTGGACCGGCACCCGCGACCGCTCGTGGGGCATCCGGCCGGTCGGCGCGCCGGACTCCCAGTCCACTCCCAGCGACGCCATCCCCAGCTTCTTCTGGCAGTGGGCGCCGCTGAACTTCGCCGACAAAAGCGTCTTCTTCCACGTCAACGCCGACCATGAGGGGCGCCCCTGGAACACCCGCGCGGTGATCCTGCCGGACGGCGCCGGCGCCGAAGGCGGCTGGCATGCCGACGCGCCCCGGATGGAGGAGGTGACGCTCAAGGCCGGCACGCGGCACGCGCTGGGCGGGACGCTGAAGGTCCCGTTGGCGCAGGGCGAGGCCAGCATCGCCATCAAGCCGAAAGGCGTCTTCCTGATGCGCGGCATCGGCTACGGCGGCGAGTGGCGCCACGGCGCGCTGAAGGGCGAACTGGCGGTGGCGCGCGAGGACATCGACATCGCCGCCGCCGACATGGCCTCGCCCGAGAACTGGCACATCCAGGCGATCTCGACCGCGATCTACGAAGCCCCCGGCGAGGCGCCGCAGGAGGGCGTCGGCGTCTTCGAGCAGCTGATCTTCGGACCCTACCGGCCCTATGGCCTGTAGCCGCCTAGTGGTGGCTGAAGACGTGCACGAGGCGCGCCGCGGCCGGCAGCATCAGTGAGCCCAGCAGGCAGGGGAAGATGAAGACGATCAGCGGGACGGTCAGCTTGGCCGACAGCGCCAGCGCCTTCTCCTCGGCCCGCAGCATCCGCTTGGAGCGCATGTCCTGCGAGAACACCGTGAGCGTTTCCCCAAGGCTGGTGCCCATCTCCTCGGCCTGCCGCAGCATGGTGGCCAGCTGGCGGGCGTCGTCGATGCCCAGGCGGTCGGCGAAGGCGGACCAGGCGTCCTTGCGCGACTTGCCGGCCCGCAGCTCCAGCACCAGGAAGCGCAGGTGCACGGTCAGGTTCGGATAGCGCCGTGCCAGCTCCTCGGTCACCCGGGTCACCGCGGCGTCGAGGCTAAGGCCGGCTTCGACAGAGGCCACGAGCAGGTCCAGCAGGTCGGGGAAGCCGTCGGCATATTCGCGCTCGCGCTTGGAGCGGCGCATGTTCAAGACCCGGTCCGGCCCCAGGATGGCGATCAGCGCCAGGACGCCGGCGATAGCGACCCCGCCGAAGCCGCCCTTGCCGCCGACCACCAGCGGCAGGACCAGGATGACGCCGAGCGTCGCCGCCGCCAGGCTGGCGGCGCGGACGCCCAGATAGATCACCGGGGCCTCGCGATTGTAGAAGCCGGCCTGCATCAGCCGCGAGCGCAGCACCGAAAGCTTGGCCGGATCGCGCACCGCGCTCTGCTGGCCGAGCTTGCGGATCTGGCCCATGAACTGGCCGCCGATCCCGGAGTTGGGGTCGCGCGGACGGCTCGCCCCGCCCATGCGCGCGCCGCTATCGGGCGCCAGGCGGCCCCGGCGGATGGCCCGCAGGCGCAGCTCGCCGGCCGCCACAAAGGCCGCGCCGCCGCCGCCGGCCAGCATGAACAGCGCGCCGGCGACGGTGATGATGTTCTGGATCTGCGCGGGGTTCATGGCGACTACAGCCGAAGATCGATCATGCGGCGCATGACCAGGTTGCCGAGGAACATCCAGATGCCGAGGCCCAAGAGGCCCCACTTCACCAGCGGCTCATGGATGACATCGCCGTAGAAGTGCGGCGAGGAGATCACGATGAAGCCGGTGGAGACGAAGGGCGCCGAGGTCAGGATCATCGCCGAGGCGCGGCCCTCGGATGAGGCGGCCTGGATCTTGAGCCGCATCTTGTGCCGCTCGCGCACCGTGGCGGCGTTGAGCTTCAAAAGGCCGGTCAGGTTGCCGCCGGAGCGCTCCTGCAGGCGCACGGTGGCGGCGAACAGGTCGACGTCGGGATGCTGGCAACGCTCGGCCATGCGCTCGACGGCCTGCTCCATGGTCGCGCCATAGGCGATCTCGTCGGCGGCCATGCCGAACTCCGAGCCGATCGGATCGACCATCTCGCGCCCCACGAGGCTGATCGCGGTTGGCACCGGGTGGCCGGCCTCGAGGCTGCGGACGATGATCTCCAGCGCCTGCGGCAGCTGGAAGCCGAGCGCCTTGGCGCGCTTCTTCACCAGGTGCTTCAGATAGAAGATCGGTCCGCCGACCCCGAACAGCAGCAGCCCGACGGGGAACAGCAGCGGGTTCTTGGAGAGCACGGCGGCGGCCATGCCGCCGACCAGGCCCGCCAGGATCGCATAGACGGTCCACTTCTTCGGCTCGTACTTCAGGCCCGAGGCGACGATCAGGTTGGAGAGCCAGCGCAGGCGCCGGCCGCGCTCGCCCTTGGCGTCGAGGCCGCGCTGCTTGCGCAGCTCCATGACCAGGGCGGAGACCCCGTCGACCCGCTCGGCCACCTTCAGCCGCTTGTTCACCTTGCGCTTCTGGGTGGCCACCGAGACCAGGCCGATGATCGACTGGCCGGCGGTGAACACCGCGGCGAAGACCAGGATCAGGAAGATGACGTTCGGACTGACGGTCATGACACCCCCAGCGCCTTGCTCGGGTCGAAGTTGGCGACGTCGTAGGCGATGCCACGGCGGTTCATCTCGTCGATGCAGCGCGGCCGCAGGCCGGTGGCGCGGAACTCGCCGTGCACCGTGCCGTCCGGATCGGTGTGGGTGCGGTTGAAGGTGAAGATGTCCTGCATCTGCACCACCTGGCCCTCCATGCCGGTGATCTCGGTGACGTGGGTCACCTTCCGCTTGCCGTCCGACAGGCGCATCACCTGGATGATCAGGCCGATGGCGGACGCGATCTGCTGGCGCATGGCGTCGGGGCTGATGGCGAGGCCCCCCATGGCGATCATCTGTTCGAGGCGGCCGATCGCCTCGCGCGGGTTGTTGGCGTGGATCGTGGCCATCGAGCCTTCGTGGCCGGTGTTCATGGCCTGCAGCATGTCGAAGGCTTCGTCGGCCCGGACTTCGCCCAGGATCACGCGGTCGGGACGCATCCGCAGCGCGTTCTTGACCAGCTCACGCTGCCGGATCTCGCCCTTGCCCTCGATGTTCGGCGGCCGGGTCTCCAGGCGCACCACGTGCGGCTGCTGCAGCTGCAGCTCGGCGGCGTCCTCGATGGTGATCAGGCGCTCGCCGTGGCTGATGGCCGCGGAAAGCGCGTTCAGCAGCGTCGTCTTGCCCGAGCCCGTGCCGCCGGAAATCACCGTCGAGACGCGGGACTTGACCGCCCCGTGGATGAAGTCGGCCACCGCCATCGGCATGGCGTTGAACTCGACCAGGCGCTCCAGGGTGAGCGGCTTCTTGGAGAACTTCCGGATCGAGACCGCGGCGCCGTCGATGGCGATCGGCGCGATGGCGGCGTTGACGCGGGAGCCGTCGGCGAGGCGCGCGTCGACCATGGGCTGGCTCTCGTCGATGCGGCGGCCGACGCCGGCGACGATGCGGTTGACGATGCGCAGCAGATGGTCGTTGTCGCGGAACCGGACCGGCGTCAGCTCCAGCTCGCCGCGACGCTCGACGTAGACCTGGAACGGGCCGTTGATCAGGATGTCGTTGATGCTCTCGTCCTTGAGCAGCGGCTCAAGGGGGCCCAGGCCGACCATCTCGTCGAAGATCGAGGCGCCGAGCTCCTGCAGATCGGCGGTGTTCAGCGCCATCCGCTCGGACCGCGCGAAGTCGGCCACCAGGCTCATGACCTCGCGGCGCATGTCCTTCTCGTCGAGCTTGTCGAGCTTGGCGAGGTCGAGCTCCTCGATCAGCCGCGAGTGCAGGCGAAGCCGGGTGTCCAGCTGCGAAGGCGGCCCGCCCTTGGGCGTCGGCACATGCTTGGGCGGCATCGGCGGCGGAGGCGGCGAGGCGAGCGTCTGAGCCGGGGCGGCGGCGGGGGCGGCCGGCGCCGGCGCCGCGGCGGGCTCGGCCGCGGGCTTCGCGCCGGGGAGTCCGAAGCGTCCCATCAGGCGGCCTTCGTGGCGACGGCGTGAGCGGCCAGGCGGTCGACCAGTTGCTGGACGTCCTTGACGATCTTCGACTTGGGCCGGTGGGTGGCGATCGGGCCGCCCAGGTTGACCGAGGCCGCGGCGGCTTCCCAGTCGGAGCTGACGCCGCCCTCGGCCTTGCGCTGCAGGGCCCGCTCGGCTTCCGCCATCGAGGGCGCCGGGCCGAACATGCGGCTGGCCAGACGGTTCAGCACGATCTTCGGCTTCTGGCCGGAGCCCAGGTCGCGTTCGATCTCGTCGGAGAGCGAGCGGGCGGCGAGCAGGGCCGGCACGGTCAGCTCGGAAATCACCAGCATCTCGTCGCAGCCGCCCAGCACCTCCAGGCTCCAGGACCGGCGGTGGCGCGGCATGTCGAGGATCACCCAGTCGTAGCTCTCGCAGGCGATTTCCAGCATCCGCAGGATCGCCTCGCGCGGCGCGGCCTCGAAGGCCTGCGGGTCGCGCGGCGCGGCCAGCAGGTCGAGCTGCTTGGTCACCGGGGTGACGAAGGCCTGCAGCATGGCCGCGTCCAGCTTGTCGGCGGCGGCGGCGAGATCGGCCACGCGCAGCGTCGGACTCGCGCCGAGGTAGGGGCCGGCCGAGCCGTCCGCCAAGTGCAGATCGATCAGGCAGACGCTCTTTTCCTTGGCCTGCCGGCCGCAGAGCTGGTTGGCGATCTCGATGGCGAGCGTCGTGGCGCCCGAGCCGCCGACTGCGCCGATCACCGCCCAGCAACGGGCGACCGCGGCCGCCTGCGGCACGGCCGTCGCCGGGGCGGCGGCGGCGACTGTCTTGGCGGCCTTGGCGGCCAGCAGGCCCTCGATCGCCGCGACCACGGCCTCGGGCGTGAAGGGCGCCTCCAGCACGTCGGAATGGTCGAGCCGGAACAGGTTGCGCACCACCGCGGTCGGCAGGTGCGAGCCCACCAGCAGCACCGGCGGCGGCGGGCTGGGCGAGATGGTCAGCGCCTGGATGCCGGCCGCCAGCGCCGGGTCCGCCCAGGCGTCGGCGTCGATCATGATCAGGTCCGCATCGGCCGCGGTCACGCCGACCAGCTTGGCCAGCGTCGCCTGCTCCATCTGGGCCCCTGCAAGCGGGCCCGCGGCGAGCCCGGCGAGCGCCGGACCAATAGCCAGGACGCGCCGACCGCTGAGGGACTGGGTACTCATGGAGGAACTTACTTTCCGGAGGCGGGAACGGCGGCGGCGGTGATTTCGCCGCGGAGCGGCAGGGTGGGCGTGGCGGCGGCGACCGGGGTCGCGGCCGGGGTCGTCGTCGGGGCAGTGACCGAGGCGGCCGGCGAACTGGCGGAGGCCACCGGCGAGGCCGGCGGGGGCGGCGCGATGGGACCGCGCATGTCGCGGCTCATCGGCGGGCCCTTGGAGACCTGGCCGCCGACCATGAAGCCAAGCGTGCTCGGTTCCTGGGTGGCGATGTCGGCGGTCTTGCCGGCCCTCTCGAAGTCGCGCGCCGTGACGATGTGCGGCGTCACGATAATGATCAGCTCGGTCTCGTTGCGCGCCCAGCGGGCCGAACGGAACAGCGCGCCCAGGATCGGGATGTCGCCCAGGCCCGGGAACTGGCGCAGGTCGTTGTTGTAGGTGTGCATGAACATGCCGCCGAGCGCCAAGGAGTCGCCGTCCCGGATCTCGACGGTAGTGTCGGCCTTGCGGGTGATCAGGCCCGGCACCTGAACGCCGTCGATCTTGATCGAGTTGGTCTGGTCGAGCTGGCTGACCTCGGGCGCCACGGCCAGGCGGATCAGGCCGTTGTCCTGCACGGTCGGCGTGAAGTCGAGCTTCACCCCGTACTGGCGGAACTCCAGCGTGATCTGGTTCAGGCCCTGCGGCACCGGATAGGGGAACTCGCCGCCGGCCAGGAAGCTGGCCTTGCCGCCGGAGACCGCCACTAGGGTCGGCTTGGCGAGCGTGCGCACGATGCCCTTTTCCTCAAGCGCCTGCAGGCTGAGGTTCACGCCGTTGACGCCGGCGTGGGTGGCGAAGCCCAGGACCCCGTTGGCCGGCGTGTTGCCGATCAGGCCGCTGCCGAAGTTCATCGTGGTGTTGCCGCTGGTGATCGCGCCGGAGAAGCCGGCGTCTTGCAGGGACGAGCGGGTCGCCTCCATGACGCGGACCTCAAGCACGACCTCCTGCGAGGCGCTGACCAGCAGGGCCGAGGTCGCGCCGTCGGGGGCGAACTTGTCGGCCATGGCCTTGGCGCGGGTCGCGACACTGGTCGAGGAGACCGTGCCGGTGAGCAGCAGGCCTTCGCCCAGCGTCTGCACCTTGACGGCCTCGCCGGGGAACGCGGTGTCGATGTCGCTCTGCAGCGCGCGGGCGTCAAAGCCGACGCGCACGTCGATCATCTGCAGGAGCCGGCCGCCCGGTCCATAGACCAAGAGGTTGGTCGAGCCGACGTCGAGGCCGCGGACATAGAAGCTGCGGTCGGTGGTGGCGACCACCTCGGCGATGTCTGGCTGCGAGACGACGATCTTGCTGGCGGGCTCGTCCAGGCGGAACGACAGCGCCTTGTCCTTCGGCACCGAGATGGTGCGGACGGGCGCGGCCTCGCTGGCGAACTGGTCTGCGAAGACCGGCGTCGCGGCGGCGGTGGCCGCCAGCAGGCTGACGGTGGCGCAGAGCGCGGTGGCCAGGTGGCGTGACATGGTCATGGGCTCCAGGGTTCTTAGGACGTGTGGGCCGTGCCGGCGCCGACGCCGGCGCCCGCGCCAGGGACGGCCGGGTTCGGCGCGGCGGCCGGAGCGGCCGGCGTCGCGGGCGGGGCGGCCGGCGCCGGCTTCGGCGCGCGCGCCTTGCCGGGATGCTGGTCGCTGCCGCCCTCGGCCACGATGGTGATCAGGGCCGGAGCGGCCGGCATGGCCTCAGCGACCTTGACGCGCCGGACCGTGGCGTGGCCCGTGCTGCGCGGCTGGCCGCCGAACAGGGCCTCGGTGCGCATCGGCGCGGTCTGGGCGATCTCGGCCGAGCCGGTCTTGCGCAGCGCCAGCGACAGCTTGCCGAGGTCGCCCGCCACCGCCAGCTTCTGGGCGTCGGCCACCGAAACCTCGAGGGTCGCGGTCGACGGCGTCGCCGGCTTGTTGGAGGCGAGGTCGGCGTTCAGGTCGACGCCCAGGACGCGGATATCCTGGATCACCACCTGGGAGATGTAGTTGTGCTTTTGGGCGTCGGCCGAGAGGTCGCGCATCAGCACGACGTCCACCCGGTCGCCCGGCAGGGCGTGGCCGCCGACACCGGTGACGTCGCTGACCTTGATGGTGTAGGCGCGCATGCCGTCATGGATTTCGGCGGCGACCGAGGCGCGGGCGCCCGGACCGGAAAGCTTGGCCGGCAACAGCGGCTCGCGGGCGGCGATGGGGGTGAGGACCACCGGCGGTCCGCCGCCGTCCTGGGACAGCACCAGCGCGGTGGTCGCGAACGCGCCGTCCGGCACGGCGTTCGACGGCACCTTCAGGACCTCGATCTTCGAAGCGTCCAGCTTGTCGCCGAACTTCAGCGCCGACTTGGCGACCACGATGGGCACGCCGGCCATGGGCTGCGGGGCCGCGGCCTTGGCCACGCCCGGGTTGGGCATCATGGTCTTGGCCACCACCAGGGCGGAAAGACCGAACAGGGCGCAGGCCCCGAGACTGACAATGGTGACGACACGCATGGCTTGGACCGTTCGGTTGAAAAACCTGTTTCGGATCGTGAGCTTACGAAGCCGACACTTGCGATATCGCCAACAAAACTAGTGAACGGGCCAGCAAGCTTGCTCAGGGGTAAACAGGCTTGAGCATGGGGTCGGGGCCGCGGCGCCTTGGGATGAGAAGAGGATGCGGCTAGGGTCCCGCCGCGCGGCCGCCAGGGCCCTCAAAAACATCCGGAGGAACGACGATGAAAATGCGCCGGCTGGGAACCTCGGGCTTGAAGGTCAGCGAGGTAGGATTGGGCTGCAATAATTTCGGCATGCGCATCGACGCCAAGCAGACGCAGGCCGTGGTCGACGCCGCGCTCGACGCCGGCGTCACCTTCTTCGACACCGCCGACATCTATGGCGGGACCAAGTCGGAGGAGTTCCTCGGCAAGGCGCTCGGCAAGCGGCGGCAGGACATCACGCTCGCCACCAAGTTCGGCATGCGGATCGGCGACGACCCGCGCCGCATGGGCGGCTCACGGCGGTGGATCATGCGCGCGGTGGAAGACAGCCTGAGCCGGCTCGGGACCGACTACATCGACCTCTATCAGTTCCATGCCCCCGACGCCGACACCCCGATTGACGAAACCCTGCGCGCGCTGGACGACCTCGTGACTCAGGGAAAGGTCCGCTACATCGGCAATTCCAACTTCACGGGCTGGCAGATCGCCGATGCGGACTGGACCGCGGCAGGGAGCACGCGGTTTGTCTCCGCCCAGAACCTCTATTCCCTGCTGGAGCGGAAGGTGGAGTTCGAGGTGCTGCCGGCCTGCGAGCATTTCGGCCTGGGCTTCCTGCCGTTCTTCCCGCTGGCCTCGGGCCTGCTCAGCGGCAAGTACAGGCGCGGCGAAAAGCCGGCGGAGGGGACCCGGCTGGCGGCCTGGGGCGCGCGGGGCGCCGCGGCGATGAGCGACAAGAACTTCGACAAGGTCGAGAAGCTGGAGACCTGGGCGGCCGAGCGCGGCCACACCATCCTGGAGCTGGCCTTCGCCTGGCTGCTCGGCCACGAGGTCGTCTCGTCCGTGATCGCCGGCGCCACCACGCCCGAGCAGGTCAAGACCAACGCCGCCACCGCCGCCTGGCATCTGACGCCGGAAGAGGTGAAAGAGGTCGGGGATTTGATCGGGTGATCACTTTCCCCGATGGCGGGTGATTTCGCGGCGAGCCTTGTGTCTATGGGTCCCGGACATGGGCTTGCGCCCATTCCGGGAGGACCTGAGTTGGGGGAAACCCGCACATGTACGATCTGTTGAAAGGCCTGCGCGTGGTGGAGGGGTCGGCCTTCGTGGCCGGGCCGACCTGCGGGCTCTATCTGGCGCAGATGGGCGCCGAGGTGATCCGCTTCGACGCCATCGGCGGGGGCCCGGACTTCCGCCGCTGGCCGCTCGCCGACAACGGGTCCAGCCTCTATTGGGAAGGGCTGAACAAGGGCAAGAAGTCGGTCGCGCTCAACCTCTCGAGTCCGCAGGGCCGGGAGATCGCGCAGCGGCTGGCCGCATCCGGCGGCGCGGGCGGCGCCCCAGAAGGCGCCCCAGAAGGCGCAATGTTCGTGACCAATTTTCCGGTGGAGGGGTTCCTCTCCCATGCGACGCTGAGCGCGCTCAACCGCGACCTGATCTGCGTGCGGGTGATGGGCTGGGCCGACGGATCGCAGGGCATGGACTACACGATCAATTCCGCGCTCGGCCTGCCGCTGATGACGGGACCCACGGACGATGCGCGCCCGGTGAACCATGTTCTGGCCGCCTGGGATCTCTTGACCGGCGCCTACTGCGCCTTCGCTCTGACGGCGGCCCTGATCGGGCGGATGCGCGGCGAGGGCGGGCGCGAGATCCGCGTGCCGCTCTCCGACGTGGGTGCGGCCACCATGGCGAACCTGGGCTTCGCGGCGGAGACGCTGACGACCGGCGAGCCCCGCCCACGCATGGGCAATGATCTATACGGCGCTTTCGGCCGCGATTTCACCACCCACGACGGCCAGCGCCTGATGCTGCTCTGCGTGACGCCGCGGCAGTGGTCGAAGGCCTTGGAGGCGCTCGGCATCGCCGACGAGGTCGCGGTGGTTGAGGCCGAACTCGGCGTTTCCTTCGCCGCCGACGAGGGCCTGCGTTTCACCCATCGCGCGCGGCTCTATCCGCTGTTCGAGGCTGCCTTCGCGGCGAAGGACGCAACCCAGCTCACAGCCGCGCTGGACGCCGGAGGTGTCACCTGGGGCGCCTACCAGACCATGGTCGAGGCCTTGGACGACCCGCGTCTCTACAAGGACAACCCGCTGTTCCAGACCGTCCGCCATCCGAGCGGCCTCGACTACATCACGCCTGGCGCCATGGGCACGGTGCTGCCGGATGTCCGGCAATCGGTGCAACCTGCGCCGAAGCTCGGGCAGCATACGGACGAAGTGCTGGCCGATGTGCTGGGCTTGAGCGGAGCCGAGATCGGGCGCCTACATGATGCAGGTGTCGTGGCGGGAGCCGAGTGACCATGAACCCGCTGAGCCTGATGCTGATGGCCGCCGCCCTGTTGACCGGCGCGCCGGCGCTGGCGGCGGACTACCACGCGCCGCGCAACGCGCTCGGCCAGCCGGACCTGCAGGGCATCTGGAACACCCACTTCTTCCTGCCGATGGAGGCGCGGCCCGACATGCCGAGCCTGACGCTGTCGGAAGCCGAGGCGACGGCCTACGCCCGCAAGCTGAACGCCGAGGCCGGCAAGCTGGCGATCTTCGCCCAGGATCCCGAGGTGGCCGAGATCCGCGCCGACCCCGGCCGCTCGGACCTGGCGATCGTCAAAGGCCAGAGGCGCACGCGCCAGGTGGTGCAGCCGGCCGACGGCATGCTGCCGCTGACGCCCGGCATGCGCGGCCAGATGCGCTTCATCGAACAGCTGCTGCGCACCCAGACCGAGCCGCCGTTCCCCAAGGACGACCCCGAAGTTCGGCCGAACTGGGAGCGCTGCGTCGTCGGCTGGGGCCAGCCGCCGATCGCCAGCACCGGCGACATCAACCCGCGCCAGATCGTCCAGACCAAGGACGCGGTGGTGATCCTGACCGAATACGGCCCGGACCTACGGATCATCCCGCTGACCGACAAGCACGGTTCGCTGTCGATGGCCGGACCGCTGGGCGACGCGATCGCCCGGTGGGAGGGCGACACCCTGGTCGTCGAGACGACCGGCCTGCCGGCGAAGGACGCGATCCGCCCCTTCCCGACGCTGTTCGTGCCGCAGAGCGCCAAGGTGATCGAGCGCTATACGCGGGTCTCCAAGACCGAGCTTCTCTACCAGTACACGGTGGTCGATCCGTCGATCTACACCGCGCCCTGGCTGGCGGAATATTCGCTGTTTGCGAGCTCCAGGCCGATCTACGAATTCGCCTGCCACGAGGGCAACTATTCGCTGCCCAACATCCTGGCCGGCGCCCGGGCGGACGAAAAGGCCCGCGCCAAGAAGTGAGGCTTTGCATGCCGCGCCGCCGGGGCCATCTCTAGGCGACGCTTAGGAGCATCCCATGGCCAGAGCCGCCGCCACGAAATCCCCGACCTCGGGCAAACCGGATGTCTGGTTCGCCGCCGGCGTGCGCACGCCCTTCGCCAAGGCCGGCGGGCCGTTGGCGGCGAACGACGCGCTCGATCTCTCGATCCCGGTGGTCAAGGCGATGCTGACGAAAGGCGGGCGGCCCGACCTGATGAACTGGGGCGCGGTCATCCCGAACCTGACCATGAGCAACCTGGCGCGCGAGGCGCTGATCGCGGCGGGCGGCGACCCGACCATCCCGGCGTCGTCGACGATCATGGCCTGCTCCACCTCGATGATGGGCGCCTTCCAGGCCGGCGGCATGCTGGACGACGCGGCGGGCCGAAGCCTGGCCCTGGTCGGCGGCGCGGAGGCCATGAGCCGCATCCAGATCGGGCTCTCGCCCGGCCTTTCCGACGACCTGCGGGCGTTCATGGAGGCGCGCGACTTGGCCGGCCGCTGGGCGGCGCTGCGCGGGACCCGGGCGCGCGACGTCCGGCTGTTTATCCCGCAGATCAAGAACCGGGCGACCGGCAAGTCCATGGGCGAGCACACCGAGGACATGGCCAAGGGCTGGGAGATCAGCCGCGTCGAGCAGGACGAACTGGCGCTGGCCAGCCACCAGAAGGCGGCCGCCGGCTGGGCCGCCGGCTTCTTCGACGACCTGGTGCTGCGGCTGGAGGAGACCGGCCGCGACACCCTGGTCCGCGCGGATTCCTCGATGGAGGCGCTGGCCGGGCTGAAGCCCGCCTTCGACCGGACCAGCGGTCAGGGCACGCTCACCGCCGGCAACTCCAGCCCGCTCACCGACGGCGCGGCCGCCATGTGGGTCGCGACCGCCGAGGGGCTGAAGCGTCTCCCGGCCGAGGTCCCGCGGGTGCGGCTGGTGGACTACATCGCCAACGCCATCGACCTCTTCAACGAGTACCTGCTGATGGCGCCGGCCTATGCGATCCCGCGCCTGCTGGCCCGCAACGGCCTGACCTACGGCGACGTGGCGCTCTGGGAACTGCACGAAGCCTTCACCGCCCAGGTCGCCAGCCACATCAAGGCGATCCAGGACCCGGCCTTCCTGAAGGACAAGGCCGGCGTGACCGCCAAGCTCGGCAAGTTCCCGATGGACCGGCTCAATCCCAACGGCGGCTCGACCGCGCTTGGCCATCCGTTCGGAGCCACCGGCGCGCGCATCCTGAGCCAGGCGGTCAAGGAGCTCGCCGCCCTGCCGAGCGGCAGCCACGCCATCGTCAGCATCTGCGCCGACGGCGGCCAGGGCACGGTCGCCCTGCTGCGCAACGCCTGATGGCTGGAGCCGACGCTCACAGCTATGAGCCGGCGATGGGGCACGGCCTGGCCTATGACCCCTTCAACGCCATCATCGGTCCCAGGCCCATCGGCTGGATTTCGTCGCTGAGCGCCGAGGGGACACGCAATCTCGCGCCCTACAGCTTCTTCAACGCCTTCAACTACCGCCCGCCGATCATCGGCTTCGCCAGCACGGGCTGGAAGGACAGCGTGGCCAACATCCAGGCCACCGGCGAGTTCGTCTGGAACCTGGCGACGCACGCGCTGAAGGACCGGATGAACGCGACCTCGGCCACGGTCGCCGCCGACATCGACGAGTTCGAACTGGGCGGCGTGACCCCGGCGCCGAGCCTCAAGGTCGCGCCGCCGCGGGTGCTGGAGAGCCCGGTCAATTTCGAGTGCCGCCTGTCGCAGTTCATCCAACTCACCACGGCGGCCGGCGAGCGGGTGGAGACCTGGCTGGTGCTGGGCGAGGTCGTCGCGGTGCACATCGACCGCGCGCTGATCGTCGACGGAATCTATCAGACCGCCCAGGCCCATCCGATCCTGCGGGCCGGTCGCATGGGCGACTATGCCGAGATCCGCCCCGACGCCATGTTCGAGATGCCCAAACCCCGGTGAGTTCACTCTCTTTTTCGGTCGTCATTCCCGGGCTTGTCCCGGGAACCCATGATCACAGAGGCCGCCAGAGGATAGCGGGCGCCGCTGCCGCGTCCCCTTCATCTCGGAGTTCATAGGTTCCCGGCACAAGGCCGGGAATGACGAGCTTGGAGAAGAGGTCAGCTCGCGCTGAGCTTCATCAGCACCGCGCCCTCGGTGACCTGGGCGCCGAGGCTGACCGACACCTCGTCCACCGTCCCGTCGAAGGGCGCGGTGAGCGCGTGCTCCATCTTCATGGCTTCGAGGACCAGCAGCGGTTGGCCCTTCTTCACCGCCTCGCCCGCCTTGACCGACAGGCCGGTGACCTTGCCGGGCATGGGCGAGCGGATGGCGCCGTCGCCGGCCGCGCCGGCCTCGTCGGCGGCGGGCGGATGGGTGGCAAAGACGAAGGCTTCGCCCGCCTCGAAGACCACGATCTCGTCCTCGTCGGTGAGCAGGACCGAGCGCGGCGCGGCCATGTCGTTGACGGCGCAGACGATGGGCTTGCCGCCCAGGAACAGGCGGGTTGTGGTCTCCGGCGCCGCGTTCAGGCGGAAGCCCGGCAGGTCGCGCCAGGGCGAGGCGTCAGGGGTCAGCGTCTCGTCGACGATCATCGCCGCTTCGGCGGCGGCCGACAGCGCGGCGGGTGAGGGTTCTGGCGCCGCCGCCAGCTCGGCGAGGTTGCGCTCGATGAAGCCGGTGTCGAGGTCGCCGGCGATGAAGTCGGGCGCCTCGAGGCAGCGGGCCAGGAAGCCGGCGTTGGTCTTCACCGGCCACACCTCGACCTCGTCGCAGGCCTCGGCCAGTTCGCTCAGCGCCGCTTCCCGGGTCTCGGCATGCGCGATCAGCTTGGCGATCATCGGATCGTAGAAGGGGGTGACCTCGCCGCCCTCCTCGACTCCGGCGTCGGCGCGCACGGTCGGCGGCAGCTCGAAATGCTCCAGCACGCCGGTCGAGGGCAGGAAGCCGGTCGCCGGGCTCTCCGCATAGAGCCTGGCCTCCACCGCGTGGCCGGCCAGCCCGATCTGATCCTGCGTCAGCGGCAGGGCTTCGCCGGCCGCGACGCGGAACTGCCACTCCACCAGATCGAGGCCGGTGACCATCTCGGTGACCGGGTGCTCCACCTGCAGGCGGGTGTTCATCTCCATGAACCAGATGCGGTCGGGGCGCAGGCCGGCGCTGGCGTCGGCGATGAACTCGATGGTGCCGGCGCCGACGTAGTTCACCGCCCTTGCGGCCTTGACCGCGGCGCCGGTGATCGCGGCGCGGGTCACATCGTCCATGCCGGGCGCGGGCGCTTCCTCGATCACCTTCTGGTGGCGGCGCTGCAGGGAGCAGTCGCGCTCGTAGAGGTGGACGACCCCGCCGTGGCTGTCGCCGAACACCTGCACCTCGATGTGGCGCGGGCGCTGCACATAGGTCTCCAGCAGCACGCGGTCGTCGCCGAACGAGGCGGCCGCCTCGCGCTTGCAGGAGGCGAGCGCGGCGTCGAAGTCGGCGGCCTTCTCGACCTTGCGCATGCCCTTGCCGCCGCCGCCGGCCACCGCCTTGATCAGCACCGGAAAGCCGATCCGCGCGGCCTCCTTCGCCAGCGTGCCTTCAGCCTGGTCCTCGCCCAGATAGCCCGGCGTTACCGGCACCCCGGCCTTGGCCATCAGCGCCTTGGCGGCGTCCTTCAGACCCATGGCGCGGATCGCCGACGACGGCGGGCCGATCCAGATCAGGCCGGCGGCGACAACCGCATCGGCGAAGTCGGCGTTCTCCGACAGGAATCCGTAGCCCGGGTGGATCGCCTCGGCCCCGGTCGCCTTCGCCGCGGCGATGATCTTCTCCGGGACCAGATAGCTCTCGCGTGCGGCGGCCGGGCCGATCAGCACAGCCTGGTCGGCGTCAGCCACATGGGCCGCGCTCGCATCGGCTTCGGAATAGACGGCGACCGTGGCGATCCCCATCCGCCGCGCGGTGGCGAAAACCCGGCGGGCGATCTCGCCACGGTTGGCGACCAGGACGGATTTGAACATCAATGCACCGTGGCCAGGCCGACCAGCAGCAGGCCGACGATCAGGAAGCCGAAGGCCCAGGCCGAGCCGATGAACAGCAGGAACATGCGGATCAGGGTTCCGTACCAGCTGATCCTGTAGGTCGCGCGCATGTGCGCGAAGAGATGGATCGGCGACAGGAACAGCAGCCACGGCCCCCAGCTTGCCACCGTGCCCAGCGCGAACACCACCGACAGCAGGATCCCCTGGAACGACAGGGAGTGCATCGAGAAGATCAGGTGGTCGAAGACGTAGACGTTCTTCTTGAAGACGAAGAGCACGCTCAGGATCAGGGCGGCGATCGGCAGCATGACGATGGCCAGCCGCTCCGCCCACTCCGCCAGGGCCGCCTTGAACGCGTCCGGATTGGCCAACGCCTTGACGATCTGGGCGCGGAGCCACCTTTCCGTGGGCGTCTTGTTGGGCGCCGGCTTGGAGAACTCGGTGCGCATGACCTGTATCACCTTCTGGAAGTCGGCGCGGTCAGCCGCCGACATCCCCTGTGGAGCCTCAGCCTTGTCGAGGGTGATCAAATTGATGTTCGCGCGGTTGGCCTGCAGGTCCAGGCCGCCGGTGAAGAACACCAACAGCACCACCACCAGGAAGATGCGGAACGGCGGCACCTGGGCGGCGCGATGGCCGTCGAGATATTCGCGGGTCAGCCGGCCCGGGCGGAAGATCAGCCGCGGAAAGGTCTTCCACATCCGGCCGTCGAAATCGGTCAGGCCTTCGAGGGCCTCCCAGGTCAGCCGCCAGATGGAGCGATGGTACTTCTCGCCGCGCTGGCCGCAGGCGTAGCACCAGGGTCCGGCCAGCGCGGTGTGGCAGTTGGGGCAGGGCGCGCCGATCGGCAGGCTGTGCTTGGACGCCCGCGCGGCCTCGTGCGCGAGGGTGTCGGCGGTGACCGCTTCGAGAAGGTTGTCGCCCGTGGCCATGGCTACATCCTGAACACGCCGAAGCGCGTTTCCGGAATGGGCGCGTTCAGCGAGGCCGAGATGGACAGGCCCAGGACGTCGCGGGTCTGGACGGGATCGATGATGCCGTCGTCCCACAGGCGCGCGGTGGCGAAATAGGGGTTGCCCTCGTCCTCGTAGCGCTGGCGCACCGGGGCCTTGAAGGCCTCTTCCTCGGCCGGCGTCCATTTGTCGGCGTCGCGGTGGACCGTGGCCAGTACGCTCGCCGCCTGCTCACCGCCCATGACGCTGATCCGGCTGTTGGGCCAGGTCCACAGGAAGCGGGGCGAATAGGCGCGGCCGCACATGCCGTAGTTGCCGGCCCCGAACGAGCCGCCGATCAGGACGGTGAACTTGGGCACCTCGGCGGAGGCCACGGCCGTGACCAGCTTGGCCCCGTCCTTGGCGATGCCGCCGGCTTCGTACTTGCCGCCGACCATGAAGCCCGAGATGTTCTGCAGGAAGATCAGCGGGATCTTCCGCTTGCAGGCGAGCTCGATGAAGTGCGCGCCCTTCAGCGCGCTCTCCGAGAACAGCACCCCGTTGTTGGCCAGGATCGCCACCGGATAGCCCCAGATGCGCGCGAAGCCGCAGACCAGCGTGGTCCCATAGAGCTGCTTGAACTCGTCGAACTCGGAGTTGTCGACGATGCGGGCGATCACCTCATGGACGTCATAGGGCGCGCGCACGTCGGTGGGCACGATGCCGTAGAGCTCCTCGGGATCGAAGGCCGGCGGGCGCGGCTCGGCGATGTCCATGTCGACGCGCTTGGTGGTGTTCAGCCGCGCCACGATGGAGCGGACGATGGAAAGCGCGTCCTCGTCGTCGGCGGCCACATGGTCGACCACGCCGGAGCGGCGGCCATGGGTGTCGGCGCCGCCCAGTTCCTCGGCCGAGATCACCTCGCCGGTGGCGGCCTTCACCAGCGGGGGACCCCCTAAGAAGATCGTGCCCTGGCCGCGGACGATGATGGTCTCGTCGCTCATCGCCGGCACATAGGCGCCGCCGGCGGTGCAGGAGCCCATGACGCAGGCGATCTGGGCGATCCCCTCGGCGCTCATCCGCGCCTGGTTGAAGAAGATGCGCCCGAAGTGCTCGCGGTCGGGGAAGACCTCGGCCTGGTGCGGCAGGTTCGCGCCGCCCGAGTCGACCAGGTAGATGCAGGGCAGGCGGTTCTGCAGGGCGATCTCCTGGGCGCGGAGATGCTTCTTCACCGTCATCGGATAGTAGGCGCCGCCCTTCACCGTGGCGTCGTTGGCGACGATCATGCACTCGCGGCCCGAGACGCGGCCGATGCCGACGATGATGCCTGAGCCTGGCGCCTCGTCGTTGTAGAGGCCGTTGGCGGCCAGCTGGCCGACCTCCAGGAAGGGCGAGCCCGGATCGATCAGCCGCATGACGCGGTCGCGCGGCAGCAGCTTGCCGCGGCTCTCGTGGCGCTTGCGGCTGTCCTCGGACCCGCCGAGCGCCGCCTGGCCGGCGCGTTCGCGCAGTTCGGCGGCGAGTTGGCGGTTGACCTTGGCGTTGGCGGCGTAGGTGACGGACTGGGCGTCGATGGCGCTCGCAAGCTTTCTCATCGACAGCGATCCATCATCAAAACGTCCGTCATCCCGGCCGCAGCGGAGCGGAGAGCCGGGACCCAGGGGCGGATGCAGTGCGGTGGCTCCTGGGTCCCGGATCGGCTCTTCGGCCGTCCGGGATGACACGCGAAGGGGTTTTTCCTCATGCGGTCTTTTCCAGCACGAGGCCCAATTCCGCAATCATCGCCTCGCGCATGGCGAACTTTTGCACCTTGCCGGTGACGGTGGTGGGAAAGCCTTCCACGAATTTGATGTGGCGTGGAATCTTGTAGTGGGCGATCTGGCCCTGGCAGAACGCCCGCACGGCCTCGGCGGTCAGGGCCTCGCCGGGCTTCAGCACGATCCAGGCGCAGAGTTCCTCGCCGTACTTCGGATCGGGGACGCCGATCACCTGCACGTCCTGGATCGCCGGGTGGCGGTAGAGGTACTCCTCGACCTCGCGCGGATAGACGTTCTCGCCGCCGCGGATGACCATGTCCTTGATGCGGCCCACGATGTTGCCGCAGCCGTCGGCGTCGAGGGTGGCGAGGTCGCCGGTGTGCATCCAGCCGGCCGAATCCAGCGCCTCGGCCGTCCGCTCGGGATCGTCCCAGTAGCCCAGCATCACCGAATAGCCCCGCGTGCAAAGCTCGCCGGTGGCGCCGCGCGGGGCGACGCGCCCGGCCTCGTCGACGATCTTCACCTCCAGGTGCGGATGGACGTGGCCGACGGTGGCGACGCGGACCTCCAGGCTGTCGTCGGCGCCCGACTGGAAGCTGACCGGCGAGGTCTCCGTCATGCCGTAGGCGATGGTCACCTGCGGCATGTGCATCTTGTCGACCACCTGCTTCATCACCTCGATGGGGCAAGGGGAGCCGGCCATGATGCCGGTGCGCAGGCTGGTCAGGTCGAACTCGCCGAACCGCTCGCAGCCCAGCATGGCGATAAACATGGTCGGCACGCCGTAGAGCGCCGCGCAGGCCTCGGCTTCGACCGCCTCCAGCACCGCCAGCGGATCGAAACCCTCCGACGGATAGACCATGGTGGCCGCATGGGTGACGCAGCCGAGGTTGCCCATCACCATGCCGAAGCAGTGATAGAGCGGCACCGGGATGCAGAGCCGCTCGCCGACCTGCAGGCCGATCGCCTCGGCGACGAAATAGCCGTTGTTGAGGATGTTGTGGTGGCTGAGCGTCGCGCCCTTGGGGAAGCCGGTGGTGCCCGAGGTGAACTGGATGTTGATGGCGTCGTCGAACTGCAGGCCCGCGCCGATCTCGGCCACGCGGGCGGCATCGGCCGGCGTGCCGGCGTCGCAGGCCTGATGGAAGGCGAGGCACCCTTGGTGCGCCTGCTCGCCCAACGTGATCACCAGGCGTAGCGCCGGCAGTCGGGCCGCCTGCAGATCGCCCGGCCGCGCCGCCGACAGTTCGGGCGCCAGCTCGCGCAGCATGTGCAGGTATTCGCTGGTCTTGTGCGCGACGGCCGTGACCAGCGCCTTGCAGCCCACCTTGTTCAGCGCGTACTCGGCCTCGGAGAGGCGGTAGGCCGGGTTGATGTTGACCAGGATCAGGCCGGCCTTCGCCGTGGCGAACTGGGTCACCGCCCACTCGGCGCAGTTGGGCGCCCAGATCCCCACCCGGTCGCCGGGCTCCAGGCCGAGCGCCAGCAGGCCGGCCGCGAGCGCGTCGACCCGCACCTTCATCTGCGCATAGGTCCAGCGGATCTTCTGATGCCGCGAGAGCAGCGCCGGCACATCCGGATGCGCCGCGCACGCCGCATCGAACGCCGCCCCGATGGTCTGGCCCAGCAGAGGCTTGCCGCTCGCGCCGCTGACGTAGCTGAGGTCTGTCACAGGTCTCTCCCCAACGGCGACCCTAGCGCCTTCCAACCCCGTGTCATCCCGGTTCGAACGCCAGCGCCCCGCGCAGTACTGCTAGAATGTTCTTCTTTTGTTCTTGACCTCTCGCCTGCACCGTGAGAACCTTGGCATTCGCGGGACGCCGTCTTGGGCAGCGGCGTCGGGATGAACTTTTCAGTGAAGTTGGAGGGCGAATGCGGCTGTGGTCTGACGGTGAGCTCGATGATGACAGCGACATTTCAAGCTGGATGGCTAAGCGCGCCGGAGATGTCGCGCGGCTGAACGATCCACAGTCGGAGGCGGCGGGCCGTGACGCCTGGGCAGCCGCCACGCAGCGAGGTGCTGACCTTTCGGCCCCGACACCTCTCGATGTGCGGGCGCTGGGCGCGGCGCAACTCGCCTGCGGGAGTCCGCCTTCGAGTTCGCTCGACGAGCTGGTTGAGCGCGCGCGAGCAGTGGGCCGTGGCGCGACGGATGGAGTCTTGTTTGGCTATGGCGACCAAGCCGAAGCGGCGATCGGCAGCGTGCCAGCGCTGTTCACAGGCCAGCCGGTCGGCTCACGCTTTCATCAGCTAGTGCAGGCGGCGCGCGATCAAGATCAGTACGACCAAATTCATTATCCTTTGTCACGAGGACTGGGAGAGGCAGGCGGAACGGCTCTGGATATTCTCGCGACTGACGGAGCTGCGGCGACGATCGCTCCGCGGCTGGCAACGACGGCCGTGCGGGCGATGCCCGCGCTTTCCAATGCAACTCGTGCGAGGGTGGCCCTGGGAGGTGCAGCGCTAGGAGTTGTAGGCCAAGGCGCTACGGATGTGCTTTCGCACCATCCGTCCGGCTGGCGTGACTATGTCGGCGCTGCGGCAGGTGGCGGCGCGATGGCGGCGAGCGGCGGCCGCCTTCGGCCGGTCCCGACCGCAGCCTTGGGGGCGGGCGTCACGTCCACCTTGGATGGACTGCTCAATCGAGATTTTGATTCCGAGAACGTAGGCCATTCGATGGTAGCCGGCGGCGGCTTTGGCGGCGTCGGGCAGCTTGCCGGCGAATACTGGAGCAACGGATTGCGACCTTGGCAGAAGGGTAAGCTCGGAGAGGCGCTTTCCGACGCGAAGTCGTTCTTTGAAGGAAATCCGACCGCGGAAAGGCAAGTACCCCGGAGCCTGAGCGGCGGTGGCAGGACGATCCTGGACAGCACATTGGTCGATGGACCTGTTGAAGCCACCGAGTCGAAGTTCGGACCGTGGGCTCGCCCAACGCCAAACCAACTCCGATACCAGGCCCAAAATCCCGGCACAGTGCGGAATGACCATTGGATGCCGCCCCATGTCGGTCAGATTGCAGGTCAGGGACTCTCGGCACTGGGCCTTCCTGCTGTGGATTGGGCGGATCCAAATCGGCGGGCCCCATGGCAATAGTTCGGTCGTCTGGAAGGGAGACGTGAATGGGACGCTCGAATTCGTGGATCGCCATTCGGGGCCTCGATCGCTCGGAGGTCGCCCGAAGGCTTGGCTGCGAGGAAACGGAAAGGACCGCGGGTTGGGGTGGCGCTGAGCTGTCGCTGGGCGACATGGGCAACGGCTGGCTGGTCGTGCGAAACATCAGGTTCGACTATCCGACGCTGGAGCTGATGCAGAGGTTGTCGGCGGGCGCGGAGGCCCTTGCCTGTCAGGTCGAAGAGCACGTCATGGTGAGCGTCGCCCGCGGCTTTCACGATGGGGCGGAGACCTGGTCGGCCACCCACAATCCCGAGCACGGGTTCACCAACCTCGCCGTGGAAGGATCTCCTCCCGCGGAGCTGGCGGGCATCAGACAGGATTTGCACCAGAAGCAAGAAGCAGAGGGCGAAGATCCCGAGGTCGACTGGATGTTTGACGCCGGTCCAGAAATCGTGGCGGCGTTGAGCGGGTATCGCGACGACCATGAGCAAGGGATCGTATTTGTCGCCTTGGAAGGGGTGCGGCCGCCGAAGGTGCCCGGTTTATTCCAGCGGCTCTTCGGGAGAAAGTAGCTCTGCGGACCTCGTCCTCCTGACGTGCGGGGCCTTGGGTCCCAGACAAGCGCGCGCTTTCCGGGATGACAGTGAAAGGGGCAGGCGCCAGAGATGCGCCTGTGCCTACCCAGACCTTCCCCGAAATCCGCGAGGCTGTCGGCCGGCTTTGCGCGCGGTTCCCCGGCGCCTATTGGCGGGCGCTGGACCGGGAGCGGCAGTATCCGACCGAATTCGTCCGGGCGCTCACCGAAGCCGGCTTCCTCTCGGTGCTGATCCCGGAGGCCTACGGCGGCTCGGGCCTGGGGCTCGGCGCCGCGACCGCGGTGCTGGAGGAGATCCATCGCTCCGGCGGCAACGGCGGCGCGTGCCACGCGCAGATGTACACCATGGGCGTGGTGCTGCGGCACGGCAGCCCGGCGCAGAAAGAGGCCTATCTGCCGAAGATCGCCTCGGGGGAACTGCGGCTGCAGGCCTTCGGCGTCACCGAGCCCGACGCCGGCACCGACACCACGCGGATCACCACCTTCGCGCGGCGCGACGGCGACGACTACGTGGTCAGCGGCAAGAAGCTGTGGATCAGCCGCGCCGAGCATTCCGACCTGATGGTGCTGCTCTGCCGCACCACGGCGCGGGCGGACGCGGCCAAGCCCTCGGATGGGATGAGCGTGCTGCTGGTGGATATGCGCGCCGCGGTGGGGAACGGCCTGACGATCCGCCCGGTCCGCACCATGCTGAACCACGCCACGACCGAGTTGTTCTTCGAGGATCTGCGCGTGCCGGCGGCCAACCTGATCGGCGAGGCGGGCAAGGGCTTCCGCTACATCCTCGACGGCATGAACGCCGAACGCATCCTGATCGCGGCGGAGTGCATCGGCGACGCCAAGTTCTTCATCGACCGCGCGAGCGCCTACGCGCGCGAGCGGCAGGTGTTCGGCCGCGCCATCGGCGAGAACCAGGGCGTGCAGTTTCCGATCGCCCGGGCCTTCGTGCAGATGACCGCCGCCAGCCATATGGTCGACCACGCCGCCGCCCTGTTCGAGGCCGGCCACCCCTGCGGGACCGAGGCCAACATGGCCAAGCTCACAGCGTCGGAGGCCAGTTGGTACGCCGCCGACATGTGCGTCCAGACCCACGGCGGCTTCGGCTTCGCCGAGGAATATGACATCGAGCGCAAGTTCCGCGAGACCCGCCTCTACCAGGTGGCGCCGATCTCCACGAACCTCATCCTCAGCCACGTGGCCACCCACGTGTTGGACCTGCCGAAGAGCTTTTGAACATGCCCGAGACGATCAAGCTGACCGACCCCGCGCCGGGCGTGGCGATGGTGGCGTTCAACCGGCCGGAGGTCGCCAACGCGCTCTCGACCCAGATGGGCATGGAGCTGCTGGAGGCGTGGACCTCGCTGCACGATCGCGCGGACCTGCGCTGCGTGATCCTGACCGGCGAGGGCAAGCACTTCCAGGCCGGCGCCGACCTGAAGGAACGCAACGGCATGACCGACGAGGCCTGGGCCGAGCAGCACAAGGTCTTCGAGGCCATGGCCCGCGCTCAGCTCGCCGTCCCCGTGCCGGTGATCGCGGCGGTGAACGGCGCGGCCATGGGCGGCGGCTGCGAGATGACGCTCTTGTCCGACTTCGCCTATGCCGCCGACACCGCCCGCTTCGGCCTGCCGGAGGTGACGCTGGGCATCATGCCGGGCCTGGGCGGCACCCAGCTGCTCACCCGCCAGGCCGGCGAGCGCCGGGCGCTGGAGATCCTGGTCTCCGGCCGGCCGCTCTCCGCCCAGGAGGCGCTGGAGGCGGGCATCGTCAACCGCGTGGTCCCGGCCGCCGAGCTGATGGAGGCGGTGCTGGAGACCGCACGCCGCATCGCCGCCAACGCCCCGCTCTCGGTCCGCACGCTCAAGCGCGTGGTCCACGAGGGCCACGGCCAGGATCTGGCCGCGGCCATGGAGATGGAGCTCTCCGGCTACAACCGCCTCTTCAAGACCGCCGACCGCCGCGAGGGCGTCGCCAGCTTCAACGAGAAGCGCACGCCGGCCTTCAAGGGCGACTAGCCCTTCGTCCGGTAGTCCCCGAACGCGCCATCGCGGGCGTCGAGCGCCTGGGATACGCCGTCGGCGAACCTGGCGAAGGTCTCCCGCGAGCTCTCGGTGGTCAGCGCCAGCGCCTGGATCTCGGCGCCGGCGCGGAGGGCGGCGCGCAGCCCCATGATCTCCATGGCGCGGTGGACGGAGCGCTTGTTCATCTGCTGCACGTCGGTGGGAATCTTGGCCACGCGCTCAGCCATCGCCAGCACTTCGGCTTCCAGCCGGTCGGCCGGGAAGGCGCGGTTGGCGAAGCCCACGCGGACAGCTTCCACGCCATCGATGGCGTCGCCGGTCAGCATCATCTCCATGGCTGGGCGCAGGCCGCAGAGCCATGGGTGAAACTGGTTGTCCGGCGGGCTCATCATCCTGACGGGCGGGTAGCCGATCTGGGCGTCCTCGGCGACGTAGACCAGGTCGCACGCGGTCCCCAGCTCCGAGCCGCCGGCCAGGCACCAGCCGTGAACCTGGCCGATCACCGGCTTGGCGAGGTCCCAGACCCGGAAGCAGCCCTCGACCACGTGCCGCGACCAGTGGCCGGCGCCGGCCGCGGTATGGAACGGATAGGGTGGCGCGGCCCCGCCGCCCAGGTCGTAGCCGGCCGAGAAGCAGGAGCCGGCGCCCCGCAGGATCGTCACCCGAACCTGCGGGTCGGTGTCGGCGGCCTCCAGGGCGGCGAACACCTGCGCCCGCAAGTCGTTGGAGAGGGCGTTGCGCTTCTCCGGCCGGTTCAGCGTCAGGCGGCGCACGAAGGGCGCGGGATCGTCGGTCAGCAGGATGTCGGACATGGGCGTTCCTTAACTTGGCGCGAGCTTGGGCGCGGAATAGCCTCGCCGCCAAGCCTCTGAGGATGTGAACGCTATGAACGCCACCGCCAAGATCGCCTCGGCCGCCGCCCTGATGCTGGCGCTTGCCCTCCCCGCCGCCGGCCCTGCTCAGGCCAAGGGGTGCCTGAAGGGCGCGGTGGTGGGCGGCGTCGCCGGCCACGTCGTCGGCCATCACGCCGTCCTGGGCGCGGCGGCCGGCTGCGTCGTGGGCCACCACCTCGCCCATAAGAAAGAGGTCGAGCAGCGCCGCGAGGCCCAGGCTCAGGCCCAGCAACAGGCGCCCGCGCGCCACTAGGTCGACCCCGTTCCGCCTGACGGAACGCGAGCTTCCGCCGGTTGCCGCGTGCGTAAAGCGCACGCACAGTGCCCCCGCGGACTTGAGGCGCAGTCCGTCAAGGAGAGGCGGTGACAGACGGGCCAAACGCCCGCGACTCGTCGCAGCGGCTGTTCAGCATCGCCGCCGCCGGCCCGCTGGCCGGCGGCGCTCTCTATTCTAGTTGGAGGCGAGACCGGTCGGGGCGGCCGGTACTGAACGCGTGGCCGCCCCTGGCAAGACGCCGGAGCCCTCGACGGGTTCGGCTAAGTGCGTAACTCCACATAGCCGGTTCGCACCGCCGGGACACTACGGGGTCCTACGGATGAGACGTTCTGACTCAGGGTGAAGCTTGGGGCGCCCCGCGGAACGGGCTACTCAAGGCCGGCCATGAAGATGCCGCTGCCCGATCCCGCCCTGATCGCCCGCAAGGCCGAGATCGTGCGCGCCCTGCAGCGGCTGGTCCCGGGCGAGGGCGTGATCGGCGACCCCGCCGGCCTGGTTCCCTTCCAGTCCGATGGCCTCTCCGCCTACCGCCAGACGCCGCTGGCGGTGGTGTTGCCGGAGACGGTGGAGCAGGTCTGCGCCGTGCTGGCCTGGTGCCAGGCGAACGGCGTCAAGGTGGTGCCGCGGGGCGCCGGGACCTCGTTGTCGGGCGGGGCCCTGCCGCTGACCGACGGCATCGTGCTGGGCATGGCCAAGTTCAACCGTGTGCTGGAGATCGACTACGCCAACCGCTGCGCGGTGGTGCAGCCCGGCGTGACCAACCTCGCCATCACCGCCGCGGTCGAGGCGGACGGCTTCTACTACGCGCCCGACCCGTCGAGCCAGATCGCCTGCACCATCGGCGGCAACGTGGCGGAGAACTCCGGCGGGGTGCACTGCCTGAAGTACGGCCTGACCACCAACAACCTGCTCGGCTGCGAGATCGTGCTGATGAGCGGCGAGGTGGTGCGTCTGGGCGGCAAGGGCCTGGACGCGGCGGGCTACGACCTGCCGGGCGTGGTGACGGGGTCGGAAGGCTTGCTGGGCGTAGTCACGGAAGTGACCGTCCGCCTACTGACGAAGCCGCAGACGGCGCGGGCCATGCTGCTGGGCTTTCCCAGCGTCGAGGCGGCGGGCGGCGCGGTCGGCGACATCATCGCGGCCGGCGTGATCCCCGCGGGCATGGAGATGATGGACAGGCCGGCCATCGCCGCGGCCGAGGCCTTTGTCCACGCCGGCTATCCGATGGACTGCGAGGCCCTGCTGATCGTCGAGCTGGACGGGCCCGAAGCGGAGTGCGCCGAGCTTTCCGCCCATGTGGCGGACCTGGCGCTGGCGCGCGGCGCCACGACGATCCGCACGTCGGCGAGCGAGGCGGAGCGGCTGAGCTTCTGGGCGGGGCGCAAGGCGGCCTTTCCGGCGGTTGGGCGCATCTCGCCGGACTACTATTGCATGGATGGCACCATCCCGCGGCGACAGCTGCCCTATGTGCTGAGCGCCATCACCCAGATGGGCCTGGAGTATGGCCTGGGCGTCGCCAACGTCTTCCACGCCGGCGACGGCAACCTGCACCCCCTGATCCTCTACGACGCCGACCAGCCGGGACAGCTGGAGGCCGCCGAGGCCTTCGGGGCCGACATCCTCAAGCTCTGCGTCGCGGTCGGCGGGGTGCTGACCGGCGAGCATGGCGTGGGCGTCGAGAAGCGCGACCTGATGGGCGAGATGTTCAGCGAGACCGACCTGGCGGCCCAGCAGCGGTTGAAGTGCGCCTTCGACCCCGACCTGCTGCTCAACCCCGGCAAGGTGTTCCCGCGCCTGCACCGCTGCGCCGAACTGGGCCGGGTGCATGTGCATCGCGGCGCCGTCGCCTTTCCCGATCTCCCGCGGTTCTAGGGTGCTGGACCTGGCCGCCCGGACCTGGACACCGAAGACCGCCGCCGAGGTCGCGGAGATCGTCGCCGGCGCCGGCGGAGCCGGTCGCGCCCTGGAGATCGTCGGCGGCGGGACCAAGCGCGGGATTGGCGGCGGGCCGGCGGCCGATGGGGTGCTGAGCCTGGCGAGCCTTTCCAAGGTCATCGACTATGCGCCGGAGGAACTGGTGCTGACCGCCCAGCCGGGCGTCACGCTGGCCGCGCTGGAGAAGCTGGTGGCCGCACAGGCGCAGATGCTGCCCTTCGAGCCGCCGCATCTGGCTAAGCTGCTGGGCGCCAAAGGCCGGCCGACGCTCGGCGGCGCGTTGGCGGCCAACCTCTCGGGCCCGCGCCGCATCCGGGCCGGCGCCGCGCGCGACCACTTCCTGGGGCTGGAGGCGGTGACCGGCCGCGGCGAGCTGATCAAGGCCGGCGGCAAGGTGGTCAAGAACGTCACCGGCTATGACCTCAGCAAGCTGATGGCCGGCTCCTGGGGGACGCTGGCGGTGCTGACCGAGGTCACCATCAAGGTGCTGCCCGCGGCGCGGACCGAGACGACGCTCTTGCTGTTCGGCCTCGCCGACGCGCGCGCCAACGCGGCCATGGTGGCGGCGATGAACGCCCCGGTCGAGGTTTCCGGCGCGGCGCACCTGCCGCAGGCCGCGGCGGCGCGGGCCCCGCTGAAGGGCCAGATGGCGGTGACGGCGCTCAGGCTGGAGGGCTTCGCCGCTTCGGTGGCGGCGCGGGCCGATCACCTGGCCGCGGCCCTGAAGGGCTTTGGCCGCGCCGAGCGGCTGGACGCCGGCCACAGCCGCCAGTTCTGGGCCCAGGTCCGCGAGGTCGAGGCCTTCCACAAGGATCCGCGGCCGCTGTGGCGGATCTCCGTCCCGCCGGCGATGGGCGCCAGCGTCGGCGAGGCCGTGGCGGGCGAGGCGCTCTACGACTGGGGCGGCGGCCTCGTCTGGCTGCTCACCGACGCCGAGCCGCAGGGCGTTCGGGCGGCGGTCAAGGCGTTGGGCGGCCACGCTACCGTCTATCGCGGCGATGCGCCGGCCTTCGAGCCGCTGGAAGGGCCGCTGGCGGCGCTCACCGCGCGGGTCAAGGCCGCCTTCGATCCCAAGGGTGTGCTGAACCCCGGCCGGATGGGCGGCGCCTGATGCAAACCGCCTTCACACCCGCCCAGCTCACCGATCCCGATGTCGCCGCCAGCCACGCGGAGATCCGCAAGTGCGTGCACTGCGGCTTCTGCGCGGCGACCTGCCCGACCTACGTCCTGCTGGGCGACGAGCGCGACAGCCCACGCGGGCGGATCGAGCTGATCAAGGCCATGCTGGAGGACGGCGGCGCGCCCGCGGCCTCGACGGTCACCCACGTCGACCGCTGCCTCTCGTGCCTGGCCTGCAAGACCACCTGCCCCTCCGGCGTCGACTACGCCCAGCTGATCGAGCACGGCCGCGCGCACATCGAGACCCACCACCGCCGGCCGCCCGGCGAGCGGCTGCTGCGCTGGGCGATCCCGCGCGTCATGACGCGGCCTCGCCATCTGCGCTTCGCGCTCGCGCTCGGACGCCTGGCGCGGCCGCTGGAGCCGGCGTTCGAGATGCTGAGCTTGGGGTCATTGGCCGCCCTGCTGCGCCTGGTTCCGAAGGCGTCCGCGAAAGCCGCCTCACCCAGGCTGACACCCGCTGAAGGCGCGTCCCGCGGTCGCGTGGCCTTGCTCCAGGGTTGCGTGGAACCGGCCATGGCGCCCGCCATTCGCGCGGCGGCGATCCGGCTGATCGCGCGCACGGGCTATGAGGTGGTGCTGGTCGAGGGCGAGGGCTGCTGCGGGGCGCTTTCCGAGCACCTGGGCCGCGCGGAGGAAGCCGCCAGGCTCGCCGGCGCCAATGTCGCGGCCTGGACCCGAGCCGGACCTTTCGAGGCCATCGTCACCACCGCCGCCGGCTGCGGCACGACGCTGAAGGCCTATGGCCGCCGCCTGCCGGACGATCCTCGGGCGGCCGACACGGCGTCGCGCGCCCGGGACATCCTGGAGTTCATCGCCGAGGTGGGTCTGCCGCCGGTGACCCGGCCCGGCAGGCTGGCCGTCGCCTACCACGCGCCCTGCTCGCTGCAGCACGGCCAGGGGATCAAGACGGGGCCGGCGGAGCTTTTGGCGCAGGCGGGCTTCGAGGTCCGTCCCATCGCCGAGGGTCATCTCTGCTGTGGTTCGGCGGGTGTCTACAACATCCTGCAGCCGGAGCTGGCCGGGCGGCTTCGCGCCCGCAAGGCGGCCAATATCGCGCGCACGGGCGCGGCGGCGGTGGCGGCCGGCAACGTCGGCTGCATCGCCCAGATGGCGCCGGTGGTCAGCCAGCCGGTCATCCACCCGGTCGAGCTCCTGGACTGGGCGACGGGTGGCCCGAAGCCTGCCGGGCTCTGACTCTCAGAACGCCGCGTAGGCGTCCGGGATCGGTCTTTCGCGCGGGATCGGCGCCTCCGCGCCGCCGAGGCCGCCATGCGGACGCCGCGACGTCACGAAGTGATCCCAGTCGGTGGGGCCGTCGCGCCGCGGCCGGGCCGGGCGGCGCAGGGTGGAGCGGAGACGGGCGAGGAGGTGCTCGAGCGTCTCGTCAGATCCCGTCAGGTCGGGTTTGAACTGTCGATCAGCCATGGGGCGCTTCTATACTCCAAGACGGGCTCAAAAGCCACTCGAACAGGTCACAAGGCGGTGAGCAGCTTGGCTGTGGCGCGGCGCGAAACACCTCCGCCGGCGCTGACGTTGCGCTCCTCCCGGCGCCCTCCTAGGGTCGCGGCCGCAAACAGAGGAAATCCCATGAAGCTCCATACCTCGATCGGCCCCAATCCTCGCGTGGTGAAGATGTTCCTGGCCGAAAAGGGGCTGGAAATCCCCTTCGTGACCGTCGACCTGATGGGCGGCGAGAACCGCCGCGAGCCCTATGTGGCCGCGGTCAACCCTGCGGGCCAGACCCCGGCGCTGGAGTTGGACGACGGAAGCTGCGTGACCGAGATCACGGCCATCTGCGAATATATCGACGAGCGCCATCCGAGCCCGCCGCTGATCGGGACGACGGCGGAAGAGCGGGCCGCGACGCGGATGTGGACGCGGCGCGTCGACCTGAAGGTCTGCGAGCCGATGGCCAACGGCTTCCGCTACGCCGAGGGCCTGCGCCTGTTTGAAAGCCGCATGCGGGTCTTGCCCGAGGCCGCGCCCGGCCTGAAGGCCGTCGCCCGCGACGGGCTCGAATGGCTGGAAGGCCACGTCCAGGGCCCGTGGATCGCGGGCGACCGCTTCACCCTGGCCGATGTGCTGCTGTTCTGTTTCCTCGACTTCGGCGCGACGGTCGGCCAGCCGCTGGACCCGGGGTTCGGCAAGCTTACCGCCTGGTTCGAGACCGTGAAGGCTCGCCCCAGCGCGGCGGCCAGCGCCTGATCTTGGTGGAGGTTCGCCACCCATCGGCGGCTCGGGGGTTTCACGCCTGATGCCGGCCCCTACCGCCAAGCCGACCGCCGCCAAGGCCACCGCCGCCGAGATCGCGCGCGAGGACTCCGACGCCCACGCGCCGACCGGGATGCCGGACGGCCTGCCGATCCCGCGGCGCTACTGGTCGGTGGCGGCGATCTGGCTGGCCATGACCATGTCGGTGCTGGACGGCGCCATCGCCAACGTCGCGCTCCCGACCATCGCGCGCGAGTTGCACGCCAGCGCCGCCTCCTCGATCTGGATCGTCAACGCCTATCAGCTGGCGATCACCGTCACCCTCCTGCCGCTGGCGGCGCTGGGCGACCGGCTGGGCTACCGGCGGGTCTACATGGTCGGCCTGGCGGTCTTCACCCTGGGCTCGCTCGGCTGCGCGCTCAGCCACACCCTGCCAACCCTCACCACGGCTCGCGTCCTGCAGGGCCTGGGCGCCGGCGGCATCATGAGCATCAACGCCGCCCTGGTGCGTTTCACCTACCCGAAGAAGTTCCTCGGCCGGGGCATTGGGCTCAACGCCCTGGTGATCTCGGTCTCGGCGGCGCTGGGGCCCACGGTGGCGGCGGCGATCCTGTCGCACTGGTCGTGGGAGTGGCTGTTCGCGATCAATGTGCCGATCGGGGCGCTGGCCATCGCCATCGCCTTTAGGTCCCTGCCGGAGACGGTGGGTTCGAGTCGCAAGTTCGACTGGATCTCGGCGGTGCTGAACGCGCTCACCTTCGGCTTCCTGATCACCGGGGCGGAGAGCATCGCGCGCGAAGGCCTGGCGTCGGGCCTGTCGAAGCTGGCCATCGGCGGCGCGGCCGGCGCGCTGCTCAGCTACCGCGAGCTTCGCCGCGAGGCGCCGCTGGTGCCCTTCGACCTCCTGAAGCTGCCGATCTTCGGCCTGTCGATCGCCACCTCCATCGTCGCCTTCGCCGCCCAGATGATGGCCTATGTCGGCCTGCCCTTCTATTTCCAGACGGTGATGGGCCGTACCGCCGTGGAGACGGGGCTGTTGATGACGCCCTGGCCGCTGGCGGTGGGGATCTCGGCGCCCTTGGCGGGACGCCTTGCCGACCGGCATCGCGCCGGGACGCTGGGCGGCATCGGCCTTGGCGTCTTCGCCATCGGCCTCTTCGCGCTGTCGATCGTGCCGGTCCACGCGGGCAATCTGGACGTCGCCTGGCGCATGGCGGTCTGCGGCCTCGGCTTCGGCTTCTTCCAGTCGCCCAACAACCGCGCCATGGTCACCGCGGCGCCCATGCACCGCTCCGGCGCGGCCGGCGGCGCGCTGGCCACCGCGCGGTTGCTGGGCCAGACGGCGGGCGCGGTGACCACCGCGGTCTTCTTCCACCTGGCCGGGACCTCGGCGACCAAGGCAGCGCTCGCGACCGCGGCCGGGCTCGCCGCCATCGCGGCCTTGGTCAGCCTGTCCCGCCTGGCGCTCGCCCCGCGGCCGCGGCCCGAGCCCCTGGATCGGGCGGACCTGGCCTCCTAGAGCCCTTCCCGCTCACGATGGATCAGCGGGGGCGGGGAAGAACAGGGCCTAGCCGACCAGCCGGCCGTGGCCTGCCCAATAGGGTTCGCGCAGCACGCGGCGCAGCACCTTGTTGGTGGCGTTGCGCGGCAGCGCGTCGATGAAGTCCACGGACTTGGGCGCCTTGTAGCCGGCGATCCGTTCGCGGGCCCAGGCGATCACCGCGTCCTCGCCGATCTCCGCGCCCGGCGCCCTGACCACGATGGCCTTCACCGCCTCGCCCCAGCGCGCGTCCGGCACCCCGATCACCGCGGCGTCGGCCACGCCGGGGCAGCCCAGGATCGCGTTCTCCACCTCGGCCGGATAGACGTTCTCGCCGCCCGAGACGATCATGTCCTTCACCCGGTCGTGGACGAAGAAATAGCCGTCGTCGTTGCGGTAGCCGGCGTCCCCGGTCTTGAGCCAGCCCTCTGGGGTGATGGTCTCGGCGGTGGCCTCCGGACGGTTCCAGTAGCCGGACATCACCGCCGGGCCGCGGACCTGGATCTCGCCCACCTCGCCAGGCGCGACCTCCTCGCCGTCGTCGCCCGCGATCCGCACCTCATGCGTCGCCCAGGATTTCCCGCAGGAGCGCAGCAGGTGCGGCTGGTGGTGGTCGTCGTGCAGCACGGTTCCGGCGGCGTTGGTCTCGGTCATGCCGAACACCTGGGTGAAGCGGCACCCGAAGCGTGCGCGCGCGGCGGTCAGCACGGCCTCGCTGATCGGCGAGGCGCCATAGACCAGACTCTTGAGGCTGGAGAAATCGGTGGTCGCGCAGTCAGGGTGCTGCAGCAGCATGTTGATCATCGCCGGCACGAAGCCGGTGCGTGTGGCCCCCTCGCTCTCCAGGATCTTCAGCACCAGCGGCGGATCGAAGGCCGGGATCACCACCAGCTTGGCGCCGCCCGCGAGCGCGGTGAGGTCCGGGTTCATGCCGCCCACATGGAATAGCGGCATGCAGGAGACGAAGACGTCGTCCGGCGTGTTGTTCATACCCTCGAAGGTCATGGCCGGACCGAGGAACGCCTCCATGTTGGCGTTGGTGATCCGCACGCCCTTGGGCAGACCCGTGGTGCCGGAGGTGTAGAGCTGCACCACATCGTCGGCGGGCTGCGGCTCGCGGGCCGGGCCGGACGCCGCGTCCCTTTGGGCCGGGTAGTGGTCGAGACCGGTCGCCGGCGCATCGACGGTGAAGATGCGGATCGGCCGGCTGATCTGGGCGGTCGCCGCCTGAGCCGCCGCCAGCAAGTCGGCGGTCACGAAAATCAGATCGGCCGTGGAGTCGTCCAGGATGAAGGCGATTTCGCCGATGGCGAGCCGGTTGTTGATCGGTGCGAAGCAGGCGCGCGCCAGACAGCAGCCGAACAGCAGCTCGAAGAAGGTCTCGTGGCTGCGGCCCAGCCACGCCACCCGCTGGCCGGGCTGGACGCCCGCGCCGATCAAGAGGGCCGCGGCCTTGCGGCTGTTGGCGTCGAGCTCGCCGTAGGTCAGCCGCCCGTCCCCGCATTGGACGGCGATCGCGTCGCTGCGCTCGGCGGCCTGCCGGCGGGGGATGTCGGAGAGGACGCGGATCGCGGGGCTCATGGCCGAAGTGCTAGCGTATCGCCGTTCGCCCGCCAATCGCGGTGAAGCTTGCCGCCAAAGCTTTCAGGGCGAGCTTGTCAGTGAAGCTTCAGCCGCACGAAGGCCATGGCGCCGTGCGGCTCGGTGCTCCCATAGGCCGACTTCAGCGCGCCGGGCACGAAATCCAGCGCGTAGAGGCCGCCCAGGCCGAACAGCAGATGATCGCCCACCGGCCAGTCACGGATCGCGCCCAGGCTCACCTTGCCGACGGTGAAGGCCGGCCCGTGGGCGGCGCCTGCGGGCGGCGCGACGAGCTCATCATTGTCCAGCCGCTCTGCGCGGCCGAACACCGTCCAGGCCGGGTTCGGCTTGACCGCGCTTTCCAGCACCCAGGCGTCGAGGTCAGTTCCCAGGCTGGACCGCCGGCCCCAGGCCGCGGTGGTCGACCACCAGCCACGGTCGCCGAAC